>NZ_JBPKAQ010000004.1:202108-224730 GCF_051216275.1 Halomonas salsilacus
CGCCAACCCCGAGGTAGGGCGTCAGGCGGCCATGGAGGACCGCGAACGCATCGCCGAGCTGCTCAATGGCGCCGACATGGTGTTCATCACCGCGGGCATGGGCGGCGGTACCGGCACCGGCGGTGCCCCGGTGGTGGCCCAGGTCGCCAAGGAACTGGGCATCCTCACCGTGGCGGTGGTCACGCGCCCCTTCCCCTTCGAGGGACCAAAGCGCATGCGCGCCGCCGAGGAGGGCATGCGGGAGCTCTCCGAGCACGTCGACTCGCTGATCACCATCCCCAACGAGAAGCTGCTCTCGGTGCTGGGCAAGAGCGCCAGCCTGCTGACCGCCTTCAGCGCTGCCAACGATGTGCTGCTGGGCGCCGTCCAGGGCATCGCCGAGCTGATCACCTCACCCGGCATCATCAACGTCGACTTCGCCGACGTGCGCACCGTGATGTCCGAGATGGGCATGGCGATGATGGGCACCGGCGGGGCCACCGGCGAGAACCGAGCCCGGGAGGCTGCCGAGAAGGCGATTCGAAGCCCGCTGCTGGAGGACATCGATCTGCACGGCGCTCGCGGCATCCTGGTCAACATCACCGCCGGCCCGGACCTCTCCATCGGCGAGTTCAACGACGTGGGCGCCACCGTCCAGGAGTTCGCCTCCCAGGACGCCACCATCGTCGTGGGCACCTCCATCGACATGGAGATGACCGACGAGCTGCGTGTCACCGTGGTGGCTGCCGGTCTCGACGGCCGGCAGCAGCAGAAGTCAGCGGGTCGCGAGGCGGTCAAGCGCAGCGAGGTAGGGTCGGAGTATCGCAAGCGCCAGGCGTCGCCGGCTGCAGCGATGCGCCAGCAGCCTGCCGCGGCGCGCAGCGCCGAGCCGGAGGAAGCGACCAAGCCGCGTGCGGAGAAGCGCCGCTCCCAGGAGCTCGATGACTATCTCGATATCCCGGCCTTCCTGCGCCGCCAGGCCGATTGAATTGCGCTATCGACACCATGGGAGGTGCCGGGCGAGTTTTTTTGTTGAAACGTCTGTTCGGTGTTATAGTGAACAGTGTTTGATAACCCAACAACAGCCTGGCCTTCTCTCATGATCAGACAACGCACCCTGAAGAACGTCATCCGCGCCACCGGCGTCGGCCTGCATTCCGGCAAGAAGGTCTACATGACCCTGCGCCCGGCGCCGGTGGACACTGGCATCGTCTTCGTGCGCACCGATCTTGAGCCCGAGGTGCAGATCCGGGCCCAGGCCGACAATGTCACCGATACCACTCTGTGCACGGCGCTCTCCGCCGGTGGCGCCAAGGTGGCCACGGTGGAGCATCTGATGTCGGCGCTGGCCGGGCTCGGGATCGACAATGCCTACGTCGACCTCAGCGCCCCCGAGGTGCCGATCATGGATGGCAGTGCCGGCCCCTTCGTGTTCCTGATTCAGTCCGCCGGGATCAGCGAGCAGAACGCGGCCAAGAAGTTCATCCGCGTCAAGCGGGAGATCACGGTGCGTGACGGCGACAAGGAAGCCACCTTCCGCCCCCATCAGGGCTTCAAGGTCGCCTTCTCCATCGATTTCGACCATCCGGTATTCGAGGAGCAGTCCCAGACCGCCACGGTGGACTTCTCCACCACTTCCTTCGTCAAGGAGGTATCCCGGGCCCGCACCTTCGGCTTCATGCGTGACCTGGAATACCTGCGCTCCAACAACCTGGCGCTCGGCGGCAGCCTCGACAACGCCATCGTGGTGGACGATTACCGTATCGTCAACGAGGGCGGCCTTCGCTACGACGACGAGTTCGTCAAGCACAAGGTGCTTGATGCCATTGGCGATCTCTACCAGCTCGGTCACAGCCTGATCGGCGAGTTCCGCGGGGTGAAGTCAGGCCACGCGCTCAACAACCAGCTGTGTCGTGCCCTGCTCGCCCAGCCCGACGCTTTCGAGATCGTTACCTTCGAGGGGGAGGCCGCCACGGCGCCTATCTCCTACGCGGCGCCGGCCATGGCCTGACGCCCCGGGCTCCGTCGGGAGCGGTCAGCGTCAAGACTCACAGGACAACCCCATCGGCCCAGGCCGGTGGGGTTGTCCTGTCTTCGGACGGAGCCAGCTTGGCTCGGGGTTTGGCTCGGCTAGGTCTCGCGCTCGGCGTGGGTGGCGAGGCGCTGGAGCGCGGCCTTGAGCCGCGGGTCGCTGACGTCCTCGGCGCAGCTGGAGAGCTCGTCGGCCGCCCGGGCCGGCAGGTGACGCACCTGGCGCAAGGGTGCCTTGACCGGTCGCACCGGGCGCACCTTGAAGGTGAAGCCGGTGACCGCCTCGAAGCCGGGGAGCTGATGGAGCAGCTCGAGCAGGCGGGACTGCTCGTAGCGCAGCCGAGTGAGCCAGGCCGCGCGGTCGGTGATCAGCGTCAGGCGGCCGTCGCGAAAGCCGCCCACGTGCAGGTGGGCGGCCACCTCGGCGGGCAGGTTGTCGCGAAGGTGCTGCTGGGCGCGCTCGATCAGTCTCGCCATTCGCATCAGTGAGCCCAATTCGCCATGCCCGTCGAGCAGGCGGGCCATGGGCTGGGCGCGGAAGCGCTTAGCCTTTATACTCATTGGCTTGTTTCTCGGGGCTTTCTGCTGTCGACTCGACCGGCCGGAAGGTCCCGTTCACCGCCGGGCCCTGTAGCCCGCCACCCTAGCACGCTCGGGAGTCCATCGTCAGCATGCCACCTCGTACCCAGACCCATGATGCCGAGGCGCGCGTCACCATGACGCGGCGGCGCCCGGCGCGCTGGTGGCTGGCCGGGCTGCTGGTAGGCTGCCTGCTGCCGGCCGGCCTGGTCCAGGGGACGCCGCTGCGCCAGGCCGAGCGCCTGGTGCAGGTGTGCATCCTGGCGCCGGCACTGATCCGGGCCAGCTCGCGCCTCCGGGCCCGCCGTCGTGCACATCGCGCCTGGCCGTTGCCTATCACCCTGCGCGCCCTGTGCCCGCCGCATTCGCGCTGGCCGCTGCTGTGTCCGGGGCGTACCACTGCGGCCCATGATGTCTTGACCCGTCGGGGTCCGCCCGCTGCGTGGGCACGCTGATTTCCTGATCCTGGCCGGCTGCCCCTGGCGGCCGGCACGATGCCACACGCAAAGACTGGACCCCACATGATCAATTCCCTGTTACGCAAGGTCGTCGGCTCCAAGAACGACCGTGAAGTCAAGCGCATGAGCCGCCAGGCCGAACGCATCACCGTCCTCGAGCCGGAACTGGAAACCCTGGACGATGTCGCCCTGAAGGCGCGCACCGAGGACCTGCGTGGCCGACTCGAGGCCGGCGAGACCCTCGACGGCCTGCTCCCTGAGGCTTTCGCCACCGTGCGCGAGGCGAGCAAGCGCGTGATGGGCATGCGCCATTTCGACGTCCAAATGGTCGGCGGCATGACCCTGCACAATGGCCGCTGTGCCGAGATGAAGACCGGCGAGGGCAAGACCCTGGTGGCCACCCTTGCCGTCTACCTCAACGCCCTGTCTGGAAAGGGCGTGCACGTGGTCACGGTGAACGACTACCTGGCGCGTCGCGACGCCGAGTGGATGCGCCCGCTCTACGAATACCTGGGCTTCACCGTCGGTATCATCCACGCGGGTCAGACCAGCGAGGAGAAGCGCGACGCCTACGCCTGCGACATCACCTACGGCACCAACAACGAGTTCGGCTTCGACTACCTGCGCGATAACATGGCCTTCTCTCTGGAGGACAAGGTACAGCGGGGGCTCAACTTCGCCATTGTCGATGAGGTGGACTCCATCCTGATCGACGAGGCGCGTACCCCGCTGATCATCTCGGGTGCGGTGGACGAAAATACCGAGCTCTACAAGGTCGTCGATCGCCTGGCGACGCACCTGGCGTTCTGTGAGGATCCCGAGGAGCCGGCCAGCGGCGACTTCCTGCTCGACGAGAAGCACAAGCAGGTGGAGATCACCGAGACCGGCCACAACAAGGTCGAAGAACTGATGCGGGCCGAGGGCCTGCTGGGCGAGGATGACTCCCTCTACGCTGCCCAGAACCTCAACCTGCTGCAGCACATGCACTCGGCGCTGCGCGCGCGTCACCTGTACCATCGTGACGTGGATTACATCGTCGCCGAGGGTCAGGTGGTGATCGTCGACGAGCACACCGGCCGGACCATGCCGGGCCGCCGCTGGTCCGAGGGGCTGCACCAGGCGGTGGAGGCCAAGGAGGAGGTGGCGGTGCAGCGCGAGAGCCAGACGCTGGCCTCGACCACCTTTCAGAACTACTTCCGCCTCTACGACAAGCTGGCCGGCATGA
Organism: Halomonas salsilacus; assembly: GCF_051216275.1. Lineage (NCBI taxonomy): Bacteria > Pseudomonadati > Pseudomonadota > Gammaproteobacteria > Oceanospirillales > Halomonadaceae > Halomonas > Halomonas salsilacus. The sequence continues at coordinate 206,381 of NZ_JBPKAQ010000004.1, forward strand.
CCGGCACTGCCGATACCGAGGCCTTCGAGTTTCGCCAGATCTACGGCCTCGATGTGGTGGTGATCCCCACCAACCAGCCGCTGATCCGCCGGGACCTCAACGACTTGGTCTACCTGACCGCCGAGGAGAAGTTCGAGGCGATCATCAAGGACGTCCAGACCGAGACTCAGGCTGGCCGCCCGGTGCTGGTGGGCACCGCGTCCATCGAGACCTCCGAATACCTGGCCGGACTGATGAAACAGGCCGGGCTCACCTTCAGCGTGCTCAACGCCAAGCAGCACCAGAGCGAGGCGGAGATCATCGCCCAGGCGGGCCGGGCAGGAGCCATCACCATCGCCACCAATATGGCCGGTCGAGGCACCGACATCATGCTGGGCGGCAACTGGGAGGCCGAGGCGGCCAAGCTCGAGAACCCGAGCTCCGAGCAACTTGAGCGACTCAAGGCCGATTGGCAGGAGCGTCATGACGCCGTGCTCGCCGCCGGCGGTCTGCACGTGGTCGGCTCCGAGCGCCACGAATCGCGGCGTATCGACAACCAGCTGCGTGGCCGCGCCGGTCGCCAGGGGGACCCGGGCTCGACCCGCTTCTTCCTGTCCCTGGAGGACAGCCTGATGCGCCTGTTCGGCTCCGACCGGGTGCAGCGCATGATGAAGGCGCTGGGTCTCGAGCGGGGCGAGGCGATCGAGCACAAGATGGTCTCCAACGCCGTGGAGCGCGCCCAGAAGAAGGTCGAGAGCCGCAACTTCGATATCCGCAAGCAGCTGCTCGAATACGATGACGTCGCCAACGACCAGCGTCGGGTGATCTACGAGCAGCGCAACGAGATCCTGGCCGCTGACGAGGTCGCTGAGGCCGTGGCGGGCATTCGCCAGGAGGTGCTGGACCAGGCCATCAGCGACTTCGTGCCGCCCCAGAGTCTCCCTGAGCAGTGGGACCTCCCCGGGCTTCAGGACCACCTCAAGGCGGAGTTCAACCTGGAGGCGCCGGTGGTGCAGTGGGCCGAGGAGGACGAGCGCTTCCACGAGGAGCAGCTCCGCGAGCGCCTGCAGGTCATGCACCTCGAAACCTATCAGGCCAAGGTGGCCGAGGCCGGCGAGGCCCTGATGCGCCGCTTCGAGAAGCAGGTCATGCTGCAGGTGCTCGACACCCGCTGGAAGGAGCATCTGCAGTCCATGGACCACCTGCGCCGGGGTATCCACCTGCGCGGCTACGCCCAGAAGAACCCCAAGCAGGAGTACAAGCGGGAGTCCTTCGAGCTGTTTCAGAGCCTGCTGGCCAACATCAAGGCCGATGTGACGCGCATCCTGAGCCACGTACAGGTGCGCCGCCCCGAGGAGGTCGATGAACTGGAGCGCCAGCGTCGTGACGCACTGGCCCGGGAGACAGCCACGGCGGCCAGCCGCCATGAAGATCCCGATGCGGCCGAATCGGTCGAGGACCAGGCGGCGCCACTACCGGGTTCCGATGGACGCCCGGTGCGCCGCGAGGGGCCCAAGGTGGGGCGCAACGACGCCTGCCCCTGTGGTTCCGGCAAGAAGTACAAGCAGTGCTGTGGCAAGCTGAACTGAACCGCCCCACCAGACAGGAGACGAGACGATGGCAGTGGGTAATGCAAGCTTTCCCGAGATGCCGACGATCCCCGGCGTGCGCCTGGGAACCGCCATGGCGGGCCTCAAGAAGCCGAACCGTCGTGATCTGGTGGTGATCGAGGCGCCCGAGGGCGCCCGGGTGGCGGGGGTCTTTACCCGCAATGCCTTCTGCGCCGCGCCGGTGACGGTGGCCCGCGAGCACCTGGCGGCCGAGCAGGGGGTCCGCTACCTGGTTATCAACACTGGTAACGCCAACGCCGGCACCGGCGAGGTGGGGCTTGCCGATGCGCGCGCCACCTGCGCCGAGCTGGCACGGCTGGCCGGTGTGGCCACCGAGGCCGTGATGCCGTTCTCCACCGGGGTGATCGGCGAGCCGCTGCCCATGGAGCGCCTGCTGACGGGCCTGCCCGCGGCGCTGGGGGGCCTGCACGACGGCCACGAGGCCTGGCTGCAGGCCGCCGAGGGAATCCTCACCACCGATACTCGCCCGAAGGGCGCCAGCGTGACCCTGGAGCTGGGCGAAGCCACGGTGACCATCAACGGGATCGCCAAGGGCTCGGGCATGATACAGCCCAACATGGCGACCATGCTGGGCTTCGTGGCTACGGATGCCTCCCTCGACCAGACGCTGCTCGATGAGCTGCTGCGCGAGACGGTGGTCCGCTCCTTCAACTGCATCACCGTGGACGGCGACACCTCCACCAACGATGCCTGTGTGCTGATCAGCACACAGCGCGGCCCGGCGGTGGTCGGCGACGAGGCCGTTGCCATCTTCCGCAACGGCCTGCAGCGGGTGATGACAGAGCTGGCCCAGGCCATCATCCGCGACGGTGAGGGCGCCACCAAGTTCGTCACGCTGCAGGTGAACGGCGCCACCACCCGTCGGGAGGCTCTTGACGTGGCCTTTACCGTGGCCCACTCGCCGCTGGTCAAGACCGCGCTCTACGCCTCGGATGCCAACTGGGGACGGATACTGGCCGCGGTAGGGCGCGCCCCGGTGGCGGACTTCGATGTCTCCCGGGTGACCATCGATCTGGGCGAGGTGCGCCTGGTCGAGGAGGGCGGCCGTGCCTCCTGCTACACCGAGGAGGCCGGCAGCGAAGTGATGGCCCGGGAGGAGATCCCCATTCGCATCGAGCTCGGGAGAGGGGAGCAGAGCGCCACGGTGTGGACCACCGACCTCTCCCACGACTACGTAACCATCAACGCCGACTATCGCAGCTGAGCGGTCGGTCAACCGCCGGACAGAGAATCCCGCCGCCCCGGGGGCGGGCCAGTTGGAAAGGTGAATGAACGCAATGGTGAAGAGAAGGGTGCATGTGGCGGCCGCCGCCATCATCAGCGCCGACGGCGACCAGGTACTGATCGCCCGCCGGCCGAGCAACGTCGATCACGGTGGGCTTTGGGAGTTTCCCGGCGGCAAGCTGGCGCCTTACGAGACCGGCCTGGGTGGGCTCAAGCGCGAACTCCACGAAGAGCTGGGGGTGGAGATCCAGCGGGCCCAGCCCTTGATCCGTATCCACCATGAGTATCCCGACAAGCACATCCTGCTCGACGTGTGGCAGGTGCACGACTTCTCAGGGGAACCCTTCGGCCGCGAGGGGCAGGCGGTGCGCTGGGTCGCCATGGCTGACCTGGTCAACTACCCCTTCCCGGCGGCCAACCTGCCGATCCTGAGGGCGGTTGCGCTACCTACCGAGTACCTGATCACCGCCGAGGAGGAGGACGAGGGACTCTTCCTTGAGCGCCTGGCGCGCGCGCTGGTGGAGGATCGTGCCCGCCTGGTGCAGCTGCGCGCCAAGCAACTCGAGGAGGCCGCCTACCTGGCCCGTGCCGAGGCCGCCCTGGCGCTGTGTCGCCAGCATGGCGCACGACTGCTGCTCAACGCCGAGCCGTCGCTGCTCGAGCGGGTCGATGCCGATGGCATCCACCTCACCAGCGAGCGGCTGATGCGGCTGGAGCGCCGACCCCTCGCCGAGGGCAAGTGGCTCGCTGCCTCCACTCACGACCGCCAGCAGCTGGAGCAGGCCGGCAGACTGGGCTGCGACTTCGTGACTCTCTCGCCGCTGCGCACCACGCCATCCCACCCGGACGTGCCGCCCATGGGTTGGCACGACTTCCAGCAGCTGGTGGAGCGAGCCGCCATGCCGGTCTTCGCCCTGGGCGGCATGACCCGCGTCGATGCCAACCACGCCCGCGCCGTGGGTGCCCAGGGGATCGCCTCGATCCGCGACTTCTGGAAGTAACCGGCGGCGACGCCCGATGCGCCCCGCTCCCCGTCGGGGCGCGCTTCATTTTACAGGGGAAAGGCCGGTCTCACTCGCGTGTCGCCACCGGCTTGCCGGTGGCCAGGCGCTGTTGCTGCCAGGCAAAGTAGAGGAACAGCGCTCCCATCACCAGGTAGCCCATCACGAAGTCCGGAGCGGCATTGAGGGCGAGGGCGGGAGCGTGCATCAGCCCCACGAAGGAGAAGCCCGCGGCTACAGCGGAGAAGGCGGCGGCGCGGCGGAACTGGTGGTCGATCACCGAGACCGTCATGGCGCCGATCAGGATCGCCATGAACATGGCCCCCTGGCCCATCGGCACGATCCCTGATGAGATGCCGGCGACCGTCTCCTCGGCGGCCCGCCCGAAGCGGGTCATCACGTAGTTGGCGAAGTAGGGCAGCATGGCGAGTGCCACCGCCGGATAGTAGCGGGTGTCGTTGCTCTGGAAGGCGGTGGCGATCATCGACATGCCCACGAACACCAGGATCGGTGCCACCACCGAGACCGGGATGATGGCCGCCAGGGCCGCGATCAGTCCGAACATGGTGGCCAGGCCGTAGACCGCGCCGTTGAGCAGGCTGTAGCCGCGCCCGGCGCCCATCCACTTGGCACCGACGGTGGCGATGTAGACAGTGGTGGGGAAGACGCCACCGAAGAGCGCCCCGATCATGGTGCCAACGCCATCCACCGCTTGGCACTCGCGCACGTCGTAACGGTCGCCGGCGGCCTCCATGGCCTCCACGTTGTTCATGGTCTCGATGGCATTGTAGAGGGTGATCGGCAGCACCACGGTGAGCACCGCCAGCATGCCGGTGAAGAGCAGCCCCAGGCCCTCGAGCCAGGCCAGGTTGGGGAGCAGCGGGTAGAAGCCCAGGTGGGTGAAGGCGTCGCTGAAACGTTCGCCGCCGGCGTCGCCGATCAGGTAGGCCATGGCGGTCCCCACCACGATGGCAAACAGCGAGGTGGGCAGGCGGAAGGGCATGCTGATCCGAGCCACCAGGCCGACGATGATGATCGCCAGCACCAGCAGCCCAATGACCGGCATCTCCAGTGTCTTGAACAGCATCTCGCCGGCGATGAAGGTTAGCGCCACCCCGGCCACGGCGCCCAGCATGGCGGCCCGCGGCAGGTGATGCTGCACCCAGCGGCCGATCAGGCTGATCAGTGCCTCGATGGCGCCGCTGATGAAGCAGGCGGCCACAGTCACCTTCCAGGCCAGCTCGGGGTCGCCGGTGAGCTCCTTGGCGGGTAGCAATACCCCGAACAGGAAGACGAACATCACCGGGGTCGAGATGCCGTAGGAGAGGGCCGTGACATCGGCCCGGTTCTCCCTGCGGGCCAGGCGTGCCGCGCTCCAGGCGTAGTAGAAGTTGCCGACCATGACCGCCACGGCGGCTCCGGGGAGCACCTGGCCGAAGACAATCGATCCCGGGAAGCCCATGCCGAGCATGGTGATGGCGATGATCACGAAGTTGGCGATGTTGTTCTGGAACAGCGCGAAGAAGGCGTCGGTATCCTCCTTCTTGTACCAGGGGTAGTGCACGGGGGAGCTGCCTGGAGATGTCGCCATGGAGAGCCTCTTGAGTGGGGCGTTCTGGACAAGGCCGCACTCTACCCCAAACGACGACGCCCGGGCAGGGTCCGGGCGTCGTGATGGCTGGCGGTGCGGCGATCAGTTGACCGCAGCGATCGCCTTGGCCAGGTAGGGCAGGTTCTCGTGGGAGAAGCCCGCCACGTTGGCACGGCCGGAGCGGACCATGTAGATGCCGAACTCGTCGCGCAGGCGGTCGACCTGCTCCGGCGTCAGGCCGGTGTAGGAGAACATGCCGCGCTGCTCGGCCACGCAGGCGTACTTCTGGTCCAGGCCATAGGGCTTGAGGGCCTCGACGAAGTCGCGACGCAGGGTGTTGATACGGTCGCGCATCTCGGTGAGCTCCTTGCGCCAGATGGCCGATAGCTCCGCGGAGTGCAGGATCTCGCTGACGATGGCGCCGCCATGGGCCGGCGGGTTGGAGTAGTTCTCGCGTGCCACGATGGCGATCTGCGAGCGAACGTTCTCCATCTGCTCGGTGTCTTTCGCCACCATGATCAAACAGCCGGTACGCTCGCAATAGATACCGAAGTTCTTGGAGCAGGAGCTGGTGATGATTACCTCGTCGAGGTGCTCGGCCAGCAGCCGGACGCCGTAGGCGTCCTCATCGAGGCCCTCGCCGAAGCCCTGGTAGGCGAAGTCGACCAGCGGCAGCAGGTGGCGCTCCCGAAGTACCTCGAGCACAGTCTGCCACTGCTCCCGGGAGAGATCGAAACCGGTGGGGTTGTGGCAGCAGGCGTGAAGCAGCACCACGTCGCCCTCGGGGATCTGCTTCAGGGCCGCCAGCATGCCGTCGAAATCGAGGCGGTTCTCGGCGTCCACGTAGGGATATTTGTGCAGGGTCAGGCCGGCGGCCGGGAAGATGCCCAGATGGTTCGGCCAGGTTGGATCGGAGACCCAGATGTCCTTGCCGGGCAGTTGCTTGGCGATGAAGTCTGCCGCCAAACGCAGGGCGCCGGTGCCGCCTGGTGACTGGGTGGCGCTGGCACGCTTGGCCTCCAGGACCGGCGAGCCTTCACCCAGGACCATGGGCAGCACCACGGCGCCGTACTCCGGCGCCCCGTGGGAGCCGATGTAGGTCTTGGTGGTCTCGTTCTTGAGCAGCAGGGCCTCGGCTTCCTTGACGGCGCGCATCACCGGAGTGTTGCCCTGGTCGTCCTTGTAGACGCCGACGCCGAGATCGACCTTCTGGGGGTTGGTGTCCTTCTTGAAGGCCTCGATCAGACCGAGGATGGCATCCCCGGGAACCCGCTCAATATGTTCGAACATTTAATTCGCTACCTCGTCGGTTCTGGCGGCAAGAATGAAGTCGTTCCTGTGCAGGCCCCGGATCTTGTGTGACCACCAGGTCACGGTGACCTTGCCCCATTCGGTCAGCAGGGCCGGGTGGTGCCCGGCCGCTTCGGCGATCTCGCCGACGCGGTGGGTGAAGGCCAGCGCCTGCTTGAAGTCGGGGAAGGTGAAGGCCCGCTCCAGTTGCATGATGCCATCGCGCTCGATGATCTTCCACTCGGGCACCTCCGGCTGGAACAGCGCGATCTCGGCCTCGCTGACGGTGGGGGCGCCCTTGCGGCACGCCTCGCAGGGCTGCTGGGAAAGCTGGCTCATGGTGTCTCCTGGCGGTTGTCGGGTAGGGGAAACTCGCTCATTACTGCCTCGAAAGGTCGTGCAGCCTACGGTGGACGTCAAGCGCTGGCATCGCGGGACAGGGGCTGCCACCTTGAGGGTCCTCCCGTTCCTGTCCGCGCCCATCTTCCCGGAGGAGACGATGTCCCACATGCCGCGCCCCTCGCTCTCGCTCTGGTTGAAGCTCGCCTTCACCGCCTGGATCGTCGGCTGGGGGCCCACCTTCTGGGTACTGCTGGGGCCACAGAACTACTTCTGGCTGTGCAACCTGGCCAGCTTCCTGATCCTCGTCGGCCTATGGCGGGAGAGTCGCCTGCTGCTCTCCATGCAGTGGCTGGCAGTGGCCCTGGTGGGCAGCCTGGGGGCGGTGGATGTGGGCACGGCCTGGCTGAACGGGGTGCACCCCATCGGCGGCACCGAGTACATGTTCGATGACGCCAACCGTTGCTGGCCCGCCTGATGTCGCTCTACCACCTGGTGTTGCCGGTGGTGGCGGGGCTGGCCATCTGGAGGCTCGGCTATACGCCGCGGGCGCTGGCTGCAGCGCCGGGACTGGCTCCCGGGCCCGCACTGAGCCGGCGCCGTTCAGGCGTCTGCCAGTGCCGCGGCCTTCTCGCGCACCTCGGCGTAGGGGTAGGCCGCCAGGGCGCCGAAGCCTGGCAGGCCGCGCGCCTTGAGCCGGGTGAGGCGGGGCGTGGCGATGCCGCACAGAAAGCGCGTCAGCAGGTCCTCCGTGGCGGGGCCACCGTCGACGTCCTCGGCCAGCCGGGGGCGGAGGGCGTCCAGGTGCGCGGCGATGTCCCGGGTCTCCAGCGGGGCCGGGGGCGGCGGCGCCGGCAGCCGGGCGGGCTCTCCGCGGCAGGCGGAGCAGTGGCCGCAGCGCGTCGGGGCCTGGGCATCGCCGAACCAGTCGGCCAGGCGTCTGGTGAGGCAGTCGTCTGACTCGAACAGTGCCAGCATGGCGTGCAGGCGGTCCACTTCGGCCTGCTCCTTGTCGCGGAAGTAGGCATGGAGGTCGTCGCCGAGGGCGTCGGGGTCGCGGGGCGCGTCGAGCACCCGGTAGACCTCGGTTAGCTGCTTGCTCTCCAGGATCATCCATCCCTTCTCGACGAAGAACTCCAGGGCGGTGAGCACCCGGCCGCGGTGGACGTCCAGTCCGCGCTCGACTCCCAGCCGGTCCAGGGTCGCGAAGTCCAGGGCGTGCCAGGTGCGCGCCCTGGGGGCGGCATCGAGAATGGCCTGGACGAAGTCACGTCGCTCACCCTGAAAGCGCCCGACCAGGGCGTCGGCCTCCCCCTGGAGGCGAAAGCGGTAGTCGGCGAAATAGCTGTGGCGCGGGGCGATGATGCCGCGCAGCTCCAACTGGACCAGTAGCGTCTTGAGCGGCAGCGGGCGAATATCGCTCTCCCGGGAGAGGGCGTTCAGGGTGAGCTCCCAGTCGCCGCCGTGGTGCTCGGCGGCGTCGACCAGGGCATCGATCACCCGGCCGATACCGTGACGCTCCGGGGTGTCGCCGTAGACGAAGGTCTCCAGCACACCGAGGGTGTCGCGGCCCGCCAGCATCAGGCACTCGGACGGCTGGCCGTCACGGCCCGCGCGGCCGATCTCCTGGCTGTAGTTCTCGATCGACTTGGGCAGGTCGAAGTGCACCACGGCGCGGATGTCGGCCTTGTCGATGCCCATGCCGAAGGCGATGGTGGCGACGATGCAGGAGATGCCACCGGCCATGAAGTCGCCCTGGATCGCCTCGCGGCGCTCGCCCTCGAGCCCGGCGTGGTAGGCCGTGGCGGCTATGCCGGCCTTGCTCAGGTAGGCGGCCAGCCGTTCGGCGGTCTGCTGCAGGGTCACATAGACGATGGTGGGAAAGGCGGACTCACCGCCCTGACGCGCCTGCAGCCAGGCCGCCAGGGCCCGGGGGCGGGACTCGGCGGCCACCGGTGCCACCGTCAGGACCAGGTTGGCGCGGTAGAAACCGGTGGCGGTGACGTCGGCGGCCGCGATGGCGAAGCGCTGGCGCATGTCCTCGATGACCCGTGGCGTGGCGGTGGCGGTGAGCAGCAGGACCTGGGGAATGCCGAACTCGCGCTGGTAATCAGGGAGCTTCAGGTAGTCGGGGCGGAAGTTGTGGCCCCACTCTGAGATGCAGTGGGCCTCATCGACCACCATCAGCGAGATCGGAATCCGTCGAATGAAGGCGCGGAAGCGCTCGTTCTTGAGTCGCTCCACCGACACCATCAGTATGCGGATCTCGCCGCGTTCGACCCCGCTCATCACCGCGGCGGCCTCCTCGCGGCCCTGGCTGGAATCGATGCTGGCGGCGGTAATGCCATGACGCTGGAGGAAGGCGAGCTGATCCTGCATCAGTGCCAGCAGCGGCGAGATCACCAGGGTCAGGTGGGGCAGGTGCAGGGCGGGCAGCTGGTAGCAGAGCGACTTGCCGGAGCCGGTGGGAAAGATGGCCGCCGCCGAACGGCCGGCCACCACGGCCTCGATCACCGGCCACTGGCCGGGGCGGAAGTCGCTATAGCCGAAGACCTGCCGGAGTGTCTGCTGGATCATGCCACCATTCCCTGGTCACCCTGTTTATGTATGGGTATACAGAGTAGACGATCTGGAAGGCGCAGGGGGTTGTCGTCGTGACTATCGCGGAGCATCGTAGCGTTCATGGCGATCGTCGGAGAATACTATCTGCCACAGCTGCAGGTGGCGCGCTCGGAAGGCGCCGGCGCAGACGGCCAGGTAATAGCGGAACATGCGACGGGTGCGTTCGCTGTAGCGGTGGGCGATCTCATGCCAGCGCGCATCGACGTTGTCCAGCCAGGCCATTAGAGTGCGGTCGTAATCGGGGCCGAAGTTCTGCCAGTCTTCCATCAGCAGGTGGGGTTCGCTGGCCCTGGTGATGTACATGGCCGATGGCAGCACGCCATTGGGGAAGATGTACTTGTTGATCCAAGGGTCGGCGGTGATTTCGGAGTGATTGCAGCCGATGGTGTGGAGCAGGAAGAGCCCCTCGGGAGCCAGCCGCTGCGCCACAGTCTCGAAGTAGGTGGAATAATTGCGATGGCCCACGTGCTCGAACATGCCGATGGAGACGATGCGGTCGAAGCGTCCGGTCAGATCGCGGTAATCCTCGAGCTCGATGGTCACCGGCAGCCCCTCGCAGCGCTGTCGGGCCAGCTCGGCCTGCTCGCGCGAGATGGTGATGCCGGTGACGAAGGCTCCGTGGTGGCGAGCGGCATGCTCGGCGAAGCTACCCCACCCGCAGCCGATGTCCAGCACGCGCATGCCCGGTTCAAGCTGGAGCTTGCGGCAGGCCAGCTCCAACTTGGCCTGCTGGGCCCCGTGAAGGGTGTCGGCCTCCTTCCAGTAGCCGCAGGAGTAGCACATCGTCGGGTCGAGCATCCGCTCGAAGAGATCGTTGCCGAGGTCGTAGTGGGCCTCGCCGACGATGTAGGAGCGCGCCTTGCTCTGCAGGTTGAAGAAGCCGGCCTGGAGGCGGTACAACAGGCGCTCGGAGGGCGTGTGGGCGCGCTCGGCCAGGCCATGGTGCAGCAGTCGGCAGGCCATCTCGTCGATCCTGTCACACTCCCACCAGCCGTCCATGTAGGCCTCACCCAGCCCCAGGGTGCCCTGATGGAGCACCCGCGAGAAGAAATCCGGATGGTAGACCCGCAGGTCCTGAGGAGCCTCGCCGTTGAGAGCAACCCTTGAGCCCTCCAGCAGCTGTTCGAAGACATGGCGGGCACGGGTGTCGGGCAGGGCGATGGGGCCGAAGCAGTTGTCACTGGTCATGGAGTCCTCCTGTTCCAGCAGGGTTGACGCATTTCCTGTCGCTGGCGGTGGCGCCGGACGTTACGTGCGTTGCCCTGTCCGGTAGCCTTGAGCATAGACCAGCAGGAAAAGCCGAGAGAAATCCCCCTTAATCGCCAACCCGACGTTTTGCAACGAGGAGTGAACGCCATGCACGTCATCATCGATCTCTGTGTCGTACCGCTGGGAGTGGGCGTCTCGGTCTCGCCACAGATCGCCGCCTGTCAACAGGTGATCCGGGCCTCGGGTCTCGAACACCGCATGCATGCCTACGGGACCAACATCGAGGGGCCCTGGGACGAGGTGATGGCCGTGGTCAAGCGCTGCCACGAGGTAGTGCACGAGATGGGCGCACCGCGCATCACCACCACGCTCAAGCTCGGCACCCGGACTGACCGGGAGCAACACATGGACGACAAGGTGGCCAGTGTGGAGGCCCTTATGCGTTAGTCGATTCTGCTGCTGTCCTGCCCCTGGCGCGGGGGCGGGGGGTTATATCCTTGTGCCCGGCGGCGAGTGGTAAACGCGCCTCTCTTAAATTACCTTGGCGCATAACAAGAAAGCTATTTTTGAGGGTCAAGGAATATGCGGCGCGATTCGCAGCGACACCCTGCCCGGGACGAGATTTCCGGCGTCCTGCCCACGGGATCGGCCATGCCCCCCGGTCGGGTCAGCCTGGTCGGTGCCGGGCCCGGCGATCCGGAGCTGCTCACCCTCAAGGCGCTGCGGCGCCTCCAGCAGGCCGAGGTGATCCTGCATGACCGCCTGGTCAGCCAGGAGGTGCTCGCCCTGGCCAACCCCGAGGCCAGGCGGCTCTATGTCGGCAAGGCGCGCTCCGACCACAGTCTGCCCCAGCAGGACATCAACCGGGCCCTGGTCGACTGGGCCCGGGCGGGCAAGCGGGTGGTGCGCCTCAAGGGCGGGGACCCCTTCATCTTCGGCCGTGGCGGCGAGGAACTCGAGACCCTGGCCGAGGCGGGCATCGACTTCGAGGTGATTCCCGGTATCACCGCGGCCTCAGGCTGTGCCGCCTATGCCGGCATCCCGCTGACCCACCGTGATCACGCCCAATCGGTGCGCTTCATCACCGGCCACCTCAAGAACGGCAGCGCCGACCTGGACTGGCCCGCCCTGGCAAGCCCGGGCCAGACCCTGGTCTTCTATATGGGGCTGCATGGCCTGCCCGAGATCTGTCGGCAGCTGGTCGTCCATGGCCTGGCGGTCGATACCCCCGTGGCGCTGATCGAGCAGGGCAGCACGGCGCGTCAGCGTGTGCACCGCGGCACCCTGGCCGACCTGCCGGCCCGGCTGGAGAGCGCGCTGGTCCAGCCACCTACGCTGATCATCATTGGCGGGGTGGTGGCCCTCCACGACCGCCTCGCCTGGTTCGATGCCACCCGCGCCGAGGCCAAGGGCTGGGACACCGGCAGGCGCGACTGAGGCCGGATGCCGCCGCCTCGACGGACATGCGATACTGGGGTTTTCGCCATCGAGACCCTGCCATGCCGTCCCGACTCGCGGACCCCATCGTCGAGGTCAGGCGCCTGCGCCGCCCACGGGCGCGCCGCCACTGGCTGATCCGCAGCTTCCGTCTCCAGGTGATGCTGCTGGTGGGCGTGCTGCTGGGCGCCATGCTGCTGGCCCAGGGCACCTACCTCAACCACCGCAAGGCCGAGATCATCGGCGACCAGATGGGCCAGCGTGCCCTGGCGGTGGCGAGGTCGGTGGCGGCGATTCCCGAACTGGTCGCCGCCTTCGACGACCCCGACCCCAGCGCCACCATCCAGCCCATCGCCGAGCGCATCCGTCGCGACAGCGGGGCGCGCTACGTGGTGGTGGGCAACGCAGACGGGATTCGTTACTCCCACCCGCTGGCTGACCGGATCGGCCTGACCATGGTCGGCGGCGACAACGACCGGGCCCTGCTCCACGGCGAGTCCTACGTCTCCAAGGCCGAGGGCTCCCTGGGCGAGGCGATGCGCGGCAAGACGCCGGTGCTCGACGCCGAAGGTGCCATCATCGGCATCGTCTCGGTGGGTTTCATGCTCGACCGGGTAGCCCTGGACGTGGGGCGCCACACGAGCCTGGGCTGGTGGCTGGTGGCGGTCATGGTGGTGCTCGGCTTCGCCGGGGCCTACGGGCTCTCCTACCACCTCAAGCGGGTGATCCTGGGCCTGGAGCCCCATGAGATCGCCCGCCTGGCCATGGAGAAGGAGGCCATCCTCCAGTCGATCCACGAAGGCATCCTGGCGGTCAACCGCGAGGGCGAGATCACCTTGGTCAACCAGCAGGCGCGGCGATTCCTGGACCTCCCCGAGGCCAGGGAGGCGTTGGGGCGGCCGATCCAGGAACTGGTGCCAAACTCGCGGCTGCTGGAGGTGCTGGAGAGCGGCGAGCAGCAGTTCGACCAGCAGATGTGGCTCGGCGACCACCCGGTGGTGGTGAATCGGGTGCCGGTGGTGCATGGCGGGGAGCTGGAGGGCGCGGTGGCCACCTTCCGCAGCCGCCGCGAGATCGTCGACCTCTCCGATGCCCTGACCGCGGCGAGTCGCGACGTGGACATGCTGCGCGCCCAGGCCCACGAATTCTCCAACAAGCTCTACACCATCTCCGGGCTGCTGCAGCTGGAGCGCATCGATGACGCCCTGGCGCTGATCCACCAGGAGAGCCGCCACCAGCAGGCGCAGATGAGCTTCCTGATGGACCGTGTGGCCGATCCGGTGATCAGCGGAACCCTGCTCGGCAAGCTGACCCGCGCCCGCGAGCTCGGCGTGGGGCTGGAGATCGACGACCAGAGCTCGCTCTCCACCCCGCTCAACGCCATCGGCCAGGAGGTGTTGATGACGGTGATCGGTAACCTGCTTGACAACGCCTGCCATGCCGCCCTGCAGGAGGGGCGCGAGCACGAGGAGGGGCCGAGAGTGAGGCTTTTCTTCACCGACCTCGGCGACCAGCTGTTGATCGAGGTAGAGGACAACGGCCTCGGGGTGGCCGCCGACCATGTTGAGGCGATCTTCACCGAGGGTTTCTCGACCAAGCCGGGCAAGCATCGCGGCATCGGCCTGGCGCTGGTCGCGCGGCTGTGTGCCCAACATGGCGGCGCCATCACCCTGGAGGAGAGCGAACTGGGCGGTGCCTGCTTCGCGGTGGTGCTCGACCGGTCGCTGTGCCGCAGCCCGGCGCCCATCGACCGCTGAGATTGGCGGCGAGCAAGCCGACACGACAACCAAGACACCTGGGGAGAGCCGATGCGACACGACGGCCATGACGCAGGAGAGCGGTCCCTCCCAGAGTACGGGATCCTGATCATCGAGGACGATTTTCGCATCGCCGAGATCCACCGCGCCTTCATGGAACAGAGCGAGGGCTTTCGGGTGGTGGGGATGGCGCGTTCCGGCGCTGAGGCCCGGGAGTGGCTGGCACGGCATGCCGCTCAGATCCAGCTGGTACTGCTCGATGCCTACCTGCCGGACGTCGAGGGACTGGAACTGCTATGGCTGCTGCGCCGCGATCACCTGCATATCGACGTGGTGATGGTCACCGCCGCCCGGGAGGTGGAGACCATCAGCGAGGCGCTGCGCGGCGGCGTCTTCGACTACCTGATCAAGCCCGCCGAGGCCGCGCGCATGGGCCAGATGCTGGCCCGCTTTCGCCGTGAGCGGGCGGCCCTGGCGGCCCGCGGCGAGATGAGCCAGGAGGAGCTCGACCGGGTGCTGGCCCGAGTGCAGCCCGAGGCTGCGCCCGGCGGTCCTGCGGCAGAGGGGCCGCGACGCCAGCTGCCCAAGGGCATCGACCGGTTGACCCTGCGTGCCGTGGTGGCCGCCGTGGAGGAGGCGCGAGCGCCGCTGGCGGCCATGCAGGTGGCCAAGGCCATGGGCGCCAGTCGCTCCACGGCGCGGCGCTACCTGGAGTTCCTGGTCTCGGTAAAGGTGGTGAGCGCCGAGCTGGGCTATGGTGATGTGGGCAGGCCGGAGCGCCGCTATCGCCTGGTGGGTGATGCCACCCCCTGGTGCGAGGAGGGGTGAAGGGACGCCGTGAGCAGAATGGACACAATGCCCAGAACGCTCTTTTTATCCCTTATGTTCACAAGGGTGTGATCCCTGGCGCCGCTCCTCTACTGTTCGCTACGCAGCTTTGTATAACAATGATCCCGTCTCGAGGAAAACGCCATGACCCGCAAGTTCACCGCCAAGGGCCTCACCGCCAAGGGCCTCACCGCAAAGGGCCTCACCGCCATCGTCCTGCCGCTGGCAGCGCTGACCGGCCTGGCCGGCACTGCCCAGGCCCAAGACTGGACACCGACCCGTTCCATCGAGTTCATCGCCCCTGCCAACCCCGGTGGCGGCTGGGACACCCTGGTGCGCACCACTTCGCGGGTGATCCAGCAGGAGGGCCTGGCCGACCAGAACTTCGCCGCCATCAACGTGCCCGGCGGCGGTGGCGCCGTGGCCTGGGCCCAGATTGCCAACGATAGTGGCAACCCGCATAAGCTGTTCGCCACCAGCCCCCCCATCATCCTGGTGCCGCTGGCCGGAACTTCGCGTTACGACCATACCGATTTCACGCCGATCGCTCGGTTGATCACCGACTACTCCATCGTGCTGGTTCAGGCGGATTCCGACTATCAGGACCTCAACGATCTGTTCGAGGCGATGCGCGAGAATCCCTCCTTGAGTGTGGGTGGTGGCAGTGCGCCGGGCTCCATGGATCACATTTCCATGGTGGGGGTAGCGACATCGGCTGGCCTCGAGGCGTCAGGTGTCAACTACATCGCCTTCTCGGGAGGCGGCGAAGCCATGACCAACCTCATGGGCGGGCATGTCGAGGCCGTGGTCACCGGTGCTGGCGAGGCGTCAGGTCAGTTGGGCGAGGGCAGCGACGTGAGGGCGCTGGGCGTGTCGGCCCCTGAGCGCATGGGCGGCGTGCTGGCCGATACCCCCACCTATCAGGAACAGGGTATCGATTACACCTTCGACATCTGGCGTGGCGTCATGGGCACGCCCGATATGCCGGCCGAAGCCGTCGCCTACTATGAGGACCTCTTTGCGCAGATGCTCGAGACCGACGGCTGGCAGGAAGCTCGTGACCAGTTGGGCTGGATCGACGCCTATCAGACCAGTGAAGAATTCGGTGCCTTTCTCGATGCCCAGAAGGAAGAGTTCAGCGAGGTGCTGACCGAACTCGGCCTGATTCGCTGATAGCTGGCTGATTTTCACCTGGAGTGACTCTCCTGAGCCCTGAACATACAGGGCTCAATTTTCTTGAACGTGACGCTTGGGTTGGAGGCCAGGTTTCGCCTGGCGTGGGCCCGAGGTGGACTGCTCATGACACGACTCAATACCAATCAGATCATTGCACTGATCGTTGCACTGTTCTCGGCGGGCTATCTGGTAATGGCCTTTCAGATCCCGACGTTTCCACTTCCCCGGCCGATCGATTCCGATATCTTTCCCAAGGTGCTGGGGTTTGTCCTGCTCGGGCTTGCCGTGTGTCTGTTCCTGGAAAAACCCAAGGCTCAGGACATCCCCGATGAGCCGAGTTCCGAGGCGCTGAACCAGCCCTTTCTGCTGCGTCCCTGGTCGCGAGTTGTGATCACCTCGCTGGCGATCATTGCCTATGCGCTGCTGTTGGTGCCCATCGGTTTCGTGGTGGCCTCCACGGCACTGGCCTTTGGCCTAGGCTGGTATTACGGCTATCGTCGACACGCTATCAACCTGGCGACCTCGCTTGGCGTGGTGCTGGCGCTGTACCTGACCATGACGCGCATCATGGAAGTCTACCTGCCCATCGGAATCCTGCCGATCTGATGTCTCAGGACACGATCCGCCCGCGAGAGAGAACCCGCTCATGGAAGCCTTGAACAACCTGATGTATGGCTTCGGCATCGCGCTGCAGCCCATGAATATCGCCTATGTCTTCGGTGGCGTCTTCGCCGGCACCATCATCGGCATGCTGCCGGGTCTGGGGCCGATCAGCGCCCTGGCCCTGATGATCCCGATCACCTTCGCCATGGAACCATCGTCGGGCCTGATCCTGATGGCAGGGGTCTATTACGGCGCGATCTTCGGTGGCTCGAGTTCGTCGATCCTGCTCAACGCCCCCGGCGTGGCCGGTACCGTGGCCACCTCCTTCGATGGCTATCCCATGGCCAAGCAGGGCATGGCCGGCAAGGCCCTGGCCATCGCGGCCTATGCCTCCTTCGTGGGCGGCACCATCTCCATCGTCTTCCTGATGATGGTGGCCCCGATGCTGTCCAAGGTCGCCGTGGCGTTCGGCCCGGCGGAGTACTTCGCGCTGATGGTGCTGGGGCTGACCGCCGTCGTCTCGCTCTCCGACAAGTCCCTGGTCAAGGGGCTGATCGCCGCCGTGGTGGGGATCATGATCTCTATCATTGGCATCGACCTGCAGACCGGTACGGTGCGGTTTGCCTTCGGTTCCGCGCACCTGCTGGATGGTATCGACTTCCTGGTAGTGGCGCTGGGGATCTTCGCCCTGGCAGAAGTCTTCTACATGCTGCTCAGGGGGGGCGGTGGCAAGGAGCCGGAACGTAATGCCATCGGTTCGCTCAAGCTCACCCGACATGAGGTCAGGGAGATCGCTGGCCCGATCAGCCGTAGCTCGGTGCTGGGCTTCTTCACCGGTGTGCTGCCGGGGGCCGGCGCGACCATCGGCTCCTTCCTCGGCTACAGCATGGAGAAACGCATCGCGAAAGATGGTGACACCTTCGGCAAGGGCAATATCAAGGGAGTGGCGGCACCCGAGGCGGCCAACAACGCCGCCTGTACCGGTTCCTTCGTGCCCTTGCTGACACTGGGCGTGCCCGGCTCCGGCACCACGGCGGTGTTGCTCGGTGCCCTGCTGGTCATGGGCGTCAGCCCCGGGCCGGCCATGCTGGTGGATCGTCCCGATGTGTTCTGGGGCGTCATCGCCAGCATGTATATCGGCAACATCATGCTGCTGGTGCTCAACCTGCCGCTGATCCCCTATATCGCCAAGATCCTCGAAATGCCGCGTCCGCTGCTGCTGTCGTTGATCCTGATCTTCTGCATGGTGGGTGTGTACGGCATGAGCTTCACTGTGGTCGATCTACTCTTCCTGCTTGGCTTCGGCCTGCTGGGGCTGGGTATGCGGCTGTTCGGCTTTCCAGCGGCTCCGCTGATCCTGGCGCTGATCCTGGGTAGCATCATGGAAGAATCGATGCGTCGTGCCCTGCAGATCTCCGGGGGCAACTGGATGACCTTCATCGACAAACCGATCTCCATGTGGCTGCTGATCATCGCCGCACTCTCGCTGCTGCTGCCACTGATCAAGCCGGTGATGCGCAAACTGCGCGCCCGGGCCTGACCCGCCCGGTTCGCCCGCAGGGCGCCCGCCGTGTCCCTCACAGGGGCGCCGACACCGTCGGCGCCCCTGTTGCATCCTGGTCTCCGCCGACGGCTGCACCGCCAGGGCGCGGGGGGGGGGGCG
>NZ_JBPKAQ010000004.1:224775-328166 GCF_051216275.1 Halomonas salsilacus
CCGTGTCCCTCACAGGGGCGCCGACACCGTCGGCGCCCCTGTTGCATCCTGGTCTCCGCCGACGGCTGCACCGCCAGGGCGCGGCGAGGCGGGCGGCGTGCATGGAAGAGGGTGAGGCCGGTGCAGTTCCGGCGCCCGCCTCGCCCTCTGTTGCACCGTCCGTGTGCAGTCGGCCACTTCCAGTATGGCGGTGATATCCGACAATGGATTGTAATTGTTGATCTTTATGGAAAATTGCGCCTGGTGGCGCAGCCCTTGCAACGTCTCCTTGTCCCACAACAACGACCCCTCCGGGGAGCAAGGAGATTCTCATGACCCTGTCCCATCCCAAGACGCTGCGGCTTCGTCCCCTGACCGCCGCGCTGTTGACCGCCTCCCTGCTGGGGGCTGGCGGCCAGGCCTTGGCTCAGGAACCGCCGATCAAGGTCGGCATCCTGCATTCGCTCTCGGGCACCATGGCGATCAGCGAGACGGTGCTCAAGGACACCGTGGAGATGCTGATCGAGAAGCAGAACGCCGAGGGCGGCCTGCTCGGCCGCCAGCTCGAGGCGGTGGTAGTGGACCCGGCCTCCAATTGGCCGCTGTTCGCCGAGCGCGCCCGGGAGCTGCTGGCCCAGCACGAGGTGGACGTGGTCTTCGGGAACTGGACCTCGGTATCGCGCAAGGCGGTGCTGCCGGTGTTCGAGGAGCTCAATGGGCTGCTCTTCTACCCGGTACAGTACGAGGGGGAGGAGTCCTCGGAGAACGTCTTCTACACCGGGGCGGCGCCCAACCAGCAGGCGATCCCGGCGGTGAACTACCTCCATAACGAGGTGGGGATCGAACGCTGGGTGCTGGCGGGCACCGACTACGTCTACCCGCGCACCACCAACCGCATCCTCGAGGCCTACCTCCAGGAAGAGTTCGGGGTAGCTGAGGCGGATATCCTGGTCAACTACACCCCCTTCGGACACTCCGACTGGCAGAACATCGTCGCCGAGATCCGCCGCTTCGGCGCCGAGGGCAAGAAGACCGCTGTGGTTTCCACCATCAACGGCGACGCCAACGTGCCCTTCTACCGCGAACTGGCCAACCAGGGCATCGATGCCGCGGACATTCCGGTGGTGGCCTTCTCGGTAGGCGAGCAGGAACTCACCGGCATCGACACCGGCCCGCTGGTCGGCCACCTGGCCGCCTGGAACTACTTCATGAGCGTCGATACCGATGCCAACTACGACTTCATCGACGCCTGGATCGAGTGGACCGGCGACGAGGAGGCGGTGACCAACGACCCCATGGAGGCCCACTACATCGGCTTCAACATGTGGGCGGAAGCGGTGCGCAAGGCCGGGACGACCGACGTGGATGCCGTCAAGGACGCCATCATCGGCGTGGCGGTGCCCAACCTCTCCGGCGGCTATGCGGCCATGATGCCCAACCACCACATCACCAAGCCGGTGCTCATCGGCGAGATCCAGGACAACGGCCAGTTCGATATCGTCTGGCAGACCCCGTCCACCGTGGTCGGCGACGCCTGGTCCGACTTCCTGCCGGGTTCCCGCGACCTGATCGCCGACTGGCGCGCCCCGATGCGCTGCGGCAACTTCAACGTCGCCAGCGGCTCCTGTGGCGGGAGCACCGCCGCCGAGGAGGCCGAGGCCGCACTGGCCGAGTAAGCCCGACCCATCCCCCCGTCGCCGCCCGGCGGCGGGGGAGCACGCCTTCTCGACGCCTTAGCTTCCGCTTCCAGAGGAACTCCCGATGAGGAACTTCCCGCCGTGCTGGCCAGGTTCGGCCAGGACACGAACCGGCCGTGCCCCGCTGGCAGGTGCCGGACGCCCGCTGGCCTGGCTGCTGGGGCTTCTGCTCCTGCTGCTGACGCCCTCGGTTGCCCAGGCCCAGCCCGAGGATGCCGAGGCCCGGGGGCTGCTCGAGTCCCTCGACGTGCGCTCGTTCGCCGACAAGGCCCGCGCCATCGACGCCATCGTTCAGAGCGACGATCCCCGCGCCCGGGACTGGCTGCAGGCCCTGCTCGACGGCCGCCTGCAACGCGGCGAGGAGGGCCGCTTCGTGTTGGTGCTCGACAACCGCGGCCGTGACTGGCCGGTGGAGGATGCCCTGACCGGCGAGCCGCTGGGGGAGATGTCGCGCCGTGATCTCGACCGCATCGGTATCAACAATGCGCTGCGTAACCAGCTGCGCAGCGCCATCGCCGTGGTGGACCTCTACTCGGCCGACCTCGTGCTGCGCCGCGCCTCCGCCGAGCGGCTGCTGGGTGAGGTGGACGCCGACCTGGCCGGCCCTCTGGCCGAGGTGATCAAGGGCGAGGAGGATCCGCAAGTGCGCAGCCGCCTGGTCCAGGCGCTGGCCATCCACCGCCTGGAACAGGGCGAGGCGGCCGCCGTCGTCGACCTCCAGGGGAGCCTGCACCCGCGAGTGCGTGTGGCGCTCAACCGGGCTGCCATTAACGACGATGCGGTGCTGGCCGATGCGGCGCGTGGCGCGCTGAACGACATCGAGCAGCTGCTCAAGATCAACCGCGCGGTGGAGACCCTCTACTTCGGCCTGTCGCTGGGCTCGGTGCTGGTGCTGGCGGCCATTGGCCTTGCCATCACCTTCGGGGTGATGGGGGTGATCAACATGGCCCACGGTGAGCTGATCATGCTCGGCGCCTACACCACCTGGGCCATGCAGCAGCTGCTGCCGGGGCAGCCCGGCCTGGCGCTGCTCCTGGCGATCCCCGCCGGCTTCCTGGTGGCAGCGCTGGCGGGCATCGCCATCGAGCGCGGCGTGATCCAGTTCCTCAAGGGCCGGCCGCTGGAGACCCTGCTGGCCACTTTCGGGATCAGCCTGATCCTGCAGCAGCTGGTGCGCACGGTGATCTCGCCGCAGAACCGCACGGTGGTGTCGCCGGAGTGGATGAGCGGTTCCATCGCCATCAACGACGCCCTGTCGCTGACGCTCAACCGCCTGGTGGTGATCGGTTTCGCCCTGCTGGTGTTCGCTGGCCTGATGCTGATCATGCGCCGCACCCGGCTGGGGCTCGAGGTGCGGGCGGTGACCCAGAACCGCACCATGGCCCGTTCCATGGGCATCCGCGCGACCCGGGTTGATATCCTCACCTTCGCCCTGGGTTCCGGGGTCGCGGGCCTGGCTGGGGTGGCGCTCTCCCAGCTCACCAACGTCGGGCCCAACCTGGGCCAGAACTACATCATCGACTCCTTCATGGTGGTGGTGTTCGGCGGCGTCGGGAACCTCTGGGGCACCCTGGTGGCGGGCCTGTCGCTGGGCGTGATCAACCAGGTCCTGGAGCCCTGGGCCGGCGCCGTGCTGGCCAAGATCATCGTGCTCGTCTTCATCATCCTGTTCATTCAGAAGCGCCCCCGCGGACTCTTTCCGCAGAAGGGCCGTGCGGCGGAGGGCTGATCCATGCTGGCTTCGAGATTCTGGCTGATGCGCCCCTTCGCGGAGCGCTCGACGCAGCTGTTCCTGGCCGTGCTGCTGGCCGCCATGACCCTGGTGACGCTGCTGCACGTGGTGGTGCCCCAGGGCCATGCGTTGCACGTCAACGCCTATACCGTCAACCTGTTCGGCAAGTACCTGAGCTATGCGCTGCTCGCCTTGGCGGTGGATCTGGTGTGGGGCTACCTGGGCATCCTGAGCCTGGGCCACGGGGCCTTCTTCGCACTCGGCGGCTACGCCATGGGCATGTACCTGATGCGCCAGATCGGCGACCGCGGGGTCTATGGCCACCCGGAGCTGCCGGACTTCATGGTGTTCCTCAGCTGGGACAGCCTGCCGTGGTACTGGGCCGGCTTCGACATGGCCTGGTTCGCCTTCCTGATGGTATTGCTGGCGCCGGGGGCCCTGGCGCTGGTGTTCGGCTTCCTGGCCTTCCGCTCCCGGGTCACCGGGGTGTACCTGTCGATCATCACCCAGGCGATGACCTTCGCCCTGATGCTTGCCTTCTTCCGCAACGAGATGGGCTTCGGCGGCAACAACGGCCTGACCGACTTCCGCGACATCCTCGGCTTCAATCTGAGAAGCAACGAGACCCGGCTCGGGCTCTTCCTGGCCACCGGCGTGGCGCTGGCGCTGGCCTACCTGCTGTGCCGGGCCATCGTCGGCAGCAAGCTGGGGCGGGTCTGCGTGGCGACCCGCGACGCCGAGGCCCGCACCCGCTTCCTCGGCTACCGGGTCGAGCGCTTCCAACTGTTCGTCTTCGTGGTCTCGGCCATGCTGGCGGGCCTGGCCGGGGCCCTCTATGTGCCCCAGGTGGGCATCATCAACCCCAGCGAGTTCTCGCCGCTGTTCTCCATCGAGATCGTGCTGTGGGTGGGATTGGGTGGCCGCGCGACCCTCTACGGCGCGGTGATCGGGGCGATCCTTGTCAACTACGCCAAGACCGTCTTCACGGGGGTGATGCCCGACGCCTGGCTGTTCGCCCTGGGCGCGCTCTTCGTGCTGGTCACGGTATTTCTGCCCAGGGGGGTGGCGGGCCTGCTCGCCTATCGTTTCCCCGGCTCGCGCTTGAGGCGGCGGGGCGCCGACAATGAAGATGTCCACCCACCGACGAAGGAGGCCACCGCATGAGCCTGCTGAGATCCCTGGCCGACCGCGATCGCGTCTTCGACTTCCTGGTGCCGGCGACCTCGCCGGTGGACGTGCGCCACGGCCCGATCCTCTACCTGGAGGACGTCACGGTGAGCTTCGATGGCTTCAAGGCCATCGACAATCTCAACCTGACCATCGACGACGGCGAACTGCGTTGCATCATCGGCCCCAACGGCGCCGGCAAGACCACCATGATGGACATCATCACCGGCAAGACCCGCCCCGATACCGGGCAGGTCTGGTTCGGCAGCCGTCACGATCTGCTGGCCATGAAGGAGCCGGAGATCGCGAGCCTGGGCATCGGGCGCAAGTTCCAGAAGCCCACGGTGTTCGAGGCGCTCTCGGTGTTCGAGAATCTGGAACTGGCCATGGCCGCCGACAAGCGCATCCTCCCCACCCTGACGGCGCGAATGAGCGGCGAGATCCGCGACCGCATCGAGCAGGTGCTCGGCACCATCGGCCTGGCCGAGCTGCGCGGGCGCCCGGCAGGCATCCTCTCCCACGGCCAGAAGCAGTGGCTGGAGATCGGCATGCTGCTGATGCAGCGGCCCCGCCTGCTGCTGGTGGACGAGCCGGTGGCCGGCATGACCGAGCAGGAGATGGAGCGCACCGCCGAGCTGTTGACCGGGCTCGCTGGCCAGCAGTCGGTGGTGGTGGTGGAGCACGACATGGGCTTCGTGCGCTCCATTGCCCGCCAGGTGACGGTGCTCCACCAGGGCAGCGTGCTGGCGGAGGGCAGCATGGACCAGGTGTCCAACGACCCGAAGGTGATTGAGGTCTACCTGGGCGAGGAGGCGTAATGCTGACCATCGACAAGCTCAACCAGTACTACGGCGAGAGCCACACCCTGTGGGATCTGGACCTCGAGGTACCGAGGGGCGAGTGCACCTGCGTGATGGGTCGCAACGGGGTGGGCAAGACCACCCTGATGAAGGCGATCATGGGCGAGGTGGCCGTCTCCGGTGGCAGCATCCGCTACGCCGACGACGTGGAGTTGACCCGCCAGCGGGTGGAGGCTCGCTCGCGGCTGGGCATCGGCTACGTGCCCCAGGGGCGTCAGATCTTCCCGCTGCTCACCGTGGAGGAGAACCTGCGCACGGGCCTCGCCGCCCGGAGCGACGGGCGGCGCACCATTCCCGAGCGCATCTATGAGCTCTTCCCCGTGCTGGAGGAGATGAGGCATCGTCGCGGCGGGGATCTCTCCGGCGGCCAGCAGCAGCAGCTGGCCATCGGCCGCGCCCTGGTGATCGAGCCGCGGCTGCTGATCCTCGACGAGCCGGGGGAGGGCATCCAGCCCAATATCGTCACCCTGATCGGAGAGGTGATCCGCCGGCTGATCAGGGAGGACCGCCTCACCGTGCTGCTGGTGGAGCAGAAGCTCCCCTTTGCCCGCAAGTATGCCGACCGCTTCGTGATCATGAACCGCGGCCGGCCGGTGGCCCGGGGTCCGATCGGTGAGCTGACCGATGAGCTGATCAAGGAGCACCTGACGGTGTAGACAGTCACGGTGTAGGGCAGTCGCGTCGGGCCCCGAGCGTCGGGCCCCAAGCGTCAAGCGCCTGAAACCAAGCAGCAAGTGACAGGGCGCGCTCTGCGGCTAGCAGGGGGCGCCTTGCACCTATCTGGCCTGCCCGATCGTGCGCCTGCACCCGCGAGGTGCGCAGCGGCTCGCGCAGACGCACCTCCATAAGGCGTTGGCTCGCTAGCCTGTGGTCGAGAGGATATTCAACCTCCTGAATAATATTTGAAAAATATCCCAATCCCCATTCTGGTACGCCGCTTGCTGATAGCTTGGCAGACACGCCGGATCACGAGCCGCCCATGACCGCTTACGAGACCTCCCTGGATGCCACACCGCCGACGGACTCCGGCCATCGCTTCCATGCCGGGCGGCGCTGGGATGCCTCCCTGGACCTGAGCTTCGCTTCCCGCCGGGAGGTGACCCGCCTGGTGCACGCGCGTCATCGTGGGCCGCTGCGGGTGCAGCGTCCCTTCTACCCGGAAGAGGCCCGGGGCGCCTGTCACGTCTACCTGCTGCACCCCCCGGGTGGGCTGGTCAGCGGTGACGCCCTGAGCATCGATGTCGGGGTGGAAGAGGGCGCTCACGCGCTGCTGACCACGCCGGCCGCCAACAAGCTCTATCGCGCCGACAGCCACGGCGTGGCCTGGCGCCAGCAGGCTCGCCTCAGGGTCGAGGAGGGCGCCGTTCTCGAGTGGCTGCCCCAGGAGACGATCGCCTTCGACGGGGCCCGGGGCGAGCAGGCCACCGCCCTGGCGCTTGCCGGGAGTGCCCGCTGCCTGGGCTGGGAGGTGCTGGCCCTGGGACGCCCCGCCAGTGAGCTGCCCTATGTGACCGGTCGCATCGACCAGCGCTTCCGGCTGA
Source organism: Halomonas salsilacus (assembly GCF_051216275.1). NCBI lineage: Bacteria > Pseudomonadati > Pseudomonadota > Gammaproteobacteria > Oceanospirillales > Halomonadaceae > Halomonas > Halomonas salsilacus. Next base: position 231,752 of record NZ_JBPKAQ010000004.1, read on the forward strand.
CCCGCGACGGCAGACCGCTGTGGATCGAGCGCCAGCCCCTGGACCCAGCCCACCCGCGCTTCTGCGGGCGCTGGGGGCAGGGTGGCGCCACCGTACAGGCGACCCTTTGGGCGGTGGGCCTGGTTGATGAGACCGAGGCCGTCGAGGCCCTACGCGAGGCGCTGGGTACCTCGACCCGCTGGGCGGTCACCGTGCGCCACGGCGTGCTGCTGCTGCGCTACCTGGGCCAGGAGTGCCGCGAGGCCTGGGCGCTGTGCCAGGCCGCCTGGCGGGTCCTTCGCCCTCGGCTGTTGGGTCTCGAGGCACACACGCCGCGTATCTGGCGGACTTGATTCCCCTTCCACGGAGATTCGACATGGAACTGACCCCTAGAGACAAGGACAAGCTGCTGCTCTTCATGGCGGCCCAGCTGGCCGAGCGCCGCCGCGCCCGGGGCCTCAAGCTCAACTACCCCGAGGCCGTGGCGCTGATCAGCTTCGAGATCCTGGAGGGCGCTCGCGACGGGCGCACGGTGGCCGAGCTGATGAGCGAGGGCCGCGAGATCCTCACCCGCGACGACGTGATGGAGGGGGTGGCCGAGATGGTCGACGAGGTGCAGGTGGAGGCCACCTTCCCCGATGGCACCAAGCTGGTCACCGTCCACACCCCCATCGTCTAAGGAGCCCGCAACGATGTCCGAACCCATGATTCCCGGTGAGTATCAGTTGAAAGGCGGCGAGATTGCGCTCTGCGAGGAGCGCGAGCGGATCACCGTCGAGGTCGCCAACACTGGCGACCGCCCGATCCAGGTCGGCTCCCATTACCACTTCGCCGAGGCCAACCCGGCCCTCACCTTCGATCGTGACAAGGTGCGCGGCCATCGTCTCGACGTGGCCGCCGGGACGGCGATCCGCTTCGAGCCGGGCCAGACCCGCGAGGTAACGCTGATTCCCTATTCTGGTCGGCGCCATGTCTACGGCTTTCAGGGCAAGGTGATGGGCAAGCTGGACGGAGGACAATCATGAGCTCTCCCAACACTAGTCCCAATACCATCAGCCGCCAGGCCTATGCCGACATGTATGGCCCGACGGTGGGCGACCGGGTCCGCCTCGGCGACACTGACCTGTGGATCGAGGTGGAGCGCGACGCCACCCACTACGGCGAGGAGGTGAAGTTCGGCGGTGGCAAGGTGATCCGCGACGGCATGGGCCAGAGCCAACGCGTCGACGCCGCAGTGATGGACACCGTGATCACCAATGCCTTGATCCTCGACTGGTGGGGCATCGTCAAGGCCGATGTGGGCATTCAGGGCGGGCGGATCAAAGCCATCGGCAAGGCGGGCAATCCCGACACCCAGCCCGATGTGGAGATCGTCATCGGCCCGGGCACCGAGATCATCGCCGGTGAGGGCAAGATCCTCACCGCCGGCGCCCTGGATGCCCATATCCACTTCGTCTGCCCCCAGCTGGTGGAGGAGGCGCTGATGAGCGGCATCACCACCATGCTGGGCGGCGGCACCGGACCGGCTACCGGCACCAATGCCACCACCTGCACCCCGGGGGGGTGGCATCTCGGCAAGATGCTCCAGGCGGTGGACGATCTGCCGATGAACATCGGTTTACTGGGCAAGGGCAACGCCAGCCTGCCCGAGGCGCTTGAAGCGCAACTCGAGGCCGGCGCCATGGGCCTCAAGCTGCACGAGGACTGGGGCACCACACCGGCGGCCATCGATAACTGCCTCGCCGTTGCCGAACGCTACGACGTTCAGGTCGCCATCCACACCGACACTCTGAACGAGTCGGGCTTCGTTGAGGACACGCTCGCTGCCTTCAAGGAGCGGGGGATCCACACCTACCACACCGAGGGGGCCGGGGGCGGTCACGCGCCGGACATCATCACCGCCTGCTCGAAGCCCTATGTACTTCCGTCCTCCACCAACCCGACGCGGCCCTACACGGTCAACACCATCGACGAACATCTGGACATGCTGATGGTGTGCCACCACCTCGACCCCAACATCCCCGAGGACGTGGCCTTCGCCGACTCGCGCATCCGCCGCGAGACCATCGCCGCCGAGGACATCCTGCACGACCTGGGGGTGATCTCGATGATCGCCTCCGACTCCCAGGCCATGGGTCGGGTCGGCGAGTCGATCTGCCGGACCTGGCAGACCGCCCACAAGATGAAGGTGCAGCGTGGCCTTCTCCCCGAAGACGAAGCGCTCGGCGCCGACAACTTCCGCGCCAGGCGCTATATCGCCAAATACACTATCAATCAGGCCATCACCCATGGGATCAGCCACGAGGTGGGCTCCGTGGAGGTGGGCAAGCTGGCCGACCTGGTGCTCTGGAAGCCGGCCTTCTTCGGCACCAAGCCCGCCATGATCATCAAGGGCGGGATGATCGCCGCGGCCCCCATGGGCGACCCCAATGCCTCGATCCCTACGCCCCAGCCGGTGCACTACCGCTATATGTTCGGTGCCTTGGGTCGCGCCGCCAGCCAGACGCGCCTGACTTTCGTCTGCCAGGCGGCGCTGGACGCCGGCATCAAGGAGCGGCTGGGGCTCACTAGCGAGCTCTCCGCGTGCCGCGATGTGCGCGGCGTGCGCAAGGGCGACATGAAGCTCAACGACGCCTGCCCCGAACTCACCGTCGACCCGCAGACCTACGAAGTACACTGCGACGGGGAGCTGTTGACCTGCGAGCCCGCCACTGAGCTGCCCCTGGCTCAACGCTACCACCTCTTCTAACCACCCTCCTTATGGGAGCCCGACATGCTGACACTGATCGAACGCCTTGGGCCCATCGCGGCGGAACGCGCCAGCGACACCCTGACGCTGCCCTATGAGCGCCGCATGCTGGGACGCCTCAAGGCGGTGAGCGACAGCGGGCGCGAGCTGGGCCTGTTCCTGGATCGCGGCCCCGTGCTGCGTGACGGCGAGGGGCTACGCGCCGAGGGCGGCGAGCTGGTGCGCATTCGTGCCGCCGTCGAGCCGGTGGTCACCGCACGCGTTGCATCCGGCCTGCCCCTGGCGCGGCTTGCCTACCATCTGGGCAACCGCCACGTGCAGCTGGCGCTGGGAGAAGATGCGCGGGGCGGTTTCGTGCGCTTTCCGCCCGACCATGTACTGGAGGCGCTGGCCGAACGGCTCGGGGCGGTGCTCGAGCACCATGAGGCCACCTTCGACCCCGAGCCCGGTGCCTACCGGCAGACGGGCGGCCATCTGTTCCCCCATGACCACGGGCACGAGCCTCACCACCACGATCATGACCCAGACCACCCCCATGCCCACTGAGGCCGCCATGACGCCGGCAGCGGGGCAGGGCGACGACCTGGCGCTGCTGGGGCTGCTGCAGCTGGTCAGCCCCGCGCTGCCCATCGGCGCCTTCGCCTTCTCCCAGGGGCTGGAGAGCGCCTTCGAGCTGGGCTGGGTCGCGGACGAGGCGAGCCTCGGCGACTGGCTCGAAGGGGTGCTCGAGGATGGCCTGACGCGCTGCGAGCTGCCGGCGCTTTCGCGCCTGCAGGCGGCCTGGGCGGCGGGCGACGGCGAGGCGGTGGCCGAGTGGGACCAGTGGCTTGCCGCCAACCGCGAGACCGCCGAGCTCGCCGCCGAGGATGCGCGGCTCGGCGCCTCGCTCACGCGGCTGCTGGGTAGCCTGGAGCTGCTGCCTACCAGCACGGCGCGTGGGGCGCCGGCTCTGCCGACGGGAGCCGGCTACGTCACGCTCTTCGCCTGGACGGCCCATGCCCGCGGGGTGCCGGTGCGCCAGGCGCTGCTCGGCTTCGCCTGGGCCTGGCTGGAGAACCAACTGGCCGTTGCCTGCAAGGCGCTGCCGCTCGGCCACACCGCCGCCCAGCGGCTGGTGGAGCGCCTGCGCCCGGCCTTGGTCGCCGCGGTGGATCAGGCGTTTGTCATTGCCGACGACGACCTCGGCCCGGCGCTGCCCGGCCTGGCGCTCGCCAGCGGCCTGCATGAAACCCAGTATTCGCGGCTCTTTCGAAGCTAGTGATGAACAACCAGGAGAAAAGACCATGACCCATTGCCTGCGTGTCGGCGTCGGTGGCCCGGTGGGCTCCGGCAAGACGGCCCTGCTCAAGCAGCTCTGCCTGGCGCTGCGTGACCACTATGATATCGCCGTGGTCACCAACGACATCTATACGCGCGAGGACGCCGACTTCCTGCTCAAGCACGAGGCCCTGGCTGCGGATCGTATCCTCGGCGTGGAGACCGGCGGTTGCCCCCACACCGCCATCCGGGAGGACGCCTCCATGAACCTGGCGGCCATCGATGAGCTTCAGGAACGCCACCCGGGACTGGAACTGGTACTGGTCGAGTCCGGCGGCGATAACCTCTCGGCCACCTTCAGCCCCGAGCTCTCGGACCTGACCCTCTACGTGATCGACGTCTCCGCCGGCGACAAGATCCCGCGCAAGGGGGGGCCGGGGATCACCAAGTCGGACCTGCTGATCATCAACAAGATCGATATCGCCGAGCAGGTGCACGCGTCGCTTGCGGTGATGGAGCGCGACTCGAAGATGATGCGCGGCGAGCGCCCCTTTGTCTTCACCAACCTCTACGACGGCGTGGGGCTCGAGACGATCATTCAGTTCATTCTCGACCGCGGCATGCTGCCGGAGCGCCGTCCCGATGCCACCGCTGCTGCCACCGCCTGATGCCCTTGATCAATGACCCTGTCCGCAAGGAGACCACCCCCATGACCGCTCTCTCGACTTATCTCTCGACATCTCTCTCGCCATCTCTTTCGACACGAGTCGCGCGTACCGCCCGTGCCACCGCACTCGCAGCGGCTATCGCACTCCTGCTGGCCGGTGTGGCCCACGCCCATCCCGGCCACGACGCCCCCGCGGTGCACGCCCACACCGGCAGTCCGCTGCTGCTGGCGGTGCTGGCCATCTCGGTGCTCGGCCTGGCGGCGCTGGTCCCGCTGGTCCCGCTGGCCCGGCGGGGGCTGCATCAGCGCCGGCTGCAGCGCCAGCGCTGAACTCACCCTTGACCCGCGACGCAGAACGCCCGGCAGAGGCCGGGCGTTCTGCGTCGATCGGGTCGGTTGTTGCCTCAGGGCAGCAGGATGGTGGAGCCGGTGGTCTGGCGACCCTGCAGGGCGTCCTGGGCCTTGCCGGCTTCCGCCAGGGGATAGCGGTGCGAGACATCGACCTCGAGCTTGCCGCTTTCGAGCATGGCGAAGAGCTCGTCGGCCATGCCCTGCAGCCGCTCGGGCGTATCGGCATAGCCGTTGAGACTGGGGCGGGTGACGAACAACGAGCCCTTCTGGTTGAGGATGCCGATATTGACGCCCTCCACCGCGCCGGAGGCGTTGCCGAAGCTGACCATCAGAGAGCGCGGCTTGAGGCAGTCCAGCGAGGTTTCCCAGGTGTCCTTGCCTACCGAGTCGTAGACCACGTCGCACATGGCGCCGTCGGTCAGTTCGCGCACCCTCGCCACCACGTCCTCCTTCGTGTAGTCGATGGTGGCCCAGGCACCGTTCTTCTCGGCGATCGCCGCCTTCTCCGGGGAGCTCACGGTGCCGATCAGTTTCACGCCCAGCGCCCTGGCCCACTGGCAGGCGATCGAGCCCACGCCGCCGGCGGCAGCGTGCCACAGGATGGTCTCTCCCCCCTTGAGCGCATGGGTCTGGCGCATCAGGTACTGCACCGTCAGGCCCTTGAGCATGCTGGCCGCGGCGGTCTCGAAATCGATGGCCTCGGGAAGCGCCACGACCTTCTCGGCGGGCAGGGTGTGCAACTCGGTATAGGCGCCCAGCGGGCCCTGAGCGTAGGCGACGCGATCGCCGGGCTTGAGGTGGCAGACCCCTTCGCCCACGGCGTCGACCACGCCGGCCCCCTCGGTGCCGAGGCCGGAGGGCAGCGATGGGGCCGGGTAGAGCCCGGTGCGGAAGTAGATGTCGATGAAGTTGAGGCCGATGGCGCGGTTGGCGATCCGCACTTGGCCCGGGCCGGGCTCGATGGGGGCGGCCTCGACGAGGTCGAGCACCTCGGAGCCGCCGGTGCGGGCAAACTGGATACGCTTGGCCATGTCGATAGGTCCTTGTTTTAATGAAAGCTGTACGGGATGAGTGACGGTCGGGATAAGGGAATCATCCAAACGCCGATCGCCCCTGTGGTCAAGTCGGCATCGCCGGTGGCGGCCTCAGGCGGCGTCGAGCCCCTCGACGAAGGCGCGCTTTTCCGCCTCGAAGAAGGCCCGTTCCTGCTTGAAGCGGCGCAGCACCGCCTGGTCGTCGAAGGTCAGCGGCGGCGCCAGCCTGCCGGACAGCTCGGCCGGGTGCTGGAAGGCGAGACCCACCCGCTGCCCCCGGCCGTCCTCGATCCAGCGGGTGAGCCCGCACTCGCGCAGGAAGGCCTCGTCGAGAGTCTCGCTCGGGGTCGCGCAGAGGGGCGCGTTGAGGGACAGGTCGCGGATCAGGCGCCGCAGGGGCTCGCGGCTCTTCTCGAGGGAGGCGGCGAGCCCGAGGGCCATCCCCTCGCCGCGTTCGTCCATGACCAGCAGCGCCAGCGCCAGGGGTTGGCCCTGGTCATCAAGCAACGCCCAGAGGCGGGCTGCCTCGGTGGAAAACAGCAGGTGACGGGTGCCGCTGAAGGCGACCAGCGGGGCCAGTCCGGCCTGGGTGCCGTGGACCGCCGCACACAGCCGGGCCAGCCAGGCATCGCGCCTGGCGCCAGCCTCGAGACTCACCACCTTCATGGATTCTCTCCGCTCTCGTGATGTTATCGTGCGAAGTCTACCACACTGGGTCACCAACACCCGGACGCCACCCGGACCCGGCGGGGCCTGTGCCTGTGCCCGGCATCTCGCTATGCTGTCGTCCAACGCTGGTCGCTACTGCCATCGCCCCGCGGCGGCCTGCCCCCTCAAGGACGCGAGAGGCCCCCATGACCCTATCCATCACGCCCCATGCCGCCATGACTCATCCCGCCATTGCCCTGCCACGCCTGATCGCCCACCGCGGCCTGTCGGCTCGGGCTCCCGAGAACACCCTTTCCGCGGTGCGCGCCGCCCATGCGGCCGACTGCCGCTGGGTCGAGTTGGACGTGCAACTGCTGGGCGACGGCACGCCGGTGATCTGGCATGACGCCACGGTCAAGCGCTGCTCGGACGGTCGCGCGCGGCTCGCGGACCTGGATCTTCCCCGTGCCCGCCGGCTGGACGTGGGCGGCTGGTTCGGCGATAAGTTCCGCGGCGAGCGTATTGCCACCCTGTCCGAGATGCTCGCTCTCGTCGAGGCCCTGGGGCTTGGCCTCAACCTTGAGCTCAAGGTGAACCGTGGCCGCAGCGCTGCGGCCCTGGTGGAAGAGGCGGTACCCGCGGCGCTGGACGCCTTGCCGCCCGAGCGGCTGATCGTCTCTTCCTTCAACGACGAGGCGCTGGCCTGCGCCCGGGACCTGGCGCCCGCGGCCAGGCTTGCCCTGGGGGTGCTGTTCGAAGGGATTCCCGACGGCTGGCGGCAGCGCTGCGAGGGGCTGGACGCCTTCAGCGTCCACGCCGACTGGACACGCCTGAGTCGGCGTGGCGCCCTGGCGGTCATTGAGGCGGGCTACCCGCTGCTTTGCTACACCGCCAACGATCCGGCGGCCTTCTCTCACCAGTGGGCCTGGGGCGTGGCCAGCGTTATCAGCGACGATCCCGCCTGCTTCGCGGGGCATCTGCCGCCCGAAGCCTGAACCGTCGACGCTCCTCAATGCAGTCGGGCCGCCCCAGGAGGCGGCCCGTCTGTTGATAGCCGAGATGGCCAAGCTTCAGGCACCCGGCTCAGCGTGGAGCCGGTGCGGTCTCGTCGCGGCCGTCATCCTGCTCCACGACCATGTCATCCTCGACGTGGATGGGCTCCTCGTCCTTGGCGTCGCGCACGCTGCGCGCGCGGTGCTCGATCAGGAAGTAGAGGATCAGGCCGATGCCCAGGCCCCAGGCGGCGCCGTGGGTGGCCAGGACAACGCCCATGATGCCTGCCACGCCCATGGCGGTGGCGTTCTTGATCTGTTCCACGGCCACGGCGATGCACAGGTAGCCGGTGATCAGCAGGGTGATGGAGAGGGCGATGGGCAGTACCGGACGGAACCCCGTGACCAGCGGCAGCAGGAAGAGCGCGAAGAAGCCGACGATCCAGAACACGCCGGTGCCGGAGTAGATGGTCTCCATGGCCTTGCGGCCATAGCGGTAGCGCTCGGTGACCGTGGCCATGCCGCCAGTGAACAGCGGACCGGCCAGGCCCGGGTAGGGGGCCAGCAGGGAGTGCATCAGGTTGCGCAGGCCGGTGATCAGGTGCACGCGATCGACATCCACCTCGATCTTCTCGTCGGGACGCAGGTGGTCAACGCGCTTGATCAGGGTCTGGCCGACGATGATGTCACCGAAGGCGATGATATAGGCGATGATGGCGGTGGGAATCGCGGCGATCATGAGTTCGGGGCCGGGTGCGCCGATGGAGAAGGGCAGGTAGGCCCAGATGCCGGCGAAGTCGGGGATGGCGATGCCCCATTCCACCTTGGGCAGGGGGTACTCGCCCACGCCCCAGCCGATGGCCATGGTGATCAGCATGCCCGGGACCATGCCGTAGGCGACGATGTTGCGCGCCCAGCGGTACTTTTCGGCCAGGTCGCGGAAGGAGAGCGAGAACAGCACGTAGAGGGTGATCAGTCCGCCGATGCCCAGCGAGATGGGGGTATTGTAGAGCCGGCCGCCCACGCTGATCTCGCCGCTGATGGCGGCGATGCCGGCGCCCAGCAGGATGCCCGCCTTGATGGAGTCGGGGACGTTGTTGACCAGCTTGGTGCCAAGGCGCGTGACGGCCATGAACAGGAAGATGGCGGTGACCATCAGTTGCAGGGCGATCATCGCCTTGAGGGCGTCCGGCCCCGGCTCATGCTGGCCAATGAACAGCAGCACCACCGGAATGGCCGGCGTGATCCAACCGGCGATGAAGGGGATGCCCAGCAGTGGCGGGAGGATGAAGCCGATGCCGCACACCACCACGAAGGCCAGTGCCACCTCGTAGGGAATGCCGAGATACTGTTCCAGCAACGGGATCATGCCCAGGGAGATGACGAACATCACCAGCGCCTGGATGGTCTCCGGGATGGCCCAGGGGAAATGGATGAAGGGGAGGCGGACCTTGAAGGGACCCGCGGGCCAGTAGGGTTGTTCTTCACCATACTTTCGTTTGAGTAGCACGTCGATAACCTCAGCGGTTCTGGCTGTACATGGGCATTCCTCGCTTGCTGTTGTTGTTGGCTGTGAGGTTTTTACTTGTGGCGACCGGGTGGGAACATTCGACCTTGTAACGAGGCGGTTCATTCCGGGCCTGTGGCCAGTGTCGACAATCGGGAGGCCGATTCGTGAAAAAATCGCAAAATGACGCCGTCATGACGCTAAAAAGCCGTAAAATGAGGACATTGTTGTCGACACGTCCCACGCCATGCTGTCGCTTTACGTAAACGTAAACTTTGGTCCAATGGGTCATGGTCAGGGATTGTACGAGGGGCGGGACGTGGAAAAAACGAGGAGGCAGCGCATGTGGCCATGGATCGTGACGGCGGTACTGGCGGTCTGGATCGCCATGGGACTCTGGCAACTCGTCAAGCCGTTGCCGAAGGGGGTCGGCCTGGCCTGGCCGGCGCATTCGGTCGATGAGGTGCGCTTCCTGGCCGACGAGTCCTGGTTCGATGCCCGGGGAGAACGCCACCTCGAGCAGGCGATCTTCGACGAGATGCTGGCGCTGATCGGCCAGGCCCGGCGTCTGGTGGTGGTGGACATGTTCCTGTTCAACGACTTCGCCGGCGCTAGCGAGGCGGATAGCCTGCGCCCGCTCTCCACCGAGCTGACCCATGCCCTGGTCGAGCAGAAGCGCCGCCATCCCAACCTCGAGGCAGTGGTGATCAGCGATCCGCTCAACACCCTCTACGGCGGCATCGAGCCCGACCACCTCGAGGTGCTGCGCCATGCCGGCATCACCGTGGTACTGACCGATCTCGACCGGCTGCGGGCCTCCAACCCGCTGTGGTCGGGGCTCTGGCACCTGGGGCCGCGCTGGCTGGGCAACAGCGCCCGGGCGGGCTGGCTGCCCAACGCCCTGGGACCTGGGCGGGTCACCCTGCGAAGCTACCTGGCGCTGCTCAACTTCAATGCCAACCACCGCAAGACCCTAGTAGTGGACCGCGGAGATGGCTGGGCGGGGTTGGTGACCTCGGCCAATCCCCACGACGCCAGCAGCCTCCACGGCAACGTCGCCCTGCGCTTCGAGGGCGCCGCGGCCCTGGACCTGCTGGCCTCCGAGCGCACGGTGGCCGCCTGGTCCGGCGTCGGCCTGCCGGGCCCGCGGCCACTGCCTGCCCTGGCAAACGTCGAGGGCCCCCGGCTACAGCTGCTCACTGAAGGGGCGATCCGTGACGCCCTGCTGACGGCGATCGAGGCCAGCGGGAAGGGAGACCGTCTCGACCTGGCGGTCTTCTACCTCGCCCACCGCGGCGTGATCGAAGCGCTCAAGCAGGCCCGGCAGAGGGGCGCCGAGGTGCGCGCCCTGCTGGATCTCAATCGCGACGCCTTCGGGCTGGAGAAGGGCGGTATCCCCAACCGGCCGGTGGGGCGCGAACTGGTCGAGGCCGGCATCGCGGTGCGCTGGTGCGCCACCCGGGGCGAGCAGTGCCACAGCAAACTGCTGCTGCGCCGCCCCGCGAATGGAAGCGAGGCGGAGCTGATCCTCGGCTCGGCCAATTTCACCCGGCGCAACCTCGACAACCTCAACCTGGAGACCAGCGTGCGGCTACTGGGCGACCTCGATTCACCCGCCCTGGACGAGGCCGCGGCCTTCTTCGAACGGCGCTGGCACAGCTCCCCCGAGCGCACCACCAGCGAGCCCTTCGCGGACTTTGATGACGCCACGACCTGGCAGCGGGTGCGCTACCGGATCATGGAGGCCACTGGGCTTTCCACCTTCTAGACCCTGATGGTTCTCTAGCCTCCAGGCCGCTGTATCGCTTGACAGCCGCCGGGTCGCCGCCCAGCTTGGAAGGGCCAATTCGAGAGGGAGACCGGACATGGACAAGCTGTTGCTGGCCGTGAAGCTGATCATCACGGCACTGGTACTGATTCTCTTCGTGCAGAACATCGTCATGGTGGAGGTGCGCTTCCTGACCTGGAGTCTGTCGCTGCCCATGGCCCTGCTGCTGATGGCGATCTATCTGCTGGGAATGATCAGCGGCAAGAGCTTGATGCACTTGATCCGCAGGCTGGGCCGAGGCAGGTCAGAACCCAGCAGGCGCTGAGTGCTCCGGGCCTGCCCCCTCATCCTCACCCCCCTTATTCCACGTGGGTCACCGCCTGGCGGCGGGGGTCGACGTACCAGGGCAGGCCGAGCCGGGCATTGCGCTCCAGTTCGGCGATCACCTGGGCGCCGAGTAGCAGGATGATGGCGCCTATCTCCAGGCTCAGCAGCACCACGATCAGGGTGGCCAGGGAGCCGTAGACGGCGTTGACGAAGGAGATGTTGGCGAAGTAGTAGACCAGCAGCAGACGCACCCCCTCCCACAGCAGGGCGGCGACCAGTCCGCCGATGATCGCCCGGCGCAGGGCGACCTGAACCACCGGCAGCACCTTGTAGATGGCGCTGAACAGCAGGAAGACCCCGAGGAAGCTGGCGAGGTTGAGCACCGGGTTCGAGAACCCGGCCATGGGCAGTTCGCGGTCAAACAGTGCCAGCCACAGGGCGTTGAGGGAACTGGCCAGGGTCACCAGCAGGGTCAGCGCCATCAGCCCCGCCCCCAGCACCACCATGAAGGCATAGGGCAGCAGTACCGAGACCCAGGCGCTGCGACCATGCTGGTGGGTGTCCGGGGCGTGGAAGATGATCGCCAGGGCGTCCTCAAGCATGCGAAAGGCGAAAGAGCTGAACAGCAACAGCACCGGGAAGCCGAGAATGCCGATCACCTCACGGGTATCGAGCAGGGCGCGCACCGCATCGAGCAGTACTTCGGCGTGGGCCGGGGCCAGGTGCTGCGCCTGTACGCTCAGCACCCCCAGCAGGTGGGTCTCGTCCACCACCCGGGCCAGCAGGACCACCAGCAGCGCGAACAGCGGCACGATGGAGAGCAGGATGTTATAGCCCACGCCGCCCGCCAGCAGGATGCCGCGATTGCGCAGGAAGGCGGTGATCACCCGCCACAGAAAGCGAGACACCCTCGGCACCAGGGTGAAGAGTGCATGGCGCGATAGCTTTCGGTGGTTAGGCGTCATGGCCTGGCCTTCCATGGATGAGGTTCATGATAGTCCTCCGGTATCATCCAGCGTCAAGCGAAGCCCGGGCCTGTTAGCCAGGGTGCCTGGAAGAGCAGGAGCCACTTATGGAGGAAAAAATGAGGAGCCTGAGTCCGTGAAGTTGAAAGGCTGATTTTGAGAGGCATGGTTCGGTTGGTATTATCGGCTGACATGATATCCGCTAGGTTCTGACGACAAAGGCCATGCCATGCGAACACCCGCCAGGCCCGGAGGGGAACTTCATCGGCTAAACGCCCTGTATGAGATTGAGATACTCGATACCTCGCGGGATCCCGGCTTCGATCGCCTGACAGAACTTGCCAGCGATCTCTTCGATGTCCCGATCGCTCTGGTCTCCCTGGTGGACGAGCATCGCCAGTGGTTCAAATCCCACTATGGTCTGGAGAGTTGCGAAACGCCTCGCGACATCTCCTTCTGTGCCCACGCCGTGGCCGATGACAGGACGCTGGTCGTGGAGGATGCCCTGCAAGACGAGCGTTTCCACGACAACCCATTGGTCGTATCCTCCCCCCATATTCGCTTCTATGCCGGTCAGCTGCTGCGGCCCGACGGTCGCCACGCCCTGGGCACTCTCTGCCTGCTCGACCCCAGGCCCCGCACGTTCTCCGTCGCCGACCACCGGCGACTTTCCCTGCTGGCCTCTCAGGCGGAGGAGCTGCTGCGCGAGCATCAGCTGCGCGTCAGGCTGCTCGAGCAGAAACGGACACTGGCGAGCACGACTCAACGTCTGGGAGCCCTGCTGCGGGCGATTCCCGATCCTCTCTATCTGGTGGGCGTTGCAGGTGACGTGTCTCGCCTGGATGGTGACGACCCGGTGAGCGACGCCTTCGCCGATGCGTTGAGGAAGCAGCGCTCGGATATCGACGGGGTGAGCGATATTCGCACCTTTACCTGGCAGGAGGGCGACGATGGTCCTGTCTTCGAGGTGCGACTGCTCCCCACGCAGGATGGCGAACACCTGGCCATCGCCCGGGATGTCACGGAGCGGCACCAGATCGAGCGAATGAAGGCCGAGTTCGTCTCGACGGTCAGCCACGAGCTTCGCACGCCCCTGACGGCGATTCGCGGCGCCCTGGGGATGCTGGTCCAGGGGATGGCCGGCCCGCTGCCCTACGATGCCCGCTCCCTGGTGGCGGTGGCCGACAAGAACGGCGGGCGCCTGGCGCGGCTGATCGACGACATCCTCGACATGGAAAAGCTGGAGGCGGGGCAGCTGGTCATGCATCCACGCATCGCTCCCCTGGGCGAGCTGGTGGCGCAGGCGCTGCTCGACAACGCTCCCTATGCCGAGAGCTTCTCCGTGGGGCTCGACCTGGTGCGGCCGCTACCGGCCGAGGATCGGGTCGGCGTCGACCCCGACCGCTTCGCCCAGGCGATGGCCAACCTGCTCTCTAACGCCATCAAGCATTCGCCTGCTGGCGGGGAGGTGCGGGTGGAGCTGGCGCCACGGGCCTTGGCCGGGCGCGAGGGGTTCGAGGTGGCGGTGGTCGACCAGGGGGCAGGCATTCCGCTGGCGTTCCAGCCCAGGGTCTTCGAGCGGTTTGCCCAGGCGGATGGCTCGGATCGACGCCGCACCGGCGGGACCGGCCTGGGCCTTGCCATTACCCGCCGCCTGGTGGCGCTGATGCAGGGGGAGGTCAGCTTCACCTCGGTGCCCGGGAAGGGGACCCGCTTTTGTCTATGGTTGCCCCGCGCACAACCGCCATTCACGTCTATCAAGGAGGAGACCCATGAGTGATTCCGCCCCCCAGCCCAGCATCCTGATGGTGGAGGATGAGGAAGATATCGCCTTTCTGCTCCGCTTCCTGCTGGAGCGCCACGGCTATGCGGTCCAGCATGCTGCCGACGGCCGCCAGGCGTTGGCGGCGCTGGGCGAGGGCGCCCCCCCGGATCTCGTGCTTCTGGACGTCATGCTGCCCTTTCATGACGGCCTGGAGGTGCTGGAGCGACTGCGCCAGCGGCCCGCATGGCAGGCGGTGCCGGTGCTGATGCTGACCGCCAAGGCGAGAGAGTCCGACGTGGTGCGTGCCCTGGAGCTGGGCGCTGACGACTACGTGACCAAGCCCTTTCAACCGGATGAACTGCTGGCGCGACTGCGCCGCCTGATGAGGAGGCGTTGATGCAAGGGAGTGTGAGCGCGCGCGGGAATCGACGGCTGGCCGGCCTCGGCTGTCTTCTGGCCGCGTTGAACGTGAACCTGGTCCTGGCTCAGCCAGCGGCGGCGGAGCCGCGGCGGCTCGAGATGGAGCTGTCTCAACGCGTCGACCAGCTGGACAGCGGGTTCGCCAACTGGCAGGGACAGCGCCTGGAATTGCAGTCCACCCGCCCGGGTGACACCACCTGGTATGGCGCCGCGACCCGCGATCGACGCTACGACCTTCGCGACGAGGGAGTGGAACTGGGGGCCGCGCTGCCCCTGGACGCCAACTGGGTGCTCCAGCCCGAGGCGGGTGGCACCGTCGATGCCGATTTCCTGCCGCGCTGGTACGCCGACCTGAGGCTCCAGCGGCGGCTGCCCGAGGGCCTGATGGGTGCGCTTAGCGTGCGCCGCACCGAGTACGAGGCCTCCCGGGTCGACCGTCTGGCGCTGGGAATGGAGCGCTATTGGGGCCCCTGGCGTGCCGGCTATACCCTCAACGTCAGCGATGTCTCCACCGCGGGCACTCCGGTGGGCCATGCCCTGGCGCTGGACCACTACTACGGCGAGCGCAGCGTGATCGGCCTGCGTGCCAGTCTCGGCCGCGAGGAGGAGGGGCTGCCGGGCGGGGAGGTGGTCACCTCCGACGTGACCGCCGTCGCCCTGCGCGGCCGGCATTGGTGGCACCCGGACTGGGCGTTGAGCTGGGAGGTCGGCACCCTGAGCCAGGGCGATCTCTATGATCGCTACGGTGTCCAGCTGGGCGTTCGCCATGCCTTCTGACTTGTTGTTGTACGGTGTGCCCTGGCCCGAGTGGCTGCAGGGCGCCGCCAGCCTGCCGGAGGACCCGGTGCTTCGCCTTGCCGTCTATTCCGCCATGGCCCTGGGCGGTCTGACCCTGCTGGTCATGGCCCAGGTGCTGGTGGTCTCGGAACTGGCCGCCCGACGCGAGCGGCGCCAGAAGGCGTTCGTGGCCGAGTGGCGTCCGCGGCTGGTGGGCTGGACCCTGGCCGAGGAGGCGCCCGCGACGACACCGCCCAGGCGGGAGCGGGAGGTCCTCTGGTTCCTGCTGCTCTGGGCACGACTCCATCGCCAGCTGCGCGGGGTGGCTCGGGAGCGCCTGAATGCGCTCTTCTTCTCCCTGGACATGACCGGTGTCGTGCTTTCAATGCTCGACTCGCGCCGGGCGCATCGGCGCCTGGTGGCCCTGGCCTGCCTGGGCCATCTGGGCAGCGACCGGTTCTGGTCGGATGTCACTCCGCTGCTGGAGGCCCGCAACCCACTGGTGGCCCTGGCGTCGGCCCAGGCGCTGGTGGCCATGGACCCACGCCGGGCCATGGCCCGGCTGGTACCACTGATCGCCCGGCGCCGCGACCTGGCCATGCCCCGCCTGCAGGCGTTGTGCCGGCAGGCGGGGCCCGCAGCGGTGACGCCGCCGCTGCTGGAAGGGCTGGCCACGGCGGCCACGCCACATCGAGACCGCCTCGCGGCGCTGCTGGGCGGCGCCGAGCCGGCCCGGGTGGCGCCCTGGGCGCGGCGCTGCCTGGCCGAGCGGGACACCGTGAGCGAGGCACTGTGCTGCGCGGCCCTGGCCTGCCTGGGGGAGCTTGGCGATCCCCGGGACCATGCCCTGCTGAGCGCCTGCCTCGTCAGCGACTCTCCAAGGGTGCGCTTCGCCGCCCTCAGGGCGCTGCGACGCCAGGCCAGGCGCGAGGATGAAGCGCTGCTGTTGCCGCACCTTGGCGATCGCGACTGGTGGGTGCGCCAGGCGGCGGCGGACTCCCTGGTCGGGCTGCCCGGCATCCCCCGTGAGCGTCTCGAGGCGCTGTGTGAAGCGTGCGAGGACCGCTACGGTCGCGACGCCCTGCGGCGGGCCATGGCCGAGGGGGCGCGCCCATGAGCCTGTTCGAGGGATGGCCGGTCGTCGACTGGGCCTGGTGGGCGCAGGTGGGGTTCATCGGCTACTTCCTGCTGCTCAACGGCGGCTACCTGCTGCTCAACCTGCTCTCCATGATCAGCCTGCGCCGCTACATGCGCCTGCGCGCCGAGCTGGGCGCCGAGGCCCCCTACCTGGGCATCGAACCCTCGGTGTCGCTGCTGGTGCCCGCCTACAACGAGGCGGCGACGATCCGCACCTCGGTGCTGTCGCTGCTGCAGCTGCAGTACCCGGACTACGAGGTAGTGGTCATCAACGACGGCTCGAAGGACGAGACCCTCGAGGTGTTGCGCGAGGCCTTCGAGCTCGAGGCGCACCCGGAGCCTCTGCGGCTCGGGGTGCCCCATCAGGAGGTCCTCGGTATCTATCGCTCGCGGCGTCACGCCAACCTGCGGGTGATCGACAAGCGCAACGGCGGCAAGGCCGATGCGCTCAATGCCGGCATCAACGCGGCTCGTCACGGGCTTTTCTGCGCCGTGGATGCCGACTCCATCCTGCAGCGTGACAGCCTGCTGCGGGTGGTCCAGCCCTTCCTGGAGGATGAGCGCACCGTGGCGGCGGGAGGCACCGTGCGCATCGCCAACGGCTCCCGCGTGGAAGGGGGCTTCCTGCTGGAGGCGGGCATCCCGAAGAGCCTGCTGGCGCGCTTTCAGATCGTCGAGTACCTGCGCGCCTTCCTGTTCGGACGCCTCGGCTGGTCGCCGATGAATGCGGTGCTGATCATCTCCGGTGCCTTCGGCCTCTTCGACCGTGAGCGGGTGGTGGCGGTGGGCGGCTACAGCACCGCCACCGTCGGCGAGGACATGGAGCTGGTGGTCAGGCTGCATCGCTATCACCGCGAGAAACGGCTGCCCTATCGCATCCGCTACCTGCCCGACCCGATCTGCTGGACCGAGGCGCCGGAAGACCTCGCCACCCTGGGCAAGCAGCGCAGCCGCTGGCAGCGTGGCCTGGCCGAGAGCCTCAGCCGTCACGCGCCCCTGGCGGCCAGCCCCAGGGGCGGGGCGGCGGGACACCTGGCCTGGCCCTTCATGACCCTGTTCGAGTGGCTCGGCCCGCTGGTCGAGCTGGCAGGCTACCTTTTCATGATCTGGGGCTTCGCCTTCGGAGTGGTGTCGCCGGCGGCGCTCACCGCCTTCCTGCTGGTTGCCATCGGCATGGGCATCCTGCTGTCGGTCAACGGCCTTCTGCTGGAGACCCTCTCGTTCCGGGTCTATCGTCGCCGCCGCGACATGCTCCGGCTCTTCCTGGTGGCGATCCTCGAGAACGTCGGCTATCGCCAGCTCAACACGCTCTGGCGCTGCCGCGGCATGTGGCAGTGGTTCACGCGGCGCAAGCACCAGTGGGGCGCCATGAAGCGCTCCGGCCAGTGGGGGCAGTGATCAGGGCGCCTCGCCAAGCAGTGTGGCCACCAGAGCATTGAGCTCCTGCTGGAATTCTCCACCGGGAGAAGGTGGGTGGGGGTCCGCGGTGATGGCGATGGATATCGCCCGCTCGGGAATGACGAAGAGCGCCTGGCCGCCGAAGCCGCGGCCGTAGTAGACGCGCTCGCCGGCCAGTTCGGTGACAAACCAGCCGTAGCCATAGCCGTCGCCGGTCCACTGCGAGGTGCCGCGCGGCTGCCAGGACGCCTCGACCCAGCCCTCGGGCAGCACGCGCCGGCCGTCGATGACGCCGTCCAGGCGGTAGAGCTCGCCGATCCTCACCAGCGCCCGCGGCGAGAGGCGCATGTCGTTGCCGCCGAAGTAGACGCCCTGCGGATCCCGGGGCCAGGCGGGGATGGCGATGCCCAGGGGCTTACCCAGCAGCCGCTGGGCCAGCGCCAGGGTGCTTTCTCCGCCGGCCCGGGTCAGCGCCGCCGAGAGCAGGTGGCTCGAGCCGGTGGAGTAGAGCATGCGCCCGCCCGGCTCATCGACGAAGGGGCGCGACAGGGCATCGCGCACCCAGTCGGGGCTGGCCACCCAACTGCCGTAGTTGCCGCCGGAGGTGCGTTCGAGCCCGGCCTGCAGCGACAGCAGGTGACCGACGGTGATCTCCAGGACCCGCGGGTCGGCCCCGGCCGGCACCCGGGAGCCGAGCAGTTCTGCCACGGACTGGTCGGGAGAGTCGATCACGCCTTCCTGGATGGCGGCGCCGACCAGGGCCGCCAGGACCGTCTTGGAGAGCGACTTGATGTTGGCCGGCTGGTCGACCCCGGGCCCGGCATAGGCGCGCTCGAAACGGATCTCACCATCCTCAGCCACCACCACGGCGTGCAGGCGCCCGAGGCGGGCGGCCTGCGCGTCGAGGCGCTCCAGGCCGGCATGGCTGAGCAGCGGTGGGCGTGAGGTCTCGTCGGCCTGCGCATGGTATGCCGCGGTGACAGCCAGCATAATGACCGCCCCCAGCAGGGGGCGAAGGGCAGTCAGGGGGCGCAACTTCGGCATCGGGATTCCTTGTCCGCTTGGGTGGGCCCGATATTCGAGGCGCCAGCGTCGGCTGGGTTCCCCCACCCATCAATTATTGCCAGCGAGAGACCATGGCCAAGTTCGAACTGATCGGTACCGCCAGCATACCTGGCAAGGGCAGTGAGCTGCGGCTGCTGCAGCGCAACGACGAATTCTCCATCCGCATCGCCGGGACCACCGGCGAGTTGATGAACACGCGCCTGCACGGCTCCGAGGATGCCTTGGCCGAGCTGGCCTGCCAGCGGATCGCCGACCGCCCCGGCGTTCGGGTGCTGGTGGGTGGCCTGGGCATGGGGTTCACCCTGGCCGCGGCGCTGGCCGCCCTGAGCGAGGACGCCGAGGTGGTGGTGGCCGAACTGGTCCCGGGGGTGGTGGAGTGGAACCGGGGCCCGCTCGGCGGCGCCGCCGGCTATCCGCTGAACGATCCGCGAACCCGGGTCAGCCTGGGCGACGTGGGCGAGCTGCTGCGCCGCGAGCCCGGCGGATTCGACGCCATCATGCTCGACGTGGACAACGGCCCCGAGGGGCTGACCCGACGCGAGAACGACTGGCTCTACTCCCCCAAGGGGCTGGCCGCCGCGCAGCAGGCGCTGCGTCCGGACGGTGTCCTGGCGGTATGGTCGGCGGGCCAGGACCCGGCCTTCACCGAGCGCCTGAGGCGCATCGGCTTGCTGGTCGAGACGGTCACGGTGCGCGCCCACCGTCCCGGCAAGGGGGCCAAGCACTGCATCTGGCTGGCGTATTGAGATGGCGATGAATGAGGGACGAGACATGAGTGATAAGGATGCCGACGAGCGGCTCTCCAAGCGGTTGGCCCGGGAGCTGCCCTGTTCGCGACGCGAGGCCGAGCTCTACATCGCCGGTGGCTGGGTGAAGGTCGATGGCCTCACCGTCGAGGAGCCCCAGTTCAAGGTCGGCGATCAGCCCATCGAGCTGGCCCCTGGCGCCACGCCCCGGGAGATTCCGTCGGCCACGCTGCTGTTCAACGCACCGGCCAATATCGCTTCCGGTGAGGTCAAGGCACAAGGCGAGGACCTGGCCAGGCGGCTGATCCGAAAGGCCACCCATTGGGCGCAGGATCCCGCCGGTCTGGCGCCCCTCAAGGCGCACTTTCGTGGCCTGGCAACGCTGCTGCCGCTGGCCCCCGGCGAGGAGGGGCTGCTGGTGTTCACCCAGGACCGCGGCGTGGCTCGCCGCCTCGATGAGGGCCGCATGCGGTTAGAGGAGGAGTGGCAGGTGGAGGTGATTGGCAGCCTGAACGAGCGCCAGCTTGCGTCGCTGCGGGATGGCTCGGCGGTGCCCGGGCGGCAGCTGGCGCCGGGCAAGGTCAGCTGGCAGAGCGAGACACGCCTGCGCTTCGCGCTGAAGGGCATGGTGCCCGGACAGCTCGAGCTGATATGCCGGTCTGTGGGGCTGACCGTGGTCGCCACCCGGCGGCTGCGCATCGGCGGGGTGTCGCTGGGTCGGGTGCCGTTCGGCGAGTGGCGCTACCTGAAACCCGGAGAGCGTTTCTGAGCGTTGAGCCGAGCAAAGGAAGGTTCCTTTTCCCTAGGTGGCCCGCTCTGTATGCTGAGTTCCTGGTAGGCTGAACTTGAAGTAGGCTGGATTCGAAGTAGGCTGGATTTAAAGTGCTTGGCCGTTCGGCCCATGCCGGTCGGTCCCGATCCCGAGGTTGAATCAGAGAGGATGCATCCATGTCGGAAACCTCCCAGACGTCACCGTTCAAGGATAATCGTGTCAGGGGGCTGGCAGGCGTCGCCGCCATCGCCGTTATCTGGGCCATCGTCGCCCAGTCCAACTCCGGCTCTCATCGCGAGGCCCGTGAGGCCCTGGCGTCCGAGCTCGCCGCCCTTGAGTCGCGCAACCAGGCGCTGGTCAGCCAGCTGGATGAGCGCGATGAGACCGGTGAAGAGATCGAAGCCCTGCAGGCGCGCCTGGCCGGGCTGCAGGAAGAACGCGATGCCGCCGAAGCCGCCATGGCCGAGGAGCAATCCGAGGCCCGTGCCGATATCGAGCGCCTGAACGAGGCGATTGGCGAGGCCGAGACGCAGCTCGAGGCCCTCACCGAGCAGCGCAATGCCCTCCAGGAGGAGATCGAGGCCCTCGAGGCGCAGCAGGCCGAGCTCCAGGCGTCCCTCGAGGCGCTGGGTGAAGAGGTTGCGGCCGTGGAGCAGGCCCGCGATGACGCCGAGGCCGCCCGCCAGGACGCCGAAGAGGCTCGCCAGGAGACGGAAGCCGCTCGTCAGGAGGCCGAGGAGGAGCGCCAGCAGGCGGTCGATACCCGTGAGCAGGCCGAGTCGGCCCGCGATGAGGCCGAGGCTCAGTTGGAGTCGCTGCGCGAGCGGGTCCAGGAGACCGAGGCGCAGGTGGCCGGCGCCGAGGCCGAGCTCGAAGAGCGCCAGGCTTACCTCGAGGCCCTCGAGGAGGAGATCGAGGCGCTGGAGGTCTGGCGCGACGAGGTGGCCGAGGAGGTTGGCCAGGCCCGCGAGGAGCGAGACGCTGCTCGCGCTGAGGTGCAGGAGGCCCGCACCGAGCTAGACGACCTGATGATCGCCATCGGCATCGGCCGTGACGAGGTCGCCACCGTCGAGGCCGAAGCGGAGCGTCGCGAGGAACAGCTCGAACGCCTCGAGGCCCAGCTGGCCAGCTGGCGCAGTGAACTGGCCGACCTCGAGACCAGCCTCACCACCGAGGAGACTGGCGTCACCACCGAGGAGACTGGCGTCACCACCGAGGAGACCGAGGCCGACGAGGAGTAATCCTCCCCAGGATGATGCCAATGCGACGGCGGGCCTCGGCCCGCCGTTTGCCGTTGGGGAACCGGGACGGCGTCAGGCCTCGTGCGTATACTGGCCCGATAGCCAATTTCTGATATGACGGGGCGACGACGTTTCGCCTCGGCCGACAATTAGCGAAAGGAGCAGTCCGTGATCGAAGGGGTCAAGCATATCGTCGCCGTGGCATCCGGCAAGGGCGGGGTGGGCAAGTCCACCGTCACCGCCAACCTGGCGCTGGCCATGGCCGCCGAAGGCTACCGGGTGGGTATCCTGGATGCCGATATCTATGGCCCGAGCCAGGCCCAGATGCTGGGCGTGGGTGAGGGGGTGCGCCCTCAGTCTGCCGGCGAGAACCGCATGCTTCCCCTCGAGGCCCACGGCCTCCAGGCGATGTCCATGGCCTTCATGGTCGACGTGCGCGAGCCCATGGTGTGGCGTGGGCCCATGGTGGCCGGCGCCTTCCAGCAGCTGCTGACCCAGACCCAGTGGGACAATCTGGACTTCCTGTTCATCGACATGCCGCCGGGCACCGGTGACATCCAACTGACCCTGGCCCAGAAGGTGCCGGTGGATGGCGCGGTGATCGTCACCACGCCCCAGGACATCGCCCTGCTGGATGCCCGCAAGGGCATCGAGATGTTCCGCAAGGTCAATGTGCCGGTGTTCGGCGTGGTGGAGAACATGAGCCTTCACGTCTGCTCGAGCTGTGGCCACGCCGAGCCGATCTTCGGCGAGGGCGGCGGTGAGCGCATCGCGAATGAGTACGAGACTCGCCTGTTGGGTCGGCTGCCGCTGGCGCTTTCCATTCGCGAGCAGGTCGACGGCGGGCGACCCACGGTGGTCGCCGAACCGGACGGCGAGGTGACCGCCACCTTCCGCGACATGGCCCGCCAGGTGGCGGAGCAGGTGCAGGGTCCGGCCGCCGAGGGGCCGAGCATCTCCTTCAGCGACTGAGCGACGACGGCACTTAGGTGACGCCCGTGCACGGGGCCGCTATCATGGCCTGGTGCCCAGGCCCAAGACTTCACTTCAGCAGGAAACGTCCCGATGAGCATCAAGTCCGACAAGTGGATCCGCCGCATGGCCGCGCAGGAGGGCATGATCGAGCCTTTCGAGGCCGACCAGATTCGCTATGTGAACGATCGTCGGGTGATCTCCTACGGCACCTCCAGTTACGGCTACGACGTGCGCTGCGCCGATGACTTCAAGGTGTTTACCAATATCCACTCCGCGGTGGTGGACCCCAAGGCCTTCGACGAGAAGAGCTTCGTCGACATCAAGGGCGATGTCTGCGTGATCCCGCCGAACTCCTTCGCCCTGGCGCGCACCGTTGAGTACTTCCGCATCCCGCGCAGCGTGCTGACCATCTGCCTGGGCAAGTCCACCTACGCGCGCTGTGGCATCATCGTCAACGTGACGCCGCTGGAGCCCGAGTGGGAAGGGCACGTCACCCTGGAGTTCTCCAACACCACCAACTTGCCGGCCAAGATCTACGCCAACGAGGGCGTGGCTCAGATGCTGTTCCTGGAGTCCGACGAGGTGTGTGACATCTCCTACAAGGACCGCGGCGGCAAGTACATGGGACAGCGCGGCGTGACCCTGCCGAGGACCTAACGAGACTCCGCTGTCGAGGCCAGCCGCCGAGCGGGCGGTTATTTTCGCTGGCCATCGGAGGGGCTTCCTCTACGCTGGAAAGAACATGGCTCGCTAAGTCACGGCCATGGACCCCTTTCCGGTTGGAGGACCCCTGCCATGGCGGTTCCACTCGTTTCTCATTCCACTCGGGCCGATGGCCGCCGGCGGC
Organism: Halomonas salsilacus; assembly: GCF_051216275.1. Lineage (NCBI taxonomy): Bacteria > Pseudomonadati > Pseudomonadota > Gammaproteobacteria > Oceanospirillales > Halomonadaceae > Halomonas > Halomonas salsilacus. The sequence continues at coordinate 255,139 of NZ_JBPKAQ010000004.1, forward strand.
TCGGCACGTCCCATTGGCTGGCCCTGTTCTTCGGCCTGGCGCTGGTGCCCGGCCTGGCATCGGGCTATTCACAGGTGATCGTGTTCGGCGATAGCCTGAGTGATTCGGGGCAGTTTCCCGATCTGGAGAGCCTGGCACTGGGCGAGGTAGGGAGCCTCCGCTTCACCAATCGACTCGGGCCGACGTTCCTGGCACCTTCGCCTTATGAAGAGGTCAGCATCCAGCGTCTGGCCGATGCCCTGGGGCTGGGTCCGCTGCTGCCCTCCACATCGGTCGTGCGTGACCTGCTGGGACTGCCCGATGGCACCAACTATGCCACCGGCGACTACACCACCGTCGATATCCTGGCATCGATCACCCGGCCGGCGGGATCGGTGGTCGGTCGGGCAGGCGTCTCGGCGCGCAGCCGAGATGGCTATCTGATCGAAGCTGGGGCGGCCGATCCCGAGGCGCTCTACTACCTCAACGGCGGCGGTAATGATTTCCTCGATGGGCGGGTCACCGATCCCGCCGCTGCGATAACCAGTGCGGGTACGCTGGCTGATGGCATCGATGCCCTGGTGACCGCGGGCGCGCGGACGATCGTGGTCTCGAATCTGCCGGATGTGGGGGCGACGCCGGCCGGGGCGGCGAGTGGTCAGCGCGATGCCTTCTCGGCCTTGACGCAAGTCTTCAATCAGGCCCTTGGCGAGCGCCTGGCGCGCCACGACGGCCGGGCGGATATCATCCGTCTCGATGTCGGTGCGCTCTTCGACGAGGTGATCGGCGCGCCGGCGGATTTCGGTCTGGCAACAGAGATTGCATTACCCGACGTCTGCTTCAGTGTTCCTTTCTGCGATGTGTCGGCTTACGGACTGGCGGCGGGCAATCCTGATCCCTCCCGGCTACTGTTCAACGACACTGTCCATCCGACTGCGGTCGGGCAGCAGATTCTGTCCGATTACGCCTATGCGCTGATCGAGGCGCCACGCCTCCTGTCACTCGCCGGCGGGTTGGTATCAGGCAGCATGGCAGCCCAGCTGCGGTTGGTGACCAGCGAATTGCGCCCAGGCCAGCAGAGCGAGACATGGCGCCTCTTTGCGCATGGGGACTACCAGCTTGAGCAATCCAATGCGTTCAGTCACACCGGCAGGCCCGAGGCATCGCAACGCGGTGCGGGTATCGGTGTGGTCATGCCCCTCGGGAGCGGGTGGCTGGGCGCCACCGTGACTCGGCGTGAGGCCGAGCTCGACGCACCGGCCGACTTCGAACTCGAGGGCCTGACGTTCAGTCTGTTCGCACGACAGCATCTGGGGCGAGTCGGGGCGCAGGCCATTCTCAGCCGAGGTGATTTCGATCTCGTACTGCGCCGCCGGGTGTCGCTGGGGATGGCGGAGCGATCGCTGACAGGGGATACCACTGCCGAGAGCTGGGCGGGCGAGTTACGCCTCGACTACCGGCTGACGGCAAGCGGCTCCCCCTGGTATACCGCTCCCTTCGTGGCCTATCGGCATGTCAATATTGACATCGAAGGCTATCGTGAACAGGGCTCGGCAGCGAATGCATTGCTCGTCTCGGACCGCGACTTCAAGGAACGCCGGGTGGAGGCGGGGTTGATGCTGGATCGCTCGCCGGAGGGCGTTATCGGCTTCTTCGGCGAGGTCGCCGGGGGCGAGTACCTGGATGACGAACAGCCGGGTGCCGAGGTGAGGCTGGCCTCGCTGCCGACCAACCGCTGGTCGCGTATGGCGACGGAACGCGAGGAGGACTATTACCTTCGCATCGATACGGGACTGCGCATACGGCTCGGGAATGCCAGGCTCCAGGCGGGTGCGGGCGTGCAGGGCTGGGACAGGCTGGAGCCGCATTTCCAGTTGAGCGCGGGGTACACCTTCTGACGTTTCCGACCGACACCCAGGATGGCCCGGGGTCCCGGCAGCGGAGCCGCAGGGTCACGCTCGCACGTCGGGGTCCTCGTCCAGCTCTTCCGCCGCGTCGGCGTGGGAGAGGCAAACGCCCCGGGGCGGTAGCGGCATGCCGTCCAGGGTGGCCCCCTCGGGCGTGAACTGCAGGCGCCCCTCGAGACACCACTTCACGGCGATGGGGTAGATCAGGTGTTCGCGGGCGTGCACCTTCTCCTTGAGGGTCGCCTCGGTCTCGCCCTCGGCCACCTCGACGGCCGCCTGGATCACCACCGGGCCGCCGTCGAGTTCCTCGGTGACGAAGTGCACGCTGCAGCCGTGCTCGGCCACCCCGTCGGCCAGCGCCCGGGCGTGGGTATGGAGGCCCTGGTAGGCAGGCAGCAGCGAGGGGTGGATGTTGAGCATCCGCCCCAGGAAACGCTGTACGAAGCGCGGGGTGAGGATGCGCATGAAGCCGGCCAGCACGATCAGGTCCGGCTCGTGGCGCTCGATCACCTTGATCAGTGCGCCGTCGTAGGCCTCGCGGCTGTCGTACTCGCGGTGGGGCAGCACCACGGCGTCGATGCCGGCCTCCTTGGCGCGAATCAGGCCGAAGGCGGTGGGCTGGTTGGAAATCACCGCGACGATCTCGCCGCCCAGGCGGTCATGGGTCTGCTCGTCGATCAGCGCCTGCAGGTTGCTGCCGCTGCCGGAGATCAGCACCACGACCCGGCGGGTGCTGGCCGGCTCCGAGGCGAAGTCGTTCAGGGTGTCGCGGGAAGGGCCTCTCTCGTTCATGCCTCGAGGTTCTCCAGCCGCACCTGGGGCTCATCGCCGTGCCGGGCGACGATCTCGCCGATGCGATGCACCGTCTCGCCCAGGGCCTGCAGGTGAGCGCGGGCCTGGTCGGCCTTCTCGGCCGGCACCACGATCACCATGCCGATGCCGCAGTTGAGCACCCGGTGCATCTCCTCCTCGGTGACGTTGCCCTGCTGCTGCAGCCAGTCGAACACCGCCGGGCGGGCCCAGCTGGCCACATCGACCCGGGCGGCGAGGTCCTCGGGCAGCACCCGGGGCAGGTTTTCGGTCAGGCCGCCGCCGGTGATATGGGAAAGCGCATGCACCGGCACGCCGCTCTCCTTGATCAGCGACAGCAGCGACTTGACGTAGATGCGGGTGGGCGCCATCAGGGCGTCGCCCAGGGAGACACCGTCGATGGCGGTATCGAGGCTGGTACCCGAGACCTCGAGGATCTTGCGGATCAGCGAGTAGCCGTTGGAGTGGGGGCCGGAGGAGGCCATGCCCAGCAGCACGTCGCCCTCGGCGACGCGCTTGCCGTCGAGGATCTCGGCCTTCTCCACCACGCCGACACAGAAGCCGGCCAGGTCGTAGTCGCTGCCCTCGTACATGCCGGGCATTTCGGCGGTTTCGCCGCCGACCAGGGCGCAACCGGCCTGCTCGCAGCCCTCGCCGATGCCGGTCACCACGTCGGCGGCGATGTCCACGTCGAGCCTGCCCGTGGCATAGTAGTCGAGGAAGAACAGCGGCTCGGCGCCGGCGACGATCAGATCATTGACGCACATGGCCACCAGGTCGATGCCGATGGTGTCGTGGCGTCCCAGGTCCATGGCCAGGCGCAGCTTGGTGCCCACGCCGTCGGTACCGGAGACCAGCACCGGCTCCCGGTAGCCGCTCGGCAGCTGGCACAGCGCGCCGAAACCACCCAGGCCGCCCATCACCTCGGGGCGGGTAGTGCGCATGGCGACGCCCTTGATGCGGTCGATCAGGGCATTGCCGGCATCGATGTCGACGCCGGCATCCTTGTAGCTGAGCGAGGGGAGGGAAGAAGGGGTGTCGGTCATCTCGGGTCCTGTCGATAGGTCGTCGGCGTGGGTCGGCCATGCCGCCAGCGCAGGCGTGGGCCAGGCGGGTGGGCAGGCTCGGGTGCTGAATCAAGATTGGATGCGGGATTGTAGCATCAAGACGTCGTGCAGGCAGCCGTGAGGGCATGCCGGTGCGGCCCTGACAGGGAGAGGACGATGCGCAGAGAATGGTGGGTGCTGGCGGCGGCGGTGGCCCTGGTGTGGCTGCTGATGCGGCTTGAGGCGATGCTGATGCCCTTCATCGCCGGCATGATCCTGGCCTACCTGGCGGATCCGCTCGCCAACCGGCTGGAGCGCTGGGGGCTGTCGCGGGCGCTGGCGGTCAGCGCGGTGTTCCTGGTGCTGCTGGTGGTGCTGGCGCTGGGGCTGCTGGTGCTGATTCCGCTGCTGGTGCAGCAGATGCGTCAGTTCGGTGAGGTGACGCCGGGGATCTTCGAGTGGCTGGAGACGGTGCTGGCGCCGCAGATCCAGGCCTGGACGGGCTTCGATGTGGCCGGTGAACTGGAGAACGTGCAGGAGACATTGGCCGAGCACTGGCAGGATGCGGGGGGTTACCTTGCTCAGGTGCTCGGGCAGGTGGGTCGTTCGGGCATGGCCTTCGTCACCTGGGTGACCTATGTATCGATGATCCCGGTGGTGACCTTCTATCTACTGCTCGACTGGAAGTCACTGATGACCAGCCTGCGCCGCCTGCTGCCGCGGGCCTGGGAAGCCGATACGGTGCGCCTGGCTAAGCGCTGCGACGAGGTGCTCTCGGCCTTCCTGCGCGGGCAACTGCTGGTGATGCTCAGCCTGGGGGTGATCTACGGCCTGGGTCTTACCCTGATGGGGGTGAGCTTCGGGGTGCTGATCGGTCTGATCTCGGGGCTCGCCAGCATTGTGCCGTTCCTGGGTTTCATCGTCGGCATGAGCATTGCGCTGGTGGTGGCCTTTTTCCAGTTCGGCACCTGGCTGGCGCTGCTCGGCGTGGTGGCGGTATTCAGCACCGGCCAGGTGATCGAGAGCACGCTGCTGCAGCCCAAGCTTCTGGGCGATCGCATCGGCCTGCATCCGGTGGCGGTGATCTTCGCCGTGCTGGCCGGCGGCAACCTGTTCGGCTTCACCGGGGTGCTGCTGGCGCTGCCGGCGGCGGCGGTGATCATGGTACTCTTGCGTGAACTCAACGAACGCTACAAGAACAGCACCTTGTACGATGCCACCCTGGCACGACGCGACGACGAGGAGGCGCCATGAGCAGGGCCCCGGCGCAGCTGCCGCTAGGCGTCGGCCTGCGCGACGACGCCACCTTCGCCAACTACCATCCCGGTCCCAATGCCAGCCTGGTCGCTCGCCTCACCCAGCAGTTGGACCAGGGCGGCGAGCCCTTCTTCTATCTGTGGGGCGGGGAGGGCGTGGGGCGCAGCCACCTGCTGCAGGCCGCCTGTCACGCCGCCTCGGATCGCGAGCTGCGCGCGCTCTACCTGCCCCTGGCCGAACTCGGCCACTTCCCGCCGCTGATGCTCGAGGAGATTGAGCGCCTCGACCTGGTGGCCATCGATGACCTGGAGAAGGTGTTGGGACGCAAGCGCTGGGAGGAGGCGCTGTTCCACGCCTTCAACCGCCTGCGCGATGCGGGCAAGCGCCTGGTGGTTGCGGCCGACGCCGCCCCCCGGCAGCTGCCGGTCACACTGCCCGATCTCGCCTCGCGGCTGACCTGGGGCGTCACCTTCAACGTCCAAGGGCTGGACGACCCCGGCCGCCTGGCCGCGCTGCAGCTGCGCGCCCGGGGGCGCGGCATGGCGCTGCCCGACGAGGTAGCCCGATTCATCCTGCATCGCGGGCCACGCCGGCTGGGGGAGCTGTTCGAGCTGCTGAGTACCCTGGACAGCGCCTCGCTGTCGGCCCAACGTAGGCTCACCATTCCCTTCGTCAAGCAGGCGCTGGGCTGGTAGGGTCAGCGGCGACAAAGTCGCTCGGTGGGGTACTTGAAGGAGTTGAGCACGTCCTCCTGACTGAAGCCACTGTCGATGAGAATCTGCTCCCATGCCTGAGTCGGCTTGAAATCAAGCAATGCCTCGTTGATGGCATCGCGCAGCGCCTCGGCATCGGGACCGAAGGCGAAACCGCCCCAACTGCGCACCTCCTCACCATCGAGTACAGGGTCGACAAAATCCATCGCCGCCTCCACCTCCTGGCTCGCCTCGTCCAGTGCGGTGACCGTAAGACCAGTGGCGGCGTAGGCATCGGCCTCGCCGTTGACGATTACCTCGATTGCCTCCTCGTTGCGGGTGATGGTGACAAACTTCACCTCGGGCACGCCGAGGGCCATCAGAATCTCGCGCTGATCGGCGCCTGCCATGACGGCCACCCGGTAGTCGTTGCGGTCCGCGAAAGTGTCAAAGGCGTTGAGCTCCAGAGGATTGCCAGCCCTCACCAGCAGTCCCTCACCGTAGGTGGTATTGGGCTCTGAGTAGAGGATCAGCTCGCAGCGCTCCGGCAGGATGGCCATCTCGGCGGCCGCCATGTCGAACTCACCTGCGCGCAGGCCGGCAATCAGCTCTCCGAAGTCGGTTTCCACCCATTCGATCTCGCCGAGCTCCAGCCGGTCGATCAGGTGTTGAGCCACCTCCGGGCCGGCGCCACGGGCCTGGCCCTCGGCGTCCAGATAGCCGTATGGCACCTCGTTGGCCACGGCGATACGGATACCGCCGCGCTCGCGGAGTTCGTCCAGGCTGGCCGCAACGCTGGCCGACGACATGGCGAGCAGCACGGTAATCATGGCCAGACGCACTGACCAGACGGAGAAGCGGTCATGGAGCATCAGGAAACTCCAGCAGTTAAAAGGGCCGTGGTTATGCTCCGCCAGCAGGCGGGTCCATAGGCATCAACATAGGAGACGCACCGCGGCCCTGCCAGCCGTCGCCTCAGCGGCTCAGGTCTGTCTCCAACTGCTGGCCGCTTCGCAGCTGCACCTGGCGGATCACTACCCGTGCCTGGCCGCTGGCCGGGTCGGGGCCGGCGCCGGAGAGGTAGAACTCCCCCGCGGGCAGGCCGGTCAGGCGAAACCGCCCGTTGCCGTCGGTGCGGGTGGTGTGGGTGTACTCCCGGGCCCGCGGGTCGGCGGGCTCCACGGCGATGCCGGCCAGCGCCTTCTCTGCCGCCTCGGCGGAGTAGGTGGTCACCGGGGCCACCGAGACGCCGGCGTTGGGCACGGCGCGACCGCCGATGGTCAGCTGGCCGCTGATCACCGCGCTGCCCGTCTTCTCGAGGGAGGCATACTCCGCGGCGGGGAAGGCCACCTGACGGGCTACGCGCCCCGATGGAATCTCGCGGGGCTCCTCGGGCGCGGGCCGTGTTTCCGCGGGCTCGACCTCGCGGTCGATGACCTCGATGCGATCGGTGGGCGACGGGGCGGGGGGCATGATCTCGCAGCCCGCCAGCAAGAGCCCCGGCAGCAGCATCGGTATCCAGCGTTTCATGGTGTCACTCCCTGAGAAGATTTATCGGCGCCCTGTGCCCGTGCCAGCATAGCGCAGGCCAGGGTCCATGAAACCTTCCCATTTGCCGACACGCAAAAGCCGCCGCCCCGGAGGGCGGCGGCTTTTCGAAGTGCGGCGTCTGCCGGCCTTGGCCGGCAGCGGCGGCTTACTTCTGGGCAGTGGCCTTGGTGGCCGTAGCCTGGACCTGCTTGACGTTCTCTTCGGTCAGCTTCTGGCTCTGCTGGGCGAAGTCCTGCTGCAGGGCGACGACCTTCTCGGCATCGCCCTTCAGGCGCTCGGCGAGGTCCTTGGCGACCTTCTGCTGGCCTTCCATGTAGCTCTTCAGGCCTTCGGCATCCTTGACGGTCATCAGGGTGCGCAGCTGGGCCAGGCCGGTGTCGGTGTAGGCTTTAGTGGCGTCCAGTTGGGCGTGGGCCAGCTTCTCGGTGTAGTCTACCGCCAGGCTGGCGTAAGCGCGGGCCGGGCCGAAGAAGAGGGCGTCAAACTGCTGGGTATCGAACTGCTTGGTGTCGAAGTTGAATGCGTTCATCATGGTAAAACCTCCTGGTTCATCTGGTGTTGAGGAGCAGGAAGCCTGCCCTGTTGCAATGCACAATAGCAGAGCGGTTTGTGCGCTGCAACATCCTCCCGTGATGAAAAATCTCATACCCCAGTTTAGCGACATTGCACCGCGCCGAACTTGCGGTGCAGGGGCGTCGACGCCAGGCTGAAGCCGAACGCCAACGCCGCCTGTATAGGGAGCCAGCCATGAACAAGACGCGACTCGAGCGAGACAGCATGGGCGAGCTGGAAGTGCCGGCCGACGCCCTCTACGGCGCCCAGACCCAGCGCGCCGTCAACAACTTTCCGGTCTCTGGCCAGCCGATGCCGCCGGCCTTCATTCACGCCATCGCCCGCATCAAGCTGGCGGCGGCCCGGGTCAACGCCCGGCTTGGCCTGCTCGATGCCCCCCGGGCCGAGGCGATCGCCGCCGCCGCCGAGGCGGTGATCCGCGGGGATCATGACGATCAGTTCCCGGTGGACCTCTTTCAGACCGGCTCCGGCACCTCCAGCAACATGAATGTCAACGAGGTGCTGGCCAACCTGGCGAGCCGCCAGGGCATCGAGGTAGGGCCCAACGACCACGTCAACATGGGCCAGTCGAGCAACGACGTGATCCCCACGGCGATCCACGTCTCGGCGGCGCTGGAGGTCACCGGACGGCTGCGCCCGGCCCTGGTCCACCTGCGCGAGACCATCGAGGCGCGGGCGGTCGAGCTCGACGGCGTGGTGAAGACCGGCCGAACCCACCTGATGGATGCCATGCCGCTGCGCATGAGCCAGGAGCTGGGCGGCTGGGCGAGCCAGGTGGGCCATGCCATCGAGCGGCTGGACAGCGCCCTGGTGCGGCTTTGCCGCCTTGCCCAGGGCGGCACGGCGGTGGGCACCGGCATCAACGCCCATCCCGAGTTTGCCGAGTGCATGGCGGCGGACTTGTCGCAGCAGACTGGACTGGCCTTCGCCCCCAGCGAGAGTTTCTTCGCCAGCCTCTCTTCCCAGGACGCCGCGGTGGAGCTCTCCGGGCAGCTGCGCGGGCTGGCCTGCGTGGTCATGAAGATCGCCAACGACCTGCGCTGGATGAACTCCGGCCCGCTGGCGGGGCTCGGCGAGATCGAGCTTGAGGCGTTGCAGCCGGGGAGCTCCATCATGCCGGGCAAGGTCAATCCCGTGATTCCGGAATCCGCCGCCCAGGCCGCCGCCCAGGTGATTGGCCTCGACAGCGCCGTGACGATCGCCGGGCAGAGCGGCAACTTCCAGCTCAACGTGATGCTGCCGCTGGTGGCCCACAACCTGCTCACCTCGATCACCCTGATGAGCAACACCGCCTGGCTGCTTGGCAACCGGGCCATCGCCACCTTCAAGGTGCGCGAGGAGAACCTGGCGGGGCCCCTGGCGCGCAACCCGATCCTGGTCACGGCGCTCAACGCCGTGATCGGTTACAACACCGCCGCGGCCATCGCCAAGCAGGCCTATCAGGCGGGACGGCCGATCCTGGACGTGGCCGAGGAGCAGACCGAGCTCTCCCGAGAGGAGCTCGAGCGCCTGCTGGACCCGGCGGCGCTGACCCGTGGCGGCATTCCGGAGTAGGGCTCAGGCTTCCTGATCCCGCTCCTTGCCTTCCTTGATGGTCTCCCGGGCGTCGCGGCGCTCCTCCCGGTCGGCCTTGGGCGTCTCGTGCTCGTCTGAGCGAGAGGGCCGGTAGCAGAGAGTCACCAGGATCGGGAAGTGGTCGGAGCCGATGTGCGGCAGGCGCCGCATGGCCGCCAGGGTGAAGTGTTCGCTGCTGAAGACATGGTCCAGGGGCCAGCGCAGCAGCGGGTAATCGGCGTGGAAGGTGCTGAACATGCCGCGCCCGCGTCGCGGGTCGAGCATGCCACTGACGCGGCAGAAGAGCCGGGTGGTGCGCGACCAGGCCACGTCGTTGAGATCCCCGGCCACCAGGGCGGGGGTCGGGTCCTCATGAATCGCCTTGCCCACCAGCAGCAGCTCGGCATCTCGCCACAGGGACTCCTCGCTCTCGTTCGGGGCCGGGGGGCGGGGATGCAGGGCATGCAATCGGATCACCTCACCGCTGGGCAGGGTGACGCCGGTATGGATCGAGGGGATATCGTCCTGGATCAACCACCTGATTTCGGGGTCGACCAGCGGTCGGTGCGAATAGAGGTGCATGCCGTAGAGGTTGTCCAGCGGTACCCGCACCGCGTGGGGCCAGCCCTCGTCCAGTGCCGTGTCCAGCCGTTCCTGCCACCAGGCGTCGGACTCCAGGGTCAGCACCAGATCGGGCCGGTGCTGGAGAATCAGCCGGGTCAATGACTCGGCGTCGCGGTTGGTCGTGAGCACATTGGCGACCAGCAGCGTCAGGCAGCGGTTCTCCTGCCCCGGTTCGGCGCGCTGTACCTGTACCCGCCACAGCGGTGTCCAGGGCAGGATGCGGACCGCCTGAAGTCCCAGGGTGGCGAGGCTCGCCACGAGGGCGATCCATGACCAGGGCGGATCGGCCAGCGGAACCAGCAGCGCGGACACCGTCGCCAGGGCGGCCAGCTGCAGTCGTGGGAACTCGCAGGCGCGGATCCACCACCAGTTCAACGGCGATCTCGCGACCAGGGTGGCAGCCAGCAGCGCGATGGCGAGCACCGCAAGCAGGATGGAGAACACGACATGACCTCTCGGTGGTCTCGGTGACGTCCAGGGCTCAGCGTACGCCGGATGTCACCGGTCGTGAATGCCTGGTCGTTAATGCCTGGCTAGATCACCTTGCGGCGCAGGAGCCAGGTGATCGCCTCGCCGATCAGCACCAGGACCACGATGGCGATCAGGATGGTGGCCACGGTGGGCCAGGCGAAGGTGTCGATGGCACCTTGCAGCAGTACCCCGATGCCGCCGGCCCCCACCAGCCCCAGCACCGTGGACTCGCGGATGTTGATGTCCCAGCGCAGGATGACGATGGCGAAGAAGGCCGGCATCACCTGGGGCACCACGGCGTAGGCGATCACCTTGAGCTTGGAGGCACCGGTGGCCTCCATGGCCTCCACGGGGCGGCGGTCGATCTCCTCGATCGCCTCACCCATTAGCTTGCCGATGAAGCCGATCGACCGGAACATGATCGCCAATATCCCCGCCAGCACCCCGGGGCCGAAGATCGCCACGAACAGCAGGGCCCAGATGATGGTGTTCACCGAACGGCTCGACACCAGGATGAAGCGCCCCAGCCACAGGCAGGCGCGATTGGGGGTAGTGTTCTGGGCGGCAATGTAGGAGACCGGCAGGGCGATGAAGATCGTCAGCAGGGTGGCCAGGGTGGCGATATGAACCGTCTCGATCATGGCGGTCAGAATCTGCCCGAGGCCGCTGGGGTCCGGGGGCCACATGCGCGCCCCGAGGTTCGAGATCTGGTTGGGCGCATCCCACACCCAGGGCCAGAAGATATCGATGTCGCGCACCGCCCAGACGACCACCATCAGCGTCACCAGCAGCACGGCATAGCGGGTCAGGCGCTCCCGGCGGTCGTAGCGTCGCCAGACGCGGTCGGCCAGGGCGTCGGCATGATCTACCATATCTTCTTCCTCACCCAGCCGCTGATGCCCTCGCTGACCAGGATCACCGCGATGATGATCAGCAGGATGGCGAAGGCGAAGTCATAGTCGTAGCGTCCGAAGGCGTTCATCAGGGTGCCGCCGATGCCGCCGGCCCCGACAATCCCCACCACGGCCGAGGCGCGCAGGTTGCTGTCGAGCTGGTACATCGAGAGCCCCACCTGGCGCGGCAGGATCTGCGGAAACACCGCATAGAACAGGATGGCCAGGTAGCCGGCGCCGGTGGCGCGCATCGCCTCCACCTGGCCCCAGTCGATCTCCTCGATCTCCTCGGCGAGCAGCTTGCCGACGAAGCCGATGGAGTAGAGGGTCAGAGTGAGGATCCCGGCCAGCGGACCGAAGCCCACCGCGGCGACGAATAGGATGGCGACAATCACCGGGTGGAAGCTGCGCGAGATGATGATCACCGCGCGGCCGAACAGGTAGACCGGCAGCGGGGCAACGTTGCGTGCCGCCATCACCGCGAAGGGAATCGACAGCGCCACCCCAAGCAGGGTGGCCAGGATGGCGATCTGGAAGCTCTCCTTGAAGCCGGTCAGCAGCAGGGCGCCGCGCTCGAAACTCGGTGGAAAGCCGCCGCCGAAGATGCGTGCGGCCCGGGGCAGGCCCTCGCCGATCCGCGCCCAGTTGAACGGCAGGCTGCCGAAGGCCCAGACCAGGTAGACCAGTAGCACCAGCCAGGCGCCGTAGCGCAACCAGGGATTGGCGATGAAGGGGGGCTTGCGCCAGGTGCGGGGGATGGCGCCCTCGCGGTCAGAGCGGGTCATGGGGCACGCCTCGCTTGGCCTGGGCGGGGGAGGGGGCGGACGTTGCCGTCGGCTCCTCCTCGGGGGACTCGATGCCGCCGTAGATGGCGTCCAGGGCATCCCGGGTGAAGTCGTCGGGGGCGCCATCGAAGATCATCCTGCCATGGCGCAGGCCGACGATGCGCTCGGTGTAGGTCCTGGCCTGGGCGACGTTATGGATGTTGATCAGCACCGGCAGCGATAGCTCGCTCGCCAGGCTCTGCAGCAGGATCATGATCTGCTCGGAGGTGCGTGGGTCCAGGGAGGCGGTGGGCTCGTCGGCGAGCAGCACCTCTGGTTCCTGCATCAGCGCCCGTACCACGCCGACGCGCTGGCGCTCGCCGCCGGACAGGGCGTCGGCGCGCTTGTTGGCATAGTTGGCGATGCCTACCCGCTCCATGAGGGTGAAGGCCCGCTCGATATCCTCGCGGGGATAGCGACGGGAGATGGCCTGGTAGAGGTTCACGTAGCCGAGCCGGCCGGCCAGCACGTTCTCCATCACCGTGAGCCTGTCGATCAGGTTGAAGCCCTGGAAGACCATGCCGATCTTGCGGCGGGCGCGGCGTAACGCCGAGCCCTTGAGCGTCACCAGCTCGGTGCCGTTGAGCCGAATCGAGCCAGAGGTGGGCTCCACCAGGCGATTGATACAGCGCAGCATGGTGCTCTTGCCGGCCCCGGAGGCCCCGACGATGGAGACCACGCTGTTGTCTTCCACGACCAGATCCAGCCCCTGGAGGACGGGCTCGTCATGACCGTAGCGCTTGACCAGCTTCGAGATTTCCAGCATTCATCCACCTCGCCATGACGATTCGCAAGCGGCGCTGCCCCCGGGTGTGCGGGGGCAGCGACAGAGGTCACTCGAGGTTGTCGCGGGTATAGCGAACGTCGTTGGCCGCCTGTATGGTGCGGATGACCTGCCAATTGTCCCTGTAGTTGATCGGGACAAACTTCTCGACCCCCTCGAATTCGTCGCCGAGGGCCGTGCCGACGAAATCGAAGCTGAAGAAGGCCTCCTTGATCTTCTCGACCAGGTCGGGATGCAGGTTGTGGGCGTAGTTGTAGGAGGTGGTGGGGAAGGCGTCGGTCTCGTAGATGATCTTGACGTCCTCCTCGTCATAGAGGCCGCGGGCCGCCATGCGCTCGACCACCTCGGAGGCTACCGGGGCCGCGTCGTAGTCCCGCGCCACCACGCCCAGCATCGACTGGTCGTGGCTGCCGGAGTAGACCACCTCGTAGTCCTCGTCGGGGACGATGCCGAGTTCGGGGAAGAGGGCTCGCGGGGCCAGGTTGCCGGAGTTGGAGGTTGGCGAGGTGTGGGCCACCCGCTTGCCGGCGAGGTCGGTGAGTTCGTCGATGCCGGAATCGACGTGGGTATAGACCTGCAGGGTGTAGCCGAACTGGCCATCGTCGGAGCCCATCAGCGCAAAGGGCACGGCGCCGGCCAGGTTGACGGCGAAGGGCGTCGGTCCCGTGGAGAAACCGGCGATGTGCAGGCGACCGCTGCGCATGGCCTCGACCTGGGCGGCGTTGGACTGCACGGCGAAGAAGCGCACGTCGCGTTCGGTCACCTCCTCGAGGTGGTTGATGAAGGGCTGCCAGATGTCCGAGTAGATGGCCGGGTCTTCCACCGGCGTATAAGCGAAGATCAGGGTGTCGGGATTGGCCCACTCGGACTCGTCGGCGGGCAGGTCGGCAACCATGTCACCGTCCTCGTCGCAGAAGATGGCGTCCAGATCGCCGCGGGGGCAGTCGGCCAGCGCAGGCGCAGCCATCAGCATCGACAGCGGCAACAGGGCGGAGGCCGCCAGGGCAGTGAGGGGGAATCTTCTTGATGCGACGGGTGACGCATTTGTTGACTTCACGGAGACGATTTGCATGGCGTGCCTCTGGATTGTTGTTGTTGAGTCTTGCGGTTGAGTCGACAGGGCGATGCTCGAAACTCGACATGCCCCACCCGGTGGTGAGTGCATTCGAAAGATTGCTCTTCAATCTAGGTTTTGTGACGAATCGATGTCAATCACTTTACCCGACTGGTCAGGTCGCCTCACGCCATGCGCCGGCCTGTTCTCGGCAGCGCCTCGAAGGGGGCCACCCAGGTCGCGGCACTGCCATCGCTGGCCGTCTCACGCCGACGTCGTCGCGGCGTCCCCGGTCGGCGCCGCTCCGGTCGCCGCCAGGTAATCGCTGGCGATGCCCGCGCCGTTGATGCCGCCGCCGATCACGAAGAGATCGAGAAGCCCTGGCTGTGGTGTCGTCGTCATGTCCCGCTCCGCCAATGTCGCTCATCCTGCAGGGGCCGTCGCCACGTGATGATTGAAATCGAACATATTGAATTCACAAGCGAACATCAAGAGGCGACATCGAGCGTCCGAACAGTCGATTTATCCGGTTCGGCCGTGTGAGCTGTGGGCAGGTGCATCGGGCCCCGTCAGCGAGGCCGTTAAAGGGTCAGTCGGCGATATGCATCGTCACGTCATGACTGGCCATCAGCTGGCAGATGGCCTGGGGCGGGCGGCGGTCGGTAAACAGCGCGTCGATCTGGGCGATGTTGCCCTGGCGCACCGAGGGGTTGCGATGGAACTTGGAGTGATCGGCGGCGAGATAGACCTGCCGGGAATTGCGGATGATCGCCTGGGCGACACGAACCTCCTGGTAGTCGAACTCCAGCAATGAGCCATCCTCGTCGATGCCGCTGATGCCGATGATGCCGTAGTCGACCTTGAACTGGTTGATGAAGTCGATGGTAGCCTCGCCGATGATCCCGCCGTCCCGTGATCGCACCTGGCCGCCGGCGATGATCACGTTAAAGTCCTCCTTGTGTTGGAGGATAGCGGCCACGTTGAGGTTGTTGGTGATCACCTCGAGGTCGCGGTGCTCCAGCAGGGCCTCAGCTACCACCTCGTTGCTGGTCCCGATGTTGATGAACAGCGAGGAGCCGTCTGGAACCTGCCTGGCCAGTAGCGCCGCGATCCGCTGCTTGGCGTCGAGGTTAAGGGTCTTGCGGGTGCTATAGGCGGTGTTGACCGTGCTCGATTCCAGGCCGGCGCCGCCGTGGACGCGGCGGATCAGGCCCTCCCCGGCCAGGGCATTGAGGTCGCGGCGAATTGTCTGGGGGGTGACCGCAAAATGCTCGGTCAGCTGTTCGATGCTGGCATAGCCCTGGCGACGCACCAGGCCGACGATGGCTTCCTGTCGCTGTGGCTGGTTCATGCTGGCTCCTTGTGATCATGCCATTGTAGGCGATGATTGCCGCGTCCGGCAGCCGCTTCCAGAGTGGTGTCCGACCAAGGTGGTAGAGCATTTCGAACACGCTGCAGTACTCTTGGTGATCAAAAACGAACATTTGATCGACATTACAACGATAAACGACAGGAGCCTCCATGGCCGACTATCTGCTTGCCATTGACCAGGGCACCACCAGTTCGCGCGCCATCCTCTTCGATCGAGAAGGTCACAACATCGCCTCAGCGCAGCGGGAGTTCCCCCAGATCTTCCCGAGCGACGGCTGGGTCGAGCATGATCCGGCGTCCCTCTGGTCCACCGTGCTGACCACCTGTCGCGAGGCCATCGAGCGCGCTGGCGTAGGGCTCAACGCCGTCATCGGGGTGGGCATCACTAACCAGCGCGAGACTACCCTGGTGTGGGACCGCGAGACCGGGGAGCCGCTCTACAACGCCATCGTCTGGCAGGACCGGCGTACCGCGGATGCCTGCCAGGCGCTGCGCGAGGCCGGGCATCTGGAGGAAGTCCAGGCACGGACGGGCCTGCTCCTCGATCCCTACTTCTCGGCCACCAAGCTCGCCTGGATCCTCGACCACGTGGAGGGGGCCAGGGAGCGAGCCGAGCGCGGCGATCTCGCCTTCGGTACCGTGGATACCTTCCTGATCTGGCGCCTCACGGGAGGCAAGGTGCATGCCACCGACGCCACCAATGCCTCGCGCACGGCGCTGTTCAACATCCATGAACAGCGCTGGGACCCGGTACTGCTCGAGCTGTTCGGGGTTCCCGAGTCGCTGCTGCCCGAGGTGAAGGACTCCAGCGACGACTTCGGCGTGGTGGATGCCGAGTGGCTCGGCGCCGAGTTGCCCATCGCCGGGGTGGCCGGTGACCAGCAGGCGGCCCTGGTGGGCCAGGCCTGCTTCTCACCGGGCATGGGCAAGAGCACCTACGGAACCGGCTGCTTCATGATCGTCAACACCGGCGACAAGGCCGAGCTGTCGCGCAATCGGCTGCTGACCACCGTGGGCTACCGCATCGGTGGTAGGACCACCTACGCCATGGAGGGGAGCATCTTCGTGGCCGGTGCCACGGTGCAGTGGCTGCGAGACGGCCTGCAGCTGTTCGCCGACGCCGCCGAGACCGAGGCGCTGGCCCGCAACATGCGCAGCGGCCACAGTGTCTACCTGGTGCCCGCCTTCACCGGGCTCGGCGCACCGCACTGGGATCCCAAGGCGCGAGGCGCCATCTTCGGCCTGACCCGGGATACCGGCATCGCCGAGATCGTGGCGGCGGGGCTGCAGGCGGTCTGCTACCAGACCCGCGACCTTCAGGCCTGCATGAGCGACGACATGGCCGCGGAGCCCGACACCCTGCGCGTCGATGGTGGCATGGTGGCCAACAACTGGGTGATGCAGTTCCTCGCCGACATGCTGGGGTTGGCCGTGGACCGGCCCACGGTGCTGGAGACCACCGCCCTGGGGGCCGCCTATCTGGCCGGGCTGCGCCTGGGCTGGTACCGCGACCTCGACGAGATCGCCGAGCTCTGGCAGTGCGAGCGTCGCTTCACGCCGCATATGCCCGAGGCGGAGCGTGAGCGGCTCTACCGCGGCTGGCAAGAGGCCGTGGAGCGGGTCAAGAGTGATCGCTGAAGGCTTGCAAAATCCGGCCCGATGGGTATGATGTGCATCCGTTGCCGGGGCGATGTGCGCCGGTAATCGACGCTGTAGCAGGACCATAGCTCAGTTGGTTAGAGCGCCACGTTGACATCGTGGAGGTCGGCGGTTCAAATCCGCCTGGTCCTACCAGCCTCGCATCACGTCACAGCAGGACCATAGCTCAGTTGGTTAGAGCGCCACGTTGACATCGTGGAGGTCGGCGGTTCAAATCCGCCTGGTCCTACCAGATTTCGAGTCACCCCGCAGCCCTGCTGCGGGGCGACTTGCTGTGGGCGTCCGTTACGGCCTCGCCATGAGGTCGGTGCGCGTCATGAACACGCCGACCAGCGTCTCGATGCCGGCCTGGTCCTGCTCGCTGAAGCGTCCCATCACGGGGCTGTCCAGGTCGAGCACGCCCCACAGGTGGTCCTCCACGACGATGGGGACGACCAGCTCGGCACGGGAGGCCGCGTCGCAGGCGATATGGTCGGCCACGGCGTGGACATCGTCGATTCGCTGGGTGGTGAGGGTGCGCGCCGCCGCACCGCACACTCCCTTGGCGAAGGGGATGGGGTGGCAGGCCGGCTTGCCCTGGAAGGGCCCAAGGCAGAGCGTCTGGGGCTTTCGATGCAGGTAGAAGCCGGCCCAGTTGAGCTCCGGGAGCTCCTGCATCAGGAAGGCGCAGGTCTGGGCGCTGTTGGTCAGCCAGTCGCGGGTGTCGAGCAGCGCCTCGAGTTGGCGGGCGAGCAGGGTGTAGTCGGGTGTCATGATGTCTCCAGAAACGAGAGGGCCGGCGCTATGGCCGGCCCAGACTGCTTGAGAAGGACTTACTCCCAGCCGGGCACTGCTGCCGGCCCAAACAACTCGGCCGCCTTGGCCTTCACTGCCTCGGTCTGGTAGGCGCGCACCAGCTGCTGGATCTCCTCGCGCTCCTGGTCGCCACCCCGCACGGCGATCAGGTTGACGTAGGGCGATTCCGGCCCCTCCTTGATCAGGGCGTCGTCCAGGCTGAGGCCGGCGGGCTGGGCGAAGGTGTTGTTGATGAAGGCCATGTCCACGTCAGGCAGCACGCGGGGCAGCTGGGCGGCCTCGATCTCGCGGAAGCGGAAGTTTCGCGGATTCTCCACCACGTTGAGCGGAGTGGCCTCGAGGTTCTCCGGGTCGTCGAGCAGGATCAGGCCCTCGTTGTGCATCAGGATCAGCGAGCGTCCCTCATTGGAGGGGTCGTTGGGCAGGGCGATCTGGGCGCGATCGGGCAGCTCGTCGACGCTTGCGTACTTCCCTGAGTAGGCGCCGATCGGGTAGACGAAGGTGAGCCCGGCGATGGCGAGGTCGTAGCCGCGGTCGTTGACCATGGCCTGCAGGTAGGGCTCGTGCTGGTAGGCATTGGCGTCCAGGCTGCCGTCGGCCAGGGCGGCATTGGGGGTCACGTAGTCGGTGAACTCGATGATCTCGACCGTCAGGCCGTACTCGCGCAGGGCGATCTCGGCGGCGACCTGCATCACGTCGGTCTCCGGGCCGGCCACGGTACCAACCTTGATGGAATGCTCGTCGGCCATCGCGGTGGTGGCACCCAGGGCGAGGCTGGAGGCGAGCAGGGTGTGGATCAGGGTCTTGCGCATGGAACGGATCTCCTGTGGTGTTGCTGTAATAATAACGGAATAAAAAAAATAGTTTAAATAGCTTTTTGCTATTTGCGGAGCAAGGCTTCCCCTACTTGTGATCGCTCTTGCGCACCAGATAGTCCCCCAGGCTCTGGAAGCCCTGCACCATGACCACGAGTATTGCCACGGTGATCAGCATGATGGTGGGGTTGAAGCGGTTGTAACCGTAACGGATGCCCAGATCGCCGAGGCCCCCGCCACCCACGGCGCCGGCCATGGCCGAATAGCTCACCAGGGTCACCACGGTGACGGTGAGCGCCGTGAAGATGCCGCCGCGGGCCTCGGGCAGCAGCACCCGGGTGATGATCTGCCAGGGGGTGGCGCCCATGGACTGGGCGGCCTCCACCAGGCCTGGGTTGATCTCGTTCAGCGCGCCCTCCACCAGGCGGGCGATGAAGGGAATGGCGGCGATGGTCAGAGGCACCGCGGCGGCGTTGGTGCCGATGGAGGTGCCCACCAGCATGCGGGTGAAGGGGATGATCGCCACCATCAGGATGATGAAGGGGATCGAGCGGCCGATGTTGGTGACGATGCCGAGCACGCCGCTCAGCACCGGCTGGGCCAGCACCTGGCCGGGCCGGGTCACATAGAGCAGCACCCCGAGCGGGATGCCCACCAGGGCGGCGAGGACCCCGGAGACGGCCACCATATAAAGGGTGTCCAGGGTGGCCCGCAGGATCAAGTCAAGCAGTGCGCTGGACATGGCCGAGCACCTCCACGTGAAGATCATGGGATTCGAGGTAGTCGATGGCCTCGCGGGTTTTCTCCGGCGGGCCCATCAGTTCGGCGATCATCAGCCCCAGGGTGCGTTCCTGAATCGACTCCACCTTGGCCTGCAGGATGCTGACATCGACGCCGCACTCCCTGGCCAGCCGCGAGATCAGCGGGGTGGAAACCGCGTCGCCGGAGAAGGCCAGGCGCACCACCGGGTGAGTGTTCTTACCGGGGGCGTCCTGAAGCTGGTCGATCAGGGCGCGGGGCGGCTCCAGCTTGAGAAAGTCGTTGAGGAATTCTCGCCCCAGCTGCGTCCTGGGGGCGGTGAAGAAGTCGCCCACGTCGGCCTCTTCCACCAACTCGCCGTCGGAGATCAGGCTGACCCGGTGGCAGATCGACTTGACCACCTCCATCTCGTGGGTGATCAGCAGGATGGTCAGGCCGAGCTGGTGATTGATGTCGCGCAGCAGGGCGAGGATCGAGCCGGTGGTCTGGGGGTCCAGCGCCGAGGTGGCCTCGTCACAGAGCAGCACCTTGGGGCGGCTGGCGAGTGCCCGGGCGATGGCCACGCGCTGCTTCTGCCCGCCGGAGAGCTGGGCCGGGTACTGGCTGGCCTTGTCGGAAAGCCCCACCAGGTCGAGCAGCGGCGTCACCCGCTCGCGGATCTCTGATCGCTTCATGCCCATCAGTTCAAGCGGCAGCGCCACGTTGGCGAACACCGTGCGGTTGGTGAGCAGGTTGAAGTGCTGGAAGATCATGCCGATGCGATGGCGCGCCTGGTTGAGCGCCGAGCGCGAGAGCCCGGTGAGCTCCTGGCCATCCACGCTGACGCTGCCGCTGGTCGGGCGCTCGAGCAGGTTGACGCAGCGGATCAGGGTCGACTTTCCGGCACCCGAGAGGCCGATCACCCCATGAATCTGGCCCTGGGGTACGTGCAGGTCGACGTTGCTGAGGGCCTGCACCGTACTGGCGCCGCCATCGGGCTCGTCGGTGCCCTGGCGTCGCTTGCGACCCTTGATGACAAAAGTCTTGGAAACGTTGTGGAGTCGTATCATGGAAGCCACCGCAGAGAGGCGCCGTGGCGGGCGGTGCAGGGCAGGGCGCTGGACAAGGAGAGGCCACCCTGGCGGGTGGTCATCAACGCTGAACACACCCTTTTAGCTGCACTTCACGTCGCGACCTCCGCGAGGGGGCCACGACGTTGGCGCCCGCAATCCGGGGTCAAATCGGCGCCGTCAAAATGTGCGCGAAAGAATAGGGCGCGCGTGGGCGCGAGTCAACGTGAATGGTGCATGCTGTCGGAGCCGGGTTGATATTCAGCAAGATCCTCTGAAGAGTGAGAATCATTCGGGCGCTAATGACTGGCCGATGCCACAGGGGCGCCTGCCCGACTGTAGGGTGGCGTGCCCTGTCATGGACGTGGTCGGCGCGGATTCCTTACACTGTGTGCCCCTTGTGCCCCGCGCCGGGGTGCCAGTCAGTCGAGGAGACGCCATGTTCACCGGTATCGTGCAGGGCACCGCCAAGGTGGTTGCCATTGAAGAGGCGGAGCTGTTTCGCACCCACGTCATTGCCCTGCCCAAGGCCCTGCGCAAGGGGCTGGAGATCGGGGCCTCGGTGGCCCACAACGGGGTCTGCCTGACGGTGACCGCCATCGAGGGCAAGCGGGTCAGCTTCGACCTGATGCACGAGACGCTCAAGGTGACCAATCTCGGTGCAGTGACGGTGGGAAGCCGCGTCAATATCGAGCGCGCCGCCCGCTTCGGCGACGAGATCGGCGGGCACGCCATGTCCGGCCACGTGATGGCGGCGGCCGAACTCGTGGAGCTCGACGAGGCGCCCAACAATCGCCGGCTGTGGTTCGAGCTGCCCCACGCCCTGGGCCGCTTCCTGTTCGACAAGGGCTACATCGGCGTCGATGGCATCAGTCTGACCATCGGCGAGGTGCGTGGGGCCGATGCGTCCCACGGGCCGCGCTTCTGCGTCAACCTGATCCCCGAGACCCTGGCGCGCACCACCCTGGTGGACCGGGTGCCTGGGGATCGCGTCAACATCGAGATCGATCCCCAGACCCAGGCCATCGTCGAGACCGTCGAGCGGGTGCTGGCGACCCGCGGCGTCTGAGCCTGGCGATGAGTTGATCGTTTTACCAGGTCTGCGTTGGCGGGCCAGCTGGCGGTTGGCCCGGAGGTTGCTTATACAGGGGGCAGTCACGGGATGGTCCGCCCGCGGCCATCTCGCATCCCCGAGACGCTTTGGGTAACATAGTCGGCTTTTCTCGCCGCCTTTCTCGCACCCCGGGACCATCACACCGTCCACGCGCGCAGGAACGACCAACATGCTGAAACGCCTGATTGACAACCAGTTCAAGCTGGCCGAGCACAACACCAACGTGAAGACCGAGGTCATCGCCGGGATCACCACCTTCCTGACCATGGCCTATATCATCTTCGTCAACCCCAGCATCCTCTCCGAGGCGGGCATGGACTATGGTGCGGTCTTCGTCGCCACCTGTCTGGCTGCGGCAGTGGGCTGTCTGATCATGGGGCTATGGGCCAACTACCCCATCGCCCAGGCACCGGGCATGGGGCTCAACGCCTTTTTCACCTACGGCGTGGTGCTGGGCATGGGCTACACCTGGGAGGAGGCGCTGGGTGCGGTGTTCTTCTCCGGCCTCTGCTTCTTCCTGCTCAGCATCTTCAAGGTGCGCGAGTGGATCATCAACTCGATCCCGCTCTCCCTGCGCCTGGGGATCGCCGCGGGTATCGGCCTCTTCCTGGCAATGATCGCACTGAAGAACGCCGGCATCGTGGTCGCCAACCCGGCCACCTATGTCTCCCTGGGGGATCTCTCCGAGCCGGCCGCCATCTATGCGCTGCTGGGCTTCTTCGTGATCACTGCGCTCGCCTACCTGAAGGTTACCGGGGCCGTGATGATCGGCATCCTCGGCATCACCGTGATCGCCATGCTGCTGGGCCACAACGAGTACGGCGGCATCATGGCCATGCCGCCCTCCATCGCGCCTACCTTCATGGCGCTGGACCTGTGGGGCGCGCTGGACATCGCCATGCTCAGCGTGATCTTTGCCTTCCTGTTCGTCGATCTGTTTGATACCTCCGGCACCCTGGTGGGCGTGGCCCATCGCGGCAAGCTGCTCGACAAGGATGGCAAACTGCCGCGCATCGGCCGCGCCATGATGGCCGACAGCGGCGCCTCCATGGCCGGTGCGGTGCTCGGTACCTCGACCACCACCAGCTACATCGAGTCCACCGCCGGCATCGCTTCCGGCGGGCGCACCGGCCTGACCGCCGTGGTGGTCGCTGGCCTGTTCCTGATCAGCTTGTTCTTCGCGCCGCTGGCGGGCTCGATCCCGGCCTATGCCACCGCCGGGGCGCTGCTCTATGTGGCGGTGCTGATGGCCGGCAGCCTGGCCCACGCCAACTGGGAGGATCCCACTGACGCCGCGCCGGTACTGATCGCCGCCCTGGCAATGCCGCTGACCTTCTCGATTGCCGAGGGCATCGCGCTGGGCTTCATCAGCTACGCTGCCATCAAGACCCTGTCAGGTCGCTTCAAGGACCTGAACCCGGCGGTGATCGTGCTGGCGCTGTTGTTCGCGGCCAAGTTCCTGTTCCTCGACTGATCCACCCATTGCATCCACTCACCGAGACCCGAATCGATGAGCATCTACGGCGACTACATCAAGTCCGTGATCCGCACCGTCCCCGACTGGCCGCACCCGGGGGTCAACTTCCGCGATATCACGCCGCTGCTGCAGAACAGCGCGGCCTTTCGCAAGCTGATCGACAGCTTCGTGCACCGTTACCAGGAGATGGACCTCGACGCCATCGCCGCCATCGATGCCCGCGGCTTCATCGTTGGTGCACCGGTGGCCTATGAGCTCGGCTGCAGCTTTGTGCCTGTGCGCAAGAAGGGCAAGCTGCCGTTCCGTACCATCAGCGAGACCTACACCCTGGAGTACGGCGAGGCCGAGGTGGAGCTGCATTCCGACGCCTTCAGGCAGGGGGATCGCATCCTGATCGTCGATGACCTGATCGCCACCGGTGGCACCATGCTGGCTGCCGCCAAGCTGATCACCCGCAGCGGCGGCCAGGTGGTGGAGACCGCCACCATCGTCGATCTGCCGGACCTTGGTGGCTCTCGGCGCATCCACGAGGCGGGCTACAACGTCTTCGCCGTCTGTTCATTCACCGAGGACGAGTGACCCCATGAGCAGCAACCGCTACCACAAGCACTTCACCGTCTCATGGGACCAGTTGCACCGCGACGTCCGCGAGCTCTGCCACCAGTTGGTGGAGCGCGACTTCAAGGGGATCGTCGCCATCACCCGCGGCGGGCTGATCCCCGCGGCGCTGATCGCCCGCGAGCTCAACGTGCGCCTGATCGATACCGTCTGCATCAAGAGTTATGATCACATGGATCAGGGCGGACTCGACGTGATGAAGGGCGTCGACCACGACGGCGAGGGCTGGCTGCTGGTGGATGACCTGGTGGATACCGGCAAGACCGCTCGCAAGGTGCGAGAGCTGCTGCCGAGAGCGCACTTCGTTACCGTCTACGCCAAGCCCGAGGGCAAGCCGCTGGTCGACCAGTACCTCACCGAGGTGGCGCAGGATTGCTGGATCCAGTTCCCCTGGGACATGGGCGTGGCCTACGTCGAGCCGCTGGTCGACCAGGCCAAGCGCTGACCCATGGCCTGTCCGATTTCCGACAGCTGGCAGCGCTGGCTGGGTGACGAGTTCCAGGCGCCCTACATGCAAGCGTTGCGTGACTTCCTGGCCGCCGAGAAGGCCGCAAGGAAAGTGATCTATCCGCACTCGGCGGACTGGTTCCGTGCCTTCGATCTCACCCCGCTGGACGCCGTAAAGGTGGTAATCCTCGGCCAGGATCCCTACCACGGGCCGAACCAGGCCCATGGGCTCTGCTTCTCGGTCCGCGAGGGTGTGCGCGTGCCGCCGTCGCTTGCCAACATCTACAAGGAACTGGCGACCGATGTCGACGTCCGGCCGGTGGCCCACGGTAACCTGGAGCACTGGGCGCGCCAGGGGGTGCTGCTGCTCAACACCTCGCTGACGGTGGAGCAGGGCAATGCCGGCTCCCATCGCGGCCAAGGCTGGGAGACCTTCACCGACCGGGCCATCGAGGTCGTCAACGCCCGGGCCGAACCGTCGGTGTTCCTGCTGTGGGGCAGTCATGCCCGCCAGAAGAGGGCGCTGGTAGACACCTCACGTCATCGGGTGCTGGAGTCGCCGCACCCTTCGCCACTCTCCGCCCATCGTGGCTTCTTCGGTAACCACCACTTCTCCCGAGCCAATGCCTTCCTGGTGGAGCAAGGTCGTTCGCCCATCGACTGGCAACTGCCGGAGATCCCCTGACCTTAACCTCGGCGCGGGATGTGGGTAGAATGAGATCCGATTTGTCGACTCTGGCCATGCAACGAAGGTCGCCATCGTCCCCCCCCCCCGCTCCGCCCCCCGTTCCCACGAATGAAGAGGTCCGCCCATGAGCGTCCACGCCATCGAGCACCCCCTGGTCCAGCACAAGCTCGGCCTGATGCGTGAAGCCGGCATCAGCACCAAGAGTTTCCGCGAACTGGCCGGCGAGTTGGCCAAGCTCTTGACCTACGAGGCGACCCAGGACCTGGAACTTCAGTCCCAGGAGATCGACGGCTGGAGCGGCAACAAGATCCCGGTGCAGCTGCTCAAGGGCAAGAAGGTCACCATCGTGCCCATCCTGCGTGCGGGTCTCGGCATGCTCGACGGGGTGACGGACCTGATCCCCAGCGCCAGGATCAGCGTGGTGGGCCTTTACCGCGACGAGGAGACCCTCGAGCCGGTGCCCTACTTCGCCAAGTTCGCCAACGACCTCGACGAGCGCATGGCCATCGTCATCGACCCCATGCTGGCCACCGGCGGCACCATGGTGGCGACGCTGGACATGTTGCGCGAGCGTGGCTGCAAGAACATGAAGGTGATCGTGCTGGTGGCCGCCCCGGAGGGCATCAAGCGAGTCCAGGACGCCTATCCGGACATCGAGATCTACACCGCCGCGGTGGACGATCACCTCGACGAGCACGGCTATATCGTGCCCGGCCTGGGGGATGCCGGCGACAAGATCTTCGGTACCCGCTGAGCCCCGCCTGCCTCGGCGCCGTCCCAGGCGCTCTCGACGCGGCCATGTTCATACTCGAACATGGCCGCGTCTGCTATCCGCTCCCATTCTCTTCTTTCTCGCTTCGCCTAAAGTATAACCTTTAACAAAATAGTTTAATATCAAATGGTTATTATTATCTGGTCCCTGGAGTTCTAATTTTCGTTAAGCAACATAAGTGTCATCAATACGAGCCTGAACTATGGTGTTCGGACGTCGACTTGATCGTCGTCATACAAAAACGAACAACCGAGACTCGCCATGTCATTGATCCTGGAAAATATCGATCTGACGGTCGGTGGCGCCACTCACGTTGCGGATGTGAACCTCGAGCTGGAACCCGGTTCCTTCAACGTCCTGCTGGGACGCACCCTGGCTGGCAAGACCACCCTGATGCGGCTCATGGCCGGGCTCGACATACCCAGCCGCGGCCGAGTGTTGATGAACGGCCAGGACGTCACCGGGGTGTCGGTCCGCCGTCGCAACGTCTCCATGGTGTACCAGCAGTTCATCAACTACCCCTCGCTGAGCGTCTACGACAACATCGCCTCGCCGCTGCGGCTGGCTCGGGTGAGCAAGGCCGAGATCGATCGGCGGGTTCGTGAAACCGCCGAAATGTTACATATCGAACATCTGCTCGACCGCCTGCCCCTGGAGCTGTCGGGCGGACAGCAGCAGCGCACCGCCATGGGCCGGGCGCTGGTCAAGGATGCCGAGGTCGTGCTCTTCGACGAGCCGTTGGTGAACCTCGACTACAAGCTGCGCGAGGAATTCCGCGAGGAGCTGCGCAACCTGTTCGGCGAGCGTAACTGCATCGCCGTCTATGCCACCACCGAGCCGGCCGAGGCCCTGGCCCTGGGTGGCCACACCGCGGTGCTCCACGAGGGGCGTCTGCTGCAGTATGGCCGCACCGACGACGTCTACCACCGGCCCCTGGATATCCTCACCGCCGAGATGTTCTCCGAGCCGCCGATCAACGTCATGCGCGGCATCATCTCGGGCTCAGAGGTGACCTTCGACAAGCGCGTCCACTTCCCGCTCAACGACGACCTGCGCACCCTGGCGCCGGGCGAGTACCGCTTCGGGGTGCGCCCCGCGCACATCACCCTCGCGCCGCGCTCCGACGATGACATCGAGGTCGAGATGGAGGTCGAGATGGCCGAGATCAGCGGCTCCGAGACCTTCCTGCACGTGGCTAATGCGCTGTTCCACCTGACCGTGCACCTCGAGGGCGTCCACGAGTTCACCCCCGGCCAGGCGGTCAGGCTCTTCATTTCCACCCACAAGGTCTACGCCTTCGACCGTCAGGGTGCCGTGGTCCACATTCCGACCCACGTCGGGAGGGCATGAGATGGCCGAGATCACCCTCAAGAGCCTGGCCCACTCTTACGTGGCCGAGCCGTCCTCTGCCGAGGACTACGCCATCCGCGAGATGAACCACATCTGGCACCAGGGCGGGGCCTATGCGCTGCTCGGCCCCTCCGGCTGCGGCAAATCGACCCTGCTCAACATCATCTCGGGGTTGCTCGAACCCTCCAGCGGCGATGTGCTCTTCGACGGCGAGCGGGTCAACCACCTTCCTCCCGAGGCCCGCAACATCGCCCAGGTGTTCCAGTTCCCGGTCGTCTACGACACCATGACGGTCTACGACAACCTGGCCTTTCCGCTGCGTAACGTCGGGACTCCCGCCGACAAGGTGCGCGAGCGGGTCATGGAAGTGGCCGATGTCCTCGAGCTCATCCCGCAGCTCCATCGCAAGGCCAAGAACCTCACCGCCGACGAGAAGCAGAAGGTCTCCATGGGGCGTGGCCTGGTGCGCGACGACGTCTCGGCGATCCTGTTCGATGAGCCGCTGACGGTCATCGACCCTCAGCTGAAGTGGAAGCTGCGTCGCAAGCTCAAGGAGATCCACCAGCGCTTCAACATCACCATGGTCTACGTGACCCACGACCAGCTCGAGGCCTCGACCTTCGCCGACCGGATCGCGGTGATGTACGAGGGGCAGGTGGTCCAGTTCGGCACGCCCCGCGAGCTCTTCGAGACGCCCAACCACACCTTCGTCGGCTACTTCATCGGCAGCCCCGGGATGAACTTCCTCGAGGTCGAGATCCGCGACGGCCGCGTGGTGGCCGGGACGCTGCCGCTAAGCGTATCCCCTGCGGTGCATCGGGCCGTGGCCGGCGCGCGCTCGTCCAACGTCAAGCTGGGCATCCGGCCCGAGTTCGTCGAGGTGCACGCCACGCCGATCGACGAGGCCATGGAGGCCGTGGTCGAGGATGTCCAGGATCTCGGCACCTACGCCATCCTCTCGCTGCGGCTGGGGGAGATTCCCTTCAAGGCGCGCCTCGAGGAGGACGAGACCCTGCCCCGAGGCAAGGCCTGGCTGCGCTTCCCCCTCGAGCGGCTCGGCCTCTATGTCGACGAGTTTCGCGTGGAGATTCCCCATGAATAACAAGATCTACAACAACCGTGCCTGGTGGCTGATCCTGCCCATGCTGCTGCTGGTGGCCTTCTCGGCGATCATCCCGCTGATGACCGTGGTGAACTACTCCGTGCAGGACGTCTTCGACGCCAACACCCGGTTCTTCACCGGCGTGGAATGGTTCCAGGCCACACTCAACAACCCGGCCCTACAGGCGGCGCTGGTGCGCCAGTTCGCCTTCTCGCTGACGGTGCTGGCCATCGAGGTCCCGCTGGGCATCGGCATCGCCCTGCTCATGCCCAAGAAGGGCTGGCAGGCCTCGGCGATCCTGATCCTGGTGACCATGCCGCTGCTGATCCCCTGGAACGTGGTGGGCAGCATCTGGCAGATCTTCACCCGTGGCGACATTGGCTTGATGGGCTGGGGCCTGCGTGAGCTCGGCTACGGCTACAACATCACCCGCAGCGCCGTGGACGCCTGGGGCACCATCATCCTGATGGATGTCTGGCACTGGACGCCGCTGATCGCGCTGCTCTGCTACAGCGGCCTGCGCTCCATCCCGGACGCCTACTACCAGGCGGCGCGCATCGACCGCGCCTCGCGCTGGGCGGTGTTCCGCTACATCCAGCTGCCCAAGCTCACCAACGTGCTGGTCATCGGCATCCTGCTGCGCTTCATGCACTCCTTCATGATCTATGCCGAGCCCTTCGTGCTGACCGGGGGCGGGCCGGGCAACTCCACCACCTTCCTCAGCCAGTCGCTGACCACCATGGCCATCGGGCAGCAAGACCTGGGGCCCTCGGCGGCGTTCTCGCTGATCTACTTCCTGATCATCCTGCTGGTCTGCTGGGTCTTCTACACGGCGATCATGAACTTCCAGAAGGATAAGCAACTGGACAAGGGGGCGTGACATGAACCACTCGATCCCCACCACGCCGGAAGCGGTTCGCAAGCAGGCCGCCGCGGCCGATGCGAGGCGCCGCCGCCAGGCCCGCCCGGTTTCCCGCCAGTGGCGCCGCCGCGGCCTGATGACGGCCTACATCGTCTTCGTGCTGCTGCCGGTCTACTGGCTGCTCAATATGTCGTTCCAGTCCAACAGCGAGATCCTGGGGGCCCTGACCCTGTGGCCCCAGGACTTCACCCTGGAGCACTACGCCAAGATCTTCACCGACGCGAACTGGTACATGGGCTACGTGAACTCCATCGCCTATGTGCTGATGAACATGCTGATCAGCCTGGCCGTGGCCCTGCCGGCGGCCTATGCCTTCAGCCGTTATCGCTTCATCGGCGACAAGCACCTGTTCTTCTGGCTGCTCACCAACCTGATGGCGCCGCCAGCGGTGTTTCTGCTGCCCTATTTCCAGCTGTACTACACCGTCGGGTTGTTCGATACCCACGTGGCCGTTGCCCTGGCGCACTGTCTCTTCAACATCCCTCTGGCGATCTGGATCCTGGAGGGCTTCATGAGCAGCGTGCCCAAGGAGATCGACGAGACGGCGTTTATCGACGGCTACAGCTTTCCGCGCTTCTTCGTGAAGATCTTCATCCCCATGATCAGCTCGGGCATCGGCGTGACGCTGTTCTTCCTGTTCATGTTCTCCTGGGTGGAACTGCTGCTCTCCAGCACCCTGACCGCGACCAATGCCCAGCCCATCGGCTCGGTGATGACTCAGACCAAGGGCGCCTCGGGCATCGACTGGGGAGCGCTCTCCGCCGCCGGGGTGCTGACGATCCTGCCCGGCATCGTGGTGGTCTACTTCGTCCGCAACCACATCGCCAAGGGCTTTGCCCTGGGTCGGACCTGAAAAGGAAGCAGTCATGGAATGGATGGTATGGACCACGCCCACTGCGATCTTCTTCTCCGTCATTGCCGCCATCCTGGTGGGCATGACGGCCTGGGAACTCGCCTCGCCGACCATCGAGCGCAGGGGCTTCCTGCCGATCGCCACCACCCGCGGTGACCGGCTCTTCATCGGGCTGCTCTGCGCGGCCTACATCCACCTGATGGTGGTGGGCTTCACCTCACTCAGCCTCTGGCTGGCCCTGGGCATCTCGATCCTGTGGCTGCTGATCCTGATGCGCTGGGGCTGACAGAAACGCATGGAGCCGAATGACCGAACGTTCACGGACGAACCCTCACAACCGAAGAGG
Organism: Halomonas salsilacus; assembly: GCF_051216275.1. Taxonomy (NCBI): domain Bacteria; kingdom Pseudomonadati; phylum Pseudomonadota; class Gammaproteobacteria; order Oceanospirillales; family Halomonadaceae; genus Halomonas; species Halomonas salsilacus. Next base: position 285,295 of record NZ_JBPKAQ010000004.1, read on the forward strand.
TCAATATGAAAGCGACAACAATGAGACTCTCTCTGCTGGCTGCCGGTGTCATGCTGGCAAGTAGCACCCTGCACGCCGACAACCACGAGGCACGCGCCATCGCCGAGCGGCTGGTCGACGAGCACTTCCAGAACTCGACGCTGACCCGCGAGGAGCAGATCGAGGAACTGCTCTGGTTCGCCGAGGCGGCTGAGCCGTTCCGAGGTATGTCCATCAACACCGTCGCCGAGGGCCTGACCACCCACGTCTATGAGCGGGACGTGCTGGCGAGGGCCTTCAGCGAGCTGACCGGCATCGACGTCACCCACAACATCATCGGCGAGGGGGACCTGGTCAACAACATGCAGACCCAGATGCAGTCGGGTCGCAACATCTACGACGGCTTCATCAACGACTCCGACGCTATCGGAACCCACATCCGCTATGGCACCACCATCAACCTCTCCGAGGCGATGGAGAACGAGTGGGCCGACTTCACCCTGCCCACCCTGGATCTCGACGATTTCATCGGCATCCAGTACACCACCGGCCCCGACGGCAGCATCTATCAGCTGCCCGCCCAGCAGTTCGCCAACCTCTACTGGTTCCGCCATGACTGGTTCCAGCGCGAGGACCTACAGGCGCAGTTCCGGGACATCTACGGCTACGACCTGGGCGTGCCCACCAACTGGACAGCCTACGAGGACATCGCCGAGTTCTTCACCGAGCACGTCGGCGAGATCGACGGCACCCGGATCTTTGGCCACATGGACTACGGCCGTCGCGACCCGTCGCTGGGTTGGCGCTTCCATGACTCCTGGCTCTCCATGGCCGGCATGGGCAGCCCCGGCGTGCCCTTCGGCAACCCGGTGGATGACTGGGGGATCCGCGTCGATGAGGAGAGCCGCCCGGTGGGGGCCAGCGTGACCCGTGGCGGCGGCACCAACGCACCGGCCTCGGTGTTCGCCATGCAGAAGGCGGTGGACTGGCTCCGCGACTATGCCCCCGAGGAGGCCCAGGGCATGACCTTCGGCGAGGCAGGGCCCGTGCCGGCCCAGGGCAACATCGCCCAGCAGATCTTCTGGTACACCGCCTTCACCGCCGACATGACCGACCCGGGCCTGCCGGTCACCGATGAGGAGGGCAATCCGCTGTGGCGCATGGCCCCGTCGCCCACCGGTCCGTACTGGGAGGAGGGCATGAAGGTGGGCTACCAGGACGTGGGCTCCTGGACCTTCTTCGACTCGACGCCCGAGGACCGCCGCACCGCCGCCTGGCTGTTCGGTCAGTTCACCGTGGCCAAGAGCGTCTCCCTGGAGAAGCTGATGGCCGGTCTGACGCCCATCCGCGAGTCGGACATCTTCTCCGAGCGGATGACCGAGATGGCGCCGAAGCTGGGCGGACTGGTGGAGTTCTACCGCAGCCCCAACGAGTCCAACTGGACGCCGACCGGCACCAACGTGCCCGACTACCCGCGCATGGCGCCGCTGTGGTGGCAGAACCTGGCGCCGGTGATCAGCGGCGAGATCTCCCCGCAGGAGGGTCTCGACAACCTGGCCGGCGACCTGGACAGCGTCATGGCTCGCCTGGCTCGTGCCGGGGTCTTCGAGGTCTACGCGCCGCAGCTCAACGAGGAGCGTGACGCCGAGTACTGGCTCTCCCAGCCGGGCGCGCCCAAGGCGAAGCTCGACGACGAGATGCCTCAGGGCACCACGGTACCCTATGACGAGATGATGGCGGCGTGGATGGCGGCTGGCACACGGTAACAGGTGATGGCGGGCGCCCGCGCCCGCCATCACCCGCTCCCCCGTCCCACCCACCCCCCACCCCCCCCCCCCCCCTCCCCCCTTCTCCCCACCCCCCCCCCCCCCCTCCCCCCTTCTCCCCACCCCCCCCCCCCCCCTCCCCCCTTCTCCCCACCCCCCCCCCCCCCCTCCCCCCTTCTCCCCACCCCCCCCCCCCCCCTCCCCCCCCCCCCCCCACCCCGGCACCCCCGGAAAACAGCACACGTGTGACCGGTTGCCCGAACGGGACCCAGGCCCCGCTCGGTCATGCCGAGCGGGGCCCTTTTTTTCGAGAAGGGTTTTCAAGACGGGTTTTCAGGAAGGGCTTTCAGGAAGGGCAAGAGATGCAACTCAGACAGAACAACCTGCGCAAGCTGCCCCAACGCTGCTTCGACATCCTGGTGGTCGGCGGCGGCATCAACGGGGCCTCCGCGGCGGCCGCGCTGAGCGGCAAGGGGGCTCGGGTGGCGCTGATCGACAAGGGCGATTTCGCCGGCAGCACCAGCATGCACTCCTCCAACCTGGTATGGGGCGGCATCAAGTACATGGAGAGCGGCGACTTCGCCCTCGTGCGCAAGCTCTGCCGCAGTCGCAACCACCTGATCAGAAGCTACCCCTCATCGGTGCAGGAGATCCGCTTTCTCACCACCATCAACAAGGGGTTTCGCCATCACCCCCTGGTGCCCTGGGCGGGTACCTGGCTCTACTGGTTGATGGGTAACGCCTTCACCCGGCGGCCCCACTACCTGAAGCCCTCTGCGCTCCACGCCCGGGAGCCGATCATCGACGTCGGCTCGGCGGTGGGGGGCTTCGAGTACTCGGACGCCTATCTCCACGACAACGATGCGCGCTTCGTCTTCAACTTCGTGCGGGCGGCCCTGGACTTCGGCACCGTGGCAGCCAACTACGTCGAGTGCCTGGCGTCGCGGCGCGAGGAGGGCGTCTGGATCACCCGGGCCCGCGACGCCATGACCGGCGACACCTTCGAGATCCGCTCGCGGGTGCTTATCAATGCGGCGGGCCCCTGGGTCGACCAGCTGAACCAGCGCTCCGGGCAGAACACCGAGCACCACCATGTCTTCTCCAAGGGCATCCACCTGATCGTCCCTCGGCTCACCGAGAGCCATCGGGTACTGGCCTTCTTTGCCGACGACGGGCGGCTCTTCTTCGTCATTCCCATGGGGCAGCGCACCTGTATCGGCACCACCGATACCCGGGTGGAGACGCCCGAGGTCGGGGCAACGGCGGAGGATATCCGCTTCGTGCTCGACAACATCAACACGCGCCTGGCGCTCCCCAGGCCGCTGGAGGCGTCGGACATCATCGCCACGCGCTGCGGCGTCAGGCCGCTGGCCGTGAAGCCCAGCGGCGACGGCGAGCGGGACTTCCTCAACCTGTCGCGCAAGCACGCCATCGACCTCGACCGCCAGCGCGCCCACCTCAGCATCTTCGGCGGCAAGCTCACCGACTGCCTCAACGTGGGCGAGGAGGTGGTCGAGGCGGTGCGCGGCCTGGGCATCGATCTGCCCTATCCGGATCAGCGCTGGTACGGTGAGCCGGATGCCTCGGTACGCGAGGCCTTCCTGCACCAGGCCCGGCTGATGGACCTGGATGCCATGACCGCCGAGCACGCCTCCGAACCGCTCAGCCAGCGTCTGTGGCGGCGCTACGGGTCACAGGGTTTCGAGATGCTCGAGGCGATCCGGCAGGACGAACGCCAGGCCGAAGTGCTCATCGAGGGGACCGAATACCTGCGGGTGGAGTTGGAGCAGGCACGGCGCCGCGAGATGGTCACCCGTCTGGAGGATTTTCTGCGTCGGCGCTCGAAGGTCTCCCTGGTGGTATCGGAGTCGAGCATCCGCGAATCGCCGGGACTGGACGAGGCCTGCCGGATACTCTTCGGGGACCTGGCGCAGCAGCGCCTGGAGGAGTACCTGGCCGAGGCCCCGCCCGAGCCGCGTGAAGTCAGGGTGGAAGCGGGGGGCTGAGCGGTGGCTCGTTCCCTGCGGGGCGGACTGCTAGAATGCCGCCCGATTCCCTCTTGCTGACTCCCTGGAGCCCCCATGACTGACACCTCGGCGGCCGCCCACCCAGCGGCCGAGTCGCCCCTCAAGGTCCTGCTCACCGGGGCCCAGATGCTCTTCGTGGCCTTCGGTGCCCTGGTGCTGGTGCCCCTGCTCACCGGCCTGGACCCCAGTGTGGCGCTGTTCACCGCCGGCGTGGGCACCCTGGTATTCCACGGCATCACCCGGGTCACCGTGCCGGTGTTCCTGGCCTCGTCGTTCGCCTTCATCGCACCGATCCAGGGGTCGGTGGCCAACTTCGGCATCCCGGCCACCATGGGCGGGCTGATGGCGGCGGGCCTGGTCTACGTGGCGATCTCCCAGGCCGTGCGCCTCAAGGGCACCGCCTGGCTGCATCGGCTGTTGCCGGCGGTGGTGGTGGGGCCGGTGATCATGGTGATCGGCCTGGCCCTGGCGCCGGTGGCGGTGAGCATGGCCACCGGCGAGACCAGCGACCACATCGGCTATGCTCCGGCGATCTTCCTCTCCATGACCAGCCTGCTGGTGACCCTGGTGCTGGCGGTATTCGGCCGCGGCATCTTGCGCCTGATCCCGATCATGGGCGGCATCGTCACCGGCTATGTGCTGGCACTGATGATGGGCATGGTGGACTTCACCCCGGTGCAGGAAGCGGCCTGGCTGTCGATTCCGGCCTTCACTGCGCCGAGCTTCCACTGGGCGGCGATCCTCTTCATGATCCCGGTGGCCATTGCGCCGGCGGTGGAGCACATCGGCGACATGGTGGCCATCGGCTCGGTAACCCGCAAGAACTACCTGGAGACGCCCGGCCTGCACCGCACCCTGCTGGGCGACGGCCTGGCCACCACCACCGCGGCGCTGTTCGGCGGCCCGCCGAACACCACTTACTCCGAGGTGACCGGGGCGGTGACCCTGACCCGCGCCTTCAACCCGATCTACATGATCGTGGCCGCCTGCCTCGCCGTGGGTCTCGCTTTCGTCGCCAAGCTGGGCGCGCTGCTGCAGACCATTCCCGGCCCGGTGATGGGTGGCATCATGACCCTGCTGTTCGGCTCCATCGCCGTGGTGGGCATGAACACCCTGGTGCGCGCCGGCCACTCGCTGACCGCGCCGCGCAACCTGGTGGTGATCTCGCTGATCCTGGTGTTCGGCATCGGGGGCATGCAGTTCGGCGGCGGCCAGTTCACCCTGCAGGGGGTCAGCCTCGCCGCCCTGGTGGGCATCGTGCTGAACTGGGTGCTGCCCCGCGCCGAGGAAGAGGAGTAAAGCGCGCGAAGGCTACTACATTCGCGAACTGACGTTCGTTCCCACGGGGCGGTGTTACCGAGCCGTACTCCTGTGGGAGCGCGGCTCCGCTGCGCGATTAGCGGTGTTGCACGAACCCAGTCGGGCTCAGTCCCGGTAGCGACGGGTCAGATCGCCATAGGCATCGATACGACGGTCGCGCAGATACGGCCAGATTCGCCGCACGTCCTCGCCGCGGTCCATGTCCAGGGTCACCAGCAGGCGCTCGGCCTGCACCCCGGCGTGGGCCAGGAGCTCCCCCTGGGGCCCGGCGATGAAGCTGTTGCCCCAGAAGTCGATGCCGCGGCCGACACCGGAGTGGTCCGGCTCGTGGCCGACCCGGTTGGCGACGATCACCGGCACGCCGTTGGCCACCGCGTGGCTGCGCTGGATCAGCGTCCAGGCATCCTTCTGGCGCGTCTTTTCGGCGTCGTCGTCGGCCGGGTCCCAGCCGATGGCGGTGGGGTAGAGCAGCAGCTCTGCGCCGGCCAGCGCCATCAACCGCGCCGCTTCGGGGTACCACTGGTCCCAGCAGACCAGCACGCCGAGGCGGCCCAGCGAGGTGTCGATGGGGTGGAAGCCCTGGCCGCGGGCGTCGTCCTGGTCTCCGGGGGTGAAGTAGAACTTCTCATAGAAGCCCGGATCGTCGGGGATGTGCATCTTGCGGTAGTGGCCCACGGCGCCGCGCTTGCGGTCATAGACCACAGCGGTGTTGTGGTAGAGCCCCGGTGCGCGGCGCTCGAACAGCGAGCCCACCAGCACGACATCGAGCTCGGCGGCCAGTGCCGCGAGGCGGGTGCCGGTGGGGCCATCCAGGGGCTCGGCCAGGTCGAACAGCTCGGTGTCCTCGTACTGGCAGAAGTAGTGGGTGGCGTGCAGCTCCTGCAGCATGACCAGCTCGGCGCCGGCGGCGGCCAGCTCGCGGATGCCGGCCTCGCTCTCGGCGAGGCTTCTTGCCTTGTCGGGCCAGGCGGGCTGCTGGACCAGGCCGACCTTCAGATGGCGGGGCATGATGGGCTCTCCTCGTGATTCGTTTCTCGGGGCTTTGCTGGCGACAAGCCTTCCGGCGGCGATGTGAATACCTCCCTGCACGCTACCGACGCCATCCCTGGCGTAGGACCTCCTCTTCGGCTTGTCCCCAGCGCCCCTGATGTTGTGTTCTGATCTGCCTTCAGTCGTGTGTAGCCAGGCTGCCTTGTGGCAGCTGCATGGTCAGGCAGTGCAGGCTGCCGTGCTGGCGGATCACGCTCAGGCAGTCGATGGGGATGATGTCGCGCCCCGGGAAGGCGCCGGCCAGGGCGGTGAGGGCCCGGGTGTCGGCGGCATCGCCATAGACCGGCACCAGCACCGCGCCGTTGATGATCAGGAAATTGGCGTAGGTGGCCGGCAGGCGATGGCCGTCCATCGGGTCGAAGCAGGGCCGCGGCCAGGGCAGCGGCACCAGCCGGTAGGGCTCGCCGTCACGGCGGCGCAGCGCCTTGAGCTCTGCCTCCATGGCGGCCAGTGCCGGGTAGTGGGGATCGGCCTCGTCGTCGCAACGCATGTAGGCGATGGTGGCCGGGTCGCAGAAGCGTGCCAGGGTGTCCACGTGGCTGTCGGTGTCGTCGCCCTCCAGGTGGCCGTGAGCCAGCCACAGCACACGGGTCACCCCGAAGTCCTCGTGCAGCCAGTCCTCCACCGCCTGGCGGTCCAGGCCCGGGTTGCGGTTGGGGTGGAGCAGGCACGCCTCGGTGGTCAGCAGGGTGCCTGCACCGTCGCTTTCGATGGCGCCGCCTTCCAGCACCAGGCCGCGCTCGCTCACCGGACAGGCGTAGGCGCCGACATCTGCCAGGCGGCGGGTCAGGGTGTTGTCCCGGGCGGCCGGGAACTTGCCCCCCCAGCCGGTGAAGACGTAGTCATGCAGGCGCAGTGCGCCGTTCTCTTCCACGGCCAGGGGGCCGTGGTCCCGGGTCCAGGTGTCGTCGGACGCTGCCACCACCAGGTACAGGCGCCCGTCCGGCACCCCCAGCGCGGCGAAGCGGCCGGCCAGATGGGTGCGGGTGGCGGTGTCGGGCACGCTGACCAGCACGTCCTGATAGCAGGCGATGGCGACCACCATGGCCTCCAGGGTGGCCTCGATGCGCTCGAGCAGGGGCGCCCAGTCGCTCTCGGGGCCGGGCCAGGTAAGCTGGACGGCATCCTGGGGATGCCATTCGGGAAGCAGGCGTTTGGCCATGGTCACAGGAAGCCCCGCTGGGTGAGTCGGTGGGTCAGGTCGCGAATGTAGGCATCAACGGGTAACGATGCAAGTGGCGCCGGGGCGAGGATCGGTCTCGGCCGGAGGCGGGCTTGGATGATATTCTTGGTTTATCGCGGCTTGACGTGCCGCTGATGGTTCAGCCGATCTATCGAGGAGCCCCATGCGCCCGTTGACCCGCTCCCTCTTGCCCTTCGCCCCGTGGTGGCTGCTCGGCGGCGGCGCCGGCGTGATTGCCTCTCATGGACGGGGCCGCGTCGAGGCCGCACGATGAAACGACCCGCCTCCGGGCTGGCCGGCCGCCACGTCATCATGCTGCTGCTGGCGCTGCTGGTGGCGCTCTTCCTCGGCGGCATGTGGCTCCTCTCCGACCTGAACCTGCGCATCGCCGAATCCTCATTGGCCGAACTGCGCGAGCACCAGATCCACGAGACCTTCCAGGCCAATCTGGAGCGCATCGACGCCCACCATCGGCGCATGGAGCAGAATACCCAGGACCTGGCGCGGGTGGGCCAGCTGCTCATCGAACTGGACGGTGGACCCGCGGCGGCCGAGGAGGCCCTGCGTCAGGCGCTGGCCGACTTTCCCGATGCCCGGGGGTTGACCCTGTGGCTCGGCGCCGCCACGCCGCCGCTGGGCAGGTACGTCTGGCGGCAAGGGGGTGAAGTGCGGATCGCACCCCTCGTGGCGGGCTGGGCCGAGGGCGACGGGCTGGCCAGGCGGCTCGACGCCTGGCGCGAGGGGGCGCCGGCACTGCACTGGACCGCCGCTTACTTCAAGGTGCGCATCGACGACATGGTGATCAGTGCCAGCGCCCCGGTTCGCGACGCCGACGGGCGGGTGCTCGGCATGGTGGCCAGCGACTGGGTAGCCGGCGACATCATCGGCCTGATCAGCGACGTACAAGTGACGCCGAGCGCCTTCACCTTCCTGGTGGACCGCGAGAACCGCAACCTCTCGAGCCTGGCCCTGGCCGAGGACCAGGCCCGCGCCCGGCCGCTGATCGAGGCGGTCATCGACCAATCGCTGCATCGCGGGGCCAGCAGGGCGCTGACGTTGAGTTCCCTGGTCCTGGCGGGCGAGCCCTGGATGCTATTGCACGCCACCACCCGGGCCGGCATGGTCTTTGGCATCGGCGCGCCCCAGGCCGAGATCGATGCGGTGCTGATCCCCATGCGCCAGGCCAACCTGCGCATCATGGCGACGGTGGGGGCGGGGGTGCTGCTGCTGGCGCTGGTGATCCTGCTTCTGGTGGCCGGCCTGTTGCGCCAGCTGCGCACCCTCTACACCGATCCCCTCACGGGCCTGCCCAACCGTGCCCGCCTGCTGGCCGACCTGGAGGGTCACAAGCCTGGTGCCCTGGTGCTGGTCAACGTGGATGGCTTCAAACAGTTCAACGGCGTCTTCGGTCAGGCCTGCGGTGATCAGGTGATTCGCCACATGGCGGCGCTTCTTGCCGACGCGCTCGAGGGGCCGGAGTGGCGCGGGAGTCGGCTCTACCGCATGCCCGCCGACGAGCAGGCGATCTGGTTACCGGGCCGGCTCTCCCCGGCGTCGTTGGTGCAGCGCCTTGCGACGCTGCAGGCGGCCGTGGGCAGCTCACGGTTGACCTGGCGGGGGCAGGAGCTGGCGCTGCATGCCACCCTGGGGTTGGCCGCCACCTGGCAGCTCGAGGAGGAGGACCGCGAGGCGCTGATTTCCGCCGCCGGGATGGCACTGCGCCAGGCTAGGGAGCAGCAGCTGGGCAGCCGCATCCATGACCCCGGCATGGGCGTGCGGGAGGGCTACGAGCAGAACCTGGCCTGGGCCAACCGCCTCACCGCCGCCCTCGAGGAGGGGCGAATCGTCGCCTACTTCCAGCCGATCCTCGAGCTGGCCAGCGGCCGTATCACCAAGCACGAGTGCCTGATACGACTGATCGACGAGCAGGGCGAGGCGATGAACCCCGGCCAGTTCCTGGAGGTGTCGCGGCGCAGCCGGCTGCACCGGCGGTTGACCCTGACCATGCTCGAGTGCTGTCTGGCGGCCATGGCCGACAGCGACCAGGCCTTCTCCCTCAACCTCGCCGCCGAGGACCTGGTGGATCCAGAGGTGTGTGAACCGCTGCTCGCCCGGGTGGCAGAGAGCGGCCTGGGCGGCCGGCTGATCTTCGAGATCCTCGAGTCCCACAGCATCGACAGCTATGCGGCGGTCAGCGTTGCCATTGCGCGGGCCCGCGCGATGGGGGTGCGCATCGCCATCGACGACTTCGGCACCGGTTACGCCAACTTCGAGCACTTGCTGCGCCTCGACGTGGATCTGCTCAAGATCGATGGCAGCCTGATTCGCCACCTGGATCATGACCCCCAGGCCCTGACCCTGACCCGCGGTATCGTGCGCTTCGCACGGGAACTGGGCATCGAGACGGTGGCGGAATTCGTGCATGGCCCCGAGGTGCTGGTGCGGGTGCGCGAACTGGGCATCGATCATGCCCAGGGGGCCTGCATCGGCATGCCTGTCCCGCAACCGACGTCCGAGCGTCGACTGCCCTGAGCGACGGTCGTGCAAATCCGCGACAAGGCACCGGTGCCCCGATGCAGCGGCGCCAAAAAAGCCTTACCATGGGCGCCCGCTGACAAGGAACGCCTCCATGCTCGACCGCCTGCCTTTCCTGATCGGGTTGCGCTACGTGCGCGCCAAGCGCCGCAACCACTTCATCTCCTTCATCTCGCTGACCTCCATGCTGGGCCTGATGCTGGGCGTCGCGGTCCTGATCCTGGTGCTCTCGGTGATGAACGGCTTCGACCACGAGCTGCGCACCCGCATCCTCGGCATGGTGCCCCACACCAAGGTTGAGTCGCGCACCGGCATGGTGGAGTGGGAATCCCTGGCCGCGCGGCTGATGGAGCGTGAGCGGGTGATCGGCGCTGCCCCCTACGTGGAGCAGCAGGGCATGTTCTCGGTAGGCGGCCGCAACGAGGGCGCCATGGTCAACGGCATCCACCCCGAGTGGGAGGACCGCGTTTCGATCATCGGTCGCCACATGCAGCAGGGGGCGCTGGACGACTTGCAGCCCGGTGAGTGGAACATTGTGCTGGGCTCGATCCTGGCCCGACGGCTGGGGGTCGGGGTCGGGGACACGGTGACCCTGCTGGTGCCCGAGGCCTCGATCACCCCGGCCGGGGTCTTTCCGCGGCTCAAGCGTTTCACGGTGAGCGGGGTGTTCAGCGTCGGCGCCGACCTGGACGCCGCCCTGGCCTACGCCAATATCGAGGACATGCAGACCCTCGCGCGGCTCGGTGACGCCGTGGGTGGCCTGCGCCTGGAGCTCGACGACCTCTTCGCCGCCAGCGCGGAGACGAGCAGCATCGTCAACGAGCTCGGACCAGGCTACCGCGGCACCGACTGGACCTTCTCCCACGGCAACCTGTTCCAGGCGATCCAGATGGAGAAGCGCATGATCGGGCTTTTGCTCACGGTGATCATCGCCGTGGCCGCCTTCAACATCGTGTCGACCCTGGTGATGGTGGTCACCGACAAGCATGCCGATATCGCCATCCTGCGCACCATCGGCGCCACCCCGCGCTCGATCATGGGCATCTTCATCGTCCAGGGGCTGGCCATCGGGGTGATCGGTATCCTGGTCGGCGTGGTGCTCGGGGTGCTGCTGGCCCTGACCATCTCCCATATCATCGACGGAGTCGAGAGCCTGTTCGGCATCCAGTTCCTCGACGCCGGGGTCTACTTCATCAGCAACCTGCCCTCCCGCCTCGACTGGACCGACGTGCGCGATATCGTCGCGGCGGCGCTGGTCCTGACCTTCCTTTCCACCCTCTATCCGGCCTGGCGGGCGGCCAAGGTCAAGCCGGCGGAGGTACTGCGCTATGAGTGAAACGACCATGCAAGCCACAGCCGAGCACGGCGCCCGGGCGGTGCAGGGTAGCGTCATGCTGGAGTGCCTCGACCTGACCCGGGTCTACAGTGAGGGCCCCCAGGACATCACCGTGCTGGACGGCCTGGCGTTGATCGTCCACGCCGGCGAACGGGTCGCCATCGTCGGCAGCTCCGGCTCCGGCAAGACCACCTTGCTCAACCTGCTGGGTGGCCTCGACCAGCCCACCCGGGGCGAGGTGCGCATCGCCGGCGAGTCGCTGCTGGCACTGGGCGACGCGGCCCTGGGCCGCTTTCGCAACCGGCATATCGGCTTCGTCTACCAGTTCCACCATCTGCTGGCCGAGTTCACCGCTCTGGAGAACGCCGCGCTGCCACTGATCGTGCGTGGCCAGCGCAAGAAGGTGGCCGAGGCCAGCGCCCGGACGCTGCTGGAGCGGGTGGGCATGGCCCAGCGCGCGGACCACAAGCCCGGCGAGCTCTCCGGCGGTGAGCGTCAGCGGGTGGCCATCGCCCGGGCCCTGGTCACCGACCCGAGCCTGGTGCTGATGGACGAGCCCACCGGCAACCTGGACCAGCACACCGCGTCCAGCATCCTGGCGCTGATGGATGAGCTGGCCCGCACCTCCGCCTGCGCCTTCGTGATCGTGACCCACGACCCGGCGCTGGCGGCCCACCAGGACCGGGTCATGCGCCTGGACGAGGGGCGCCTGACCGAGCAGCCGCGGGGTACGGCGGCGGACTGAGTCCAGCCCACGGCAGCCTGGCATCACCCGGTAACAGACAGCAAACGGCCGGCCCCCTTGGGGTCGGCCGTTGGCGTAGGTGGAGCAGCAGTATCAGACGGCTACAGCGGGTCGTCCTTGCAGGGCCTCCTGCGTCGCCGACGGCGACGGGCCTTCCAGCTGCGCGAGACCTGCCAGCGCCAGATCAGCCGGATCACCAGGTTGCCGAGCAGCGCCAGTACGATGGCGGTGACCACCGAGCCCACCGCCAGGGCGGGCAGGATATCGGCCATCTGCTCGGCGATCCAGCGGGTGGAGAGACGCTCCGGGACCTCCCGGGCCGGGGTGTTCATCAGCCAGGTACCCAGCCGGTAGTTGCCGTAGAAGATCAGCGGCATGGTCAGCGGGTTAGTGACCCACACCAGGCCCACGGAGAGCGGCAGATTGGCGCGCGCCAGCCAGGCGCCCAGCGCGGCCACCATCATCTGGAAGGGGATCGGCAGCATGGCGCTGAACAGGCCCACCGAGAAGGCGTTGGCCACACTCCGTCGACTCAGCACCCACAGGGCGGGGTTACCGATGAGATGACTCATGAAACGCAGCGAGCGCTGGCGCCTGAGTGTCTCGGGGTGGGGCATGTAGCGCTGGAGAAAGCGGCGCGGCATGTCGTCGGGCTCGCAGCATCGTGACACCGGCTATTATCCATGCAAGGGCCTGCCTTTGCCATGGCGGTGCTTCCACGCTGGGCGCCGTGCACGGGCAGTCATGCATCCACCCGGAGCAAGGGAATGCGACCAGGAATGGCCATCATCCTGGCCCTGGCGGTGCTTGGCGGCCTGGGGCTGGGCAGCCGGCCACCGCCGGGGCTGCTAGAGGGGCTGGGGGTCCTTGCTCTGACGGTGCTGGCCCGGGGGCGGTCGGCCGGCTGGCTGCCGCTGGCGGCGCTGGTCGGGGTGACCGTCGGCCTGCTGCTGGTCCGCGGCGCCGGCCTGTCCGAGGGGCTGATCCGCGAGGATCTCTCCGTGGAGGGTCGGCTGGTGGCGGTCGCCGAGGAGGCGCACCTGACCCGCCTGACCCTGGAGGTGACGGCGTGTCATCCCCTCGCCGAGGGGCGCCCCGGCTGCGACCGCCTGCGGCGGGTGCGCTTGAGTGCCTTCGAGGCGCCTCCCATGCAGTCCGGCGAACGCTGGGCGCTGACCGTTCGCCTGCGCCCGCCGGCGGGCTTCGCCAATCCCCACACCTTCGACTACGAGGCCTGGCTGTGGCGCGAGGGGATCCAGGCCACCGGCTATGTGCGCCGTGAGCCGCCGCCGCGGCGGCTGGCCGATGCCATCCCCGGGCTGCGCGAGCGGGCCCTGGCTCATCTGGAGAGGCGTGAGTTACCGCCGCGCGCCCAGCGCTGGCTGGCGGCGCTGACCTTGGGCGCCGGCGAGCAGCTGACCGCCGAGGACTGGGTGCTGCTCAACGCCAGCGGCACCACCCACCTGATGGTGATCTCCGGGCTTCACGTGGGGTTGGTGGCGAGCTTCGCCCTGCTGCTGGGTCGCGGGGCGGCCAGGCTGGCGACTCCGGGTCGCTGGCGCCTGGCGGTGTGGCCCTGGTGGCTGGCCGGCGCCGCGGCGGCGGGCTATGCGACCCTCTCGGGGCTGGAGCCTCCGGCGCTGCGGGCCCTGGTGATGGCGCTGGTGGGGCTCTGGGTCGCCAGCGGGCGTCACGCACCGGGGCCCTGGCAGGGCTGGTGGCTGGCCCTGGCGGTGGTGCTGCTGCTCGATCCCCTGAGCGCCTGGCGCCCGGGGCTGTGGCTCTCCTACCTGGCGGTAGCGCTGTTGATCCTGGCCTGGCAGGGGCGGCCCCGGCCGCGGGAAGCGCGCGGCTGGCTGTGGGCGCTGGTCCGGACCCAGCTGCTGCTGGCGCCGCTGATGGCGGCGGCGGTGCTGCTGGCTTTCGCCCGCCTGGCGCCGGCGGCGCCGCTGGTCAACCTGGTGGCCGTGCCGGTGGTGAGCAGCCTGCTGGTGCCGCTGGGACTGCTCGGCTGGCTGCTCGCCCCCTTGCCGCCGCTCTCGACGCTTTGCTGGTGGTTGTTTGCCCGGCTGGCGGAGGCGCTGGCCCGGTGGCTGGAGGCGGCGGTGGAGTGGCTGCCGCTGTGGCTCCCCGAACCGGCCCTGGTGACGCCCCTGGCGCTTTGCCTGGGGCTGGTGGCACTGCTCTGGGTGCTGCCCGGACTGACGGGTGCGCTGCGCGCCGCGGGCAGCCTGGCGCTGGCCGCGGTGGCCATGGCCCTGGCGCCGTCTGGCATCCCCCAGGGCCAGCTGGAAGTGCGGGTGATGGACGTGGGCCAGGGGCAACTGGTGGAGCTGCGCACTGCAAGCTACCGAGGGCTCTACGACGCCGGCCCGCGCTTCGCCTCGGGTTTCGCCCCGGTTGGCGTGCTGTGGCCGCCGGGCCAGCGCTTCGACGATGTGATCGTCAGCCACGACGACCTCGATCACGCCGGCGGGGTGGCGTTGCTCGATGAGCGCCATCGGGTGGGGCGCTTCCTGGCGCCCCCCGGCGAGACGATTGGCGTACCCTTCACGTATTGCCGGGCCGGGGAGGGTTGGGAGCGGGACGGCGTGCGCTTTCGCTTCCTGTGGCCGCCGGCCGACACCGAGACGCTCTCCAGCAACGACCGCTCCTGCGTGCTGGAGGCGAGCGTGGCCGGGCAGCGGCTGCTGATCACCGGCGACGTGGGGCGCCGGGTGGAGCGCGCCATTCTCCTCGAGGCCGAGGCGCCGGTGACCCTGCTGGTGGCGGGCCACCACGGCAGTCACACCAGCTCCGGCCCCCAACTGGTCCAGTGGCTCACCCCGCGCCATGTGGTCTACAGTGCCGGTCGGCGCAACCCCTTCGGCCACCCCCACGACGAGGTGGTGAGACGCTTCCGGGCGGCGGGCAGCTGCCAGTGGAGCACGGCGCTGGATGGGGCCCTGACCCTGCGTCTCGGGGGAGGGCCGGACCGTCTCGTTGAGAGCCTGCGACGTCAGCCCTGGCGGTGGGGCGGTGTCGGAGCCGACTGCCTTGCGTTAGAATCGCTCTGAGATCGGGAACACGCATCACGGGGCATCTTCGAGGGGAAGCGCATGGACATGATGGAGGCCCTGATCGCCGGGGGCTGGCTGATGCTGCCGCTGCTCGGCTGTTCGCTGCTGGCCACGGTGATCATCATCGAACGCCTCTGGACCCTGCGCGCCGGGCGTATCGCTCCCCGGGGACTCGGCCAGGAGGTCTGCACCCTGGTGGCCCGCGGCCAGATCAACCTTTTCTGGCTGGAAAGCCATTCGCCGCTCGGCGGCGTGCTGGCCGCGGGGATGCGCAACGCCCGGCTCGGCCATGAACAGGTGCGGGCTCGGCTCCAGGAGGCGGGTACGGCGGTGATCCACGACATGGAACGCTTCCTCAGCCCGCTGGGCACCATTGCCGCCATCGCCCCGCTGATCGGCCTGTTGGGCACGGTGGTGGGCATGATCGAGGTCTTCTCGGTGATCGTCGCCGGCGACGGCGCCAGCCGCACCGCCGACCTGGCCGGCGGCATCTCCCGGGCTCTGGTGACCACCGCGGCGGGCCTGACCGTGGCGATCCCGGCCCTGATGTTCCATCGCTACTTCCTGCGCCGGATCGAGGACATCACTCTGCGCATGGAGGAGCAGTCGGGCCAGGTGGTAGAGTTCCTTGCCCATTTCGGCGGCGAGCTGACCCTGGCCGAACGCCACGAGGTCACCGGAGAGGAGGAGCGCCTGGAGGCCGATGGGCGCATGGCGCCGCGGGTGAAGCGCCCGTGAGGTTTGCGCGTACCCGCCGCGACCCGGTGGAGGTCAACCTTACGCCGCTCATCGACGTGGTGTTCCTGCTGCTGATCTTCTTCATGGTCTCCACAACCTTCGAGACCCGCCAGGCGCTGGAACTCGAACTGCCCAAGACGACCAGCGGTGCCGCCGCCGAGGTCTCGCCGGTCACGGTGGTGATCACCGCCACCGGCATCTACCGGCTCGGCGAGCGCGAGCTGTCCCCGGCCGAGCTCCCCGCGGCGCTGGCCGCCGAGGCCGAGGAGGCCCGCGAGCACGGCCTGGTGGTGGAGGCCGACGGCCGCGCCAGCCACGCCGACGTGGTGCGCGTGCTCGACCAGGCCGGCCTGCAGGGCATCCAGCGGGTGCGCATCGCCACCACCGAGACCCGCCCCAGTGATACCTCGACCAGCGAGACCACTTCCTCACCAGCGGAGACGCCGTGAACCAGGACGGGACCCCCCAACACTCGGGCTGGACGCTCTACAAGCGTCTGCTGAGCTATGTGCGCCCCCACTGGCGCTCCTTTGCCCTGGCGATCGTCGGCTATGCCATCTACGCCGCCTCCAGCACGGCCATGGCCGAGATGATGAAGCGGCTGATCGATGGCATCCAGGACCCTGGCGCAAGCTTTCGGCTCTTCCTGCCGATGTTTGTGGTGGGCATGTTCGCCGCCCGCGGGCTGGGTACCTTCCTCGGCACCTACTTCATGAGCAACGTGGCACGCAACGTGGTCCACACCCTGCGCTGCGATGTCTTCAACCACATGCTGCACCTGCCGGGGCGCTTCTTCGACAGCCACTCCAGTGGCCACCTGATCTCGCGGGTCACCTACCACGTGGAGCAGGTGACGGGGGCGGCCACCAAGGCGCTGACCATCCTGCTGCGCGAGGGACTTTTCGTCATCGGCCTGGTGAGCTATCTGCTGTGGACCAACTGGATGCTGACCCTGCTGTTCCTGACGGTGACCCCGCTGATCGGCGGTGTGGTCAGCTACGCCAGCAAGCGCTTCCGGCGCATCTCGGCGCGCATTCAGGCCTCCATGGGAGACGTCACCCATGTGGCCTCCGAGGCGCTCTCCGGTTATCGGGTGGTGCGCACCCATGGTGCCGAGCCCTTCGAGAAGGCCCGCTTCGCGGCGGCCAGCGAGTACAACCGCCAGCAGAGCATGAAGGAGGCGCTGACCAAGGCGGTCAGCACGCCGATCATCCAGCTGCTGGTGGCCCTGGCCCTGGCGGTGCTGGTGTGGCTGGCCATGTCGCCGGCGCTGATGGACAACATGACCGCCGGCGAGTTCGTGGCCTTCATCACCGCCGCCTCGCTGATGGCGAAGCCGGTGCGCCAGCTCACCGAGATCAACAGCGAGATCCAGAAGGGCCTGGCCGCCGCCGCCGAGCTGTTCGGCCTGCTGGAGGTGCCCGCCGAGCGGGACGAGGGCCACCATGAGGCCGAGCGTCTCGAGGGCCGGGTACGCCTCGAGGGCGTGCGCTTCCGCTACGGAGAGGACCAGCCCGATGTGCTCAAGGGGATCGATCTGGACGTGGCCCCGGGGGAGATGGTCGCCATCGTCGGCCGGTCGGGCAGCGGCAAGTCGACCCTGGTAGGGCTCCTGCCGCGTTTCTACCGGCCCACTGAGGGGCGAGTGCTGATCGACGGCGTGCCCCTGGACGACTATCGCCTGGCACCGTTGCGACGCCAGATCGCCCTGGTCTCCCAGCAGGTGACCCTGTTCAACGCCAGCATCGCCGACAACATCGCCTACGGGGTGCCGGATGCCGAGCCGGCCGCCATCGAGGCTGCCGCCCGGGCCGCCCACGCCCACGAGTTCATCGAGCGCCTGCCCGGCGGCTACGCCACCGTGGTGGGCGACAACGGCGTGATGCTCTCCGGCGGTCAGCGCCAGCGTCTGGCCATCGCCCGCGCCATCTTCAAGGACGCGCCGCTCTTGATCCTCGACGAGGCCACCTCGTCGCTGGATACCGAATCCGAGCGCCATATCCAGGCGGCCCTGGAGGAAGTTTGCAAGGGCCGTACCACTCTGGTGATCGCACACCGCCTCTCCACCATCGAGCGCGCCGACCGCATCCTGGTGATGGCGCAAGGCGAGGTGATCGAGCAGGGCAGCCACGCCGAACTGATCGGCCGTGACGGCGCCTATGCGGCCCTGCATCGCCTGCAGTTCCAGGAAGCGGACCCGGCATGAGGGGAGTGGCGGAGCGCTGGCTGGCGGCGGCTTATGTGGGCTCGCCCTGGCTCGCCCTGCTGCGCCCCCTGGAAGCGCTCTATTGCGCCGCCGTGGCGCGTCGCCGCGACGCCTACGCGGCGGGCCGCCGGGAGGTATGGCGCGCCCCGGTGCCGGTGCTCGTGGTGGGCAATCTGACTCTGGGCGGCACCGGCAAGTCGCCGCTGGTGGCCTGGCTGGTGAGCCACCTCGTCGAGTGCGGCTGGCGCCCGGGGATCCTCTCCCGCGGCTACGGGGGCAGGAGCGACGCCTATCCGCTGCGGGTCGAGGACCAGACGCCGGCGGCCCACTGCGGTGACGAGCCGCGCATGCTGGCCGATCAGACCGGCGTGCCGGTGGTGGCTGACCCGAACCGTCCGCGCGGGGCGCGAAAGCTGCTCGAGGCGGGCTGCGATATCCTGGTCAGCGACGATGGTCTGCAGCACCTGGCTCTGGGGCGCGATCTCGAACTGGTGGTGTTGGATGGGGTCCGGGGCTTCGGCAACGGGCGTTGCCTGCCTGCCGGCCCCCTGCGCGAGCCGCTCTCGCGCCTCGAGGGCGTCGATGCCCTCGTGATCAACGGCGAGCCGGCCTTCACCCCACCCGCCGGCGCCTTCACCATGGACCTCGCGCCCCTAAGCTGGCGACGGCTGGACGACGGCGAGCGACTGCCCCTGGCGCCGCTGCCGTTCTCCACGCCGGTGCACGCCGTGGCCGGCATCGGCCGGCCGGCGCGCTTCTTCGAGACCCTGGCGGGGCTCGGCGTCGAGGCGGCGGCCCACGCCTTCGGCGACCACCACGCCTATCGCGCCGAGGAGCTCGCCTTCGACGATGGCCGACCGCTGGTGATGACCGCCAAGGACGCAGTGAAGTGTCGTGGCCTGACCCCCGGCGACAGCTGGGTGCTGGAGGTAGAGGCCAGGCCCGAACCTGCCTTCGTCGGCTGGCTCGATGAGCGGCTGGCGAGGCTGGGCGCGCCGCCGTCGGCTATCCGGGAAGAAACGAATTCGCGAGCCGGCAGTGCGCCGGCTCACCATCAGGAGTGAGGTGAACACGATGGACAAGGAACTGCTGGCCATGCTGGTCTGCCCGCTGTGCAAGGGCAAGCTCAAGTACCGGCGCGAGGCCAAGGAGCTGCTCTGCCTGTTCGACGGCCTGGCCTATCCCGTGCGCGACGGCATCCCGGTGATGCTGCCCGAGGAGGCGCGTCAGCTCACCGTCGACGAGAAGCTTCACGACTCGCCCGGGCGCACGGGGGACGCGTGATGGCCGTGCGGGAGTTCATCGCCGTCATTCCGTCACGCTACGCCTCCTCGCGGCTGCCCGGCAAGCCCCTCGCCCAGATCGCCGGCCAGCCCATGGTGGCCCACGTCTGGCGGCGTGCCTGCGAGAGCCGCGCAACCCGGGTGGTGGTGGCTACCGACGACGCCCGCATCGAAAAGGCCCTGGCGGCGCTGGGCGCCGAGGTGCTCATGACCCGCGCCGACCACCCTTCAGGCACCGATCGCCTGGCCGAAGTGGCCGAGCGACTGGGCCTGGCCGACGACGCCGTGCTGGTCAACGTTCAGGGAGATGAGCCGCTGATCCCTCCGACGCTGATCGACCAGGTGGCCGATCGGCTCTTCGACGACCCCGATGCCTCCATCGCCACCCTGGCCGAGGCGATCAGCGATGTGGAGAGCCTGTTCAATCCCAACGTGGTGAAGGTGGTGCGTGCGCTCTCCGGTCGCGCCCTCTACTTCTCGCGGGCGCCCCTGCCCTGGGATAGAGAGGCCTGGGACAGCGACGCCTTCGCCATGCGCCCCGAGCTGCTCGAGACCGACGCCTGGCTGCGCCACATCGGGCTCTATGCCTATCGGGCGGGGTTTCTGGCCGAGTACCGTGACTGGACACCCTCCCCCCTGGAGCACCTCGAGCAGCTCGAGCAGCTGCGCGCGCTGCACCATGGCCACGCCATCCAGGTGGCGCTGGCCCGGGAGCCGCACCCCGCCGGGGTTGATACCGTCGAGGACCTGGCCCGGGTGCGTGGCCTGCTGGAAGCTAAAGCCAACAGGGGAGGTGACTGATGCGCGTACTGTTTGTCTGCCTGGGTAATATCTGCCGTTCACCCACCGCCGAGGGAATCTTCCGACGCCTGCTCGACGAGCGAGGCCTGGCCCATCGGGTCCAGGTCGACTCCTGCGGCCTCGGCGACTGGCACGTGGGCAAGGCGCCGGACCCGCGTACCCGTGAGGCCGCCGCTCGTCGCGGCGTGGACCTCTCCGCGCTGCGCGCCCGGCAGCTGGCCGCCGACGACTTTGGCCGTTTCGACTACTTGCTGGCCATGGACCATGACAACCTGGCGGCGATGCGCGCCCTGGCGCCGGCCGAGTTGGAGGCTCATATGGGGCTCTTCCTCGAGTTTGCCGGTCTGCCCGACCGTGCCGTGCCCGATCCCTACTATGGCGGGAAGCAGGGTTTCGAGGAGGTGCTCGACCTCGTGGAGCAGGGCGCCCGGGGCCTGCTGGCACAGATCGAGACGCGCCTGGAGGGGCGCCCTTGAGTCTGACGCTTGCCGCCGAGCACGACCTGACGGCGGCCAATACCCTGGGCCTGCCCTGCGTGGCGGCGCATTTCGCCGCGCCCGCCAGTCTGGTCGAGCTGCAGGCGGCCTTGAGTGAGGCCCGCGTTCACGGCTGGCCACTGACCCTGCTGGGCGGCGGCAGCAACCTGATCCTGCCCGAGCGCCTTCCCGGCCTGGTGCTGCAGCCCGCCATGGGCGACTGGTGGCTGGAGGAGGGCGAGGGCGAGACGGTCCGGGTTCACGCTGAGGCGGGGGTGGTCTGGCATGAGCTGGTGATGGCCTTGGCCGGCCTCGGCCTCTGGGGCACCGAGAATCTGGCGCTGATTCCGGGCCGTTGCGGCGCGGCACCTATCCAGAATATCGGCGCTTACGGGGTCGAGCTCTGCGAGGTGCTGGAGGCGCTGCAGGTGGTCGACCTGGCGGACGGCCGCGCGGCGTGGATGACGCCCGAGGCGTGCGCCTTCGCCTATCGCGACAGCGTCTTCAAGGGGCGGCTGGCGGGGCGGGTGGTGATCACCCGGCTGGCACTGAGGCTGACGCGCTCGGCAACGCTGCGCCTTGGCTACGGCGATCTGGCCGCCCGGGTGGGGGAGACCCCGACACCGCTGGCGGTGGCCGAAGCGGTGAGTGCGATTCGCCGTGACAAGTTGCCCGACCCGGCTCGGCTCGGCAACGCCGGCAGCTTCTTCAAGAATCCCCTGGTGAAGGACGAGCAGGCCAAGCGTCTGCTGGCCGAGCACCCCGAGATGCCCCATTTTCGCCAGCCCGATGGGCGGGTCAAGCTGGCCGCCGGCTGGCTGATCGACCGCTGTGGCCTCAAGGGCCTGCGTGAAGGGCACTTCGGAGTGCATGACCGCCAGGCGCTGGTGCTGGTGCACTTCGGCGGGGGCAGTGCCGGCGAACTGCTTGCCTTCGCCGACCGGGTGGCCACAACGGTGCGTGAGCGCTTCGGTGTGACGCTGGAGCGGGAGCCTCGGCTCCCCGGTGAGCGATGAGTCTGGCCTGACAGCCTGACAGCCTGACCCGAAACGACAGCGCCCGCAGCTATGGCTGCGGGCGCTGTTGTTGCAGGGGAGGAAAGCAGGGCCTCTTCGGCCCTGCTTGCCATTTCTCCTAGCGTTGAGGGCTTTCCTGGGCCTTGGCCTCCAGCTCACGACGGCGGATCTCCCGCGGGTCGTTGTGGGCGCGCCGACGACGGCGATTGGCGCGGCGCTCCTCCTGCGTCTCCTCGGCCTTAGGGGCTTCGGCTTTCACCTCGGCCTTGGCCTCGGTGGGCTGCGACTCCGCCTTGGGCGCATCGGGCTTGGGCATTTCGGCCTTGGGTATTTCGGTCTTTGCCTCGGCCGGCTTCTGCGCGCCGGGCTGGGGCTCCGCCTTGGCCGCGTCGGCCTTCACCTCGGCCTTGGGCGCGTCGGGCTTTGCTTCGGCCTTCACGTTCGCGGGCTTCTGCGTGTCGGCCTTCAGCTCAGTCTTGGCGTCGGCCGGCTTCTGCGCGCCGGGCTGCGGCTCCGCCTTGGCCGCGTCGGCCCTCACCTCGGCCTTGGGCGTGTCGGGCTTTGCTTCGGCCTTCACGTTCGCGGGCTTCTGCGCGGTGGGCAGCGGCTCTGCCTTGGGCGTGTCGGCCTTCACCTCAGCGTTGGCGTCGGCGGGCTTCTGCGCGGTGGGCTGCGGCTCCGCATTGGGCGTCTCGGCCTTGGGCTCTGCCTTGGCGTCGGCGGGCTTCTGCGTGGTGGGCAGCGGCTCTGCCTTGGGCGTGTCGGCCTTCACCTCAGCGTTGGCGTCGGCGGGCTTCTGCGCGGTGGGCTGCGGCTCCGCCTTGGGCGTCTCGGCCTTGGGCTCTGCCTTGGCGTCGGCGGGCTTCTGCGCGGTGGGCTGCGGCTCCGCCTTGGGCGTCTCGGCCTTGGGCTCTGACTTGGCCTCAGTCTGAGCCTCGCCCCTGGTCTCTGCCGTCACGGCGGGCTTGGCGGCTTCGACCCTGTCCGCCTGCGGGGCGTCGGCTGTCGCATCCGGCTGGGCCTCGGCCGGCTGGTTCTCGGCGGCTTCGGCCTGGAGCCGCTGCTGCTCGGCCTCGGCCTTGGGGTTGATGGCATGCTGACGGCTGCGGTTGCGCGGATTGTTGCGGGCGCGCTTGGGCTTGCCATCGTCTACCGGCGCCTCGGTTTTGAGGGCTTCGGGCCTGGGTGCCTCGCTCTTCGCGTCGACCGGCTTCTCGGCAGGGCGCTCGTCGCGCTTGTCGCCGCCGCGGGAGCGACGCGAGTCGGCGCGAGGCTTATCATCGCGGGGCTTTTCATCGCGAGGCTTTTCATCACGAGGCTTTTCATCACCCGCCCGGGGCGTCTCCGGCGGGCGAGCCTGACGGGCGTCGTCCTGGCGCCCGCGTCCACGGCCGCCGCGGCCGGCGTTGCCACGATTGTCGGCGCCATCGGCTCGGCTGTCGCCGCGCTCGTTCTCCTGGCGCGGGGCGCTACGGCGCTCCTCGTTGCGCGGGCGACGCTGGCGGTTGTTGCGGCCGCTGCGCTCGTCTTCGCGCGGTGAGGGCTTGCGGCCGCCCTTGTCACCGCGCGCTTCCTCGGTGCGGACGGGGGGCTTCTGCCCGCTGTCGGCAGGCGCTTCGTCGCCGCCCAGCAGCTTGGCCAGGCCCTTGACCAGGCGGCCCAACACGCCGGCCTGGGGCTCGACGACCGGCTGCTGCACCATCGGCGGCCTGGCGGGGCTCTTGGCCGCCGGGGCCGGGGCGGTCGGGGCCGCGGGGGCCTGTTCCTGCGCAGTTGGTGTCTCTTCCTGTTGCAGGGAGGCGGGTGCGGGCTCGTGGTGGATCACCGTCTTCACCGCCGCCTCGGCGCGCTGCGCCGGCTTGGCGAAGGTAGACTCGGGCTCACGGCCGATCTCGGTCTCGGTGGCGAGCTCGAAGCTGGAGAGGGAGGCAGTGCCGTCCTCGTCCACATGGTCGTCGCGCAGTCGCTGGACATCGTAGTGGGGCGTGTCCATTTCGATGCTGGGGAGCAGCAGGACCCGCACGCCTTGGCGACGCTCGATCTCGGCCAGCACGGCGCGCTTCTCGTTGAGCAGGTAGGTAGCGACCGGCACCGGCAGGATGGCCCGGATCTGGGCGCTGCGCTCCTTCATGGCCTCTTCCTCGATCAGGCGCATGATCGAGAGCGAGATGGAGCGCACGTCGCGGATGGTGCCCTGGCCGACGCAGCGCGGGCAGACCACGCCGCTGGTCTCGCCAAGCGACGGGCGAAGGCGCTGGCGGGACATCTCCATCAGGCCGAAGCGCGAGATGCGGCCGATCTGCACCCGGGCGCGATCCAGCTTCAGCGCGTCGCGCATGCGGTTCTCGACCTCGCGCTGGTTGCGCGCCGGGCTCATGTCGATGAAGTCGATGACCACCAAGCCGCCGATGTCGCGCAGGCGCAGCTGACGGGCGATCTCGTCGGCGGCCTCCAGGTTGGTCTGCAGCGCCGTCTCCTCGATGTCGCTGCCGCGGGTGGCGCGGGCCGAGTTGATGTCGATGGAGACCAGCGCCTCGGTGTGATCGATGACGATGGAACCCCCGGAGGGCAGCTTCACCTCACGCTCGTAGGCGGTCTCGATCTGGGACTCGATCTGGAAGCGCGAAAAGAGCGGCACCTCGTCGACGTAGAGCTTGATCTTCGACTGATAGGAGGGCATCACCTGTCGGATGAAGGCCAGCGCTTCCTGGTGGACCGCCTCGCTGTCGATCAGCACCTCACCGATATCCTGGCGCAGGTAGTCGCGCATGGCGCGGATGATGACGTTGGACTCGCGGTAGATCAGGAAGGGGGCGGAACGCTTGCCGGCCTCTTCGGTGATCGACTCCCACACCTGAATCAGGTAGTCCAGGTCCCACTGCAACTCCTCCGGGGAGCGGCCGATGCCGGCGGTGCGCACGATCAGGCCCATGCGGTCGGGCACGGTGAGCTGACCCATGGATTCCTTGAGCTGGCTGCGCTCCTCGCCCTCGATGCGTCGCGAGATGCCACCGGCCTTGGGGTTGTTGGGCATCAGCACCAGGAAGCGGCCGGCCAGGCTGATGAAGGTGGTGAGCGCCGCGCCCTTGTTGCCGCGCTCCTCCTTGTCGACCTGGACGATGACTTCCTGGCCCTCCCTCAGCACCTCCTTGATGCTGGGGCGGCCCGAGGCGGGCTCCTTGACGAAGTACTCGCGGGAGATCTCCTTCAGCGGCAGGAAGCCGTGACGGTCGGCGCCGAAGTCGACGAAGGCGGCCTCCAGGGAGGGCTCGATGCGTGTGATCTTTCCGCGGTAGATATTGGCTTTCTTCTGTTCCCTGGCACCGGACTCGATGTCCAGGTCGTAGAGGCGCTGTCCATCGACCAGCGCGACGCGCAGCTCTTCGGGCTGGGTCGCATTGATGAGCATCCGTTTCATATTGTCTCGCACTATGGGGTGCCGGCGAGTGCGACGTGACGAACCTCTGTGTGCTGCGTGCCTGTTCTCAGCGTATCGCAGGAATACGCATATCTTCGGCCGTGGCGGTTCGATAACGAGGCGTCACGGCACGAGCTGTTGAGTACGGGGCGGAGGCAGGACATGTCTCGGCGGGGGTCACCCATCCGGCCCTGCGGTCACCGCCAACACCTGGCATTCATCGATTCGCCGCCGCCGGTCTCCGGCACGCTGTTGAACGTGTCCCGTGGCCTGCCGACGTTCCATGACGGGGGAAACATCGGGGGATCCGGGCGTGGCGCTATTTCGCTGTCTTTCCGTTGCTGCGGGCGGCGGGACGTATCGACGTCGTCGCGGCCTGATCTTTTCGCTTCGGCCTGCGTGTCTGTCGAGCAGGCGCCTGGCGGGCTGATTTTGGCCCATTGAAGCGAACAGGCAATATAACAGCAACAGGGCCGCGCCAGCAATTGGCGCGCCGGGGCGCCCGCTGCGATAGAATGACCCTTTTGGCAGTTTCCGGCAGTGGAGTCTCGGCATGGCCGAAGGGCGCGACGTACAGTGGGTCGAGGTGACGGAAGGGCAGGACGGCCAGCGGGTCGACAATTTCCTGATGACCCGCATCAAGGGGGCGCCACGGGCGCTGATCTATCGCATCGTGCGCAAGGGCGAGGTGAGGGTGAACAAGAAGCGCGTCAAGCCGGACACCCGCCTGGCCATCGGAGACCTGGTGCGCATCCCGCCGCTCAAGCTCTCGCCCCGTGAGGCGGTGCTCGAGGTGAGCGATAACCTGCGCAACCTGTTGGCCGGCAGCGTGCTGGTGGAGGGGCGCGACTGGTTGGTGATCAACAAGCCGGCGGGTCTCGCCGTTCACGGCGGCAGCGGGGTCAAGATTGGCCTGATCGAGGCGCTGCGTCAGGTCCGCGAGGAGCTCGATTTCCTGGAGCTGGTCCACCGCCTGGATCGTGACACTTCCGGCTGTCTGCTGCTGGCCAAGTCGCGCCCGGCGCTGCTGGCGCTCAACGCCGCCCTCAAGCAGCAGCAGATGGACAAGCGCTACCTGGCCCTGGTGGCCGGCCGCTGGCCGGCGAAGCGTGACTATGTGGCGGCACGGCTGGACCGCTACACCCTGGCCAACGGCGAGCGTCGGGTGCGGGTCGATCCGACCGGCAAGGTCTCGCGGACCCGTTTTGCGGTGCGCGAGACCTTCGCGAGGGCGACCCTGATGGAGGCCGAACCGGTCACCGGCCGCACCCACCAGATCCGTGTGCATGCGGCACACGCCGGCCACCCGCTGCTCGGCGATGACAAGTACGCCAGCCGAGACAGCCAGCGCCTCAGCGCGTCGCTCGGGGTCCCGCGGCTGTTCCTGCACGCCGAGTCGCTGAGCTTCCCCGAGCCCACCAGCGGCCGCCCGGTGCAGATCAAGGCGCCGCTGCCCGAGGAGCTCAAGGCGGTGCTGGCCCGGACCCGCCGCGACGCCTGAGCCTTGCCACGCCCCCATACCACTTGCATCGACTACACGGAGCCGACAATGCGCTATCGACTGGTGATCTTCGACTGGGACGGCACCCTGATGGATTCGGTGGCGCGCATCGTCGACTGCATGCAGGCGGCGTCGCGGGACGCCGGCTGGGGAGAGCTCTCGCCGGAGAGCGTGAGCAACATCATTGGCCTGGGGTTGCCCGAGGCGATTGCCACCCTGTGCCCGGGCATCGACCCGGAGCGCGCCGAGCTGCTGCGCAGCCGCTACGCCTGGCACTTCGTGGAGGGCAACGACACCCCCATGCGCTTCTTTTGCGGCGTGGAGGAGGGGCTTGCCGGCCTGCACGGTCGTGGCGATCAGCGCCTGGCGGTGGCCACCGGCAAGAGCCGCCGCGGCCTCGACCGCATCTTCCGCGAGAGTGACAGCGGGCGCTGGTTCCACGCCAGCCGCACCGCCGACGAGACCCGCTCCAAGCCCCATCCGCTGATGCTGGAGGAGCTGCTGGCGGAGCTCGAGGTGCCGCTGGCGGAGGCGGTGATGGTGGGCGATACCGAGTACGACCTGGAGATGGCCCGCGCCATCGGCATGGACCGGGTGGCGGTGACCTGGGGCGTGCATGCGCCGGCGCGGCTGGCAGCCAGTCGGCCGACCTTCACCGCCGAGGCGGTACCCGACCTGTTTGACTGGCTGCAAGGAAGGTAAACGATGAGCGACGACGACCAGAAGCGCGGCGAGAGCCAGGACCCCTGGACCCAGGGGCCGGAGCGGCCCCCCGAGCAGGCCCGGGCGGAGCGCGAGGTGCGCCGTACCTCGTCCGAACAGGGCGCGGCGCCGGCGGAGAGCGCCGAGACCCTGCGTGAGCGTCAGCGTCTTCAGCAGATGGAGATGATGGACCGCTGGATCGGCGGCGTGCTGTCGGAGCAGCGCCGTTCCCGGCGCTGGAAGCTGTTCTTCCGCTTCCTGCTCGTGGCGGTGATCCTGGCGTCGCTGTCGGCGAGCCTCTACAGCCTGCTGGCCGGTCCTCCCGGCCGTGGCGGCGTCGGCCCGCACCTGGGGGTGGTCAAGGTGCGCGGCGTGATCGATTCAGAGTCACCGGCCAGTGCCGAGCGCATCGTTGCCGGGCTCAATCGCGCCTGGGAGGCCGAGGAGAGCGAGGCGGTGGTGCTGCAAATCGACAGCCCAGGTGGCAGCCCGGTGCAGTCTCAGCGCATCTATGACGAGATCATGCGGCTGCGTGCCGAGGGCGACAAGCCGATCATCGCGGTGATCGAGGACGTGGGCGCCAGCGGCGCCTACTACATCGCCGCGGCGGCAGACGAGATCCTGGTCGCACCGGCCAGCCTGGTGGGCTCCATCGGGGTGATCTCGGCCAGCTTCGGCTTAGAGGAGGCGATCGAGCGCCTGGGCGTGGAGCGCCGTGTGTTTGCGGCGGGCGACAACAAGGCCTTCCTCGACCCCTTCTCGGCGCTGGCACCCGAGCAGCGCCAGTTCTGGCAGTCGGTGCTGGAGACCACCCACCGCCAGTTCATCGAGGCGGTGCGCGAAGGGCGAGGCGATCGCCTCGGCGACGACGAGCGGCTCTTCAGCGGCCTGGTGTGGAGCGGCGAGCAGGCCTTGGAGCTCGGCCTGGTGGACGGCATCGGCAGCCTGGGCGGCCTGGCCCGGGAGCGGCTGCCCGCGCCGAAGGTGCGCGACTACACCCCGCGCCTCGACCCCTTCGAGCGCTTTTCCCGGCAGTTCGGCCGCGTCGCCATGGAGCTGCTGGGTGTGCCCCGCGCCGACTCGCCGCTGCGCTACCAGCTACCCTAGCGGGTCCAGTCCCGCCTCGCGCAGCAGCGCGCAGAGGCGGATCAGCGGCAGGCCGACCAGGGTGTTGGGGTCATCGCCCTCGAGTCGTTCGAACAGGGCGATCCCGAGCCCCTCCATGCGGAAGCTCCCGGCGCTGTCCAGGGGCTTCTCCTTATCTACGTAGCGGGCGATCTCGTCCTCGCCGAGGCGGCGGAAGACCACGTCGTAGGTCTCGTGGCAGACCCGCTCGCGGCCGTGCCGGGAATCCAGCAGCGCCAGGCCGGTGAGAAAGCGCACCCGGTGGCCGGAGAAGCGGGCCAGGTTGGCGCGCGCGGTGGACGCATCCAGGGGCTTGCCGAGGATCTCGCCCTCGAAGAGGGCCACCTGGTCCGAGCCGATGATCAGATGCTCCGGCCAGGCCTCGGCCAGCCGCCGGGCCTTGGTCAGCGCCAGTCGCTCGACGAGGGCTTCGGGGGGCTCGTCCGAGTGCGGGGTCTCGTCGATGTCGGGGCTCTGCCAGGCGTAGGGGATTTCCAGCCGGTCGAGCAACTGGCGGCGCCAGCGGGAACCGGAGGCGAGGACAAGACGGGGCATGGGGGCAGTTCCTGATCGAGGGGATGGCGGCAGCGTAGCATGAAGCCGTCGGGCTCAAGGACGCTGGCAGCAAGGCTCGGGGAGGTCGTTGAAGCCCGCTTGCCGGACGCAGGCGAGATTGCGCCACGGCGGCTTTGACAGGGGCAGGGGGAGTGCCTATCATTGCGCGCCTATGTTAACCACACGACTTCCCAGCAGGGTCGAGCCCTACAAGCTCGCAGCCCGATCCGAGCATCTCGAGGGCCTGATGGCCCTTGCCGAACTTGCGCGCCTGACCGAAGAGATCGGGCCTCAGAGCGGCGATCTTCGGGTTGCCCTGGATTTCGGCATCGATCCCCAAGGACGCCGCGTGATTCACGGCCGCCTGGAGGCGGATCTGCAGCTGCCTTGTCGGCGCTGCCTGTCGCCGATGGCGCAGCACGTGGAGAGCGAGTTCCTGCTCGGCATGGTCACCAGCGACGACCTGGCCGCCGAGCTGCCGAGCACTCACGAGCCGGTGCTGGTGGAAGACGAACAGCTGAACCTGCTGACGGTGGTCGAGGACGAACTGATCCTCAGCCTGCCACAGGTGGTTTACCACGATGAGGCCGACTGTGAGGTCTCTCGCGACCAGCTGACCAGCGGGGAGGATGCCGCGGCATCCCGGGAGCCCGCAGCGAGTCCCTTCGACGTGCTCAAGCACCTCAAGGGCAAATCCTGATTTATCATCGTTTCACTCTGGAGTGACATCCCATGGCAGTTCAAAAGAACCGCAAGACCCGTTCCAAGCGCGGCATGCGTCGCAGTCACGACGCCCTGACCGCCCCGGCCCTGTCCCAGGACCAGGAGACCGGCACCACTCATCTGCGCCACCACGTCTCTCCGGACGGTTTCTATCGTGGCCGCAAGGTCGTCGACGCCTGAGACGGCGACGCTTCCTTCGGTAACGTCTGGCCGCTGACTCCCTGTGCGGATCGCCATCGACGCGATGGGCGGCGATCTCGGTCCCCGTGCCACCGTGCGGGGGGCGGCCAGCGCGGCTCTGCACGACCCTCGTCTCGAGATCCGGCTGTTTGGCCCCCGACGCCAGCTGGAGGGTGAGATCTTCTGCCTGCCGCGGCGTCTCGTCGCGGCTGGTTCGCGTCTGGAGGTTGTGGATGCCGCCGAGGTGATCGCCCCGGGGCAGCGTCCTGCCGACGCGCTGCGTCACGGCCAGGCCAGCAGCATGGCCAGGATGCTGGCCGCCGTGGCGGCCGGTGAGGCGGCGGCCGGGGTCAGCGCCGGCAATACCGGGGCGCTGGTGGCCCTGGGACGACAGGCGCTGGGCACCGTGGCCGGTATTCCGCGTCCGGCGATCAGCACCGCGATGCCGACGCGCAGCCAGGGACGTTGCTACCTGCTCGACCTGGGTGCCAATGTCGAGGCCTCCGCCGAGCGGCTGGTCGATTTCGCCCTGATGGGCGAGCTGATGGCGCGTCACGTGGACGGGATCGCGGCGCCCCGGGTGGCGCTGCTCAACGTCGGGGTGGAGGGCACCAAGGGCACGGCCAGTGTTCGCGAGGCGGATGCACGGCTGCGCGCCATGGAGCAGCTCGACTATCGCGGCTACGTGGAGGGCGACGGTATCTTCGCGGGTCGGGTGGACGTGGTGGTGTGCGACGGCTTCGTCGGCAACGCCGTGCTCAAGGCCAGCGAAGGCCTGGCACGAATGCTGGTGGCGCGGGTTCAGGCCACCTTCGAGGCCCACTTGAGCAGCCGCCTGGTGGGGGCACTGGCGCGGCCGGCGCTGCGACGCCTGAAGGGCGAGCTCGACCCGGTGCGCTACAATGGCGCCAGCCTGCTGGGCCTGGC
The DNA here is from genome assembly GCF_051216275.1 of Halomonas salsilacus. Taxonomy (NCBI): domain Bacteria; kingdom Pseudomonadati; phylum Pseudomonadota; class Gammaproteobacteria; order Oceanospirillales; family Halomonadaceae; genus Halomonas; species Halomonas salsilacus. The sequence continues at coordinate 315,946 of NZ_JBPKAQ010000004.1, forward strand.
CGGCATCGTGGTGAAGAGTCACGGCGGTGCCGACGCTGCCGGCTTCCGCTATGCGGTGTTGCGGGCGGTACAGGAGGTGCGTCACGATTTGCCGCGCTGCCTGGCGGTCGGTCTGGCGCCGAGGCGGGGCGTTGGCGAGTCGGTCGGCAGGGCCGGTCGAGTCGCCAGCGATCCCGATCTCCTCGCACCGGGCCTTCCCGGTGAGGATGACAGCCAACAAGAGTAAAGGTGAACATGATGACTCAATCCCTCGCCCTCGTGTTCCCCGGGCAGGGTTCCCAGCAGATCGGCATGCTGCGGGAGCTGGCGGAACGCTACAGCGTGGTGCGCACCTCCTTCGAGGAGGCCTCCGACGCGCTGGGCTATGACCTCTGGCAGGTGGTCCAGGAAGGTCCGGCGGACGCGCTCAACGCCACCGCCTGCACTCAGCCGGCACTGCTCACCGCCAGCGTCGCCATCTGGCGGGTCTGGCAGGAACTGGAGGGGCCGCGCCCCGGCGCCATGGCCGGCCACAGTCTCGGCGAGTACAGCGCCATGGTGTGTGCCGGCGTGATGTCCTTTGCCGAAGGCGTGAAGCTGGTGCGCCTGCGCGGTGACGCGATGCAGGCCGCGGTGCCGGTGGGCGAGGGCGCCATGGCGGCGATCCTGGGTCTCGACGATGCCGTCGTTGAGCAGGCCTGTGCCGAGGCCGCCCAGGGTGAGGTGGTCGCTGCGGTCAATTATAATGCGCCCGGCCAGGTGGTGATCGCCGGCGGTCAGGCCGCCGTGGAGCGTGCCATTGCCGCCTGCCAGGCGGCCGGCGCCAAGCGGGCCATGCCCCTGCCGGTGTCGGTGCCGTCACACTGCGCACTGATGTCGCCCGCCGCCGAGCGCCTGGCCGAGGCCATGGATGTGATCGAGCTGCGTTCGCCGCGCTATACCGTGTTCCAGAACGTCGACGCCCAGGCCCACGCGGACACACAGACCCTGCGTACCCGTCTGATTGAACAGCTCTATCGCCCCGTGCGCTGGACCTCCTGCGTCGAGGCCATGGTCGAGGGCGGTGCCGAGGTGTTCATCGAGTGCGGTCCGGGTAAGGTGCTCACCGGTCTGGGCAAGCGTATCGCCCGCGGCAGCAAGGGGCTGGCGGTCAATGATCCGGACAGCCTTGAGGCGGCCCTGGAACTGGCCCGCAGCGTAGCCAACGGCAACGCGGCCAACGGCTGATCCATTCCTCAGGACAAAGGCGAGATCACCATGACAACCGAAACGAGAGTTGCCTTTATCACCGGTGCCAGCCGCGGTATCGGCCGCGCCATCGCCCATGAGTTGGGCCGTCAGGGGCGCATCGTGATCGGCACCGCCACCAGCGACGCCGGCGCCGAGAAGATCGACGCCGACCTCAAGGCCCAGGGCATCCAGGGCGCGGGGCGCAGGCTCGATGTCACCGACCCGGCCAGCGTGGATGCCCTGGTCAAGGCGGTTACCGAGGAGTTCGGCGCGCCGACTATCCTGGTCAACAACGCCGGCATCACCCGCGACAACCTGCTGATGCGCATGAAGGAAGAGGAGTGGGATGACGTCGTCGACACCAACCTCACGTCGGTCTATCGCGTCAGCAAGGCGTGCCTGCGCGGCATGACCCGGGCCCGCTTCGGTCGCATCGTCAACATCAGTTCGGTAGTCGCCACCATGGGCAACATGGGCCAGACCAACTATGCTGCCGCCAAGGCGGGCATGGAGGGCTTCACCCGTGCACTGGCGCGCGAGGTCGCCTCTCGCGCCATCACCGTCAATTCGGTGGCTCCGGGCTTCATCGCCACCGAGATGACCGAGGCGCTGCCCGAGGAGCAGCACAAGATGCTGCTGGGCCAGATTCCCCTGGCGCGTCTGGGTCAACCCGAGGAGATCGCCGCGGCGGTGGGCTTCCTCACCGGCGAGACGGCGAGCTACATCACCGGCGAGACACTGCACGTCAACGGCGGCATGAACATGCGTTGAGACCCTGCAGGGACGGCGGTTGCGCCGGCCCCGGGGCGTCTATAAACTACTTCGCAGCTTTCGTCTGCGGATCTGGAACCCCAACGGCTGGTCATCTGGACGGCCAATTTGAACGACTGGAGTACGTCATAATGAGCACCATCGAAGAGCGCGTGAAGAAGGTTGTGGCCGAGCGCCTGAACGTCAAGGAAGAGGACATCCAGAACAGCTCCTCCTTCACCGAGGACCTGGGTGCCGATTCCCTGGATACCGTCGAGCTGGTCATGGCGCTCGAGGAAGAGTTCGATACCGAGATCCCGGACGAAGAAGCAGAGAAGATCACCACCGTTCAGGAAGCCATCGACTACGTCAACTCCCACCAGTAAGCCTGGTGGCGGTCGATGCCGCCTGACGCGGGGACCTGGTTCCTCGGAAAAAAGCCGCCCAGCGAGGCGGCTTTTTCGTGGCAGGGTGCCGCAGGGCTTGTCAGGGCAGCGCGGGGCGGGGAGACTCGTTATAATGCCCGCAGCGGACGGCTTCCCCTGGGGGAGGCCTGTCATATTGGATGTCTGGAGGAACACTGATGGCACGTAGAAGGGTTGTGGTGACCGGTCTGGGACTGGTCACGCCGGTGGGGAATAGCGTCGAGGAGAGCTGGTCCAACATCAAGGCCGGCAAGAGCGGCATTACCCCCATCGAGCACTTCGATGCCAGCGGATTCAACACACGCTTCGGTGGCTCGGTCAAGGACTTCGATATCAGTCCCTACCTGAACCCGAAGGAAGCCCGCAAGATGGACCTCTTCATCCAGTATGGCGTGGCCGCCGGAGGGCAGGCCATCGCGGACTCGGGGATCGAGTGCACCGATGAGAACGCCGGCCGGATCGGCGTGGCCATCGGTTCCGGTATCGGCGGCCTGCCGATGATCGAGCACAATCACAGCGCCATGTTGAAGAGCGGACCGCGCCGCATCTCGCCCTTCTTCGTGCCCGGCTCGATCATCAACATGATCTCGGGCAACCTGGCCATCCTGCATGGTTTCCGCGGTCCCAACATCGCCATCACCACCGCCTGCACCACCGGCACTCACAATATCGGCTACAGCGCCCGCACCATCGCCTACGGCGATGCCGACGTGATGGTCTGCGGTGGCGCCGAGATGGCCACGACCCCCCTGGGCCTGGGCGGCTTCTCCGCGGCGCGGGCGCTCTCTACCCGTAACGATGACCCCGAGGCGGCCAGCCGCCCCTGGGACCGCGACCGCGACGGCTTCGTGCTCTCCGACGGCGCCGGGGTCCTGGTGCTGGAGGCCTACGAGCATGCCAAGGCTCGCGGCGCGACCATCTACGCCGAGCTGACCGGCTTCGGCATGAGCGACGACGCCTACCACATGACGGCCCCGCCCGAGGACGGCAGCGGGGCGGCGCTCTCCATGAGCAACGCCGTCCGCGATGCTGGCCTCAACCCCTCGGCCATCGATTACATCAACGCCCACGGCACCTCCACCTCGGCCGGCGATCTCGCCGAGAGCCGCGCGGTGGAGAAGGTGATGGGGGCGGCGGCGAAGTCCGTGGCGGTCAGCTCCACCAAGTCGATGATCGGTCACCTGCTGGGCGCCGCCGGTGCCGTGGAAGCGGTGTTCTCCATTTTGGCGATCCGCGACCAGGTGGCGCCTCCTACCATCAACCTGGACAACCCCCAGGAAGGCTGTGTGCTCGACTACGTGCCGCACACCGCCCGGGAGATGAAGATCGATGTGGCGCTGTCGAACTCTTTCGGTTTCGGCGGCACCAACGGCACCCTGGTCTTTTCCCGGGTGTGAGGGGCGAGGGCGCCTGGCCGCTGGACGATCGCGGAGCCGCCTATGGGGACGGCCTGTTCGAGACCATGCTGCTGCGCGACGGCCGACCGCTGCTGTGGGACGAGCACCTGGCGCGCCTGGCCCGCGGCTGCCATGCGCTGGGCATTCCCATGCCTCCCGGACGTGAGCTGGCAGCCCCCCTGGCAAAGGCCGGCACCGGGCTCGAGGTGCTCAAGCTGATGCTGACCCGCGGCAGCGGAGGGCGAGGCTACCGGCCGCCGGTCTCCCCCCAGGCGCGGCTGCGCTGGCAGCTCGCCGTCTTCGCCCCGGCCGAGACGCGCTGGCAGCAGGGCGTAAGGGTTCGCTTCTGCCGCCTGCGGCTGGGTATACAGCCCGCGCTGGCTGGCCTCAAGCACCTCAATCGCCTGGAGAACGTGATGGCGCGGGCCGAATGGGACGACGAGGCGGTGGCCGAGGGACTGCTCTGCGACAGCGATGGCCGGCTGGTGGAAGCCACCGCCATGAATCTCTTCTGGCAGCGCGAGGGTCGCCTGGAGACGCCGCGGCTCGACCGCTGCGGCGTGGCGGGCACCCTGCGTGAGGCCTTGAAAGAACGCCTGCCCATTGCCGAGGTCGATGCCGGGCCCCAGGCGCTGGATCAGGCCGAGGCGGTGTGGCTGGGCAACTCGGTGCAGGGGGTCTGGCCGGTGGTGCGCCTCGATGATGACGTTGGCATCGAGCGGCAGCGCTGGTCGCTCACGCGCATTCACCGAGACCTTCAGGCCGAGGCCCATCGCCTGCTGGGCTACCCCGTTCCTGACCCGATCTGACGTGACCCGACCCGAGATGAGACCGCGAGGACGCCGATGCTGCGTGTGCTGAAAATTCTGCTGGTGCTGGCCCTCCTGGCCGGCGCCGCCCTGTTCGGCGGCTACCGCTACTGGGAGTCTCGCCTCGAGGCCCCCATCACCGTGAGCGAGCCGACCCTCTATGAGGTGCCCCGCGGCGCCGGCTACAACCGCGTGGTGGCCGACCTGGCGCAGCGCGGGGTCATCGCCGACGACTGGGCCTTCCGCCTGCTGACCCGCCTGGAGCCGCAAAGCGTGCCGAGCCTGCGCGCCGGCGAATACATGCTGGAGCCCGGCATGAGCGGGCGCGAGTTGGTGATGCTGCTCGGCAGCGACCGGGTGGTCACCTACCCGCTGACCATCCCCGAGGGCTGGACCTTCCACCAGATGCGCGAGCTGCTCGACGCTGCCCCCAAGCTGGAGAACCGCACCGCGGGCCTCTCCGACGAGGAGGTGATGGCGCTGCTCGACCGCGAGGGCGTGTTCCCCGAGGGCTGGTTCTTCCCCGACACCTATCGCTACCACAAGGGGGTGAGTGACGTGGAGATCCTGCGCCAGGCGCTCACCCGCATGGAGGGTATCCTAGAGGAAGTCTGGGAGGTGCGTGCCGACGACCTGACCATCGACACCCCCTACGAGGCGCTGATCATGGCCTCGCTGATCGAGCGTGAGACCGGGGCACCGGCGGAGCGTCGCGAGATCGCCGGCGTCTTCAAGCGCCGCATGGAGACCGGGATGCGCCTGCAGACCGACCCCACGGTGATCTATGGCATGGGCGAGCGCTATGAGGGCCGCATCACCCGCGCCGACCTGCGCGAGGCGACCCCCTACAACACTTACGTGATCGACGGCATGCCGCCCACGCCCATCGCCATGCCCGGCCGGGCGTCCCTCGAGGCCGCGGTGAATCCGCTGCCCGGCGAGACCCTCTACTTCGTCTCCCGGGGCGATGGCACTCACCACTTCTCGCGGACCCTGCGCGAGCACAACAATGCGGTCAACCGGTATATCCGCAATCGCTGATGGGAGCAGGCATGAGCAATAACGACCCTGATCGGCCAGCGAGGGACGCCGGGGATAGGTCGGAGAGATATGGCCGCTTTATCACCCTTGAGGGGGGCGAGGGAGTCGGCAAGTCCACCAACCTGGCCCGGTTGGTCGACTGGCTCGAGGCCCGCGGCCTCGAGGTGGTGCAGACCCGCGAGCCTGGCGGCACGGCTCGCGCCGAGGCGATCCGCTCGATGCTCCTCGACCCGAGCGTCGAGGAGCCGCTGGATGACGACGCCGAGCTGCTGCTGGTCTTCTCCGCCCGGGCCCAGCACCTGGCGCGGGTGATTCGTCCGGCGCTGGCGCGCGGCGCCTGGGTGGTGTGCGACCGCTTCACCGACGCCACCTTCGCCTACCAGGGCGGCGGGCGGGGCATCGACCCCGCGCGCATCGCCGAACTGGAGCACTTCGTGCAGCGGGGCCTCGCCCCCGACCTGACCCTGCTGCTGGACATGCCCATCGAGGCCGCCCGCGAGCGTGTGGCCCTGCGCGGCGGGGCGCCGGATCGCTTCGAGCGCGAGCGCGGTGAGTTCTTCTCGGCGGTGCGCCAGGCCTACCTGGCTCGCGCCGCCGCCGACCCCGAGCGCATCGCCGTGGTGGACGCCTCGCGCCCCCTGGCAGCGGTGGGGGAGCAGATCGAGGCGCTCCTGGCCGAGCGGGTGTCGGCATGGCAGTAGCGTCCGAGTCCCTCCAGCCGCTGCCCTGGCTGCGGCCACGCTTCGCCGAGCTGACGCGCCTGGCCGATGCTGACCGGCTGCCCCATGCCTTGCTGATCTCGGGACCGCGCGGCGTCGGCAAGCACTCCCTGGCCGATGCCCTGGTCGCCCGCACCCTCTGCGCCGCCCCGGGGGAGAGCGCCTGCGGTGCCTGCCACGGCTGCCGCATGCTGGCGTCCGGCTATCATCCGGATCTGCTGCGGGTGGAGCCGGAGGAGGGCAAGCGCCAGATCCGCATCGGTGTCATCCGCGAGGTCAACGCCTTCGTGGCCCAGACTCCCCAGCAGGGGGGCTACCGGGTGATCCTCATCGCCCCGGCGGAGGCCATGAACCAGGCCGCCGCCAACGCCCTGCTCAAGAGCCTGGAGGAGCCGGGGGAGCGCACCCTGTTCGTGCTGCTCGCCGACATCCCCTCGCGGCTGCTGCCCACCATCCGCTCTCGCTGCCAGCACTGGAGCCTGGCGGTTCCCGACGAGGTGGCCTGCCTGCCCTGGCTGGCCGAGCGCCTGGGTGACGAGCAGGAGGCGCGCTTCTGGCTGGGTCTGGCCGGCGGACTGCCGCTGGCCGCCCTGGTCCAGGCCGAGCCGGCGTCCAGGGCGCTGCGCCAGCAGCTGCTCGAGAGCTTCGAGGCGCTGGTGCGCGGCGCCGAGCCGGTGGCCGAGTCCGCTCGCCTGGATCGCCAGTCGGTGGAGGCGATCCTGTGGTACGGTATTGCCTGGCTGGAGGACCTGATCCGCCTGGGGCTCTCGGGGGAACCCGGAGAGCTTCGCAACCCCGATCTGCTGCCCCTCTACCGTCAGGCGGTGAAGAATGGCCGGGTGCGCGACTGGTTCCGCCTGCTCGACTACGCCCGGGAACAGCGTCGCCTGCTGGCCGCGGGCGGCAATCCCAATCCCCAGCTGGTGCTTGAAGCCTGGTTGGTGCGCTGGTCCGCGCTGCTGCGCTCGTGAACGAGGAGAGGCCATGGCTGCCCAGAAGGCCCTGTCGCTGAATATCCAGGATGTGCAGACCCTGCTGTCGGCCTACATGCCGATGCTCGAGCGGGGGGGCATATTCGTGCCTACCCGGGAGCGTTACGAACTGGGCCAGGAGATCTACCTGCTGCTCACCCTGCCCGGAGAGAGCGAACGGGCGCCGGTCACCGGCCAGGTGGTGTGGGTCTCCCCGGAAGGGGTCACCGGCCGCCGCATGCCCGGCGTCGGTATCCACTTCAGCGCCGGTGACCAGGCGGTGCGCGATCGCATCGAGAACCTGCTCGCCGGCCACCTCGACAAGGGCGCGCCGACTTACACGCTTTAGCGAGTTGCAGGCCCCAGGCTGCCTGTGGGAGTGCCGCTAGCTGCGCGAAGGCGGTGACTGAAAAAGCCGCCAGTGGCCTTGCCATTCGCGAACCGACGTTCGCTCCCACCTCCATCACTCACCGTTCTGCTATCGGTATCACCATGTTTGTCGATTCCCACTGCCATCTCGATCGCCTTGATCCCGCGACCCACGGCGGCGATCTCGCCGCCACCCTGGACGCCGCCCGGGCCCGCGGGGTGAAGCAATTCCTGGCCATCGGCGTGACTCTCGAGGCACTGCCCGGCATCGCCGCCATCGCCCGGGAGCATGACGATGTGGTGCTCTCCGCCGGGGTGCACCCGCTGCACAGCGTCGCCGAGGAGCCGAGCCTCGAGGCGATCAAGGAGGCCGCGGAGCGCTTCGGCGCCGTGGCCATCGGCGAGTGTGGCCTGGACTATCATTACCTCGAGACGTCGCCGGACAAGGTGCCCTCCCGCGAGGTGCAGCGCGAGCGGTTCCGCTGCCAGTTGATCGCCGCCACCGAGCTGGCGCTGCCGGTGATCATCCACACCCGGGAGGCCCGCGAGGAGACCCTGGCGCTGATCCGCGAGCACACCGACCCGGCCGTCGGCGGCGTGCTGCACTGCTTCACCGAGGATCTCGACATGGCCCGGGAGGCGGTGCGCCACGGCTTCTACATCTCGTTCTCGGGCATCGTTACCTTCCGCAACGCCGAGGCGCTGCGTGAAGTGGCCCGCCGGGTGCCGTTGGACCGGCTGCTGATCGAGACCGACAGCCCCTACCTCGCCCCGGTGCCCTACCGCGGCAGACCCAACGAGCCGGCCTGGGTGGTGGAGGTGGCCAAGTGCATCGCCGCCGAGCGCGGCATCAGCGTGGAGGAGGTCGCCATGCAGACCACCGCCAACTTCTACCGCCTGTTCCGCGCCGCGGCCCCCGACGCCCCCGCCGAACTGCGCGAGGCCCTTCAAGGTGGCGGCCTGCTGGGCTGATCCATTCCGTGACGCCATCGCAAGACACCATGGCAAGACAAGGGAGCCGACATGAACCTCGACCCGCTGCTGGCCCATATCGATCCCGAGGGGGAGATTCCTCCGGTGGAACGCTGGCACCCCAAACATGCCGGCGAGATGGACCTGGTGATCGTCGCCGACGGTCGCTGGATCCATGAGGGGACCCCGATCGCCCGGCCGCGGCTGGTGCGGCTGCTCTCCACGATCCTGCGCCGCGAGGCAGACGGTCGTTACGTCCTGGTTACCCCGGCCGAGAAGCAGCTCATCCGGGTGGAGGATCGCCCCTTCCTGGTGGTGGATGCCGACCCGGATGAGGACGGCACCTGGTGGTTGACCACCAACGTGGGCGATCGCCTGGCGCTGGGCGAGGACCACCGCCTGTCGCTGAGCGAGACCCCCACCGGCGAGACGGTGCCTGAGGTGCCGGTGCGCTTCGGTCTGGCCGCGCGACTGGGGCGCAACGTCTACTACCGCCTGGTGGAGGCGGCCGAGCACCGTGCCTTGCCCGGCGGCGGCGAGGAACTGGGCCTGGTCAGCGCCGGCGTCTGGCAGCCCCTGGGGCGCCTGGACGACGGCGAGACCGCGTGAGGCTCACCGACGAACAGCGGGCTGTCGTCGAGCACGCCGCCGGACACGCCCGAGTCGCCGCGGTGGCGGGCTCCGGCAAGACCACCACCATGGTGGCCCGAGTATTGCTCCTGCTGGCCCGGGGGGTGCCGCCATCGCGGATCCTGGTGCTGATGTTCAACCGCTCGGCCCGGGAGGATTTCCAGGCGCGGCTCGCCGCCATGGCGCCGGTCGGGCAGCCGCTGCCCGACGTGCGCACCTTTCACTCCCTGGGCCACCGCCTCACCGCCAGCCTGACCCGCTGGGGAGCGCTGGTCCCTCGGCAGCTGCTAACCGCCGACTGGCAGGCCGAGCGGCTGCTGCGCCAGGCCACCCAGCGTGCCCTGGGGGCTGCCCCCGAGGCGGGGGAGGCGGCCCTGGACGCCGAGCGCCTCGAGGCCCTTGCCCACTTCTGCGCCCTGGTGAAGGCCGAGATGGTCCCGCCGGCGGAGCTCTACGCCCGGCTCGACTTCGGCGAGGCCACCGAGCACTTCGTGGCGGCTTTCGATCACGCCGAGGAGCTCCTCACCGACCACGGCCTGATGGGCTATGCGGACCTGCTCTACCGCCCGCTGCGCGCCCTGGAGGCCGACGACGCCTTGCGCGGCCGCGTCCGGGGCTTCCTCGATCACGTCATCATCGATGAGTATCAGGACATCAACGTCGCTCAGCAGCGTCTGCTGGCGGTGCTGGCCGGCGACCGGGCCGATGTGATGGCGGTGGGCGACGCCAACCAGTGCATCTACGAATGGCGCGGCGCGCATCCGGACACCATGCTGGAACGCTTCACCGCGACCTTCGGTGCCGCCGTCGACTATCCGCTCTCCACCACATTCCGCCACGGCCACGCCCTGGCGCTGGCCGCCAACCACGCCATCGAGGCCAACCGGCGCCGCCCCGACCAGCTCTGCCTGGCCGCCCCCGGCAACCCCCGGACCCGCCTGGCCCAGGCCCAGGGCAGCCGTGCCCTGCTCGAGGCGCTGGCCACCTGGCAGGCCCAGGGTAGGCGCCTCAACGAGACCTGCGTGCTGGTGCGCAGCTGGTCGCTCTCGGTGCCGCTGCAGCTAGCGCTGCTGCGCGAGGGCATTCCCTTCCGGCTCTCCCGGCAGGATCGCTTCGTCTTTCGCCTGCCGCTGGTGCAGGCCCTGGCCGGCTACCTGCGCCTGGCCCGGGAGCCGTCGCTGCTGGCCGACCCCGGACACCTGGCCCTGCTGCTGAGCCAGCCCACCCCCTTCGTGGCCCGGGAGCGGCTGGTGAATCTCGCCGATGTGCTGGCCAACACCCAGCGCTGGCCGGAGCGTCACGACCCCCTGCTCGCCGGTCTCAAGCCCCACCAGAAGCGCACCCTCAGAAAGCGCTGGGCGCTGCTCTGCGAGCTGCCGAAACGCTCGGCCTGGCCGCCGGCGAGGCTGCTCGAGCATGTGGTAGAGGCGGTGGAGGCCGAGAAGGTGCTCAAGCGCGCCGCGGCCCGTCGCGACAAGGGCGAGGAGGACGTGCGCCTGCTCGACGTGCTGCTGGAGCAGGCCGCCGAGCTCGGCAACGACCCGGAGGCCTTCATCGAACTGCTGGAGCGGCCGGTCCAGAGCGATGCGGAGGGCGTGCTGATCACCACGGTACACGGCGCCAAGGGCCTGGAGTGGCCGCTGGTGGCGCTGGCCGGGGTCAACGAGCAGGACTTCCCGCATTACAGTCGAGACAACCCCCTGACGGCCCAGCGCCTTGAGGAGGAGCGTCGGCTCTTCTACGTGGCCATCACCCGGGCGCGGGAACGGCTGCTGCTGCTCCACGACGCCGGCGACCACCGGCCGAGCCGCTTCCTGGTGGAGAGCGCTTGGGAGGAGTGCCAGCGGGTCGCCGAGCGGCTGAACGAGACGCATGGCGAGCACCCGGAACGGCAGGGCGGCAGGGACGAGGCGCCGCTTGCAGTGTCGCGGCCGCCCCTGATGGAGCGCTACCTGGCAAGGCTTGGCACGCCGCTGCCGCTGGCGCCGCTGGACTCGGGTGTGGCCGCGGGGGCCGCTAACTATCGAGTCTTAGACGTGGGGCAGCGGCTGCGCCATGCTGTCTTTGGTGAGGGTGAGATCGACCTGGTGGAGGGCGACCCGGACAACCCGGTGATCGAGGTGCGCTTTCGCCATGCCGGTCGGCGGCGCCTGATCGCGCGCCGCGCGCCCATTGAACTGCTGGAAGGAGACCGCCCATGAGCGCCCCCCTGATCACCGCTTCCGAACTGGCCGAGGCCCTCGACAGCCGCCTGCCACCGCGGCTGCTCGACTGCCGCGCCAGGCTGGGTGACGCCGATGCGGGCCACTCCCTGTGGTGGGAGGCCCACCTGCCCGGCAGCTACCACCTGGATCTGGATCGCAACCTGGCAGGGCCGCCGGGGCAGGGCGGGCGCCATCCGCTGCCGAGCCGCGAGGCGTTCACCGCCACCCTGCAGCGGCTGGGGATCGCCCCTGAGTTACCGGTGGTGCTCTACGACGACATGGGGGGTCAGCTGGCCGCGGCGCGAGCCTGGTGGATGCTGGCCTGTTGGGCCGGGCATCCCGACGTGCGCGTCTTCGACGGCGGCATCAAGGCCTGGCTGGGTGCCGGCGAGGAGCTCTCCGAGGGCGATCGCGCCGCACCCCATGCCAGTTCCTGGGTGCCGATGTTCCACGACGAGCGGTGGGTGGAGGTGGCCCAGCTGTCATCGGGCAGCGCGCTGCTCGTGGATGCGCGCAGCCGCGAACGCTTCCGCGGCGAGGCCGAGCCCATCGACCCGGTGGCGGGGCATATCCCCGGCGCGGTGTGCCGGCCCAGTATGGACAACCTCACCCCCTACGGCCGCTTCAAGCCGGCCGCGCAGCTCGCCGCCGAGCTGCCCGAGGCCGAAGAGGTGATCGCCTATTGTGGGTCAGGCGTCACCGCCTGCCACACCATCCTGGCCTAC
>NZ_JBPKAQ010000005.1:0-249456 GCF_051216275.1 Halomonas salsilacus
AAACGTGTCACTACAAAGGGTTCGGCCAAAATTGGCTAAGTGGCTGAATTCTCAGACCACGGGTGCCAATTTCGGGCCGAAATCGGGCTGGAAGTGTCGAACTCGGGGGATCACGATGGCATCGCGCAGCGGACCCCGTAATCCTTTGCCAAACCACGACACCACGCGACCAAGTAGAAGCAGGGGCCAGCCGACCGCGAGCGCGATCAAAACCTGCCCGACCGGGGTCAGCCCGTAACCGATCAGCACCAGCAGCTTGCGATGCCCCAGTTTGTCCGCGATGTAACCCGACACTATCTTGGTGAAAGCGGCGATGGCATCGGCAATGCCCTCGATGAGGCCCAGCACGGCGGCCGGAATGCCCAGCACAGCTAACAAGCCGGGCAGGATAACGGTCGTGGTTTCGTAGCAGAAATCCCCTAACGCACTGGTGATGCCCGCACCTATTACGGGACGGTTCAGCCAACGTTTTTCCGGTGATGCCGTTTTTTTCGATTCGCTGACGACAGCATCACTTGTGTCCAACTGGGGGTCGGAATCCGGGCGTTGGCCGCTCATTTCCTACATGTCCTCTCATGATGTCCCAACTGGCGTCATGAGTGTGGGCTTGGACGCCGAACAGAGTGACGCGATGTCCCGTCGGCGCTGGCGCCGGCCGGCTCTCTCCCGGCAGGAGAGAGCCTACGAGCGCATTCACCAGGGCACGACAGCACCGTCGGTGCGCGGTTCGGTGCCACCGGAGAGCACGCCGGTATCGCGATCACGCAGGATGATCTGGCCACGACCGAAGCTGATCGAGTCGGCGACCTTGACGATGTCGTGGCCACGCCGAGCCAGGGCAAGGGCGAGGTGGTCGGGAAAGTGCGGCTCGACCTCCACGGTCCTGCCCTTGGTCCACTTCCAGCGCGGCATGTCGAGAACCGCCTGGGGGTTGAGGTGGTCCTCGAGCATGCCGGTCACCACCTGCACATGGCCCTGGGGCTGCATGAAGCCACCCATTACCCCGAAGGGTCCCACCGCCTCACCGTCCCTGGTGATGAAGCCGGGGATGATGGTGTGATAGGTGCGCTTGCCCGGCGCAAGGGCGTTGGGGTGCGTCGGGTCCATCGAGAATGACCAGCCACGGTTCTGCAGGCTGATACCGGTGCCGGGTACCACGATCCCCGAGCCAAAGCCTTTAAAGTTGCTCTGGATGAACGACACCATGTTGCCGTCGCCATCGGCGGTGGCCAGGTAGACGGTGCCGCCGGTAAGTGGGTTGCCATGCACCGGGTCAAGGGCCTCATGGCCGATCAGCCCGGCCCGGGCCTGCAGGTAGTCGTCGGCCAGCAGCTGATCGACGCTCGGCCGCATGGCGCTGCCCTCGGTGATATGGGCGAAGCCGTCCACATAGGCCAGCTTGGTGGCTTCGATGCGCCGGTGCAGGGTCTCCACCGGATCGCGCCCCTCGGGCCCAAGGCGCTCCAGCATGCCCAGCGCCTGCAGCACGATCAGCCCGCTGCCGTTGGGCGGAATCTCCCAGATGTCGTGACCCTTGTAGCGCACGCTGATCGGGTCGACCCATTCCGGTTCGAAACGGGCCAGGTCCTCCTTGCACAGCAAGCCGCCATGCTCGCGGAAGAAGGCGTCGATGCGCTCGGCCAGTTCGCCTTCGTAGAAGTCGCGGCCTTGAGTCTCGGCGATGCGGCGCAGGGTGCTGGCATGGTCGGGCGAGGACCACAGCTCGCCGGGGTGCGGGGCCCGGCCCTCGGGGGCGAAGGTCTCGAACCACGGCTTGAAGGCGGCATCGTCGTAGGCGGAGTAGCCGTGGAAGGCGTCGTTCCACATCTGGTGAATGACCGGCGATACCGGAAAGCCCTCCTCGGCCAACGCCACGGCCGGCGCCAGGAGGTCGGCGAAGGGCAGCTTGCCGAAGCGCTCGGCGAGCACGGCCCAGGCGGCCGGGGCGCCCGGCACGGTGACCGGCAGCACCCCGTGGTTGGGCACGCTGTCATGGCCGAGCGCCCGCATGGCCTCGATGTTCGCTGCCTGGGGGGCCGGGCCGCTGGCGTTGAGGCCATGCAGCTTCCCATCCACCCAGACGATGGCAAAGACATCGCTGCCGATGCCGTTGGAGGTGGGTTCCACCACCGTCAGGGCGGCGGCGGCGGCGATGGCGGCATCCACGGCGTTGCCGCCCTTCTGGAGGATGCTCATGCCCACCTGGGCGGCCAGCGGCTGGGAGGTTGCCACCATTCCTTTATGTCCATATGTTACTACCCTTTTTGAAGGGGTCGGATAATAAAGGGAATCACTCTTCATTTTTTTGCATCCTTTGGGGTTTTTTAAACGTCATTATCTTTTGTTAAAATAGGGATTTTTTTCTTTACCTTTTTGCCTTGATAAATGGAAAACAATATCGAAGCAACTGTAAGCAACAGAAACGTAGCAGAAAGCGGTCTTGTAAAGAATGTTAACAAACTACTATCCAGCTCTAATGCACGAAACAACTGGTTTTCAAGGGTTTCACCTAGAACAACTCCAAGGATTAGCGGTGGTAGGGGAACTCCACTTTTCAACAAAAGGTATCCAAGAATACCGAAAAGGAATAGGACCCATACGTCAAAAAGGTTATTATTGAGTGCGAAGGCGCCAACAGCACATAATGTCAAAACTAATGGTATTAGTATCGGCTGTGGGATTGAAGATATTTTGGTGAACCAACGACAGAGAAAAATTTGGCTAATTAAAGTCATGAAGGCAGCAATCATCAAAGCTACATAAATAGAGCTTACGAGCACAGGATTTTGCTCAAACATTAATGGCCCTGGCTGTATTCCGTGCAATATAAAAATCCCCATCATAATAGCCATAGTCAAATCGCCCGGAATACCTAGTGCCAATGTAGGAATAAAAGCTCCTCCTGGAGAAGCGCTATTTGATGCTTCAGACGCCACAATACCGTCAGAGATTCCTGTGCCGAATTTCTCCGGATGCTTGGATGCTTTTTTAGCCTGATCATAACTAATGAAGTTTGCGACTGTGCCGCCTGTACCTGGCAGGGCACCTATAAGACTTCCTATAACCGATGACCTCACAATATTTATTTTTTGGAGTGAAATATCTTTTATTACAGACCTAATTGGAAAAGATAAGCTTGAAGCCGTTAATCCTTTGTTACTTTTTGATCCCCTTTTATCTTCAATGTTGCTCATTAACTGGGTAAATGCAAACACACCAATCATGACTGGCAGCATTTCAAATCCTGAAGAGAGAGATGGGATATCAAAATCAAATCTAGTATTACTATTTCTATCGTACCCTACTGTGGTAATAAAAATACCTATTGCAGCAGCCAATAACCCCTTTAAAATTTGTCCATTGGAAAGCCCAGACACAAGCGTTAGTGCAAATATTATTAATCCTGTTATCTCCCAAGGCCTGAAATTCATACTATATCGAGCAATAATAGGCCCAAACATTATAAGTATGATGCAGCCAATGATTGCTCCGAAAAATGATGCTAGCATTCCAATGCCCAAAGCGCGCCCAGGCTCACCTTTTTGCGCCATTGGGTAACCATCATAAACAGTCGTAATTGAAGACGGAGTTCCTGGTATCCCAAGCATAACGCCAGAAACTATCCCCCCCGAATAACCACCAACTAATACAGCGGTCATAAGTGCAATAGCATCCACCGGATTCATTGCAAAAGTAAAAGGAAACACCACCAATATTGCCATGGTTATTGTGAATCCCGGTATACTTCCCCCTATGATGCCGAAGATTACACCAATTAGTATCAATGACAGTGTGTAAAGATTACCAATTTCTGCTATAGATAGTGATAGCGAATTCAGCATTTATTGATTCCTTCTCATGGGAGCCATATTTTTAGTCCATGCCGGAATATTAAGTAAATTGTCGGCACGACGCCGAACGTGGTTAATAAAATAGTTATTATTTTGTTTAACGTGTTAAATCCCATCAAAAGCGCTTGAGAAGCAGCCATAAAGCACAATGTAGCAAGCAGGTATCCTGCGTGAGGAAGCAATAACGCATAGGTACCAAATAATACGAAAAGCCCAATGCTTTTCGATTTTTCATTAATCTTTACTAAAAAAGATTTAACATTAAACTGGGTTTCAAAACCATCTTTAACCATAGATTTAATAAATATTATTACTGACAAAATAGCAATGATGCCTAACAGAATCCTCGGAAATAGAGCCGAACCGTGTGGTTGCCAGCTTGTCCTTTGCGGTATATTACCTGATTCATAAAAAAGCATTGCCACAATTAACATCATTACTACGGAAAAAAAACGATCTTTAGTAATCATGGGTATTCTCACAAAAAAACCGCGGCCAGCTTTTTTATCTATAAAAAAGTTAACCGCGGCAATAATTACTTGTTAAAACCTATTGTTTCAGCAGCTGCTGACAAGTCTTCTTGGCTCTGATTAAGGTAGTCAATATAATCTACCCGAGGAATGAAATTGACAAGCGAACCAAGCTCGCTCTCTATGCGTAATTGCAACTCTTCGTTCGCCATCGCTGATTCGAAAGCACTTTCCAAGATAGCAAGGGCTTCCTCAGGTGTGCCTTTCGGAGCGAAGAGCCCGCGATTTGTATAGTGAACCATATCAATTTCCAACTCGCCAAAAGTTGGTGTATCTGGGAGATTATTTAACCTTTCATGATGAGCAACACCAAGTGGTTTCAAGTTTCCAGATTCGAAGAAAGAGGCAGCCGTAGGCATATCTAACATTGCAAAATCAATTTCTTTTGCAAGGAGTGCTTCGACTTGATCGCTGGTACCCGGATAACCCACAAGCCTGACATCCTCCATTGAAATGCCTACAGTGTTAAAAAATTGTGCCCAGAAGAAATGATCTGTCGAGCTTGGAGTCATGCTAAAAGTCACTTCCCCAGCGTTGTCAGCGACATATTGAGCAATTTCGTCAGCACTACTAACTGGATGTTCCGAATAAGTACCAGCCATATTGATTGTCTGTGTCAGAAGCGCTATGGGCTCAAAAGCATCATACGAATAGTCAACAGCTCCTGAAAGATAAGAAGTAGCTATTGTGTCGTGACTGCCCAAAATGGTATGTCCGTCGGGATTGGCATCTTTTACATGACGGGAACCAAGCGTGGCCCCAGCCCCTGCCATATTGACTGGAAGAATTGATTCAGAAAGCTGCTTTTCTGCTTCTTGTCCAGCTAGACGAAAAATGACATCTGTGGCACCACCAGGGCTATATGGGATAATGACACGAATCTCCCTTTCTGGGAAAGGTTCAGCTGCCTGAACATTGGTCGTCAATGCTAGAGCAGATGCAATGCCTGTCATCCCCACGGTTACTGCTAACTTTACGAATGTGTTATTTATGCGCTTCATATTTATTCACCTTAGGTTTTATGATTGTCGAAAGCCCTCGCTTGGTTGAGAAGGCTTTCAGTGAGAGCGCGCTCCATAAACAATATATTTATAATTATATTTAATCCTTAAGGATTATTTTACCCTAAAACTATTCCTCCATAGACGAGCGCCCCCAGCACCACGAAGGCGGGGTGGGTGCGGAAACGCAGCAGGGCGATGGCGGCGGCGGTGCCGATCACCAGGGTGTGGAGCAGGCCGGCACCGCCAATCCCTTCCAGGAAGAAGCCGAGGGTCAGCCAGCCCATCATCAGGGCGATGACCGGGCGGACCCACTGGCTCATGCGCTTGACCCGGGGGGATTCCCGGTGGCGATAGAGCAGCCCCAGGGCGCCCAGCATCAGCAGCAGCGACGGCACCACCGTGGCCAGCACGGCCACCAGGGCGCCGCCGGCGCCCGCCACCTCAAAGCCGACCTGGCCGGCCATCTTGGTGGCGATGGGGCTCGGCAGGGCGTTGCCGAGCGCCAGAGTCTCGGCGAATGCCTGAGCGCTCATCCAGCCGTAGCGCCCGACCACCTCCGCCTCGATCAGCGGGATGATGGCCGGCCCACCGCCGTAGCCGATGATGTTGGGGATGAAGAAGGCCAGGAACAGCTCCCAGTAGATCACGGGTTGGCCTCCGCGGCCTTGCGGCCCGGGCGAAGCAGGGCCGCGGCCAGCAGGGCGCCGATCACCCAGCCCGGATGCAGGCCCAGGCCATAGATCAGGCCACCGGCGACGACCACCATGGCCAGGCTGATGGCCCAGCCCAGCGCCAAGCACGACTTGTTCCAGAAATCCAGGGTCAGCTGGGCGAGCATGACCATCACCACCGGGACCACCGCCTGCCCCATGCCATGGATCCAGGCGACGTCGCGGTAGCGACTGAAGACGCCAAGCAGCAGGATCATGGCCAGGATCATGGGCACGATCACCGCGCCGACGGCGATGGCGCAGCCGGGGATTCCGGCGACCCGATATCCGATGTAGCCAGGCATCTTGGTGGCGATGGGGCCGGGCAGGGTGTTGGCGATGGCCAGGACGTCGGCAAATTCCTCGTCGCTCATCCAGGCGTGGCGCTTGACCACCTCCTGCTGCACCAGGGGGATCATCGCGGGGCCGCCGCCGAAGCCGAGAAGGCCGATGCGGGTAAAGGCCCAGAGGAGGTCGCCCCGTGGCGCCTTGCGCTGGGCGGTCATGGGCGTCGAAGCTCCGGGTCGGCGACGGCATCAACCATGGATTAAAGCCTCATTAATCGTGCTGGATTTAAAAAATCGATTATAGTTTCGACTATAGGTCGACGATCGAGACGGCGTCAACTCGGGATGTCGCCGTCATTCACGGAGCGAGACACGGGAGGGGGTATGGGAGCACCCAAGCGCAAGGGCGGGGCAACGCGGGCCAGTCTCATCTACGACACCCTGCGCCAGGACCTCGTCAACGGACGTTTCCGGGCCGGGGAAAAGGTCGCAATCAGTGCCCTGAAGGCGCACTACGATGTGGGGTTGAGCCCGCTGCGCGAGGCGCTCAACCGCCTGGCGGCCTACGGGCTGCTGATCCAGGAGAACCAGCGCGGCTTTCGCGTGCCGGTCATGAACCGCGAAGAGCTGGATGATATCGCCGAGATGCGTCGCCAATTGGAGGGCATGGCCCTCAAACGGGCCATCGAGCGAGGCGATGCGGAGTGGGAATCCGAGCTGCTGGCCGCCGCCCATCGGCTCAAGCGTGCCGATGAGGCCCCGGAGCCGGTCGACGAATGGGAGCGGTTGCACGGGCGCTTCCATCGCACCCTGCTGGCCCCCTGTGGATCTGCCTGGCTGCTGCGCTTCATCGAGCAGCTTTATGACCAGTTTGATCGTTACCGGCGCCTGGCGCCTCCTGCCCCTCAGATGCGCGAGCACCTCAACCGGCAGCATGACCAACTGGTGGCCCTGGCACTGGCCGGGAAGGTAACCGAAGCCCAGGAAGTGATGCAAGACCACATCCACCGCTCCTATCTGGTGGCGCTGGGGGCCTGCCAATAGGACCAGGAAATTACCGAACAAGATGAGATTCCCTGTGTTCCACGGCCATCACACCGCCGCCCTCCTTCGGGAACGCCGGGCTGTGGCTCAGTCCAGGGCACCAATGGCGTCGCCCAGGACATTTACCAGCCGATCGATTTCCTCGCATTCGACGATGAACGGCAGGCCGAGCTGGATGGTGTCGCCGCCGTAGCGCACGTAGACGCCCTTCTCCCAGCACTTCATGGCGATCTCGAAGGGGCGCCGCGCCGGCTCGCCGGGGTAGGGCTCGATCTGCAGGGCGCCGGCCAGGCCGTAGTTGCGAATATCGCTGATGTAGCGGGCGCCCTTGAGGCCGTGCAGGGCCTCCTCGAAGACCGGGCTCATCTGCCGGACCCGCTCGATGAGACGCTCGTTCTCCAGCACGTCGAGAGCCGCCAGGGCCGCGGCGCAGGCCACCGGGTGGCCGGAGTAGGTGTAGCCATGGGGCAGCTCGAGCAGGTAGTCGGGGCCGCCCTGCTCCATGAAGGTCTGGTAGATCTCGCCCTGGACGATCACCCCGCCCATGGGCACGGCGCCGTTGGTGAGCTGCTTGGCGACATTCATGATATCGGGCGTGACGCCAAACGCCTCGGCGCCGGTCATGGCGCCCATGCGCCCGAAGCCGGTGATCACCTCGTCGAAAATCAGCAGAATCTCATGCTGATCGCAGATCTCGCGCAGGCGCTTGAGGTAGCCCACAGGGGGCGGAATCACCCCGGCGGAGCCGGCCAGAGGCTCGACGATCACCGCGGCGATGTTGGAAGCGTCGTGCAGGGCAATCAGCTCGAGCAACTCCTCGGCCTTCTCGGCGCCGCGCTCCGGCATACCGCGGGTGAAGGCGTTCTCGGCCAGCAGGGTGTGGGGCAGATGGTCGGCGTCGATGCCCTGGCCGAACAGCGCGCGGTTGGCACCGATGCCGCCCAGGCTGATGCCGCCGAAGTTGACGCCGTGATAGCCCTTGGCGCGACCGATCAGCTTGGTCTTCGTCGATATGCCCTTCTTGCGCCAGTAGGCGCGAGCGATCTTCAGCGAGGTGTCCGCACTCTCGGAGCCGGAGCCGGTGAAGAAGACGTGGTCGAGCCCCTCCGGGGTCAGCGCGCGGAGGCGGTGGGCGAGTTCGAAGGCCCCGGGATGGCCGAACTGGAAGGCCGGCGCGTAGTCGAGCTGGGCGAGCTGTCGGCTGACGGCCTCGGTGATCTCCCGGCGACCGTGGCCGGCACCGCAGGTCCATAGCCCCGACAGGCCATCGAAGATGCGCCGGCCCCGGTCGTCGGTGAAGTAGCTGCCCTGGGCACCGACGATGATGCGCGGATCGCGCTTGAACTGGCGGTTGCCGGTGTAGGGCATCCAGTAGGCGTCGAGCTGCTCGGCGGAGAGCCCGTCGGCGTGGGGAAACACTTGTGCGGTCATGGCGCGGCCTCGCGGAACGGTGTCGCTGTGGGTCGAAGTATGGTGTCGTCCCTTCAGACTAGGCCGCTCAGCGAGTCAATTAAATTCAGGAATACTTGATTTCATGTAAGCTTCTGGTTGACACAGCGTCGCGGAAACACCGCATGAGAAAGCAAGCCCCCATGGGCCCGCCGGGAGATGCCGACCTGCGTCTGCTGCGCATCTATCGCAAGGTGGTGGAGTGCGGTGGTTTCTCCGCCGCCGAGGTGGAGCTGGGCATCAGCCGTGCAGCGATCAGCATGGCCATGAAGGACCTGGAGACGCGGCTGGGGCTGCGGCTCTGCCAGCGCGGGCGCAGTGGCTTTGCGCTGACCGATGAGGGCGCCGAGGTGTACGAGGCGAGCCTGCAGCTGCTCGCGTCGGCGGAGGGCTTTCGCACTCGAGTCAATGGGTTGCACGCCTGGCTGAAGGGAGAGCTCAATATCGGCATCACCGACAACCTGGTGAGCATGCCGGAGATGCATATCACCCATGCACTGAGCGCCCTCAAGGAGCGAGGGCCGGACGTGCAGATCAATATCCGCATGATTTCGCCCAGCGAGATCGAGCTGGCGGTTCTCGACGGTCGCCTGCACGCGGGGGTGGTGCCGGCACTCAAGCCACTGCCGGGAGTGACCTATCTGCCGCTGTACGAGGAGACCTCGCGACTCTACTGCGCAGCGGGGCATCCGCTCTTCTCCGCCCGGGACATCTCCGTCGAGCAGCTGGCGGACTTCGACGCCGTGGTGCCGGCCTACGCCCAGGCGCCATCGATCAAGACCCACCACGAGAGGCTCAAGCCCACCGCCTCGGCCACCGACCGGGAAGGCATCGCCTTCCTGATCCTCTCCCGGCGCTATATCGGTTATTTGCCGACGCACTTCGCCGAACGCTGGGTCCTCAAGCATCAGATGCGCGCCTTGAACCCCGAGGATTGGCACTATGTCACCCGTTACAGCGCCATCACTCGCAAGGGTGGGCCGCCAAACCTGGTATTGGAGGCGTATCGGGAAGAGCTCAACCGCTTGATCGAGAAGCCGAAAGTCCAGAACACCGAGTAGGCCTGCAGCGCCGCGCAGATTCGTGCGATACTGCGCGCTTTGCTTCGGCCCATGCCGCCTCATCCAGCTGTCACACAGGGATGCCGACCATGCCCCAGGGTACCCTCTTCATCGTTTCCGCCCCCTCAGGCGCCGGCAAGACCAGCCTGGTGCGCGAGCTGATCGAGAGCCTCGACGGCATCCAGGTGTCGGTGTCGCATACCACCCGCGAGCGCCGCAATGGCGAAGTGGACGGCGTGAACTATCACTTCGTGGACGTACCGACCTTCGAGGCGATGATCGAGCGCGGCGAGTTCTTCGAGCACGCCCGGGTCTTCGACAACTACTACGGCACCTCGCGCCCCGCGGTGCAGGCCGCCCTGGCCGCCGGTCGGGATGTGATCCTGGAGATCGACTGGCAGGGCGCCCGCCAGGTGCGCAGCCAGCTGCCCGATGCGGTGTCGATCTTCATCCTGCCCCCCTCCCGGGAGGAGCTGGAGCACCGCCTGGCCAGCCGCGGCACCGACGAGCACGCGGTGATCGAGCGGCGCATGCGCGATGCGGTGAGCGAGATGTCCCACCACGACGAGTACGACTACCTGGTGATCAATGACGACTTCACCACCGCCCTGCGCGAGCTGCAGGCGCTGGTGATCGCCCAGCGACTGGGTCGCGACCGGGCGGTCCAGGCCCACGCCCCGCTGCTGCAGGCACTGCTCTCCTGAGCCACACGGGCGCTGCACTGCAGCGCTTGTCACGGCAACCGGGCGTCGAGTAACCTATCGGGTCTACCCATATGTGGAATCCGTCCACCCGCGCACCGCCGCGCGT
The DNA here is from genome assembly GCF_051216275.1 of Halomonas salsilacus. Lineage (NCBI taxonomy): Bacteria > Pseudomonadati > Pseudomonadota > Gammaproteobacteria > Oceanospirillales > Halomonadaceae > Halomonas > Halomonas salsilacus. The sequence goes on from NZ_JBPKAQ010000005.1 coordinate 10,747, forward strand.
GCTCCGCCGGGTTCCCGCAAGCATTCAGGAAGGCATCCCCATGGCGCGAGTCACAGTTGAAGATTGTCTGGAAAATGTCGAGAACCGCTTCCAGCTGGTGATGATTTCTACCGCGAGAGCGCGCCAGCTGGCCCGCGGCTCCCGCGACGCCCTGGTGCCCTGGGAAAACGACAAGCCCACCGTGGTCGCCCTGCGCGAGATCGCCGCCGGCCTGGTCGATGCGAGCGTTCTCGACGAGCCGGTAGAAGCCGCGGTGCGTCCGGTGCGCGAGCCCTACTACGGCGGCGCCGGCGAGGAGTGATCCGCGACGGCGCCTCGGCGCCGTCATCCTTCCCGGGAGACTCACGCAGGAATCAGGGCGCGCCGCATGTTCACCATCGATGACCTGGCCGACCGTCTCGGCGGCTACCTCCCCCAGAGCGAGATCCAGCAGGTCAAGCGCGCCTTCTACTATGCCGAGCAGGCCCACGACGGCCAGCGCCGACGCTCCGGCGAGCCCTACGTCACCCACCCGCTCGCCGTCGCCAACATCCTCGCCAACATGCACATGGACCATCAGAGCCTGATGGCCGCCATGCTGCATGACGTGATCGAGGACACCGGGGTCGGCAAGGAAGCGCTGGCCGAGCAGTTCGGCAAGCCGGTGGCGGAGCTGGTCGACGGGGTCTCCAAGCTGACCCAGATCGCCTTCGAGGACAAGGCGGTCGCCCAGGCCGAGAACTTCCAGAAGATGGTGCTGGCGATGTCCCGCGACATCCGTGTGATCATCGTCAAGCTCGCCGACCGCCTGCACAACATGCGCACCCTTGGCGCCCTGCGCCCCGAGAAAAAGCGCCGCATCGCCCGCGAGACCCTGGAGATCTACGCCCGCATCGCCAGCCGACTGGGCATCAACACCATCCGCGTGGAGCTGGAGGACCTCTCCTTCCAGGCGCTGCACCCGATGCGCGCCGAGCGCATCAAGCGCGCCGTCTCCAGCGCCCGGGGACACCGCCGCTCGGCGATCCGCCAGATCCAGAACACCCTGCAGCAGAGCCTCGACGACGAGGCGCTGTCCGGCACGGTGATCGGCCGCCAGAAGCATCTGCTGTCGATCTACAAGAAGATGCGCGACCAGCGCAAGTCGTTCGCCGAGATCATGGACGTCTTCGGCTTTCGCATCATCTGCGAGGACGTCGACAGCTGCTACCGCATCCTCGGTGTGGTGCACAATCTCTACAAGCCGGTACCCGGGCGCTTCAAGGACTACATCGCCATCCCCAAGGCCAACGGCTATCAGAGCCTGCACACCTCCCTGTTCGGCTCCAACGGCATGCCCATCGAGGTGCAGATCCGCACCCGCGAGATGGAGGCCATGGCCAACAACGGCATCGCCGCGCATTGGCTCTACAAGGCGGGCCAGACCCAGCACCCCATCGCCGAGGGCAGCCATGCCCGGGCCCGCTCCTGGATCAAGGGCCTGCTGGAGATGCAGCGCTACGCCGGCGACTCGCTGGAGTTCATCGAGCACGTCAAGAACGACCTCTTCCCCGACGATATCTATGTGTTCACCCCCAAGGGCGACATCATGGAGCTGCCCCAGGGCGCCACGGTGATCGACTTCGCCTATGCGGTGCATACCGATATCGGCAACGGCACCATCGCCTGCCGCATCGACCGCCACCTGGCCCCGCTCTCCACCCGCCTGGAGAGCGGCCAGACCCTGGACATCATCACCGCCCCGGGGGCAAGGCCCAACCTGGCCTGGCTCAACTTCGTAACCACCGCCAAGGCGCGCTCGGCGATTCGCCACGCGCTCAAGCACCAGCAGCATACCGAGGCGGTTCAGCTCGGCCGGCGGCTGCTCAACAAGTCCCTGGCGCAGTTCGAGACCAGCCTGGAGGAGCTGCCTGAAGGGCCGCTGGCCGGACTGCTGGTCGAGCTCGGCCTGAAGAACAATGAGGCCCTGCTGGAGTCCATTGGCCTCGGCACCCGGGTCGCCCATGTGGTGGCGCGCCGTCTGCTCGACCTGCAGCAGGGCGAGTCGCCCGCGGGCAAGGGCGAGCAGCGCGCCCATGGCCCCATCCTGATCAGCGGTGCCGAAGGCATGGTGATCAAGTTCGCCCGCTGCTGCCACCCGCTACCCGGCGACCCGGTCATCGGCCACCTCTCGGTGGGCAAGGGCATCGTGGTGCACCGCGCCGAGTGCCGCAATCTGGGCGAACACAGGAGCGACCCGGACAAGCTCTTCGCCTTGGAGTGGTCCGACGACATCGCCGAGGACTTTCCGGTGGCGCTGCGTCTGGAGGTGGAGAGCCGCCGCGGCCTGGTGGCCGAACTGGCCGGCCTGGTCACCGATGCCGAGGCCAACATCGAGCGCATCGGCATCGAGGAGCGCGATGCCCGCCTGGTCACCGTGAATCTGACCCTCTCGGTGCGCAACCGCGTCCATCTGGCGCGCATCATCAAGCGCCTGCGCAACCTCCCCCACGTCGAGCGCATCACCCGACTCGGCAACTGAACCTCGCCCGCCGGTCCGACAGCTCGCCAGGGCGGCCGGGCCGTTTTCCTTTTTCCCGAGCAGCACCCCATCCAACGGAGCACACCATGAGCAACAAGGCCGTGATCAACACCGACCAGGCGCCCGCCGCCATCGGCCCCTACTCCCAGGCCATCAAGGCCGGCAACACCGTCTACCTCTCCGGCCAGATCCCCCTGGACCCGGCCACCATGGAGCTGGTCTCCGACGACTTCGAGGCTCAGGCCCGCCAGGTCTTCACCAACCTCAAGGCCGTCTGCGAGGAGGCCGCCGGCTCGCTGGGCGAGATCGTCAAGCTCAACCTCTACCTGGTCGACCTGGGCAACTTCGCCGTGGTCAACCAAGTGATGGAGGAGGTCTTCGAGAAGCCCTACCCGGCCCGTGCCGCGGTGGGCGTCAAGGCGCTGCCCAAGGGCGCCCAGTTCGAGGCGGAAGCCGTGATGGTCATCGGCGACTGACAGGCCAATGAGGCTCTTCCTGGCGCTGATACCGCCGCCCGCGCTGCGTGAGCGGCTCGGTGAACTGGCCGATGCCGCCCATTCCCGCTGCGGCGGGCGGCGCACACCGGACGAAAACCTGCACCTGACCCTGGCCTTTCTCGGCAAGGTGAGCGAGGAGAGGGCTGCCGCGCTGGTGGACTGGATGCACGGCCTGGCGGTGCCGCCCGGTAAGTGGCAGCTGGATGCCTGGGGCCACTTCAGGGGGCCGGGCATCGTCTGGGTGGGTGGCAGCCGGCCGGATCCGGCGCTCCAACGGCTGCACGAGACGCTGTGGGACCGCCTGGAAGCCCACGGCATCCCGGGCCGCCCCTCACGCTATGTGCCCCATATCACCCTGCTGCGCCGCGCCGGGCGGCTGGATGCCGATGGACTGCCTGCCCCGGCGCTGGCATGGCGCTATAATCGACTCGAGCTGATCCATTCGATCAACAATGGGCAGGACGTCCGCTACACCCCTCTGGCGCGCTCGCAGGCGACCTGAGCCATCACTGACATGCGGGGAGAAGGGAATGTCTCTCGAATCGAGCCGGGCGGCGGCCGCCCTGGCACTGCTGCTGGCCGGGGGGCCGGCCATAGCTGACCTTCAGGTCGCCGTTGGCGCCACCAGTGAATCCACGGTCGCCCTCAAGGTGGAGATCGACCGGGCCTTTCCCCTGGCGAGCCTGCCTCCCGGGCTGGACCTGCGGCTGGCCACCGGCCTGCTGCTGCTCTCCAGCGAGGAGCAGGAGGGCAACGCCGCGCTGCTGCTGTCGCCGGCGCTGCGCTGGACCTTCGCCGGCGACCGGGAGTTGTTCCTGGAGGGGGGGATCGGCGCCGCGCTCTTCCTCAAGACCCGGGTGGAGGCGCGCAACCTCTCTACCGCCTTCCAGTTCGAGGATCGCCTGGCGGTGGGGATGCCCTGGGCCAACGGTGAGCTGTCGCTGGCGCTGACCCACTACTCCAATGCCGGCATCAAACGGCCGAATGATGGCTTCGAGACGCTGACGCTGGGCTACCGGTTCCCGCTCTGAGCCCGAATCGCCGCCAAGGGCATCAAGCGACCGCTCTCGCCCCTGATCACGTAATGGCGATCAGGCCTTCTCGGGCAGGAAGCCGCCCTCCTTGAGCACCTGGGCGTAGCCCTCGCGGTAGCTGGGATAACGGAACGCATAGCCACTGGCGAGCAGGCGGGCATTGCTGCAGCGCTTGCTGGCGCGGCGACGCAGCGGCGACTGGATGGTCTCGGTGGCTTCTACCTTGAGCTGCCTTGCCAGCCAGCTCATCACCTCGTGGAGCGGGGCCGGCTCGCAATCGCTGGCCAGGTAGAGGTCGTCAACCGCCTCACCGGCCAGGCTGCGCTCGATCAGGTGGGCCAGTACCCCGGCGCAGTCGTCGCGATGGATGCGGTTGGTGTACATGGCGGGACTCGCCGGGGCGATGCGGCCTTCGCTCACCTGGCGAATCAGGCGGTCGCGGCCGGGGCCGTAGATGCCCGAGAAACGCACGGCGGTGCCGGGCAGCTCATGGTCGAGCAGCACCTGCTCCGCCTCGCGCATCAGCGCCCCGGCGAAGCCCGTGGGCTCGGCGGGGCTCGCCTCGTCGACTTCCTCGCCGGCCTGCTGGAGATAGACGCTGGTGGAGGAGACGAAGAAGACCCGCTTCGGCACCCGCTTGCGCGCGCCGAACTCGGCCAGCGCCGCCTTGAGCCCCTCTGGGTAGGCGGCGCGGTAGGCCTCCTCCTCAAAGCGGTCGGCGCTGGCCACGTAGACCAGCACGTCGGCGTCCGGCAGGGCGGCGAGGCTGGCGGGATCGGTGAGGTCCGCGCCGACGGCAACAAGGCCGCTGTCGGCCAGCGCCGCCGCATTCCGGCGCACGCCCACCACCCGCTGGCCGGCCGCCTTGAGGCGCTGGCCCAGCCCAATCCCGATATCCCCACAGCCCAGAATCAGCGTTGTTGTCTTCACCTTTTCCCTGCCCCCTGATAAAAAGTCCCTATTGGAATTTCAAGAGGATGCCTGCAAGGCAACCCCAATGACTCTAACAGAACTTCGCTACATCGTGACACTCGCCCAGGAGCGCCACTTCGGACGCGCCGCCGAGCGCTGCTTCGTCTCCCAGCCGACCCTCTCCGTGGCGGTCAAGAAGCTCGAGGAGGAGCTCGGCATTGCGCTGTTCGAACGTTCCAAGTCCACCGTCCAGGTCACGCCGCTGGGCGAGAAGATCGTCGAGCAGGCCCAGCGGGTGCTCGAACAGACCAGCGTGATCAAGGAGCTGGCCAACGCCGGCAAGGACCAGCTGGCGAGCCCGCTGCGCCTCGGCGCCATCTACACCATCGGTCCCTACCTGTATCCCCACCTGGTGCCCGAGCTGCGCCGAGGCGCCCCGCAGATGCCGCTCTACCTCGAGGAGGGCTTCACCGGCAACCTGCGCCGCAAGCTGAGAAGCGGTGAGCTGGACGCCATCATCATCGCGCTGCCCTTCACCGAGACCGATGTGGTCACCAAGGCCCTGTACGAGGAGGAGTTCGAGGTGCTGATGCCCGCCGACCATCCCTGGGCCGAGCGCGAGGTCATCCGCAAGGAGGAGTTGCTCGAGGAGCGACTGCTGCTGCTCGGCGAGGGCCACTGCTTCCGGGACCAGATCCTCGAGGCCTGTCCGGCCATCAGCCAGAAGCTCGCCAGCCCCAACAACACCCTCACCGCCGAGGGGGGATCGCTTGAGACCATCCGCCACATGGTGGCCTCCAAGCTGGGCATCACCGTGCTGCCACGCTCGGCCATCGGCACCGTCCACTACGAGAGCGGCCTGCTGGTCAGCCGCCCCTTCGCCCCACCCGCCCCGGCTCGCACCGTAGCCATCGCCTGGCGGGCCAGCTTCCCGCGGCCCAAGGCGATCGACGCCGTGACCGAGGCCGTTGCCCGCTGCCGCGAGGCCGACCCCGTGACCACATGAGCGCACTCGACGCGCCGGTCACGTCGCTCAAGGGGGTCGGCGAGGCGCTGGCGCTGAAGCTGGCCCGGCTGCGCATCGAGAGCGTGGCCGACCTGCTCTTCCATCTGCCCCTGCGCTACCAGGACCGCACCCGCATCACCCCCATCCGCACCCTGCGCGCCGGCCACGAGGCGGTGGTGGAGGGCGAGGTGGTGGCCGCCGAAGTGGTGCGCGGTCGTCGCCGCAGCCTGCTGGTGCGGCTGCGCGACGGCTCGGGCCTGCTCAGCCTGCGCTTCTTCCACTTCTCGCCGGCCCAGCAGCAGCAGTTCCAGCCCGGCACCTGGCTGCGCGGCTTCGGCGAGGCCCGCGCTGGCGCCACCGGGCTCGAGATCTACCACCCCGAGTATCGACTGCTCAAGGCCGACGCCCCGCCGGTGGAGGACCACCTGACGCCCATCTACCCCGCCACCGAGGGGTTGCACCAGACCCGCCTGAGGGCCCTGATCGAACAGGCCCTGGCGCTGCTGGAGGCCCACCCCGAGGCGCTGCCGGACTGGATCAGCGAGGACCTGCGCGCCCGCTTTCGCCTGCCCGAGCTGCACCACTGCTTGCATGTGCTGCACCAGCCACCGCCGGAGGTGAACCCCGAACAGCTGGCCAGCGGTCGTCATCCGGCCAGCCGTCGCCTGGCCCTGGAGGAACTGCTGGCCCACCGCCTCAGCCTCCAGGCAGTTCGCCAGCGCATCCAGGAGGATGGCGCCCCGGCGCTGCCCTCCGGGCGCGGCCTGCAGGCACGCTTCCTCACCCAGCTGCCCTTCTCGCTGACCGGCGCCCAGCTCCGGGTACTGGACGAGATCGGCGCCGACCTGGCCCGGGAGGTGCCCACGCTGCGCCTGGTACAGGGCGACGTGGGCTCCGGCAAGACGGTGGTGGCCGCCATGGCGGCGCTCTCCGCCATCGCCGGAGACTGCCAGGCGGCAATGATGGCGCCCACCGAGATCCTCGCCGAGCAGCACTACAGCGCCTTCCGGGCCTGGTTCGAACCGCTCGGCATCGAGGTGGCCTGGCTCTCCGGCAAGCTCAAGGGCAAGACGCGCCTGGACACCAAGGCGGCCATCCGGGACGGCCGCGCGCGCATGGTGGTGGGCACCCACGCCCTGTTCCAGGGCGACGTCCACTTCCAGCGTCTGGGCCTGGCCATCATCGACGAACAGCATCGCTTCGGCGTGCACCAGCGCCTGGCGCTACGTGAGAAAGGCAAAAAGGGCGAGAAGGGCGAGGCCGGCGGCCTGACGCCTCACCAGCTGGTAATGACCGCCACCCCCATTCCCCGCACCCTGGCGATGAGCGCCTACGCCGACCTGGACGTCTCGGTGATCGACGAGCTCCCCCCCGGACGCACTCCCGTGAAGACGGTGGCAATGCCCGACGAGAGGCGTCCCGAGGTGGTGGCGCGAATTCGCCACGCCTGCGTCGAAGGCCGCCAGGCCTACTGGGTCTGCACCCTGATCGAGGAGTCCGAGGTGCTGGAGTGCCAGGCCGCCGAGGCGACCCGCGACGAGCTCACCGAGGCCCTGCCGGAACTCACCATCGGCCTGGTCCATGGGCGCATGAAGGCGACCGAGAAGGCCGCGGTGATGGACGCCTTCAAGGCCGGCGAACTGGATCTGCTGGTGGCCACCACGGTGATCGAGGTGGGGGTCGATGTGCCCAACGCCAGCCTGATGATCATCGAGAATCCGGAGCGGCTCGGACTCTCTCAACTGCATCAGCTGCGCGGGCGCGTGGGGCGCGGTTCCACGGTGAGCTTCTGCGTGCTGCTCTATCATCCGCCGCTGTCGGCCCACTCCAAGGAGCGCCTGGCGGTGATGCGCGAGACCAACGACGGCTTTCGCATCGCCGAGAAGGACCTGGAGCTGCGCGGTCCCGGCGAGGTGCTGGGCACCCGCCAGACGGGCCTGGCCCAGATGAAGATCGCCGACCTGGAGCGCGACGCCGACCTGCTGGAACGGGTCGCTCCCCTGGCCGCGGCGCTGCTGGCCACGCACCCGGAGGCGAGCCGGCCGCTGATCAGGCGCTGGCTGGGCGAGGAAGCGGGCCGCTATGGGCAGGTGTGACAGGGCCAAGGGCCAAGGGCCAAGGGCCAAGGGCCAAGGGCCAAGGGCCAAGGGCCAAGGGCCAAGGTCTTAAGGATAAGCCGGTCAGGTACCGGGCGATCAAGGGCAATCCACGACATCACTCAAGCGTCAGCGTCATCTAGCCGCTGGTTCCTGGGTCCTTCATAGATGTTTCAGCAACCGCTGCAGTTTCTGCAGGTCGGCGGAATCGCCGACCAGGCGCACGGTGCCTTCCATCATGCCGTCGAGGAAGGCCTGCTGGGTGGGCTTCTTGAGCACCTTGAGCGCGGTGGCCTCATCCTCGAAGCGCAGTTCGAGGTCGAGGTCCACCGGCAAGCCGCGCCCGCTCTGGACACCGCCGGGGGACATGCGGTAATGGCGGGCGATGGCGAGGTCCTCGGTGGCGATCCCCCAGTCCAGCCCACGCATCTCGGAAAGGAGCTCGCGGAAACGGGCCTTGCGGCGCAGGGCGCGCTTGAGCAGGAAGGCCAGTAGCCAGAGCATCAGTCGCAGCTTCATGTCGTCTCGCCACCGGAACCAGGGAGGGGTAAGCCACCGCGGCCCACCGGAGCGGGCCGCCTGGCGCATTGCGTCGCTTTACTTGGCCACGGCGTCCTTGAGGCCCTTGCCCGGCTTGAAGGCCACGGTCTTGCTGGCCGGGATGGTCAGCGGTTGGCCGGTCTGGGGGTTCTTGCCGGTCCGCGCCGCCCGCTCACGCACGGTGAAGGTGCCGAAGCCGATCAAGGACACGTCCTGCCCCTGGGCCACGCTCCCGGTGATCTCGTCGAGGATCACGTTGAGCACCTGGCTCGCCTTGTCCTTGGAAAGATCGGCACGATCGGCAATCGCCGCGGCGAGTTCTGGCTTACGCATACTGCCCTCCTGGTATTGGCATCCTCCCCGGGCGCCTGTCGCCGGGGTCTTGTTGTCGAGACCTAGCCTAGCAACGGCGGCGCAACCCGCGCCAGTTCAACTTTCCGACGGACACAGGCCCCTGTCAACGCAAAACCGATCAAACGTCCGTCTTCCGATTCTGCCAGGGCGGCGAGGTCGCCGGCCTTGCCCTCGATGCGCCAGCGTGCCGGCGGTCGGGCCGGCGGCAGGGCCACCACCGGCAGCAGCGGCGTCTTGACCACCACCGGCCAGGGCCCGTAATGGACCGGCGTAGGCGTACCGGTGAGGGTGCGCGCCAGTGCCTTGGCGCCGGCCTGCAGGGGCTGCACGTACATGGCGTTCACCCCGTCGACACAGGCCGCATCGCCCAGGGCATGAACGCCGGGCGCCGCGGTCGCCAGGTGACGATCGGTAGGGATGCCCGCGGCGCTGACCGCCAGGCCCGCCGCCTCGGCCAGGGCCGTACGCGGCTTGAGGCCGGTGGCCACCAGTATCAGGTCGGCCTCGCACCGGTTGCCGTCGCCCAGGGCCAGGGCCACCTTGGCGCCGGCCGTCTCAATCGCCCTGACCCCGACACCCATCGCCAGCCGCATGCCGGCCTCCTGGAAGGCCTCGCCCAGGGCGCGCCCCAGGGGCTCCGGCAGGAGGCGCACCAGGGGGGCGGCCTCCGGCGCCATGAGGCTCACCTCGTGGCCGCCGGCGAGCAGATCGTTGGCAAACTCGCAGCCCACCAGGCCGGCGCCGACGATGGCCACCCGGCCCGGCCGCCCCAGCGCCGCCAACGCACCATGGAAGGCGCGGTAGTCGTCCAGGTCATTGACGGTGAAGACCCGGCCAGCCAGCGTGTCAGGGACCGAAAAGGGCACGGCCGGCGCCGCGCCGGTGGCCAGCACCAGCTCGCTCCAGGGCAGCTCCTCGGCGCCGATCTGCAGGGTGCGCGCCGCGAGGTCGATGGCCTCGACCCGAGTGTGGGTGCGCACCACGGCGCCCAGTTCCTCGGCTACCCGCAGGGCGCTGCGCGCCGCCAGGCGATCCGGCGGAAGGCGCTTGGCGAAACCGGCGGAGAGCAGAGGCTTCGAGTAGTCGTCGCCGCCGTCGGCGGTGATCAGGGTGACGGGGCGCCCGGCATCGAGGGCGCGCAGGGCGCGCAGCAGGCCGAGGCCCGCCATGCCGGAGCCGATAATGGTCAGCGGAGCGCTCATGGGCCTTCTCGGTCAGGGTGGGAATGACACCACATGTTACACTACCCGCCCCTGAATCGACGCGGAGCCCGACGGTGTCCGACCTGCCGCCTGCCGACACCCGCGCCCCGGCGCATTGGATTCCCCTGGCCGCCGCCCGGCCCGCCATGAGCCCCGCCTGGCGACGCTGGGTCGGCTCCCGGGACTCCCTGACCCTGCGCCTCACCGAGGCCGGCGCCCCGCGCCCCTTCCGCGTTCAACTGCTCGACCAGCGCCTCGGCACCCCGCGACGCGACGAGGCCCGGGCGCTGGGCGTCGCCCCCAGCCAGCGCGCCTGGCTGCGCGAGGTGGCGCTCTGCCTGGGGGAGTGCCCCTGGGTGGTGGCGCGCTCGGTAGCCCCTCTGACGGGCCTGCCCGAGCATGAACTGGCCCACCTCGGCGAGTGCTCCCTGGGCAGCTGGCTGTTTCGCCAGCCGGATCTCGAGCGCGGCGATATCGAGGTGACCTCGGCTCCTGCGGGCTTCCACGACGCCCGCGGCCCCTGGGGGCGCCGCTCGGTGTTTCGCCACGGCGGCTTCCGGGTGCTGGTCCAGGAGTGGTTCCTGGACGCCATGGCGGATGACCTCGGGCTTCCTTCGCGCTAGGCTCTGGGCCAGTTCCTGAAACCAGCAGCAGGGGGCGCCGGAGACAAGCCGAAGAGGAGGTCCTACGCCAGGGATGGCGTCGGTAGCGCACAGGGAGGTATTCACAGTGTCTCCTTGCAAGCTTGTCACCGGAACAGCCCCTCTCCAGCGAAATGCCTGCCGATAAGTCAATTTTCACGAGGTAGAGATGGACCGTTCCCTGATGCGCCCCACGGGACTCGCCCGGGTGCCCGATTTCCTGCAGCTGATGCGCCTTAACCGCCCCATCGGCACCTGGCTGCTGATGTGGCCCACCCTGTGGGCGCTGTGGGTCGCCGCCGAGGGAATTCCCGGCCGCAACGTGCTGCTGATCTTCATCGCCGGGGTCTACCTGATGCGCGCCGCCGGCTGCGTGGTCAACGACTACGCCGATCGCCACTTCGACGGCCACGTCAAGCGCACGAAGAACCGCCCCCTGGCCACTGGCCGCATCGGCGAAGGCGAGGCCCAGGCGCTGTTCCTGATCCTGGTGATGGCCGCCTTCGGGCTGGTCTGGTTTACCAACCTGTTCACCGTGATGCTCTCCCTGGTGGGCGTGGTGCTGGCCTTCATCTACCCGTTCATGAAGCGCTACACCCACCTGCCCCAGCTCTTCCTGGGCGCCGCCTTCTCCTGGGCGATCCCCATGGCCTTCGGTGCGGTGCTAGGCCATGTGCCCTTCGAGGCCTGGCTGCTGTTCCTGGCCAACGTGGCCTGGACGGTGGCCTACGATACCGAGTACGCCATGGTCGACCGCGACGACGACCTCAAGATCGGCATCAAGTCCACCGCGGTGCTGTTCGGCCGCGCCGACCGGTTGATGATCGGCCTGCTGCAGGGGCTCACCCTGCTGCTGCTGGCCTGGGCCGGGCTGCGCCTGGGGTTCGGCGGTTTCTTCTGGCTGGGCCTCGCCGCCATGGCGGCCACCTTCGTGCACCAGCAGTTCCTGATCCGCGAGCGCGGGCGCGACCCCTGCTTCCAGGCCTTCCTCAACAACCACTGGTCGGGGCTGCTGGTGTTCGCCGGCATCGCCCTGAGCCTATGGCCGCCGTCTTGAGATTCATCGGGCGACGCGGGGTTGGAGCTTCCCGACCGTCGTAATCACCCACGCCAAGCATCGATACACCGGGCACGGAGACAGAGATGCGTCGACCTTCACTCTGGTATGGGATGGCCCTGTGGCTTCTGGGCATGACCTCGTCGGTTGCCGATACCCTGCTCACGCAGATGCAGGAGGCGCAGGAGCCCCAGGCCAACCTGCAGGCACGCATCGATGCCGCCGACGACGGGGTACGTCAACAACTCGAAGCGCTACGGCGATGGGAACGCGAGACACGCAGGCTCGATGCCGAGAGCGATCTGCTGTCACCCTACCTGGCCAGCCAGGAAGAGCGCCTGGACCAGCAGGAAGCGGCACTTGCCACCCGCGACGAGACCCAGGCGGCACTTCCGGACCTGCAGCGCCGCCTGGTGGCGCGCCTGGCCGAGTGGATCGATCGGGATCTGCCCTTCCTCGGCGATGAACGTCGGGCCCGGGTCGCCAGCCTGGAGGCGACGATCGTCGATCGAGACATGCCCATCGATAAGCGACTGGAGCGGATCTTCGCCGCCTGGCGCGCCGAGTTCGACTACGGACGCGAGTTCGATACCTGGCGGGGCTATCTCGAGGCGGGCGACACGCGCCGCGAGGTGGAATTCCTCCGTCTCGGCCGGGTCGCGCTCTACTACCTGACCTTGGATGGCCGCGCAGGGGGGGTATGGCGCGCCGGGGAGTCGCGCTGGGCAGCCCTCGATGAGGAAGAACGCCGTGAGGTTCAGCGTGGCCTGTTGATCGCCCGCGACCAGCGCACGCCCCAGCTGCTTCGCCTGCCGATGTCCCGTGACCTGGTCTCCCAACGGACATGGGACCAAGAGGTCCAGCCATGATGCTCTCGGCCGGCTGGTACAGGCTTCTGCTCGGCACTCTGTTGCTGCTCCTGACGGGTCTTGCCTGGGCCCAGGGTAACCCCCTCGACACGTTGCGCGCCGAACGTCTGGCCGCCGAAGCGCGCGACGTGGCACGCCTGCAGGCACTGCTCGATGACACCCAGGCCCTGGAGACTGCCCTGGCCGAGGCCCGGGAGGCCAATGCCCTGGCGCAGGCTCGGCACGCGGCCCTGCAGGTTCGTGACGCCGAGTTGACCGAGCGTCGTGCCATCCTGGCTCGGCGCCATGACGAGCAGGACGGTGAGTTGGCGGCGGCGCTCGGCGTGCTGGCCAGGCACAGCGGCGAATTGCGCAATGTGCTGGCCGGACGCTGGGTGACGGCAGGCGGCGCCTCGCCGCCGCCACGGCTCGACGATGTCGAGACCCTGACCCGGGAGCATCTGGAAACCTTCGCTGATGCGCTGATGGCGGTGACCGCCGAAAGCGGGCGCATTGTGCGCTTCACCGCCCCGGTGGCCGATGGCAGTGGAGCCCTCGCCCCCCGCGAGGTTGTTCGCCTGGGGGATCTGGCGGCCTTTAGCGATGGCGCCCTGCTTCGGCATGGCGCCGGAGAGGGCACCCTGGCCACCCTGGAACGGACCCCTCGCCGAGTGGCGCAGAGCCTGCTGGCCTTCCAGGCCGGCGAAGACGCGACCCTGATGGTGGACCCCACCGGCGGGCAGGTCATCGAGGCGCTGGCTCAGCGTCCCACCCTGGTGGAGCGCTTCCATCAGGGGGGGGGCGTGGGCTATGTGGTGGTGGGCCTGGGAAGCCTGGGGCTACTGGTGGCGCTGACCCAGTACGCCTACCTCCTCAAGGTGAGCGGGAAGATGCGTCGCCAACGACGCCACCTCGACCAGCTGCGCACTGACAACCCCCTGGGTCGCGTGCTGACGCGCTTCCAATCCTTGCCGGATGACCCGGTACCCGAGGCACTGGAGGCGCGCCTCGATGAAGCGGTGCTCGCTGAACTGCCGAGACTGGAACGTGGCCAGTCACTGGTCAAGCTGACCGCCGCGGTCGCCCCCCTGCTGGGGCTGCTGGGGACTGTGACCGGCATGATCGCCACCTTCCAGGCGATCACCTTCCATGGGACCGGCGATCCCCAGCTGATGGCCGGCGGCATCAGCCAGGCGCTGGTCACTACCGTACTTGGGCTGATGACCGCCGTGCCGCTGCTGTTCGCCCATACCGCCCTGGTGGCGCGAAGTCGACAGCTGACCGGTGTGGTGGAAGGGCGCGCCACGGCAGCATTGGCCCAACGACTCGAAGAGCACGCCGCTCCCGGCGCCGCCACAAGGGGTTGATCACCATGAAACCGCCGTGGATCGAGCCCCTGGAACAGCTGATGGAGGCGGGCGGCGCCCTGCTGGTCATCATCGCCATGGTGGCAGCGCTGCTGTTCAGCCTGGCCCTGGAGCGGGGGCTGTTCTTCCACATTACCTATCAGCGCGCCCGAAGGCGGCTGATCAACCGCTGGGTAGCACACCCCGATCACCACAGCTGGAGCGCCCTGACCCTGCGTGAGGTGTGGACACAGGCGCTGATCAATCGGCTTAGACGCCCGTTACCCTGGCTCAAGCTGCTGGTAGCGCTCTGCCCGCTGCTGGGGCTGTTGGGTACCGTGACCGGCATGATCACCGTTTTCGACAGCCTGGCACTGAGCGACACCAGCCAGGCTCGGGCCATGGCCGACGGTGTCGCCCGGGCGACGCTCCCGACGCTGGCCGGCATGGCCGTCGCCGTGGTGGGCCTGCTGTTCATCAGCCGTCTCGAACAGGTCATTCGGCGCGAAGACCAATGGCTGCACGACCAACTGGCCAAGGCCCTGGAGGATAGGCATGCGCAAGCGCCGTCGTCCCGGTCCCCTTGAGGGGGATGCCAGTGAGATCAATCTGACCCCGATGCTGGACGTGGTCTTCATCATGTTGATCTTCTTCATCGTCACCACCAGCTTCATCAAGGAGAGCGGTGTCGAGATACAGCGCCCGGAGTCCAGTGCCGCCACCCCCCAGCTGGAGACTCAACTGCTGGTGGCGATTACCCGTGACGGCGCCGTCTGGCTGGATGGCCAGGCGGTCGACGCCCATCGGGTGGGCGAACGCGTCGCTGCCCTGATCAGCGATGACGGCGGGGTAGTAATCCAGGCGGATCGCGAGACCACCACGGGCCTGCTGATCGAGGTGATGGACCGTATCCGCGAGGCCGGGATCGAGGAGATTGCGGTGGCCGCAACCCGGAGAGAACCGTGATTCGCGGACTCACCGCGGCGCTGGCCGGCACGCTCATGGCACTGCTGCTGTTCTGGCTACTGGCGCTGATCGTGTCGCCTCAAGAGGCGGGTCATGATGCGGCCGACGAGCCCATCAGGCTGAGCATCGTCGAGACGCCTGTCACGGCGGAGGAGCCAGCGCCGGCACCCGCCGACACCCTCGCGTTGGATACCATGCTGCCGGAGCTCGCCGAGGCGATACCGGAGCCCACACCGGAGCCAGTGCCCGAGCCCGCGCCGGAGCCAGTGCCGGAGCCAGTGCCGGAGCCAGCGCCGGAGCCAGCGCCGGAGCCGGAGCCAGCGCCGGAGCCAGCGCCGGAGCCAGCGCCGGAGCCAGCGCCGGAGCCAGCACCGGAGCCTGACCTACCGTCACCACCCGACCCTGTCGCCCCCCCCGCCGAGTCAGCGCCAGAGCCGGCAAGAGAGGCTCCTTCCACGACGGCCTCACCCATCGCATCAGCCTCCTCATCGGCTGTCAGCCAAGCCGATACCGGGTCGACCGAGTCGGCCGGCCGCGGACCCGTGGATGTCGGAGCACTGGCACCGACCCACCTGGTCCCACCCGAGTATCCGGCACGGGCCCGGCGCCGGCGCATCGAGGGTCACGTAACGCTGGAGTTCCTGATCCTGGCCGATGGCGGCGTCGACCCGCAAAGCCTGCGAGTGACCGCTTCCCAGCCTCCCGATGTCTTCGATGAGGCCGCTCTGCGTGCCGTGGCGCGCTGGCGCTTCGAGCCGGCCGAGGGACGACGGCGCGCCTTTCAGCATCTGGAATTCCAGTTGAGGTGATCCCATGTCATGGACCGATAGTGGGGAGGACTGGCTGCCTCTCGGGCGTCTCGCCCATGTCTGGGCACGCCCCCTGCCGCGGTCGCCAGGCGTGATTGTCATGCGAGTGTCATACTGACGTGGTGATATCGTCATCGATTCATCACTGCTCCGAGGCTTCCGGATGACCGCCAAGACCGTTCTGATCGTCGATGATGAGGCGCCGATCCGCGAGATGATCGCGGTGGCACTGGAGATGGCCGACTACCGCGTGCTCGAGGCGGACAGCGCCCAGGACGCCCACGCCATGATCGTCGACCACCAGCCCGACCTGGTGCTGCTTGACTGGATGATGCCGGGCACCAGCGGCATCGAACTGGCCCGCCGCCTGAAGCGCGAACCGACCACCGCCGAGCTGCCGATCATCATGCTCACCGCCAAGGGCGAGGAGGACAACAAGATCCAGGGACTCGAGGCCGGTGCCGACGACTACATTACCAAGCCCTTCTCGCCCCGCGAGTTGGTCGCCCGCCTCAAGGCGGTGCTGCGACGCGCCACGCCCCAGGGCATCGAGGAGGCCGTGGAGGTGGACGGCCTGCTTCTCGACCCGGTAAGCCACCGGGTCAGCGCCAGCGGCAAGGCCGTGGAGATGGGCCCCACCGAGTATCGCCTGCTGCAGTTCTTCATGACCCACCAGGAACGCGCCTACACCCGCAGCCAGTTGCTGGATCAGGTCTGGGGGGGCAATGTCTACGTGGAGGAGCGCACCGTGGACGTCCATATCCGTCGCCTGCGCAAGGCGCTGGGTGACCGTCACCAGCACCTGGTACAGACGGTGCGTGGCACCGGCTACCGGTTCTCCGCCAAGGGCTGACGTGGGCCTCTGGAAGCGGGAACTGTGGCGTTTCATCCTGCTGGCCGGCAGTGGCCTGCTGATCGGCTGGCTGGTTTCCCATACCTGGGAGGGTCTGGCCGTCGGCCTGGCCGCTTGTCTGGCCTTTCATCTGCGCCAGCTCTACCGCCTCCACCGCTGGCTGACCCTCACGCCCCAGGACGCTCCGCCTGCCACCACGGGCGTGTGGGGCGAGCTGTTCGACCGCCTCTACCGCTACCAGAAGGGGCAGCGCCACACCCAGGAGCGGCTGCTGGGCATCATCAAGCGCATCCAGGAGTCCTCCGAGGCGATGCGCGACAGCGTGGTGATGCTCGACCGCCACGGTGACCTGGAGTGGTGGAACAGCGCCGCGGAACGCATGCTGGGACTGCGCACCGCCCATGATCGCGGCCACCACATCACCAACCTGCTGCGCGACCCACGCTTCATCGACTATTTCCACGCCCGCGACTACCGCGAACCGTTGACCCTGCCCTCGCCCATCGACGAGCAGATGGTGCTGCAGTTCCAGATCACCCTCTACGGCGACGATGAGCGGCTGCTGATGGCTCGCGACATCACCCGCCTGCACCGCCTGGAGGAGATGCGCCGCGACTTCGTGGCCAATGTCTCCCACGAGCTGCGGACCCCCCTCACCGTGCTGGCCGGCTACCTCGAGACCTACGCCACCTACGCCGACCAGCTGCCGCAGCGCTTCGCCCGGGGGCTGCCCCGGATGCAGGAGCAGACCAGCCGCATGCAGAACCTGGTGAGCGATCTGCTGCTGCTGTCGCGGTTGGAGATCGACCGAGGCGGCCAGGACCACGCTCCCCTGGCCATGGATACCCTGCTGGCGAGCGTGCACCGCGACGCCACGGCACTCTCCGCCGGCCGCCACACCATCGAGGTGGAACTGGTGGAGCCCAAGGCGCTGCTCGGCAGCGAACAGGAGATCCGCAGCGCCCTCTCCAACCTGGCCTTCAACGCGGTGCGCTACACCCCCGAGGGCAGCCGTATCGTACTGCGCTGGCTACCCAGGGGAGACGGCGCCAGCCTGGAGGTGGAGGATAACGGCATGGGCATCGACCCGGTGCACCTGCCACGGCTCACCGAGCGCTTCTATCGGGTCGACAAGGGGCGCAGCGCCGCCACTGGCGGCACAGGGCTCGGCCTGGCCATCGTCAAGCACGTGCTGCTGCGCCACGACGCCCGCCTGGAGATCGACTCCCACCCCGGCCGGGGCGCCCGCTTCCGCTGCCTGTTTCCCGCCGAGCGACTCAGGGCTGAGACCGCCGAGAAGGCCTCAGCGGGGCGCTGAGACCGCCAGCTCCCGGTAGTGCTGGTTCCACATCAGCACCGCCGCGGAAACGGCACCCGGCAGCAGAAAGAGGTTGGCCAGCGGGATCCAGGTCACCAGGGTCACGCAGCCACCGAAGGTGAGGCTCTGCCACCAGCGGGCGCGCAGGCGCCTTCGCATGTCGGCGAAGCTCACCTTGTTATTGTCCATGGGATAGTCCAGGTAGGCGATGGCCATCACCCACGCGGAGAACAGTGCCCAGAGCAGCGGGGCGAGGAGGTTGAGGCCGGGAATCCAGCTCACCACCAGCAGCAGCAGGGCCCGGGGCGCGATATAGGCCAGCTTGACCAGCTCGCGCCCCAGGGCATCCACCGCCGTCTTCATGAAACCGCGATCGTCCAGGGGGGGGCGCCCGGTCGCCGCCACCTCCACCCTGGCCGCCAGGAAGCCGTAGAAGGGCGCGGCGATCAGGTGGGTCACCAGGGTGAAGGTGAAGAAGACGATGATCACCAGGCTGATCACGAACAGCGGCCAGATCAGCCACTCCAGCCAGGCAAGCCACTCGGGCACCAGCGCCATCCAGCCCTCCAGCCAGCCGCCGAAGTTGGCCAACACCACGCGCAGTACGACGATGTAGACCAGCAGATTGACGACGATGGGCGCGAAGACATAGCGGCGCAGGCCAGGGGAGTAGGCCAGGCGGGTACCCCGGGTCAGGGCGGTCACGGCATCGAGCATGGTGATTCCTTCAGACGATACGACACAGGCCGCCGCCGAGGGCGGTGGCCTGCGTCATTGACGGCCAATCCCCGCGTCAGGTCAATCCTTGCGGGTGAGTGCCTGTTCGTCGAGGTCGTCCGGATCGGTGTGGCGGATATCGAGGCCCTTGACCAGGTAGACCACGTACTCGGCCAGGTTGTTGGCATGATCGCCGATGCGCTCCAGGGCCCGCAGGATCCACATCAGGTTGAGAATCGGCGAGATCAAGCGGGCGTCCTCCATCATGAAGGTCATCAGCGAGCGCATGGCGCTGCGGTACTCCTCGTCCACCTTCTCGTCCTCATGGACCAGCTCCAGCGCCAGCTCGATGTCGAAGCGCGCGAAGGAGGTCAGCGCATCGCGTACCATGCGGCGGACGTGCTCGCTGATCATGCGCACCTCGACGAAGCCGCGAGTACCGTTGTCGGCTTCGATCAGGTCGCCGGCGTTGCGGGCAATCTTGCTCGCCTCGTCGCCGATGCGCTCCAGGTCGGAGGCGGCGCGGATCACCGCCAGCACCAGGCGCAGATCGGAGGCCGCCGGCTGGCGGCGCGCCAGCACCTGGGTGCACTCCTCGTCGATCTTGATCTGCATGTCGTTGACCGCGCGGTCGTTCTCCACTACCCGGCGGGCCAGCTCGGAATCCCCTTCGAGGAGCGCCTCCACGGCCTCCTGGATCTGCTTCTCCACCAGACCACCCATGGCCATCAGGTGGGTCTTGAGCTCCTCGAGCTCCTGATTGAACTGCCGCGAGATATGGCGGCTGTGGATATCGCTGGTAATGTCCATGGTGCTCTCCTCCTGGGGATGGGCCTGGGGCACGCCATCAGGCCATGCGCCCGGTGATGTAGTTCTCGGTTCGCGCGAGGCGCGGATTGGTGAACAGGGTGTCGGTGGCGCCGTACTCCACCAGCTCGCCCTCGTGCAGGAAGGCGGTGTAGTCGGAAACCCGCGCCGCCTGCTGCATGTTGTGGGTGACCAGCACCAGGGTCAGCTGCGACTTCAGGTTGCGGATCAGCTCCTCGATCTTCAGCGTCGAGATCGGGTCCAGCGCCGAGGCCGGCTCGTCGAGCAGCAGCACTTCGGGGCCCACCGCCAGGGTGCGGGCGATCACCAGGCGTTGCTGCTGGCCACCGGAGAGCGCCCAGGCCGAACCCTTAAGGCGGTCCTTGACCTCGCCCCACAGGGCCGCCGACCGCAGCGCCCACTCGACGACGTCGTCCAGCTGCCGCTTGCGAATCCCGCCCTGCAGGCGCAGCCCGAAGGCCACGTTGTCGTAGATCGACATCGGAAACGGGTTCGGGACCTGGAAGACCATCCCCACCCGCCGGCGCAGTTCCGCCACCTCCACCTCCGGGGCGCGGATATCCTGCCCTTCGAGGCGAATCCTTCCGCTCAGCTGCACCTCATCGTTGAGGTCGTGTAGCCGGTTCAAGGCGCGCAGCAGCGTCGACTTTCCGCATCCCGAGGGCCCGATGAAGGCGGTGACCCGATGACGCGGAACACGCAGCGTCAGCTCACGCAGCGCCGGCGTCTCGCCGTAGGCCAGGCTCAGCCCTTCAATCTCCAGGCAGCAGGCGGCCGGGTCGAAGTCGATGATCGGGCCGCCGTCGGCCGACCGCGGCGAGAAGACGGGCATCGGGTTCACACTCCTCGGACGGTGCCACTAACCGCGCGGCAGCGCTCCATGACGCGCCCTGAGATGATGGCGCAGAAATATTGCAGTCAGGTTAAGCACCAGGATCACCAGCACCAGCAGCAGGGCGGTGGCGTAGACCAGCGGCAGGGCCGCCTGGACATCGCCGCCGTGGAAGGCCACGTCGTAGATGTGGTAGCCCAGGTGCATGAACTTCCGCTCAAGATGCAGGAAGGGGAAGTCACCGTCCACCGGCACCTGGGGCGCCAGCTTGGCGACCCCCACCAGCATCAGCGGCGCCACCTCGCCGGCCGCCCGGGCCACGGCCAGGATGACCCCGGTGAGCATGGCCGGCGCGGTCATCGGCAGCACTACCCGTGTCAGCATCTCCACTCGGGTAGCGCCCAGCGCCAGGGCCCCCTCGCGCTGGTGGTTCGGTACCCGGGCCAGCCCCTCCTCGGTGGCCACGATCACCACCGGCAGCGTCAGCAGGGCCAGGGTCAGCGAGGCCCACAGCAGCCCCCCGGTACCGAAGGTGGGCGAAGGCAGCTGGTCGGTGAAGAACCACTCGTCCAGGCTGCCGCCGATGCCGTAGACGAACACCCCCAGCCCGAACACGCCATAGACGATAGAGGGCACCCCGGCCAGGTTGCGCACCGCGATACGCACCAAATGAGTCAGGCGTCCCTGGTGGGCGACCTCGTTGAGATAGATGCCCGCCAGCACACCGAAGGGCGTTACCACCACCGACATCAGCAGCACCATCAGCACGGTGCCGAAGATCGCCGGCCACACCCCGCCGGCGCTGTTGGCGGCGCGGGGCCCCTCGGCGAGGAAGCGCCATACGCCGACTCCCCAGGCGGCGACCTTCGCCGGGGGCGACATGGCGTTGGGCCGCCAGGCACGCAGCACCTGCTCCAGTGGCTGCTCGAGGCGGCGGCCATCGACGCTTTCCAGCAGCAGCCTGCCGCCAGTGATGGCCGCCTGCAGCTCGAGGATCCGCGCAGTGGCGCGCGCCAGCTCGGCCTCGGCCTCGGCCCCGGGGTCCTGCTCCAGGCGTCTGACCAGCGGCACCACTCTCTCGTCGCGCAGGCGATCACGCTCGGACCTGAGCCCCGAGAGCGCTTCCAGGCGTGCCTGCAGCGCCGTCCAGGCGGCCTCGCCCTGGACACGCTCGCCGCCCTCCTCCAGCGCCAGCAGGCGGCCCTGAAAGGTTCCCCAGCGGGTGCGCTCCAGCACCATCAGGTCGTGGGGATGGCTCTCGGCGGCGATCTCGTCCACGGCCACCCAGCGCCAGATCTCGCCGTCCAGGTCACGGTTGCCGGTCAGGTAGAGCCGTTCGCGACCCACTGTGTTCGGGTGGCGCTCCTCGCGCACCGCCTGGCCGGCCAGCTGGCGGCCGTCTTCCAGGGTCACCAGAGTAAGGGGCGACGGCCAGAAATGCCCCATTCCCCGTACCGCCAGCAGGGACAGCAGCCCCGCGAGCATCAACAGCGAGAGGGCCACGCTGCCGGCGGTGAGCCAGGGCCAGGCCCCCTCGCCGCGGGGCAGCCGGGCGAAACCGCGACCGATCATGACCTGCCCCCCAGGCGCCGGTAGCGACTGCGCAGCCGCGCGTGGACCAGCTCCGCCAGGGTATTGACCAGGAAGGTGAAGACGAACAGCGCCAGCGCCACCAGGAACAGCAGGCGGTAGTGGATCCCGCCCGGCATCGCCTCGGGCAGCTCGATGGCGATGGTGGCGGCCATTGAGCGCATCCCCTCCAGGGGGCTAAGGGTCATCAGACCCGTGTTGCCACTGGCCATCAGCACGATCATGGTCTCGCCCAGGGCACGGCCGGCGCCAATCATCACCGCGCTGAGCACGCCGGGAGCCGCGGCCGGCAGCACCACCTTCCACAGGCTCTGCCAGCGGGTCGCGCCCAGCGCCTGGGCCCCCTCACCGAGATTCGCCGGCACGCCGGCGAGCGCGTCCTCGGCCAGGGCATAGATGCCGGGAATGACCGCGAAACCCATGGCCAGGCCGACGATCAGCGCATTGCGTGAGGCGTAGCCGAGACCGAAGTGCGCCTCCAGCCAGCCGCGCAGGTCACCGCCGAACAGCAGCGCCTCGAGCCAGGGGGAGAGCCACAACACCGACCCCACCAGCAGCGCCAGCCAGGGCATCAGCCACAGGCCTGCCCAGCCCTGGGGGAGTCGACGACGCCAGGTTGCCGGCAGCCGCCGCCAGGCCAGGCCGGCCAGCAGCATGCCCACCGGCAGGCAGATCAGTAGCGCCAGGGCACCGGTCAGGTGACGGTCCACCCAGGGCGCCAGCACCAGGCCGGCCACGAAACCCACCACCACGCCGGGCATCGCCTCCATCAGCTCCAGGGTCGGCTTGAGACGGCTGCGCAGCCTGGCCGGCATGTAGAGAGCCGAGTGGATGGCGGCTCCCAGCGCCAGCGGCACGGCGAACAGCAGCGCCCAGAAGGCGGCCTTGAGGGTGCCCCAAGCCAAGGGCTGCAGCCCGTAGTAGGGGGTCTCACCGGCCAGGGTGCCGGGCTGCCAGCGGGGCTGCCACAACTCCCGCCAGCCGACGCCCTGGCCCACCTCGAGAAACAGCGGTACCACTTCCAGGGCCAGGAAGACGCCGATGGCCAGCACCGCCACGACCACGCCGATACCACCGGCCGTGATCAGCAGGGTCGCCAGCCGGTTCCGCAGGTGCCGCCACCCCTGGTGGCGCGGCGGGTCCCTGGGCGGCAGGGGGTCGATCATGGCCACTCCAGGTCGATCATCGGCAAGGGGGATGGCAGCACGTTACGACATCCTGATGACAGTTGGGTGACAACTTCAGCGACCACCATGGCCTTCTAGCCGGTGCCACTGGCGCTCACGCTCGGCCGGAGTCAGGGGGACGAAGCCGACCTCCTCCACCACCGTCTGGCCCGCCTCGGAGAGCACCAGCTCGAGGAAGGCGCGCTCAGGCCCCGGTAGCGCCATCCCCGGCGGCCGATTCACGTAGAGGTAGAGGCTGCGCGACAGCGGATAGTCGCCGCTGCTCACCATGGCGGCACTCGGCGGGTGGAGTTCCCCGGTCTCGCTATCGCGCCGGGCGACCGCGCGCACCGCCGGCGTCAGGTGATTGAGGCCGACGTAACCGATGGCGGCGGGCTCCGCCGCCACCGCCGCCACCACCGCGGCCGAGCCGGGATGCTCGCTGACGTCGAGACGGAAGCGACCGCCACAGAGTCCTCGCAGGCGGAAGAAATCATGGGTGCCCGAGGCCACGTTGCGGCCATGCAGCGACACGCTCCCCCCCGGCAGCTCGACGCCGAGCTGTGACCACCGCTCGATGGGGCTCGCGGCGCCGCAGCGCAAGCTATTCGAGAAGAGGGCATCCAACTCGGCCAGGGTCAGGCTCTCCAGCGAATTATGACGATGCACCACCACCGCCAGGGCATCCCGGGCCACTTCCAGCTCCAGCGGCGGATAGCCATGACGCTGAGTGAAGGCCGCACGCTCGGCCTCGTGCATGGGACGCGACATGGGCCCCAGGCGGGTAGTGCCGGCGATCAGCGCCGTGGGGGCACTGGCCGAGCCGCTGGCCTGCAGCTGCAGGCGTACCGCGGGGTACTGCTCGGTCAGCGCCTCTCCCCAGCGCAGCATCAACCCCGCCAGGGTGTCGGAGCCTACCGCCCCCAGGGTACCGGCCACCTCATCGGCGTCCGCCTGGGCCAGGTCCGACAGAACCAATAGCAGCAGGGCCAACCCACACCCCCCGACCCAGCGTCTCACCGACCAGCATCGCACCGGCCTGCAAGGGCTGCGCAACCCCTGGCCGCAGGCCGAGGTACCGCGCTGGTGGGCAGCGGCCTGTGCATATACCATGGCCACCGATTCAGACATCCGTATGCCTCTTGTTGCTTACGGCCACAATAACAAGCCAGGATGATGACATCTTGATGACAGACCTCGACGAGATCCCCGCTCCCAGGGGCGATCTCACCCTGAAACTGCTGGCCAGCCGCCAGGATACCAACCTGCACGGCGATATCGCCGGCGGCTGGCTGGTGGCCCATATGGACCAGGCCGCCGAGTTGGCCGCCGGCCGTGAGGCCCATGGCCGCACCGCTACCGTGGCCATCGAGGCCATGGACTTCCTGTGTCCGGTGCGCGTGGGCTCAATGGTCAACATCTATACCACCCTGCGCGAGGTCGGCCATAGTTCGCTGCACATCGACGTGGAAGTGTGGATCCGCCAGCCCCAGGAGCGCGATCCGAAGGAGTTGCACAAGGTGACCGAGGCGAGCTTCGTGATGGTGGCCCTGGACGACAAGGGCCGCATCCGCGCCGTGCACCAGTAGCCGGTACATTCCCCCCTATGCATCGGGGGCGCCAGTTGGCGCCCCCGGTGTCGTTTCAACCGTCGCCGCCGGAGAGCGGTATCAGGCACTCAGCGCCGCACGGGCCTTGAGGTACTCGAACTCGCCGGCGTCATTGAACGGGCGGACCAGTTTCTGGAAGGCCAGGTAGGACTCGTAGGCCTTTGCCGAGTCGGGATCGCCATCGACCTGCTCCTGAATGACCTCCCGGGAAGCCTCGAAGAGCGCGGCCATGACATCCTCCGGGAAGGTGCGCAGCTGCACGCCGTGCTCGTCCACCAGCGTCTCCAGGGCCTGGGCGTTGCGGTAGGTGAACTCGCTGATCATCGCCAGGTTGGAGGCGCGGGCGGCTTCCGTGACCACCGCCTTGAGGTCGTCCGGCAGGGCGTTCCAGGCATCCAGGTTGACGGTACCCTCGAGCACGGCCGAGGGCTCGTTCCAGGGTGAGGTATAGTAGTAATCGGCCACCTGGTGCAGGCCGAAGGCCAGGTCATTGTAGGGACCGACCCAGTCCGCGGCGTCGAGCACGCCGGTCTGCATGGAGGTAAAGATCTCGGAACCCGGCATGTTCACGGTAGTGACGCCGATGCGGTTCATCGCCTCGCCGGCCAGCCCCGGCAGGCGCAGTCGAATGCCCTGCATGTCGGCCAGAGAGTTGATCTCCTTCTTGAACCAGCCGGCCATCTGCGCGCCGGTGTTGCCCACCGCGAAGGGCTTGAGGTTGTGCTTGGCGTAGATC
This sequence comes from Halomonas salsilacus, assembly GCF_051216275.1. Taxonomy (NCBI): domain Bacteria; kingdom Pseudomonadati; phylum Pseudomonadota; class Gammaproteobacteria; order Oceanospirillales; family Halomonadaceae; genus Halomonas; species Halomonas salsilacus. The sequence goes on from NZ_JBPKAQ010000005.1 coordinate 36,205, forward strand.
TCGTCCCACAGCGCCTGACCACCGCCGTGGTAGAGCCAGGCGTTGGTCTCGGTGGTATTCATGCCGAAGGGCACCGCGGTGAAGAACTGTGCCGCGGCGACCTTGCCGCGCCAGTAGTAGGCGGCGGAGTGGCCCATCTCGGCGGTACCGGCGGCCACGGCGTCGAAGACCTCCAGGGCCGGCACCAGCTCACCGGCACCGTGCACACGGATGCGCATGCGGCCGTCGGAGAGTGCCTCGACGCGCTGGGCGAACTCGTTGGCCCCGGTGCCCAGCGCCGGGAAATTACGCGGCCAGGAGGTCACCATGTCCCAGGTGAGGACCTCCTGGGCCTGGGCGGTAGAAACGAAGGGGGCCGCGGCAATGCCGGCGGCACCGGCACCCAGGGTCTTCAGGCTGTTCTTGAGAAAGCGACGGCGTTGCATGAGGGCGTGACTCCGAAAGGCTTGTTGTATAGAGCCGCGCGGCATGACAACGCGCGGAGGGGTTCAAGAGCCAGTATGTGCCAAGGCCGAATTGACCCACAAGGCAGCGACATGACGGAAACGTCAACGGAAATCCGCCAAACGCCCCCGATCAGAGTGGCGTCAGCTTGGCGAAGCCGAGCACCAACCACTTGTCGCCCTCCCCCTCGAAGCTGACATGCACCCGGGCGCGCTCTCCTTCCCCCTCGGCGTTGAGGATCACGCCCTCGCCGAACACCGGGTGCCGGACCCGCTGGCCCAGTGACAGGCTGGGCAGGTCGCTGCCCCCCTGGACCGAGGTCTGGCGAAGCCCGCGAACCGGCCGGCTCGCGGTCACCGGCCGCGAGATCTGGCCGCGCAGCCGCACCTCTTCCAGGTACTGCTCGGGAATCTCGCGCAGGAAACGCGAGGCGCGCTGGAAGGTCTCCTTGCCGTGCAGGCGACGGATCTCGGCGTGGGTCAGGTAGAGCTTCTTCATGGCGCGTGTCAGGCCCACGTAGCAGAGCCGACGCTCCTCCTCCAGGCGGCCAGGTTCCTCCGCCGACATGCGGTGTGGAAAGAGCCCCTCCTCCACCCCGGCGATGAAAACCACCGGAAACTCCAGCCCCTTGGCGGCGTGCAGGGTCATCAGCTGAACGCTGTCCTCGAACTCATCCGCCTCATGCTCGCCGGCGTTGAGCGCCGCCTCGGAAAGGAAGGCCTCCAGCGCCACGGCGCCCTCTCCGGCCACGGGCGGGTCGAAGGACTCCCCCTGGGTGAAGGCGCGGGCGGCGTTGACCAGCTCCTCCAGGTTCTCGACCCGGGCCTGGCCCTTCTCGCCGCGCTCGCTGCGGTGGTGCTCGACCAGCCCCGAGGCCTCAAGGGCCTGGTCGATGATCTCATGCAGCGCCAGCCCCGCGGTGTCGTTGTCGAGCCGTTCGATCAGCTCGGCGAAGGTCGCCACGGCGCTGCCGGCACGGCCCTTGAGCGAGCCGTCGGCCAGGCCATCGTGCAGCGCCTGCCACAGCGAGACGCCCGCCTCCCGGGCCCGTACGCGCAGGATCTCCACGGTGCGGGTGCCGATGCCCCGGGCCGGCACGTTGATCACCCGCTCCAGGGAGGCGTCGTCGTCGCGGTTGAGCAGCAGGCGCAGGTAGGCCAGGGCGTTCTTGATCTCCAGGCGCTCGTAGAAGCGGTGGCCGCCGTAGATGCGGTAGGGCACGCCCTGACGAATCAGGGACTCCTCGATGACCCGGGACTGGGCGTTGGAGCGGTAGAGGATAGCAATCTCGCGGCGATTGAACCCCTCCTCGACCTTCTCCCGGATGGTGTCAACGATGAAGCGCGCCTCATCCAGGTCATTGAAACCGCTGAAGACCGAGATCGGCTCGCCCCGGGAGCCGGCGGTCCACAGCTCCTTGCCCATGCGCTCGGTGTTGTGGCTGATCAGGGCATTGGCGGCCTCGAGGATGGCGCTGGTGGAGCGATAGTTTTGCTCCAGGCGCACGGTCTTCGTCGCCGAGAACTCCCGCTCGAAGCGGCGGATGTTCTCCACCCGGGCGCCGCGCCAGCCGTAGATCGACTGGTCGTCGTCGCCCACCACGGTCATCGGCGTGCGCATGCCGGTGAGCAGCTTCAGCCAGGCGTACTGCAGGGTGTTGGTGTCCTGAAACTCGTCCACCAGCACATGGGCAAAGCGCTCCTGGTAGTGGGCCAGCAGGGCGGGGTTGTCGCGCAACAGCTCCAGGCTCCTGAGCAGCAGCTCGCCGAAGTCCACCAGGCCACCGCGCTCGCAGGTGAGCTGGTAGCGCTCGTAGAGCTCCACCATCTGCCCCAGGTAGGCGTCGCCGTGGACGTCCACCTGGTGGGGGCGCAGCCCCTCCTCCTTGCAACCGGAGATGAAGGTCTGCACCTGGCGCGGCGGGAAGCGCTCGTCATCGACGTCATGGTCCTTGATCAGGCGCTTGACCAGGCGCAGCTGGTCGTCGGAATCGATGATCTGGAAGTGCTGGGGCAGGCGGGCGTCCTGCCAGTGGGTGCGCAGCAGACGGTGGGCCGTGGAGTGGAAGGTGCCCACCCAGACGTGGCGCAGTGAGAGGCCGAGCAGCGCCTCCAGGCGGGTGCGCATCTCACGGGCCGCCTTGTTGGTGAAGGTCACGGCAAGCACGGCGTAGGGGGAGAGCCCGTCGGCCTGCATCAGCCAGGCGATGCGGTGGACCAGCACCCGGGTCTTGCCGGAGCCGGCCCCGGCCAGCACCAGCATGTTGCCCTGGGGGGCGCTGACCGCCTCGCGCTGGGCAGTGTTCAGGTGGTCGAGGATCGCCGTGACGTCGTCCATGGGGAGGGCATCGCTGCTCGGAAAATGGGCGATCAGCTTAGCATATCGCCCGCCTCTCCTCTTTCGGCTTGCACCGGCGCCCCTCGCCTTCCCGGCTCGGTGCCAGCTACTCCTCCTCGGGGTAACGCAGCGGGATCAGGCTCTTCTTCACTGTCGTGAGCTGCTCGGCCAGCTTGGGGCCGCGGGTCTTGGCCACGCCCACCGCCAGCACGTCAACCAGCACCAGGTGGGCGATGCGGGAGCTCATGGGGGTGTAGATCTCGGTGTCCTCGTGGACATCGATGTAGAGCGGTAGTGTCACCTCCTCGGCCAGCGGCGACCCGCTGGGACACAGGCCAATGACCGTGGCACCGGCCTCCCTGGCCAGGCGCACGCTGGCCACCAGCGCCCGGGTGCGGCCGGTCTGGGAGATGGCCACCACCACGTCGCCCTCCTTGAGGGTCACCGCCGACATGTTCTGCATGTGCGGGTCGGCGTAGGCCGCGGTGGAGATCTGCAGGCGGAAGAACTTGTGCTGGGCGTCGAAGGCCACCGCACCGGAAGCGCCGAAGCCGTAGAACTCCACCCGGTTGGCCATGGCCAGGGCGTTGATCGCCTGACTCAGCGCCTCGTTATCGAGGCGGTCGCGCACCGACAGCAGAGTGCCCACGGTGGAATCGAAGATGCTCTGGGCAAATTCCGCCACCGAGTCACTGTCGTTCATGGAGAACTGGGCGAACTGACTGCCGGTCGCCAGCATCTGGGCCAGCTTGAGCTTGAAGTCCTGGAAGCCGTTGCAGCCCAGGGCCCGGCAGAAGCGCACCACCGTCGGCTCGCTGACCTTGGACTCGGTGGCCAGGTCGACGATGCGCATGTGGATCACTTCCTCGGGATTACGCAGTACGAAGCGCGCCACCTTCTGCTCGGAGCGGCGGAAGTGCTCCATGCGGCGTCTCATCTCATCGAAAAGGGCGCTGCTCACTGGGAACTCCTCGAATGGGGTATCGCCCCGGGCAGTGACGATAAATGGAAAGGATGTCGTCACAGTATGCCCAAGGAGCCGGACGTTGTGCAGCGCAAGATGTCGGTACGGCCTATCGACGCCTGCGTTTACACTTCGTTGTCGCGAAAAACCCTGAACGTCATCATTCTGTCAAGTGCGATATAGTAAGAATTGCAGTGTCGCGTAGTGACCCAAGGAGAGTCGATCATGCGCAATGTCGAACGGTTAACCTCCCTGAAGAGTGAGCTCCTCGACATCTTCATGAGCATGGAAGTGGTCGAGCACGAGCAGCGCAGCCGCACCGCCGCCCAGCGCAACCTGCGGGCCCGGCGGGGCATCGAACTCCACGAGGAGTTCAAGCAGCTGTCCCGTGACATCGCCGAGCTGCCCGTGGACGAGCTCGACGAGATGCACTGACCGCGGCCCGGCGGCCGGGGTGCACCCCCTACAACGACGCGAGCCCCGCTCAAGCGGGGCTCGCCAGGCGTCTTGCCCCTTTCGATCGTCGCCTAGAGCAGGCCGGTGACGAACACCACGATCACCCCGATGGGCGCCACATAGCGCGCCACGATGTGCCACAGGCGCTCCCTGCCGCCGGCAAGGTTGAGCTCGTCGGCCACGCTGCTTCGCTCCAGGCACCAGGCCACGAACAGGATGGCGCCCAGGCCGGTCAACGGCAGCAACACCTTACTGGTGAAGGTATCCAGCAGATCGAAGATGTTCATGCCGAAGATCAGGAAGCCCTCCCAGACGTTGAACGACATCAGCGCCGCGATGCCCAGCGCCCATACCGCCACGCCACCCACCAGGGTCGCCGCCACGCGGGAGAGCGGGGTGCGCTCCTCCACCAGTTCCACCACCGGCTCCAGCAGCGAGATCGCCGAGGTCAGCGCGGCGAAGGTGAGCAGCAGGAAGAACATCAGGCCGAGGAGGGTGCCGCCGGTCATGTTGCCGAAGGCCACCGGCAGGCTGACGAAGATCAGGCCGGGCCCCTCACCGGGGCTCATGCCGTTGGCGAAGACGATGGGGAAGATCGCCATGCCCGCCAGCAGAGCGATGACCGTATCCAGGATGATTACGGTGCGGGCGGTGCTGATGAGGTTGACCTCCTCGCCCAGGTAGGAGCCGTAGGCCATCATGATGCCCATGCCCAGCGACAGGGTGAAGAAGGCTTGTCCCATGGCCGCCAGCACCACGCCACCGGTCACCGCGCTCCAGTCGGGACGGAACATGAAGGCCAGCGCCTCGCCGAAGTGTCCGGTGGTCATACCGTAGCCGACCAGCACAAGCATCAGGATGACCAGGGCCGGCATCATGGTTCGCACGGCGCCCTCGAGCCCCTTGGTAACGCCACGCGCAACGATGAAGATCACCAGCGCCATGAAGGCGGTGTGCCACAGGGTCAGGGTGACGGGGCTGCCCAGCAGGCCGCCAAAGAGGGCGCCGATGCCGTCGGCGTCCTGTTCTGTGAAGGCGCCGGTCACCGAACTCAATGTATAGGAGAGCGACCAGCCACCGATCACGCTGTAGAAGGAGAGGATCAGGAAGGCCGCCAGCACGCCGCTGGCACCGACCAGGGCCCACGCCGGCAGCCTGCCGTGCTTGCGGGCCAGATCGGCCATGGCGTTGATGGGGTTCTCCTGGCCGCGGCGGCCAATCAGCCATTCGGCCACCAGGATCGGCAAGCCCACCAGGGCCACACAGGCCAGGTAGATGAGCACGAAGGCCGCGCCCCCGCTGTCGCCCACCATGTAGGAAAAACGCCAGATATTGCCCAGTCCCACCGCAGAGCCCGCGGCGGCGAGCACGAAGGTCATCTTCGACGACCACTGTGCATGCACGAGTTTAGACATGATTCACCCTGAGTGTACGTGTCGCCATCGGCCGGTCCGGCGCGATGACGGCTTGTGCTTGTCATTGCCACGTCGAGGACACCATGGATCGCATGGCGCCTTCCAGTGCATGACAGGATCCAGCAGGATCACTGCCGTTGCGGGGCGTAAAACTATCCGATCAAACGCTGGATGACCAGTCGAAGCTGACCCGTCAGACCGCTGGGCTGCCATGAATCACGGGGCGTCAGAAGAGGGCCGTCTGTGCCTCGCCCGGGAAGTCCGTCAGGGACGGCAAGGAGCACGCCTCGGCGAGCCGTGCATGGAGGGATCTCGCCAGTTCCGGCGCCTGGCGGTTGTCCGGTGTATGCACCATTAGATAAGGAGTTTTCCCCTGTTTTATCCACAGGGCAAGCCTCGGAATCCAGTCGCCAAAATAGCGTTCGTTGATCACCGGATCGAGATGGCCGATAAAGCGCACCAGCGGCCGATCTGCCGTGGAAAGCACGTGTAAAGGCCGTCTTGGCTTTTCCCGTTGGGCCTTGAGCAGGCCGGGATGATCGCCGGAGGAGGTCGAGAAGAGCGGACGGGCGTCGAGCATCACCCGGTCGACGCCGTGACTTATCAACAATCTGTTGAGGGCGATCTCAGCCGCTCCCTTGTGGAAGAATTCACTGTGGCGTACCTCCACCGCACAGGGAATTTCCGTAGGCCATCGGCCAAGCAGGGATTCCAGCCGCGGCAGCTCCTCTACGCCAAAATCCCGAGGCAGCTGGACCATCATCGGCCCTAGCCGATCATGCAGCGGAGCCATCGCCGCCAGGAAGCCATCCAGCGCCGCCTCGATGCCTGCCAGGCGGCGCTCGTGGGTCAGCGCCGCCGGCAGCTTGAAGCAGAAGCGGAAATCCGCCGGTACCTGGCGTGCCCAGGTGGCCACTGTCTCGGCGCGGGGGGCGCCGCTGTAGAAGGTAGTGTTGCCCTCCACGCTGTTGAACACCCGGGCATACTCCTCCAGCCCACCGCCATGGGGCGGATAGAGGTTGCCGCGCCAGTCTGGGTTGGCCCACATGGGCAACCCCAGGTGCAGGCGCGGCGTCCCGGCGGTCGGGGTCACTCCACCGTCACGCTCTTGGCCAGGTTGCGCGGCTGGTCCACGTCGGTGCCCTTGAGCACCGCCACATGGTAGCTGAGCAGCTGCAGCGGCAGGGTGTAGAGGATCGGCGCCAGGGCCTCGTGCACATGGGGCAGGTGAAGCACATGCACGCCCTCCTCCTCGGCCATCGCCACCTCCTCGTCGGCGAAGACGAACAGCTCCCCGCCGCGGGCGCGCACCTCCTGAAGGTTGGACTTGAGCTTGTCGAGCAACTCGTCGTTGGGGGCCACGGAGACGACCGGCATCTCGCTGTCCACCAGCGCCAGGGGGCCATGCTTGAGCTCCCCGGCCGGGTAGGCCTCGGCGTGGATATAGGAGATCTCCTTGAGCTTGAGCGCGCCTTCCAGGGCGATGGGGAAGTGCGCCCCGCGGCCCAGGAAGAGGGCGTGGTGCTTCTCGGCGAAGGCCATGGAGAGCGCCTCGATCTCGGGATCCAGCGCCAGCACCCGCGCCACCAGCCGCGGCAGGCCGCGCAGGGCCGTTACCAGTTCAGCCTGGATGGCCTCGTCGAGCCCCTTCACTCGGCCCAGCGCCAGGGTAAAAAGCATCAGGGCGGTGAGCTGGGTGGTGAAGGCCTTGGTGGAGGCCACGCCGATCTCGGGACCCGCCTGGGTCATCAGGGTGAGGTCGGACTCGCGCACCAGGGAGCTGCCCGGCACGTTGCAGATGGCCAGGCTGGCCAGGTAGCCCCGCGCCCGGGCGAAGCGCAGTGCCGCCAGGGTGTCGGCGGTCTCGCCGGACTGGGAGAGGGTGACGAACAACGTGCCCTCGGGCACCACCACCTGGCGGTAGCGGTACTCGGAGGCCACCTCCACCTGTACCGGGACCCCGGCGAAGCGCTCCAGCCAATAGCGGGCCACCATGCCAGCATGATAGCTGGTGCCGCAGGCGACGATGTGGACCTGGCGGACGCGACCGAACAGTTCCTCGGCGTCGGGGCCGAAGCTCTCCACCAGCACCGAGCGCTCGCCCAGGCGGCCCTCGAGGGCCGCCGCGATCACCGCCGGCTGCTCATGGATCTCCTTGAGCATGAAGTGGCGGTAGTCGCCCTTGCTGGCCGCGCCGTCGCCGTGCTCGAAGGTCTGCACCTCGCGCTCCACCGGGGTGCCGGCGGCATCGAAGACCTCGATGCGGCCACCGCCGGAGAGGCGCACCATGTCGCCCTCCTCCAGGTAGATGAAGCGGTCGGTGACCTGCAGCAGCGCCAGCGGGTCGGAGCCCAGGAAGGCCTCGCCGATGCCCACGCCCACCACCAGCGGGCTGCCCTTGCGGGCGCCGATGATCACGTCGGGCTCGTCGGCGCTGACCACCCCCAGGGCATAGGCGCCCTCGAGCCGAGCCAGCACGCGGCGCACCGCGGCCCGCAGGTCACCCGCCTCGCGGCTCTCTTGCGCCAGCAGGTGGGCCACCACCTCGGTATCGGTCTCGGAGGTGAAGTCGTAACCCGCCGCCTTGAGCTCCCGGCGCAGGGTTTCGTGGTTCTCAATGATGCCGTTGTGAACCACCGCCAGCCGCTCACCGGACTGGTGGGGGTGGGCGTTGGCCTCGCTGGGACGACCGTGGGTGGCCCAGCGGGTATGGGCGATGCCGCAGCGCCCCGGCAGCGGCTCGGCCGCCAGGCGGTCGGCCAGGGCGGCCACCTTGCCCACCGCACGGCGGCGCTTCAGCTGCCCTTCCGGCGAGAGCACCGCCATGCCGGCGGAGTCATAGCCGCGATACTCTAGCCGTTTCAGCCCCTCGAGGAGGATGCCCTCCACGTTGCGCTCGGCAACGGCCCCGACGATTCCACACATGGTGACTCTCCTTAGCTGTTCTTGCTGGGGCGCGGCCAGTCGGCCTTGCTGACCTGGCGGCCGCGGGATACGGCCAGGGCGTTGTCCGCCACGTCCTTGCTGATGGTGGAGCCGGCGCCCACGGTAGCGTTGCTGCCCACGCTCACCGGGGCCACCAGGGCCGTGTTGGAGCCGATGAAGGCGCCATCGCCGATCTCGGTGAGGTGCTTGTGGGCACCGTCATAGTTGCAGGTGATGGTGCCCGCGCCAACGTTGACGTCGCGGCCCAGACGGGCATCGCCCACGTAGCTCAGGTGGTTGATCTTGCTGCCTTCGCCCACCTCGGTGTTCTTGGTTTCGACGAAGTTTCCGACCTTCGCGCCCACCGCCAGGCGGGTGCCGGGGCGCAGGCGCGCGAAGGGCCCGACCCGTCCACGCCCGGCGATGACCGCGCCCTCGATCACGCTGTGGGATTCGATCACCGTCTCGGCGCCGATATGGCTATCGCGGATCACGCAGTGGGGACCGATGCGCACCCCTTCGCCGAGCTCCACCTCGCCCTCGAAGACGCAGCCCACGTCAATCTCCACGTCGTGGCCGCAGCTCAGGCTCCCGCGGATATCGATCCGCGCCGGGTCGAGGAGTGCCACGCCCTCGGCCATCAGCCGCTCGGCGATGGCGAACTGGTGGGCACGCTCCAGGCGTGCCATCTGGGCCCGGTTGTTGACCCCCTCCACCTCGAGCGGGTCGGTCGGCTGGACGGTGACGATTTCCACCCCCTCGGCGGCGGCCATGGCGATGATGTCGGTCAGGTAATACTCGCCCTGGACGTTGTCGGCGGAGAGGCTGGGCAGCCAGCGGCGCAGCTGAGCGGCGGTCATGGCCATGATGCCGGTATTGCACTCGTCGACCGCCCGCTCGCTCTCGGAGGCATCCTTGTGTTCGACGATGGCCACCGCCTGCCCTTCGTCGTTGCGCAGGATTCGCCCGTAGCCGGTGGGATCCTCCAGGGTCACCGTCAGCAGCCCCAGGTGGTCGTCATCGACGCCTTTCAGTAGCCCCGTCAGGGTCTCGCGGCGAATCAGCGGCACGTCGCCGTAGAGCACCAGCACCTTGCCCTCGCCGAGGCCGTCGAGGGCCTGGGCCACGGCGTGGCCGGTGCCCTTCTGCTCGGCCTGTAGTGCGTAGCGGACCTCGCAATCGGCCAGCGCCTCGCGAACCCGCTCCGCACCGTGCCCCACCACCACGTGGGTGCGCTCGGCACACAGGCCACTCGCGGTATCGATCACGTGGCGTACCATCGGTTTGCCGGCCAGGCGGTGCAGCACCTTGGGCAGGGTCGAGCGCATGCGGGTCCCCTGACCCGCCGCGAGAATTACCACATCCAGCGTCATCATGACTCCTTGTCCAGGTTCGTCGATCTCTAGATTCCAGGGCTCGGTACATTCTAGGACTCAGTGGACCTCCAGGCCCAGTTCCGCCACCCGCGCCTCGCCGAAGGCGTCGACGAAGGCGGGGCTGACCCGGCTCGTCCAGCCGCCCTCCTCCTCGCGGACGATCATCAACACGCTGAGCTCCTGCTCCCGTGCCAGGGCCATGCCCTCTTCCTCGCCGAGGACCATCAGCGCCGTGGCCCAGGCATCCGCCCAGGCGTTGGAGGGATGCAGCACGCTGACCGAGGCCAGGCGGTGCGTGATCGGCCAGCCGCTGCGCGGATCGAGAGTGTGGGAGAAGCGCTGCCCCTCTTCCTCGAAATAGTTGCGGTAGTCGCCGGAGGTGGCCAGGGAGATGTCGCCGATTGGCAGCACGTACTGGGCCTCCTGGCGGTCGTCCAGCGGCGCCTCCACGCCAATGCGCCAGCGCTCGGCCTCGCCATCGGCTCCTTCGCTGGCATCACGATAGCCACGAGCGATCAGGTCGCCGCCCAGGTTGACCAGATAATGCGCGACGCCCTCGCGATCGAGGAAGGCCGCGACCCGGTCGGTGGCATGGCCCTTGGCCACCCCGCCCAGGTCGATGAAGACATCCCGCGTGCGGCGCGCCTGCAGACCGTCCGGATCGAGCTCCAGCGCATCAACCCCGATGATCTCCAGTCGCTCGGCCAGACGTTCATTATCGGGGATCTCCCGGGGGCGCGCCTCGGCGCCGAAGCTCCACAGGTTGACCAGCCCACCAACGGTCACATCGAAGGCGCCATCGCTCTGGTCGGCCACCGCCTGGCTGATCGCCAGCACTTCCATCAGTTCGTCGGAGAGGGGCTGCCATTCGCCCACGGGCAGCTGGTTGAAGGCCGAGAGCTCCGAGTCGTCGATATAGGTCGACATGGAGAGATCCACCGCCTCGAGCACCTCGAGGATGCCCTCCTCCAGCGCCCGGGCCTGGCCCTGGGTCAGGGGGTCGGCGATGGTCACCTGGTAGAAGCTGCCAAACACGGCACCCTCGAAGCGCACCGGCGAGTCCAGGGGACGGTCGCGCTCCGAGCAGCCGGCCAGCAGCAGTACGAGGCAGAGAAACAGCAGGGAAGCCGGGGCTTTCATGATGCAGGCACTCTCCATGAGGAAAGGGGTAACAGGTCTACCAGAATAGCCACAGCAGCCACGCGCCTAGCAACAAGCGATAGACCACGAAGGGCTGCATGCCGACGCGCTTGATGAAGATCAGAAAATAATGGATGCAGAGGTAGGCGCTGATACCGGACAGGACTGCTCCCACGACTACGGTCGACCAGTCCACCTCGTGGGCTTCGCGGATCAGGCCAACGATCTCGAGCCCGCCGGCCAGGGCGATCACCGGGATAGAAAGGAGGAAGGAGAAGCGCGCCGCGCCCTCCCGGCTCATGCCCAGCAGCAACGCCGCGGTGATGGTGATGCCGGAGCGCGAGGTGCCCGGAATCAGCGCCAGAACCTGGGCGCCACCGATAAAGAGCACATCCTTGAGACCCAGCTGGTACTCGCTGCGCCCGTCGTGGCGGCGGCGCCAGTCCGCATAGCCCAGCACCAGGCCGAAGCCGATTAGGCTCACGCCGATGATGATCGGCGAGCGCATGCCCAGCGCGACGACATCACGGAAGGCGAAACCGATGACGCAGACCGGCACAGTGGCCAACAGCACCCACCAGCCGAGCCTGGCGTCCTGGTCCATACCGCCCCCGCGCAGCGAGCCGGCCCAGCTGATACTCATGCGAATCAGTTCGTGGCGAAAATAGAGGATGACAGCCGCCAGGCTGCCGATATGCAGCGCCACGTCGAAGGCCAGGCCCTGGTCCTCCCAGGCGGTCAACACCGGCACCAGGATCAGGTGGGCGGAGCTGGAAATGGGCAGAAACTCGGTGAGACCCTGCACAATGGAGAGTACGGCAACCTGCAGCCAGTCCATGCTAGACCCCCGCCAGAATTGCCGTGGCGATGCTGAAATAGATCAGTACCCCCGAGGCGTCGATCAGGGTAGTCACCAGCGGCGCCGAGGCGGTGGCCGGGTCCCAGCCCAGGCGGTCGAGCAGGAAGGGCAGGCACATGCCCAGCAGGCTGCCGAACAGCACGATGATCACCATGCTCATGGCCACCACTATGGCCACCGCCTCGCCGCCGCGCATCACCCCGATGGGAGCCACCGCCAGCGCCATGGTCAGGCCCAGCGACCCGGCCACCAGTAATTCGCGACCCAGCAGGGTCCCCCAGTCCTTGACTCCGACATCGCCGGTTGCCATCCCGCGCACCATCAGCGTGGCGGCCTGGGCACCGGCGTTGCCGCCGCTGCCGATCAGCAGCGGCAGGAAGAACACCAGCGCCACCTGGGCGGCGATGGTCTCCTCGAAGTAGGCGATACCGGCGCCAGAGAAGAGGTTGGCGAACACCAGCAGCACCAGCCAGGTCACTCGTTTGCGGTAGAGGCTCCAGAGTGGCACCCGGCTGACCCCATCCTCCAGGGCGCCGATGGACATCCCCTTGTGGAAATCCTCGGTGGCTTCCGACTCGGCCACGTCCATGGCGTCGTCGTGGGTGACGATGCCCACCAGCCGCTCGTCGGCATCCAGCACCGGCAGCGCCAGCAGGTCATAGCGGGCCACCACCCGGGCGACCTCCTCCTGCTCCTCGTCGACCGCCATGCTGATCACGTCCTTGATCATGATGTCGTCGACCTTCGCCCCAGGGCGCGCCACCATCAGCTGGCGCAGCGACAGGGTGCCGGCCAGGCGACCCTCGGCGTCAATGATGTAGAGCTGATAGACCGTCTCGGCGTCGGGGGCCGTCTGGCGAACCCGCATCATCGCCTGGGAGACGGTCATGCCGGTGGGGATGGCCACATAGTCCGAGGTCATGATCGCCCCGGCGGTGCCCTCCTCGTAGCTGGCCAGGCGCTTGAGGTCCTCGCGCTCCTGGTGCGCCATGCGCCTCAACAGCGCCTCGCGCCGGTCCTCGCCGAGCAGGTTGAAGAGGTCGGCGCGTTCGTCGGAGCCCATCTCCTCGAGCAGCGAGAGCAGCGTTTCGTCGGACATGGCCGCGGTGATCTCGACCTGCTCCTCACCTGGTAGATAACCCAGCACGTTGGCCCGCCGCTCCAGTGGCAGGCGTTCGAGCAGGCCCATGGCCACCGGCAGATCGTCGTCCTCCTCGAGGATCTCCTCGAGAATCTCGGCGATGTCCGCGGAACGCAGCTCCGACAGCATCTCGCCGAGGCGCTCGTGGGCCTCCTCGGCGAAGGCCGACACCAGCGCCTCCTTCTGTTCCTGCAGGCTATCGTTGAGTGACATGGCATCCTCCTGACGCCGTGGGCGCAGAGATGGGTGAGCGGAACCATCGGCGCGGGGCCGGCGCTCATGATAGCAGAGACGAAAACGCCCCCCGAAACCGGTTTTTCACGGGATCGGGGGGCGCCGTCACGGCTGGGGCAGGTTCAGCCCTTGCCGGCCTTCTTGCGCAGCTGCTGGATGGTTCTGAGCTGCGCCACGGCCTCGGCGAGTTCGGCGGCAGCGCGAGTGTAGTCCAGCTCCGCCGACTTGTCGCTGAAGGCCTTCAGCGCATGCTGTCGGGCCTCCTCGGCGGAGGCCTCGTCGAGGTCACCGGCCCGGGAGGCCGCATCGGCCAGGATCGTCACCACGTCGGGCTGCACTTCCAGGAAGCCCCCCGAGACGTAGAAGTTCTCCTCACGCCCGCCGTCATGGATCACGCGGACCGGACCCGGCTGAAGCTCTGTCAGCAGCGGAGCATGGCCGGGCAGGATACCCAGATCCCCCATCAAGCCGGACGCGACCAGTTGCTCGATCTCGCCCGAGAAGATGGCCGCCTCGGCGCTGACGATATTGCATGTGAAGCTGTTCGCCATAGCGAATCCCCCTGATGGACGGGATTACTTCATCTGGTTGGCTTTCTCGACGGCTTCGTCGATGGTGCCGACCATGTAGAAGGCCTGCTCCGGCAGATCGTCGTGCTCGCCGTTGAGGATGCCCTGGAAGCCACGGATGGTGTCCTTCAGGGACACGTACTTGCCGGGCGAACCGGTGAAGACCTCGGCCACGAAGAACGGCTGCGACAGGAAGCGCTGGATCTTGCGCGCCCGGGACACGGCCAGCTTGTCCTCATCGGACAGCTCGTCCATGCCCAGGATCGCGATGATGTCCTTGAGCTCCTTGTAACGCTGCAACACGTTCTGCACGCCGCGAGCGGTGTCATAGTGCTCGTCGCCGACGACCAGCGGATCCAGCTGGCGCGAGGTGGAATCCAGCGGATCGATGGCCGGATAGATGCCCAGCTCGGCGATGGAACGCGCCAGAACCACGGTGGCATCCAGGTGCGAGAAGGTGGTCGCCGGAGAGGGATCGGTCAGGTCATCCGCGGGCACGTAGACGGCCTGTACGGAGGTGATCGAGCCGGTCTTGGTGGAGGTGATGCGCTCCTGGAGCACACCCATCTCCTCGGCCAGGGTCGGCTGGTAGCCCACCGCGGAGGGCATGCGGCCGAGCAGTGCGGAGACCTCGGTACCGGCCAGGGTGTAACGGTAGATGTTGTCGACGAACAGCAGCACGTCGCGGCCTTCATCGCGGAACTTCTCGGCGATGGTCAGGCCGGTCAGGGCCACGCGCAGGCGGTTGCCGGGCGGCTCGTTCATCTGACCGTAGACCAGCGCTACCTTGTCGATAACGTTGGATTCGGTCATCTCGTGGTAGAAGTCGTTACCCTCACGGGTCCGCTCGCCCACGCCCGCAAACACCGAGTAACCACTGTGCTCGGTGGCGATGTTGCGGATCAGTTCCATCATGTTGACGGTCTTGCCCACGCCGGCGCCGCCGAACAGGCCGACCTTGCCGCCCTTGGCGAACGGGCAGACCAGGTCGATGACCTTGATGCCGGTCTCGAGCAGCTCGTTGGACGCTGCCTGATCCGCGTAGCCCGGTGCCTTGCGGTGAATCGGCATGCGCTCCTGCTCGCCGATGTCGCCGGCCTCGTCGATCGGCTCGCCGAGCACGTTCATGATGCGACCCAGCGTCTCCTTGCCTACCGGCACAGAGATGGCCGCACCGGTATTGGTGACGTCCATGCCGCGCTTGAGCCCCTCGGTGGAGCCCATGGCGATGGTGCGCACCACGCCGTCTCCCAGCTGTTGCTGAGTTTCGAGCACTGTCTCGACAGTCGAGACTTTCAGCGCGTCGTAGACCTTGGGAACATCGTCCCGCGGAAACTCTACGTCAATCACCGCGCCGATGATTTGTACGATACGTCCGCTCATCTTGCGATCCTCTAAAAAACCTGCAAATGAAGCCTGTGTGCCGGGAGGGCCTCGCCCTCCCCGGCGCTATACGGCGGCGGCGCCCCCGACGATCTCGGAGATCTCCTGGGTGATGGCGGCCTGGCGGGCCTTGTTGTAGACCATCTCCAGGTCGTCGATCAGTCCGCCGGCGTTGTCGGTGGCACTCTTCATGGCGATCATCCGCGCGGCCTGCTCACAGGCCGCGTTTTCGACCACCGCCTGGTACACCTGGGATTCGATGAAACGAACCAGCAGGCTGTCCAGCAGCGCCTTGGCATCCGGCTCATACAGGTAGTCCCAGCTACCGGGACGATGATCATCTTCGTCATGCGTATCCAGCCCCATGTCCGCAGACAGGGGCAGAAGCTGCCTGACCACCGGCTTCTGGGTCATGGTGTTGACGAACTCGTTGTACACCACGTAAAGCCGATCCAGACGGCCTTCGTCAAACGCATCCAGCATGACCTTCACGCTGCCGATCAGATCCTCGACCTCGGGCGACTCGCCCAGGCCGCTCTTCGCCGCCACGAGGTTGCCCCCGTACTTGCGAAAGAAGCCGCCGGCCTTGTTACCCAACGCGCAGAAGTCCAGCTCGGCGCCCGATTCACGATGCCCCATCGAATCCTTCAGCACCGCCTTGAACAGGTTGACGTTCAGGCCACCGCACAGGCCGCGGTCGGTGGAGACCACAATGTAGCCCACCCGCTTGACCTCACGATCGACCATGTAGTCGTGCTTGTACTCGGGGTTGGCATCGGCAATATGGGCAACGACGTTGCGGATCTGACGCGCATAGGGCTGGCTGGCCTTCATCAGGTCCTGGGCCCGGCGCATCTTCGACGCAGCCACCATTTCCATGGCGCTGGTGATCTTCTGCGTGTTCTTGATGCTCCCGATCTGGGTGCGTATCTCTTTTGCAGCTGCCATAGCGATCTACTCCGTTCGTGGCCCTCAGAAAGCTCCAGGGCCCGCCCCGAAGGCGGGACGGGCCAGCGGGATTACCAGCTCTGAGTGGCCTTGAACTTCTCGAGACCCGCCTTCAACCCGCTCTGGATCTCGTCGCTGTAGTCGCCGGTCTGGTTGATCTTGTCGAGCAGCTCGGCATGCTCGGACTTCATGTAATCATGCAGGGCACGCTCGAAGTCCAGCACCTTGCTCACATCGATGTCGTCCAGGAAGCCTTCGTTGGCGGCATACAGGGACACCCCCATCTCGGCCACGGACATCGGCGAATACTGTTTCTGCTTCATCAGTTCGGTGACGCGCTGACCATGCTCCAACTGCTTGCGAGTGGCCTCATCCAGGTCGGAAGCGAACTGGGAGAAGGCCGCCAGCTCGCGGTACTGGGCCAGGGCCAGGCGCACGCCGCCGCCAAGCTTCTTGATGATCTTGGTCTGGGCCGAACCGCCGACACGAGACACCGAGAGGCCGGCGTTGATGGCCGGACGAATGCCTGAGTTGAACAGATCGGTCTCGAGGAAGATCTGACCGTCGGTGATGGAGATCACGTTGGTCGGAACGAAGGCGGACACATCGCCACCCTGGGTCTCGATGATCGGCAGCGCGGTCAGTGAACCGGTCTTGCCCTTCACTTCGCCATTGGTGAACTTCTCGACATAATCTACGTTGACCCGAGCCGCACGCTCCAGCAGGCGGGAGTGCAGGTAGAAAACGTCACCGGGGTAGGCTTCACGACCGGGCGGACGACGCAGCAGCAGGGAGACCTGACGATAGGCCACGGCCTGCTTGGACAGGTCATCGTAGACGATCAGGGCGTCTTCGCCGCGGTCGCGGAAGTACTCGCCCATGGTGCAGCCGGAGTAGGCGGCGAGGAACTGCATCGGGGCCGGATCGGCAGCGCCGGCGGCGACCACGATGGTGTGCTCCATGGCGCCATGCTCTTCCAGCTTGCGCACCACGTTGGCGATGGTGGACTGCTTCTGGCCAATGGCGACGTAGACACAGGTGACGCCCTTGCCCTTCTGGTTGATGATGGCGTCGATGGCGATGGCCGACTTGCCGATCTGGCGATCGCCGATGATCAGCTCGCGCTGGCCGCGACCGATCGGCACCATGGCGTCGATGGACTTGAAGCCGGTCTGGATCGGCTGGTCGACCGACTGGCGGGTGATGACGCCTGGAGCGACCTTTTCGACGGCATCGGTCATCTTGGCGTCGATATCGCCCTTGCCATCGATGGGATTACCCAGGGCATCGACGACGCGGCCCTTCAGCTCGGGGCCCACCGGCACCTCGAGGATACGACCGGTACAGCTGGCGGTCATGCCCTCTTCGAGCTGCTGGTAGTCACCGAGGATGACAGCACCCACGGAGTCGCGCTCGAGGTTGAGCACCATGCCGAAGATGCTGCCGGGAAATTCGATCATCTCACCGAACATCGCATCCTCGAGCCCGTGAATCTTCACGATGCCGTCGGATACGCTGACGATGGTGCCCTGGTTGCGGGCTTCGGATGCGACGTCAAGCTTCTCGATACGCTGCTTGATGATGTCGCTGATCTCGGAAGGATTCAGTTGCTGCATGCCATGTCCCTCAGACTCAGGCGGTAAGGGCTTCGGCGAGGCGGTTCAATCGACCGCGCACCGACCCGTCGATGACGGTGTCGCCGGCGCGCAGAATCACGCCACCGAGAAGCCTGGGATCCACCTGAGTGGTAATGGAGATTTCGCGATTCAGGCGCTTCTTGAGCGCACCGGCGAGCTTCTGCTGCTGCTTGTCGTCGAGCTCGAAGGCCGACACCACGGTCACGTCGACGCGCTGCTCATGGTCGGCGCGCAGCCGCTCGAACTGGCCGGCGATGGCGCCCAGCGCCGGCAGACGACGCTGGTCGGCCAGCTCATCGAGGAAGCGACGCGACGCGTCGTCCACCTTGATGTCGGCCACCTCGACCAGCAGCGCCACCTTGCGCTCGGTGGTGAGCTTCGGACTGGCAATGAGTGCCTGGACGTCCCGGATGGCCATGATCTGACCCAGGGTGCCCAGCATCTCGGACCAGGTATCCAGCGCCTGGTGATCGCGTGCGTACTCGAACGCCGCCTTGGCGTAAGGCCGAGCGACGGTAGACAGTTCCGCCATGGATCACCTCCTCACAGTTCGGCAGCAAGCTTGTCGAGCAGCTTGCGGTGTGCCTTCTCGTCGATGGAGGCTTCCAGAACACGCTCGGCACCCGTGACCGCGAGGGTCGATACCTGGGCGCGAAGCTCTTCCTTGGCGCGATTGATTTCCTGCTGGATCTCGGCGCGGGCGCTGGCGACCAGGCGCTCGCCCTCGGCGCGGGCCTGATCGCGGGCTTCCTCGACCATCTGGGAAGAGCGCTTGTTGGCCTGCTCGAGAATCTGGGAAGCCTGCTCCTTGGTCTCGCGCAGCGTCTGAGCGGCCTGCTCCTGGGCAAGCTCGAGGTCACGTGAGGCACGGCTTGCCGCGTCGAGGCCATCGGCAATCTTCTTCTGGCGCTCGTGGAGCGCAGCGCTGATAGGCGGCCACACGTACTTTATGCAGAACCAGACAAAGATCGCGAAGGCGATCGTCTGCCCGATCAGCGTCATGTTGATATTCACAGGACTGTACCTCTGACAGGTTCGTGGCGACCGGTAACAAGCAAACCGAGCGCTGAGCGCTCGGTGCTGTCGTTAACCGGCTACGACGAAGATCAGGTACATCGCGATACCGACACCGATCATCGGAACGGCGTCGAGCAGGCCAGCCATGATGAAAGTCTTGGTCTGCAGCTGGTCGCCCAGCTCCGGTTGACGCGCGGTGGACTCGAGCAGCTTGCCACCCAGCATGGCAAAGCCGAGACCGGTAGCCAGGGCGCTGATGCTGATGATGATGGCGGCAGCAATGTAGACGATTTCCATGATGGTGCTCCTAGTAGGTTGAGTTACAAGGGGTAGTGGTTGGTTGAGTTACAAGCGTTGCGCGGGTCTCAGTGATGCTCGTGCGCGGCACTCAGGTACACGATGGACAGCGTCGTGAAGATGAAGGCCTGCAGAGTCACCACCAGGATGTGGAAGATCGCCCATGGCACGTCCAGCAGCCAGATGGCCCAGAAGGGCAGCAGCGCGATCAGGATGAAGATCACCTCACCGGCGAACATGTTGCCGAACAGACGCAGGCCCAGGCTGATCGGCTTGACGATGAGGCCGACCACCTCGAGGATCAGGTTGAACGGAATCAGCGACCAGTGGTTGAAGGGCGTCAGCGAGAGCTCCTTGGCGAAGCCGCCTACCCCCTTCACCTTGCAGCTGTAATAGATAATGAGCAGGAACACGCCGAAGGCCATGCCCAGGGTGGCATTGACGTCGGTGGTCGGCACGATCTTCATGTATTCGAAGCCGAGCTTGCCGAACAACTCGGGGAAATAGTCGACCGGAATGATCTTCAGGGTGTTCATCAGCAGGATCCAGATGAACAGCGTCAGCGCCAGCGGTGCGATGTGGGGATTCTTGCCGTGGAAGGTGGAGCGGGTCAGGTTCTCGATGAACTCGATGACCATCTCGACGCCGTTCTGCAGCCCGCCGGGTACCCCGGTGGTGGCCATCTTGCCGGCCTTGCGGAATAGCCACAGGAACAGCACACCCATGGCGATGGACCAGCCCATGGTATCCAGGTGTATCGCCCAGAAGCCCATCTCTACCGCCTCGGTAGAGCTGGACGCCAGCGACCAGCCGTTACGCGGGTGGTAGCCGAAGGTCAGGTTCTGGAGGTGGTGCTGTATGTAATAGATGGCCGATATTTCGTTATCTGCTGCCATACTGCTTCCTCAGGTTCGGGGGGTCGACCGCTCACGCATCAGCCAGGGGGTCAGCCAGTGCATGAATTGGGCCGCCACATATGCAACGAAGAATAAAGCCGGGTTTGAAGGGGGCACTGCCACAAACACGATCACGAACAGTGCCACCGTCAAACCGAACTTGCCCATCGCCGCCTGATAGAGATTGAGCACATTGACCCGTACTCGCTTGCCGCCCCGGCTGCGCAGTCCGCGCCTCACGAAGTAGAACGAGGGCAGCAGGCTGACCAGACCACCCATCAGGGCCGATACCGCCCCGAAGACCCCCGCCAGCCAGAGCCCCGACAGGGCCACTACAAGCACCGCGGCCCCCTGGGCCATGAACAGCCGCGAGAAATCCAGCTGTCGGCGGCCTGCGGCAGATGAGGCTCTGTGCATCGTGTCATCATCCTGGCCCACTGTCAGGGCCCTTTTCGCCGCGGGTGCCATGCAGGATATCAAGGCAAACACCGGCGGATTATAGGGAAGGGCTATCGGGGCTTCAACAGAGCCGCTGTGGATTTTGCCTGGTTCTGCCCCTTCTTGCGACCAAAGATGCAGGAATTGTCAACATCCTACCGATGTCAGCCGCCCGCTAGCGTATGTGCTCGAGGATGCCATCGAGCTCGTCGAGGCTGGTGTAGCGGATGGTCAGCCGCCCCTTGCCACCGCGGCCATGCTGGATCTTCACCGGCGCGCCGAGCAGCTCACCCAGCCGGGTCTCGAGGCGAGCCACATCGGGGCTGGCCGACGGCTTCTCGGCCTTCTTAGGTTCCCCGGCGACGAGGCGCTTCACCAGCGCCTCGGTGTCGCGCACGGTAAGGTCCTTGTTGACCACCTCGTGAGCCGCGCGGCGCTGCTTGGCGCCGGAGAGCGCCAGCAGCGCCCGGGCGTGGCCCATGTCCAGGTCACCGCGCTCCAGCAGGGTCTGCACCTCGGGGTCCAGTGCCAGTAACCGCAGCAGGTTGGCCACCTGGGCGCGGGACTTGCCCACCGCGTCGGCGACCTGCTGCTGGGTCAACTCGAACTCCTCCAGCAGGCGCTTCAGCGCCATGGCCTCCTCCACCGGATTGAGGTTCTCGCGCTGGATGTTCTCGATCAGCGCCAGGGCCAGGGCCACCTCGTCGGTGACCTCGCGGATCACCGCGGGGATCACGTCGAGCTCGGCCAGCTGGGCGGCCCGCCAGCGTCGCTCACCGGCGATGATCTCGTAGCGATCCTCGCCGGCGGGACGCACCACGATGGGCTGCATCACCCCCTGGGCGCGGATCGAGTCGGCCAGCTCCTCCAGGGCCTCGGGCTGGATGTCCCGACGGGGCTGGTACTTGCCGCGAGTCAGCTGGCCCAGCGGCAGGCGCTCGAGACGATCCTCGGCATCCGGCGCGGTGGCCCTCGAAGCAGCATCGTCCAATTCGATGCCTACCTCGGGAAGATCGAGGCTCTCGCGGCGGCGAGCGCCGGCCCCGATCAGGGCATCCAGTCCACGTCCCAGGGCGCGTTTACGCGTCATCGACACTCCCTCATCACAGCGGTTACGGCATGGGCGCGCCATGCTGTCGTCACAGCGACAGCCGGCGGATCAGTTCCTTGGCCAGCACCCGGTGGGCCTGGCTGCCCCGCGAGAAGCGGGCGTACTTGGTCACCGGCAGCCCGTGGCTGGGCGCCTCGGCGACCCGCACGTTGCGGGGAATGGTGGCCTTGAGCAGCGTGTCGCCAAAATAGTCGCGCAGCTGCTTGGTGATATCGCGGGTCAGGCTGTTGCGGGCATCGAACATGGTGCGCAGGATCCCGTAGACCTCGAGCCCCGGGTTCACGTTGTCCTTGATCTGCTCGACGGTGTCGAGCAGCGCCGAGAGCCCCTCCAGGGCGTAGAACTCGCACTGCAACGGGATCAGCACGCCGTTGGCCGCGGTCAGGCCATTGACGGTGAGCATGTTCAGCGAGGGGGGGCAATCGATCAGCACCACGTCGTATTCGCCGGCGACGTCCGCCAGCGCCCGCTCCAGGCAGCGCTCGCGGCCGACCTCGCGATCGAGCAGCGCCACCTCGGCGGCAGTGAGGTCGCCGTTGCCGGGCAGCAGGGTGTAGCCCGCCACGGGACAGTCGACGATCACCTCCGCGGCGACACGGTCGCCCAGCAGCACGTCCAGCACGCTGCCCTCGAGCTCGTGCTTATCCACCCCGCTGCCCATGGTGGCATGCCCCTGGGGGTCGAGGTCCACCAGCAGCACGCGGCGATCCAGGGCCGCCAGGCTGGCGGCGAGGTTGACCGCGGTGGTGGTCTTGCCGACACCACCCTTCTGGTTGGTCAAGGCGATGATCTTGGTCACGGGCAACTCCCTTGCTGGGAAACGCGGGTTGTCATGGGCGCGAGCCATCGGCCTGGCGTTCGAGGACCACCAGCAGCCGGCTGCCGACGTCGAAGGGCACCTCCAGGGGGTGCCGGGCCACCGGCGCCACGCCGGCCGGCACACCGGCGAGTTCGTCCTCCACGGTGGGGCCCTTCATGGCCAGCCACTGGCCGCCGGGAGCTACCAGCGGCAGCGTCAGGGAGACGAAGTCGCCGAGGCTGGCGAAGGCCCGCGAGATCACCTGGTCGAAGCGCCCCTCGAAGGCCTCGACCCGCATCTGCACCGGGGTCACGTTGGACAGGCCCAGCTCCATCACCGCCTGGCGCTGGAAGCGCACCTTCTTGCCGTTGCTGTCGAGCAGGCTCACGGTGAGCTCTGGCCTGAGGATCGCCAGCACCAGGCCAGGAAAGCCGGGCCCGGCGCCCACATCGAGCAGGCTGGGACCTTTGACGAAAGGCAGCACGGCGGCGCTGTCCAGCAGGTGGCGAGCCACCATTTCCTCGGGCGAGCGTATCGCGGTGAGGTTATAGGCGCGGTTCCACTTGTGCAACAGGCCGACCAGCGACAGCAGTTGTTGGCGCTGGTCGGGGTCCACGCCGATGCCGAGACGTTCGAGCCCCCGGTCGAGGCGTGCCTCGACCGTCGGATCCACTGGCATCATGCGTTGGCCGCCTTGTGCTCATCGAGCAGGCGGCGCTTCTTTAG
This sequence comes from Halomonas salsilacus, assembly GCF_051216275.1. Classification (NCBI taxonomy): domain Bacteria; kingdom Pseudomonadati; phylum Pseudomonadota; class Gammaproteobacteria; order Oceanospirillales; family Halomonadaceae; genus Halomonas; species Halomonas salsilacus. The sequence continues at coordinate 59,317 of NZ_JBPKAQ010000005.1, forward strand.
GTGAATCAGCAGGATGGAGATCGCCGCCGGGGTCACTCCCGAGATCCGCGAGGCCTGGGCCAGGGTCTCGGGGCGCGCCTCGGCGAGCTTCTGGCGGATCTCGTGGGAGAGTCCCTCGACCCGCGCATAGTCCAGGTCCGCCGGCAGCGGCGTGGCCTCGTGACGCTTGAGTCTGGCGATCTCGTCCTGCTGGCGGTCGATGTAGCCCTGGTACTTGGCCTGGATCTGCACCTGCTCGGCCACGCCGTCATGGGCTACCGCCTCGCCCTCGATGCCGGGCAGGTCGGCCAGATCGGCGTAGCCGAGTTCCGGGCGCCTGAGCAGGTCCATCAGGCTGTACTCCCGGGTCAGCGGCTTGCCGGTCTTCTCGGCGACTGCTTCGGCGGCCGCGGTGCCTGGCTGCACCCAGCAGGCCTTGAGCCGGGCGTTCACGCGCTCGATCGCCTCGCGCTTCTCGCTGAAGACGGCCCAGCGGACGTCGTCGACCAGCCCCAGCTCGCGGCCAGCCTCGGTGAGACGGAGGTCGGCGTTGTCCTCACGCAGCAGCAGGCGATACTCGGCCCGCGAGGTGAACATGCGGTAGGGCTCCTTGGTGCCCAGGGTGATCAGGTCATCGACCAGCACGCCCAGGTAGGCTTCGTCGCGGCGCGGAGCCCAGGACTCCAGGTCCTTCGCCCGGCGGGCGGCGTTCAGCCCGGCCAGCAGCCCCTGGGCGCCGGCCTCCTCGTAGCCGGTAGTGCCGTTGATCTGCCCGGCGAAAAACAGATTGTGGATAAATTTCGTCTCCAGCGAGTGCTTCAGGTCCCGCGGATCGAAGAAGTCGTATTCGATGGCGTAGCCAGGCCGGGTGATATGGGCCTTCTCCAGGCCCTTGATCGAGCGCACCACCTCAAGCTGTACGTCGAAGGGCAGCGAGGTGGAGATGCCGTTGGGGTAGAGCTCGTGGGTGTCCAGGCCCTCTGGCTCGATGAACACCTGGTGGCTGGCCTTGTCGGCGAAGCGGTGCACCTTGTCCTCGATGGAGGGGCAGTAGCGGGGCCCCACGCCCTCGATCACCCCGGAGTACATGGGTGAGCGGTCGAGGTTAGCGAAGATGATCTCGTGGGTGCGCTCGTTGGTGTGGCCGATATGGCAGCTCACCTGCCGCGGGTGCTGGGTGCGGCTGCCCAGGAAGGACATCACCGGGGTCGGGCTGTCGCCGGGCTGCTCCTCGAGCAACGAGAAGTCGAGGCTGCGGGCATCCAGGCGCGGCGGGGTGCCGGTCTTGAGGCGATCGACCCGAAACGGCAGGGCCCGCAGGCGCTCGGCGAGGCGGTTGGAGGGCGGGTCGCCGGCGCGTCCACCGCGGCTCTGCTCGAGGCCGATGTGGATCACCCCGCCGAGGAAGGTGCCGGTACACAGCACCACGGTCTCGGCGTGGAAGCGGATACCGGTCTCGGTGACCACGCCGCGTACGGTGTCGTTGTCCACGATCAGGTCGCCGGCGGCCTGCTGGAACAACGTCAGGTTGGACTGGTTCTCCAGCATCTCGCGAATCGCGGCCTTGTAGCGGATCCGGTCGGCCTGGGCGCGGGTGGCCCGCACCGCGGGACCCTTGCGGGCATTGAGCACACGGAACTGGATGCCGCCGAGGTCGGTGGCCTTGGCCATGGCACCGCCCAGCGCATCGATCTCCTTGACCAGGTGGCTCTTGCCGATCCCCCCGATGGCGGGATTGCAGGACATCTGGCCCAGGGTCTCGATGTTGTGGGTCAGCAGCAGGGTCTGACAGCCCATGCGAGCGGAGGCCAGGGCGGCTTCGGTTCCCGCATGGCCACCGCCGATGACGATGACGTCAAAGCGGTCGGGGTAATCCAAGGTGCACCTCGTTGGCGCGGCGGCGCCGTCTTCCAGTCAGGGGATGAAATCAGGCCGCGAGTATAAACCTCCTGTGGGTAATCGTCAGGGTTTTCCACACCGCCTTTGTCCCGGGCCGTTGCCTACCCCCTTCCTAACATTAAATATCAATATATATAGAGAGAAGTTCTATTATGGTAGTTACTACTGGTGTGGACAGAATTCGTGGATAAGAGGTTTATTGTTAATTTTTTCATCAGGTTATATTGTTGATAAGAGGCGGGAAAAGAGGGTGGCAGCCTGCGCACAGGGTGGCAGGAGCCTGTGGATGAAAGGACGATTTGTCCACAGTGGCAATTCTGCACTGTTTGTCCACTGATGGGTACCAGGCTTGTGCCCGCAGCTGTGAACAACCGTCGTGGTTATCCTCAAACCCTACTATCAAGGGGGTGAAAGGAGGAAATTCAACCGTCGGAAAAAATTCTATCCACAGGCAAAAAAAGGCCCTGTCGCGTACGACAGGGCCTTTTTTCACGCTTCGAAGGGGGATATCAGTGCTTGAGTACCCGGGCCAGGAAGCTGCGGGTACGTTCATCGGTGGGACGGTCGAAGATCTGCTCGGGCGGCGCCTGTTCGGCGATCTCCCCCTGGTGGATGTAGATCACCCGGTCGGCCACCTCTCGCGCGAACCCCATCTCGTGGGTGACGATGATCATGGTCATGCCCTCTCGTGCCAACTCGCGCATGGCATCGAGCACCTCGCCGATCATCTCCGGGTCCAGCGCCGAGGTGGGCTCATCGAAGAGCATCAGTCGCGGCTCCATGGCCAGGGCGCGGGCCAGGGCCACGCGCTGCTGCTGGCCGCCCGAGAGCTGGTTGGGGTGCTTGGCGGCCTGATCGCTGATACCGACCCGCGCCAGCAGCCGCTCGGCGGTCTCCATGGCATCGGCGCGGCTCCAGCCGCGCACCTTCATGGGGGCCAGGATGACGTTGTCCAGCACGCTGAGATGGGGAAAGAGGTTGAACTGCTGAAACACCATGCCCACCTCGGTGCGGATCTTCTGGAGGGCTTGGCCGCTCTTGCCATGGGGCGTGAGCTCGTTGCCGTCCACTCCGATATGGCCATCCTGGAACTCTTCCAGCCCGTTGATGCAGCGAATCAGCGTCGATTTGCCCGAGCCGCTGGCGCCGATGATCACCACCACTTCGCCGGGGGCGACCTCGAGATCGATATCCTTGAGCACGTGCAGGCTGCCGAAGTGCTTGTTGACCTTCTCCATCTGCACGATGGGAGCGGTTGCGTTGTCGTTCTGTATCATGCGTTAGCTCCCCTTATTGACCTGCCAGGCCGCGGCGCTCGAGCTGGCGCAGCAGTAACGAAAGGGTCCAGGTGATGGCCAGATACATCAGGGCCACCATGAAGTAGACCTCCAGGGCGGTGAAGGTGGTGGCGATGTAGATCTGCCCCTGGCGGACCAGTTCGCCCACGCCGATTACCGAGAACAGGGAGGTGTCCTTGATGCTGATGATGCCCTGGTTACCCAGCGGCGGAATCATGCGGCGGAAGGCCTGGGGCCAGATCACATAGCGGAAGGCCTGGGTGCGGGAAAGCCCCAGCGACAGCGAGGCCTCGCGCTGGCCGCGTTCGATGGACTGCACGCCGCCGCGTACCACTTCCGAGATGTAGGCGCCGGAGTTGACCGCGATGGCGGCGATGCCGGCGGTCAGGGCATTGATGGGGCTACCCAGCAGCTGAGGCAGGCCATAGAAGATAAACAGCACCTGTACCAGGATGGGGGTGCCGCGGAACACTTCGACGTAGACGATCGCCGGCCAGCGGATCAGACGCGACGGACTGATGCGCATCAGACCGAAGACGATGCCGATGATGAAGCCGATGGCCAGCCCGCCGAAGGAGATCAGCAGGGTCCAGGGAATGCCCGGCAGCAGGTGCGGAATGGAGCGGAACGCCGCCGCCCAGTCGAATTGAAAGGTTACTTCCACGGGCGTTTCTCCGGGATGGCTGGAAACGAGGCGGGGCCGGGAGGTGCTACCGCCCGGCCCCGCTGGTCAGCTCGTCGTGTCACAACGACGAGGGTTCAGGGCGGCTCGGATCACTCCTCCGAGGGAGCCTCGCCGAACCACTTCTCGTAGATCTCGGCGTAGGTGCCGTCCTCGCGCATCTCGGCCAGGGCCTCGTTGACCGGCTCGACCCACTGGCTACCCTTGTGGAAGACGATGCCGTACTGCTGGCCTGCATAGAGGGGGCCGACGACCTTGGTACGTCCCTCGCCACGGGTCTGGGAGAAGTAGGCGACGTTGGGGGCGTCATAGAAGGCGGCGTCGACGTTACGGCCGAGCAGTGCCATGTACATGTCGCTGTTGCCCGGGTAGGGGGTGATGTCGGCGCTGTCGCCGAGGTTCTCCTGGAGGAAGTCGTAGCTGGTGGAGCCGATGCGCGTGGCCACGGACATGCCCTCGAGGTCCTCGATGGCTTCGACGCTGTCGTTGTCGGCACGCACGATGATGCGCAGACCGGAGTCGTAGTAGGGGTCCGAGAAGTCGACGATCTGGGCGCGCTCCTCGGTGATGGTCACACCCGCAACGGCGATCTCCTGGCTGCCGGTCTGCACTGCCGGGATGATGCCGGCGAACTCCATGGTGGTGAGGTTGACCTCGAAGCCGGCACGTTCGGCCAGTTCATTGATCATGTCCATGTCGAACCCGATCATCTCGCCGGTCTCGGGGTCGAGCATCTCGAAGGGTACGAAACTGGGATCGGTGACCACGTTGACGGACGGCGTTTCAGCCAGCGCGGAACCGGCCATGCCGAAGCCCAGCGCCAGGGCGGTGGCCAGGGTGGTTTGCTTCAGGAAGGGTGAAGCACAAGCGGATCTTGTCATGAGGTTCCCCATTATTGAGTCTTTTCTGGTGGGTCTCGCCTCTTCAACCTTGGCGAGAATGCTCCAGAGCGTCAAGTTGGGGATTTTCACGGGCGCCGTGTCCACGGTCGCCGTGGCTTACACCATGAAGGAGGCGCCACAGCCGCAGGTGGTGGTGGCGTTGGGGTTCTGGACCAGGAAGCGGGCGCCGGCGAGGCCCTCCTCGAAGTCCACGGTGGAGCCCACCAGGTACTGGTAGGAGAGCGGGTCGATCACCAGGGCGACCTCGCCGAACTCGATGACCGTGTCATCCTCGGCGACCTCATCGGCGAAGTCGAAGCCGTACTGGAAGCCCGAGCACCCACCGCCGGTAACGTAGACCCGCAGCTTGAGCTGGCTGTTGCCCTCTTCCTCGACCAGCGACTTGAGCCGCTTGCGTGCGCTGTCGGACAGCATCAGGGGAGTGGGAACAAAGGATTCGGCACCGCTCATGGAGAGCTCCCTCGAGGGAAATGGAGAATTCGACCCGTCATTATCCCTAATCCCTAGTAAAAGGGTCAACTTTTGCCGGGGACGCGTCGTTGTCAGGGCATCAGTGCGGGGGCGGTGAGGCCGGCGTTCTCGGCGAGGCCGAACATCAGGTTGAGGTTTTGGATCGCCTGGCCGGAGGCGCCCTTGACCAGGTTGTCGATCACCGCGAGCACCACCACGGTATCGCCATTGCCCGGGCGATGCACGGCGATGCGGCAGAGGTTGGCGCCCTTGACGCTGCGGGTCTCCGGGTGGCTGCCGGCGGGCATCACGTCGACGAAGGGCTCATCCGCGAAACGCTGCTCGAAGAGCGGTTGAAGATCGCCTGGCTCACCCGTGAGCCGCCCGTAGAGGGTGGCATGGATGCCGCGGATCATCGGCGTGAGGTGGGGCACGAAGGTGAGTCCCACCGGGACACCGGCGGCATCCGTCAGGCCCTGGCGGATCTCCGGCAGGTGGCGGTGGCCGGCGGCACCGTAGGCCTTGAAGGACTCGCTGGCCTCGGCCAGCAGCGAGGGCACCTTGGCACCGCGGCCGGCGCCGGTGACGCCTGACTTGCAGTCGGCGATGACGTGGCCAGCATCGATAAGGCCCGCCTCGAGCAGCGGCAGAAGGCCGAGCTGCACCGCGGTAGGGTAGCAGCCGGGCACGGCGATCAGTCGCGCCTGGCGGATCGCTTCGCGGTTGACCTCGGGCAGCCCGTAGACCGCCTCACCCAGCAGTGCCGGGGCACCGTGGGGCTGGCCGTACCACTCGGCCCACTCCTCGGCATCACGCAAGCGAAAATCCGCGGAGAGATCGATGACCCGGGTGCCGCGCTCGAGCAGTTCGCCGGCCAGGGCATGGGCCACGCCGTGGGGGGTGGCGAAGAACACCGCATCGCAGGCGCCGAGGCGGTCGGCATCCGGTTCGCTGAAGGCCAGGGTGTCATAGTGGCCGCGCAGGTTGGGGTACATGTCACAGACACGGACGCCCGCCTCGGAGCGGGAGGTGATGGCTTCCACTTCGACCTCGGGATGCTGGGCCAGCAGCCTGAGCAGTTCGACCCCGGTGTATCCGGTGCCTCCGACGATTCCGACCTTGATCACGTTGCACTCCTTCCGCTTGGCCTTGGGCTGGGCTCGGTTGTGACGAATATGATACACAAGTAGACAGGGGCGCACCCAGGAGGCCCCGGAATCGGTCGAACAGGAATCACGCCGTGCCGCGCTTCTCATTGCCAGACCTCAACCTGGAGGGCTTCCGCCAGCGCCTGGCCAGCGTCGATGCCCTGCCCCAGCTCTGCGTGCTGGGGGTGGTGTCGGGGCTGATCACTGGCGGCTTCATGGTGGGCTTTCGACTGCTGATCGACCTCGGCGCGCTGGCCTTGATGCCCGACGGTGACCCCGAGGCCTTCGAGGGGCTCTCGCCCCTGATGCGTTCCCTTCTGCCGATCCTGGCGGTCACCATCGTCGGGGGGCTGCTGTGGCGCCAGCCAGAGAAGGCCCGCAAGCTGGGTGTAGGCCATGTGATGGAGCGACTGACCTACCATCAGGGGCGCTTCCCTCTACGCAACTGGCTCAATCAATGGTGGGTCGGCGTGGTCACCGTGCTCGGCGGGCTTTCCGCCGGCCGCGAGGGACCGGCGATCCATCTCGGCGCGGCTGCCTCCAGCGGCCTGGGCCAGCAGCTGCGCCTGCCCCACAACAGCCTGCGGGTACTGGTCGCTTGCGGCACCGCTGCGGGCATCTCAGCCTCCTTCAATACGCCTATCGCCGGGGTCATCTTCGCCATGGAAGTGGTGATGATGGAGTACACCATCGCGGGCTTCATGCCGGTGATCCTCGCTTCCACCATGGGGGCCGTGGTAGCCCAGCTGGTCTACGGCTCCGAGCCGGCCTTCCAGGTGCCGACGGTGAGTCTCGGCTCCTTCTCCAACCTGCCCTGGCTGGTGGTCACTGCACTGGTGATCGGCCTGCTGGCGGGGCTCTTCATTCACGTGGCGAGAAGCGACTGGATCAAGGGCCTGCCGGTGTGGCTGCGCCTTTCGCTGGTGGCCGTGGCCACCGCCGCGGTGGCCTGGTGGTACCCGGAGGTGCAGGGCATCGGCTATGACAGCCTGAGCGCTGCGCTGACTGGTGACCTGGCGGTGGACGTGCTGCTGGCCCTGGTGGTGGCCAAGTTGCTGCTCACGGCGATCACCGTGGCCAGTGGTATTCCCATCGGCATCATCGGGCCGGTGCTGGTGATTGGTGCGGCGGCGGGGGCGCTGATGGGGCTGTTCGGTGGCTGGATCTGGCCTACGCGGGGGGCGGAACCGGGGATCTATGCCATGCTCGGCATGGCGGCAATGATGGGAGCTGTGCTGCAGGCGCCGCTGGCGGCGCTGATGGCCCTGCTGGAGTTGACCCACAACCCCAACATCATCCTGCCTGGCATGCTGGCAGTGGTGGTTTCCTGCCTGACCTCCCGACAGCTGTGCCGCTGCGACGGCTTCTTCATCAGCGCGACTCGCCATGGCCTTCACCCGCTGCAGCAGCCGCTGATGCAAGCGCTGTCGAGAGTCTCGGTGCCGGCGGTGATGGAGCGAAGCCTGGAGCGCACGCCGCGCATGGTGACGCATGAGCGTGCCCGGGCGCTGCTTGCGCGCAACCCGATCTGGATCCTGATCGAACGCTCCAGCGACGACAAGCCGACCCTGGCCCTCAAGGCCGCCGACCTGGCTCGCTGGTTGATGGAGCATGAGTCCGAGGAGCAGGTCGCCGTCGTGGAGCCAGAGTCCCATGAAGAGGAGATGATCGACCTGCTGGAGATTCCCGGCCTGCGCCTGGAACTGGCGCCCATCCATCTGCAGGCAACTCTCTCGGAGGCCTTCGAGCGTCTCAACGACCAGGCAGTGGATGCGCTCTATGTGGAACACGGCAACCGCCCGAAACAGAAGCGGATTTCCGGTATCATCACGCGGGGCGCCATCGAGCGGTATTATTCGTTAAAAGATTAGTCTTTCAAGGATTAGCCCTTCCATGAACTAGCACCGCCACTTATAGCTAGCGCTCGCGACCTTTCAACCACTCTCCCACGAGGAGCCTGAATGTATCTGTGGATCAAGGCCCTGCACCTGATCGCCATGGTGACCTGGTTCGCCGCCCTCTTCTATCTGCCGCGCCTCTATGTCTACCACGCCATGGCGCGTGACCGAGGCGAGCAGCAGGCGATCGACCACTTCCTGGTCATGGAGCGCAAGCTCTACCGGGGAATCATGACCCCCTCGATGATCGCCGTGCTGGTATTCGGCGGCTGGCTGCTCTACCTGATGCCCTTCTGGCTCAGTCAGGGCTGGATGCACGTCAAGCTGCTGCTGGTGGCGCTGCTGGTGGCCTACCACCATGTCTGCCTGATCTACCTCAAGCAACTGCGCGACGGGCGCTGCACCAAGAGCCATGTGTTCTTCCGCTGGTTCAACGAGCTGCCGGTGATCGCCCTGCTGATCATCATCTTCCTCGCCGTGCTCAAGCCGTTCTGATGGCAATGAGCGACAGGATGACGCCACACCTGCCGGTGGTGCTGGTGCTGGCCGGCCATGACCCCACCGGGGGCGCCGGGCTGGTCGCCGATGCCGAGGCTATCGCCGCCTGCGGGGGCTGGGCGCTGACCATTCCCACGGCACTGACGGTGCAGAACTGCCGTGATGTCCAGGTGGTGGTGCCCTGCGACCCGCATGCCATGCGTGCCGCCGCCGCGGCGCTGGACGACTTCGAGATCGCTGCCATCAAGGTGGGACTGGTGGCCGACCTGGCGACGCTGGATGCGGTGACCGATATCGTGCGTCGCTTTCCTGGGGTACCGCTGGTGGTGGATCCGGTGCTCAGGGCCGGCGGTGGACACGAGTTGTCCACAGCCGAGCTGGTGGATGCCTTCCGCGAGCGGCTGCTCCCCCTGGTGGACATACTGACGCCCAATCGGGAAGAGCTGGCAAGGCTCTCCGCCCAGGCCGGCGAGGATACCGAGCGGGCGGTGGAGCTGATGACCCTGGGTTGCCAGGCAGTGCTGGTCACCGGGACCGATGGGCCAACTGCCGCCACCCCGGTTGACCGTGTGGCCCACACCCTGCACACGCCCTATCAGAGTCGCCAGTGGAGCTGGCCTCGTCTCCCGGGCCGCTACCACGGCTCCGGCTGTACCCTGGCCTCGGCCCTGGCGGCGCGTCTGGCGGCCGGTGAATCGCTGGTGACGGCCTGTGAGCAGGCCCAGGCCTTTACCTGGCAGGCCCTGGCCCACGCCTGGCAACCCGGCACCGGCCAGGCGCTGCCACGTCGCCTCTGGCGTCTACCCGTGACGCCGGTCAAGGGAGTGGACGAGGCGGAGGCTCCGGGCTGAGCCCGAGGCTGGCCATCCCCTGCTTGAACGCAGAGAATGGGGACAGTCGGGTGGCCATTATCAGGTTATCCAGAGAATTATCCACAGCTTTCGAGGACGAGAGACGCCATGACCACATCCGCCGAGCTCTTCGAACGGGCCTGCCGCCATATTCCCGGCGGCGTCAATTCGCCGGTGCGCGCCTTCAAGGGCATGCAGCGTCCGCCGGTGTTCATGGAGCGAGCCAAGGGCGCCTACCTGATCGACGTGGAGGGCAAGCACTACGTCGACTACGTGGGCTCCTGGGGGCCGATGATTACCGGCCACGCCGACCCGGATGTGCTGCGGGCGGTGCGCGAGCGGCTGGACAATGGGCTGTCGTTCGGCACCCCGACGGCCATCGAGACCACCATGGCGGATCTGATCTGCGAGATGATCCCTTCCATGGAGATGGTGCGCATGACCAGTTCCGGCACCGAGGCCACCATGTCGGCGATTCGACTGGCCCGCGGGGTTACGGGGCGCGACAAGATCGTCAAGTTCGAGGGCAACTACCACGGCCACTCCGATTCGCTGCTGGTCAAGGCGGGTTCCGGGGCTCTGACCCACGGTGAGCCCAGCTCTCCCGGGGTGCCGGCCTCCCTGGCCGAGCACACCGTGACCCTGCCCTACAACGACATCGATGCCGTGGAGCAGTGCTTCGAGGAGATCGGCGACCAGATCGCCTGCATCATCGTCGAGCCGGTGGCCGGCAACATGAACTGCATCCCGCCCCAGCCGGGCTTCCTGGATTGCCTGCGCCGCGCCTGTGATGCCCACGACAGCGTGCTGATCTTCGACGAGGTGATGACCGGCTTCCGGGTGGCCCTGGGCGGTGCCCAGGCCCACTACGGTATCCACCCGGATCTCACCTGCCTGGGCAAGATCGTCGGCGGCGGTATGCCGGTGGGGGCCTTCGGCGGCAGCGAGACGATCATGTCCAACATCTCACCGCTGGGGCCGGTCTATCAAGCGGGTACGCTGTCCGGCAACCCGCTGGCCATGGCGGCCGGGATCGCCCTGCTCACCAAGCTGCGCGAGCCCGGCTTCCATGATGCCCTGGCCCAGCGGGTCGAGACCCTCTGCCACGGTCTCCAGGAGCGCGCGGACGCCGCCGGGGTGGAGATGATCACCCAGTACGTGGGCGGCATGTTCGGGCTCTTCTTCACCGGGCAGAGCCGCGTGGACAACTTTGCCCAGGCCACCGCCTGCGATGCCGATGCCTTCCGGCGCTTCTTCACCGCCATGCTGGAGGAAGGCGTCTATCTGGCCCCCTCGGCCTATGAGGCGGGGTTCATGTCCAGTGCCCATGCACCGGAAGATATCCAGCGCACCCTGGATGCTGCCGAAAGGGCCTTCGTGACCATGCGGCAGGCCTGAAGAGACGGATCGCCGCCAGTGTTTGCGCACTTTTTTCTACCACACCATCAGGAGACTCGTGATGCCCCACTCCTCCGCTGCGGCCCGTGATGACAACGAGAACCTGGAATCGCTGGTGGATTCCCTGGTGGCCTACCACCGCCTGCCCCAGGCCGCCGTGAAGGATGTCGACCCCACCCGGCCACTGGCGCAGATGGCAAAGGAGGAACTGGCGGCCATTCGCGAGGGGCTGCTGGACGAGGAGGAGTGCCTGCGGCTCGACCAGCTAGGGGAGTGGCTGGAGCAGGACCTGGTCCGCCTCAAGCCGCTCCTCGAGGGCCGGCGCGAGCGCGTGGTGACCAGCTGGGCGCTGGTTCATCCGGATAGCCGCCTGCGGCATGAGGGCCGGACGCTGCTGGTCAACGCCATTGGTCGTGATCCAGCGGCTCCCGGTAGCGCGCTCCCGGCGGATCCGGCCAGCGACCTGGCGGCGCTGCTGGTGGGGCTGGAAGCGCGGAGAGAGTCGGCGCTGACACGATTGGCGCTGGACCGTTACCTGCGCCTGTCGGGAGACTACCCCCAGGCGCGGTTACTTTCCCTGTTCGGCACCTGCCATGCGCTGAGCGGCGCCCGGCGGGCCCTACAGCGGCGCCCAGCACCCGGCCAGGATCCGGAACATCCGGCAAGGCTGGCCGAGAGCATGGCCGAGTGCCGCTATTACTTGTCTCTGGCCGAGCGTATCGCCGAGTTCCGCTTCCCACCGCTGGTGATCGCCGTGGGCGTGTCCGGTAGCGGCAAGAGCCGCTTTACCTCGGGGTTGGTCAGTCGGCTGGGGGCAATCCGGGTCTGTTCGGACGCGGAGCGTCGACGGCTTCACCAGCTGCCTCAGGACAAGACCTACCCACAGGCTCAGGCGGTGCCACCGGCTGTGGGTATCTTCGGTGAGGTCGCCACCGAGCGAACCTATCGCCACCTGGCAAGCTGCGCGGGAACCCTTCTCGATGCGGGTATCCCGGCTTGTGTGGACGCCACCTGCCTGAAGCGCTGGCAGCGCGATCTGCTTCGTCAGCAGGCCGAGGCCCGCGGCCTGCCCTGCCTGATGGTCAGCTTCGAGGCGGATGAGGCTACGCTCAGGCGGCGTATCGAGAAACGCGCTCGCCGCCTGAGCGTCGAGGTCGCCAACAGTTTGGCGCTACTCGACCATCAACTCGCCGAACGGGAGTGCTTTGGTGACGAGGAGCGCCTGAATCTGGTCCATCTCGATACCACTGCCGACAATGCCGCCGAGACGCTGGCCGATCTCATCGAGGAACACGTGAAGCTGGTCTGAAGGACTCGATGCTTCAGCCCGAGCCTTTTTCATGTCCGACATCCCGTCGCGGATGATTCTTGTTGGGTGGGGGCGGCACGCCCAGGTTATGACGTGCCCAGTTGACGGCCTGGATGCGGTTATGGACATCGATCTTGCGGAAGATATTGTAGAGGTGCGACTTGACGGTGTGCTCGCTGACGAACAGGCGGTCGGCGATCTCGCCGTTTGAGGCACCCGAGCCAAGCAGGCCGATGATTTCCAGCTCGCGGTGGGTAAGTCCGCAGACCGGGCGGTAGGAGTTGAGCTGCTGGCGCCGCAGAAAGGAGATCATGCGCGTCATCAGAGAGCGCGACATCCAGAGCTCGCCGACGATCAGCGCCTGTAGCCCCTTGCAGATCATCTCCAGGCTGTCACTGCGGTAGAAGACACCCTGCAGGTGGAGGGCCGAGAGGGTCTGTATCGCGTGATCCTCGTCCTTGAGGTTGAAGGCGGCTAATGAGATGCGCTCGTCCTCCATGGTTCGAGCGTGCCACTTCTGCATGAGATCTTCACTGATATGGTCGACATCCAGCAAAACCAAAGTGGGCTGTATCTCATTAGGCTGCCAGTCTTTACCGGGTGCCAGCACAGAAATCGTGCAGTCTACATGCTGGTGCAGATAGTCGATGAAAAGTTGGCACTGTGGGCTGTTGGCAGTGACCAGCAGTAGCAGGTTTCTGCTCTGATCCATGTTCGCCCTCCTTGAATTATAGCCAGGGGTCTAATTCCGGTGCATAAAATGGGTGATAGTAATTTCTAAGCCTGAAGTCTTGGCTATTCTGTAATTTTTCGTAACTACTAATTGGTTATAAAGGAAGTGCTTTTTTATTTTATTCAGCGAATAGGTGCCGGTAATTACAGGAAAATCAAACCCTTAATAATTTTTAGGCGCGCGGGATAAGCTCGTCCTGTGAGCAAAACCAGTCTTCCATCATGACATACGTCATCCCCCCATCTGCAGCGGGGGTGAGATTCGGCCGAGTTTCCGGCTGGGGCGTTTCCTGATTCTCACTGCTGGCCCTAGAATGGCAGGTCGTGAATCGCCAGACCAGGAGTACCTGACATGACTTCGACCCCCTTGATTCTCGCCAGCGGCAACGCCGGCAAGCTGCGTGAGTTTCATCAGCTCCTGGCGCCGCTGGGCTTCGACGTCAGGCCCCAGGCGAAACATGATGTCCCCGAGGTAGAGGAGACCGGCCTGACCTTCGTCGAGAACGCCCTGCTCAAGGCGCGTGAGGCGAGTCGCATCAGCGGCCTACCGGCGCTGGCCGATGATTCGGGGCTGGAGGTCGATGCCCTGCACGGGGCCCCGGGGATCTACTCGGCGCGTTTTGGCGGGGAGCCGAAGAGCGACGCGCGCAACAACGCTCGGCTGCTGGAGGCCCTGGCCGAGGTTCCCGAGGGGCAGCGCAATGCACGCTACTGGTGCGTGCTGGTCTACCTGCGCCACGCCGAGGATCCGGTGCCGCTGATCGTGCAGCGCAGCTGGGAGGGTGAGATCCTGGCCCATCCGCGAGGCGAGGGTGGCTTTGGCTACGACCCCCTTTTCTGGCTGCCGGACCAGGCCATGAGCGTGGCCGAACTGTCGGCAACCGAAAAGAACCGCTTGAGCCACCGTGGGCGTGCCCTCCAGGCGCTGGTGGAGGCGCTGGGCGAGGGCCACACAGCACGATGATCTCCTTGCCGCCTCTCGCGCTCTATGTGCATGTACCCTGGTGCGTGCGCAAGTGTCCCTACTGCGACTTTAACTCCCACGGCGTCGGCCGGGAGGCCTCGCTGCCTGAAGCGGACTACCTGGAAGCCCTGCTGGCCGACCTCGCTGCCGATCTGCCTCTGGCCGCGGGTCGGGAACTGGCCAGCATCTTCATCGGCGGGGGGACGCCTAGCCTGATGTCAGCCGGGTTCTATCGGGAACTGCTGGCCGGTATCACCGCACGGCTCCCCATGGCCCCTGATATCGAGATCACCCTGGAGGCGAATCCCGGGACCCTGGAACGCGGACGCTTCGCCGGCTATCGAGAGGCGGGCATCAACCGGCTTTCCCTGGGGGTCCAGAGTTTCCAGGATGACCAGTTGCAGGCCTTGGGCCGCATTCACTCGGGCCATGACGCCGAGGCGGCGGTGGCCGAGGCGCGAGCGGCGGGCTTTGACAACCTCAACCTAGACCTGATGCACGGGCTCCCGGGTCAGACCCCCGAGCTGGCGCTGGACGACCTGGAACGCGCCCTGTCGCTGGGCACCGAGCATCTCTCCTGGTACCAGCTTACCCTGGAGCCCAACACCGAGTTTTACTCCCGGCCACCGCGCCTGCCCGAGGAGGAGGTGCTCTGGGATATCCAGGATCTGGGACACGAGCACCTGGAGGCCGCAGGCCTGTCCCGCTACGAAATCTCTGCCTACGCCCGCCCGCAGCGTCGCTCACGGCACAATCTCAATTACTGGCGCTTCGGTGATTACCTGGGCATCGGGGCCGGCGCCCATGGCAAGTTGAGCGCCGGAGAGGGTGACGCCGGCCTGCTGATCGAGCGACGCTGGAAGGTTCGACAGCCCCAGGCCTATCTGCGCCGGCGGCACGATCCCCGGGGCTTCATGGCCGGCCGCAGTCGGATCCAGGAGAGCGAACTCGCACTCGAGTTTGCCATGAACGCGCTGCGCCTGGTCGAAGGGGTGTCACTGTGCAACTGGCAAACCGCTACGGGCTTTTCACCGGCTGTGCTCGAGGCTCGCCTGACTCGCGCCCGAAAAAAAGGACTTCTTGTGGAAGATGCCACTCGACTGCAGGCATCGCCTCAGGGTCTATTATTCTTGAATGAATTGCTGGCGCTGATCGGCATGGAGTGACCGGTCCGCCAGACTCATCGCAGCTAGTATCAATGATGAACTGCCCGGCAGGGATGCCTTCCGGGCCACCTGATGACTGAAAGGAGATCTGATTTCATGATCAAGCCCATTCGCTTGTTCGTTCCGCTTGCCGCCGCCGCCCTGCTGGTGGGCTGTGCCACGACCGACCCCTACTCCGGTCAGACCCAGCGTTCCACAACGGGGACGGGAGCCGCCATCGGTGCCGCCGTGGGTGCCGCGGCCGGTGCGCTGAGTGGTGACGGCAGCACCAGCCGCCGCGATCGGGCCCTGATCGGTGCCGCCGTAGGTGCCGCTGCCGGTGCTGGCGTTGGTGCCTACATGGACCGCCAGGAACAGGAACTGCGTCAGAGCACGCAGGGTACCGGCATCCAGGTGGATCGCCGTGGGGATGACATCGTGCTCAACATGCCGAGTAGCGTGACCTTCGGCTTCGACTCCAGTGAGCTCACCACGAGTGCCCGCAACGCCCTCAATGATGTGGCATCGATCCTCACCCAGTACTCCGATACCCGCGTCAATATCGCCGGCCACACCGACAGCACCGGCAACGCCGACTACAATCAGCGCCTCTCCGAACGCCGCGCCGACGCCGTCGGCAACTACCTGGCCCAGTCGGGTGTCTCCCGCAATCGTCTCTACATGAGTGGCTACGGCCAGAGCCAGCCCGTCGCCAGCAACGCTACCGAGGAGGGGCGAGCTCAGAACCGTCGCGTCGAGATCACCCTCACGCCGATCGAAAGCCAGTTCCAGTGATCTTCGGGTAGCGCTTTCACTACCCTGATTCCGGGGCCCGTCACTGAGAAGTGGCGGGCCCCTTTCATTGTCGATCGCCTTGCCGATTCACGGACCGTCTTCCATGCTTTCCTATCAGCACGCCTATCACGCCGGTAATTTTGCCGACGTCCACAAGCACCTAACCCTGCATGCGGTCATCGACCATCTGTTACGTAAAGATTCCAGCATTACGTATATAGATACTCACGCCGGGAGGGGGCTGTATCCCTTGGATGCCTCCGAGACCCTTAGGCTGCAGGAGTACCGGGAAGGCGTCATCCCGCTCTGGAAGGCCCGCCAGGCGTTGGCGAACGAACCGCTTCTGAGCGACTGGCTGGCGGCCCTGGCGAATGCCCAGCCCGCTCCCTCGCGTCTGACTCACTACCCCGGTTCCCCCTGGTGGATGGGCCACCGGCGCCGCAAGGGGGATCGTCAGTGGCTGTTCGAGTTGCATCCCGGTGAGCATGAGCATCTGGCGCAGCAGCCGTTTTCCGAGGCGGTGGAGCGCATTCACGGGGATGGTCTCAAGGGTCTGCTGCAGCGGGTCCCGGTGAAGACACCGAGGCTCTGTGTGCTGATCGACCCCAGCTATGAGCGCAAGGCGGAGTATCACGAGGTGGCCGAGACGCTGCTGACGGCGATGCACAAGGCACGCCATGCGGTAGTGCTGGTGTGGTATCCGCTGCTGCCGGCGGGACGCCACCGGGAACTGCTGGAGGGACTTCGCGATGGCGGACTGCGCAAGGTCTGGTACGGCGAATTCATCCGGCAGTCACCCAGAGAGGGGGAGAGAGGCATGTTTGGCAGCGGCATGCTGGTGGTCAACCCGCCCTGGGGCCTCGATGAGCGGCTGGCCGCGGCGATGGCGCCGGTGGTAGACAGTCTGGGCGCCCCGGGGTCCTATCGCAGCGGCTGGTGGGTGGGAGAGTAGAAGGAACTACTTGCCGATGCAGAAGCTGCCGAAGATCTCGCCGAGGAGGTCGTCCGCGCTGAACTCCCCGGTGATCTCGCCGAGTGCCTGCTGGGCGTCGCGCAGGTCCTCGGCCAGCAGCTCGCCGGCGCCGTAGCCCGCGAGTTGGGCCTCGCCATTTTCCAGGGCCTGTCGGGCCCGGTCCAGGGCATCCAGATGTCGTCGTCGCGCCGAGAAGCGCCCCTCGGTGGTGCCGGTATAGCCCATCACGTCCTTGAGATGCCCCTTCAGGTTATCCACACCCGCACCGGTCCGGGCGGAGAGCCGTAACACCGGCGAGCCTGTGGATAAGTCGATTCCGGGTGTATCCGGTGTCGTGTCGATCTTGTTGCGTACCAGTGTCAGCCGTTCCGGGTCCGGCAGCCGGGCGACAAACTCGGGCCAGATCGTCATGGGATCGAGGGAGACGGTGGTGGCGGCATCCACCAGCAGCAGCACCCGGTCGGCCTTCTCGATCTCCGCCCAGGCCCGTGCCACGCCTATCTGTTCCACGGCGTCCGGCGTGTCACGCAGTCCGGCGGTATCGATCACGTGCAGCGGCATGCCGTCGATGTGGATGTGCTCGCGCAGCACGTCCCGGGTAGTACCGGCGATATCGGTGACGATGGCCGTCTCCTGCTCGGTGAGGGCGTTGAGCAGGCTCGACTTGCCGGCGTTGGGACGCCCGGCGATCACCACGCTCATGCCCTCGCGCATCAGCGCGCCCTGTCCGGCGGCGGCCCGCACCGCGGCAAGTTCCGCCATCACCCCGGCGAGCCGCTCGGCCACCTTGCCGTCGGCCAGAAAATTGATCTCCTCCTCCGGAAAATCGATGGCCGCCTCCACGTAGATACGCAGCTCGATCAGCCGCTGCACCAGCGCTTCGACTCGCCGCGAGAAGTCCCCCTGAAGAGAGCGCAGGGCGTTCTCGGCGGCGGCTCGGGAGCTGGCGTCAATCAGGTCGGCGATCGCTTCGGCCTGGGCCAGGTCTAGCTTGTCGTTGAGGAAGGCACGTTCCGAGAATTCCCCGGGGCGGGCCAGGCGTGCGCCGAGCGCCACGCAGTGTGCCAGCAGCAGATCCATGATCACCGGGCCGCCGTGGCCCTGCAGCTCCAGCACGTCCTCGCCGGTGAAGGAGTGGGGACCTTCGAAGTAGATGACGATGCCCTCGTCGATCATCGCCGATTCGCCCTGGAAGGGCGCATAGTGGGCGCGGCGCGGGGGAGGGCAGTGGCCCACTACCCCCACGGCGATCGTCTCGCACAGCGGCCCGGAGACGCGGATGATGCCGACACCGCCTCGTCCGGGTGGCGTGGCGAGGGCGGCGATGGTGTCCTGGTCGTGGAGGCTGGCCATGGGAATCTCCTGAGGGTGGCGGAGTCATTGTCCGTTTCGGGCCCCACCAACGCCAGACCCCCGCACTGGGCGGGGGTCCGGAAGGGCACAGGTGGGCAGGCGCTACAGGGTCTTGACGCTGCCGCTACTGGATTTTCACGCTGGCGCTATTTGGTCTTCATGCCCTTGCCGACGCTGGGATCGTTCTCGATCTTGCGCGTGATGGCGTACTGCTGGACGATGGAGATGATGTTGTTCACCACCCAGTAGATCACGAGGCCAGCCGGGAACCACAGGAAGAAGAAGGTGAAGACGATGGGCAGCATGCGCATGATCTTCGCCTGCATCGGGTCCGGAGGCGTCGGGTTGAGCAGCTGCTGCACGAACATCGAGGCGCCCATCAGGATCGGCAGGATGAAGAAGGGGTCTTTCACCGAGAGATCCTGGATCCAGAACATGAAGGGCGCATGACGCAACTCCACGGACTCCAGCAGCATCCAGTAGAGGGCGATGAACACCGGCATCTGGACCAGGATCGGCAGGCAGCCGCCCAGAGGGTTGATCTTCTCCTTCTGGTAGAACTTCATCATCTCCTGGGACATCTTCTGCCGATCATCGCCGTACTGCTCCTTGAGCCGCTGCATCTCCGGGCCCAGCTTGCGCATGCGGGCCATGGACTTGTAGGCCTTGGCGGAGAGCGGCCAGAGCACCAGCTTGACCACGATGGTCAGCAGCACGATCGACCAGCCCCAGTTGCCGATTAGGCTGTGGATCTGGTCGAGCAGCCAGAACAGCGGGTTGGCGATGAACCACAGCCAGCCGAAGTCAACGGTGAGGCGCAGGTTGGGAGCCACGGCCTCCAGGTAATCCTGCACCTTGGGCCCCATGTAGAGGGTCGCGCCCAGGCGCGCCTCGCCCTCGGGTGCCAGGGTGCTGACCGGACCGGCAAAGGCGGCCACGTTGCGGTTCTGGGAATCGGTGGTGGCGTAGTAGAGGTTCTGCTGGTTCTGGGACGGCGCCCAGGCCGAGACGAAGTAGTGCTGGATGATCGCCACCCAGCCGCCCTGAGCGTCCACATTGTCGAAGCGACCGCTCTGGATATCGCCGAAGTCGACTTTCTCGTAGCGACTTTCCGGCGTGGAGTAGGCCGCGCCAAGGTAGGAGCTCATGCCCATGGCCACGCCGCTGGAGGGGTCCGGGCTGTTGTCTCGGGCCAGCTGGCCGATAAAGCGGGCGGTGACCGGCGTCTCGGTGTTATTGGCCAGGTAGTAGTTGACGTCTACCGCATAGCTGCCGCGTTCGAAGGTGAAGCGCTTGATGACGTCGATGCCGTTGACTTCGGCGCGTAGGTCAACCTCCAGGCGGTTGTCATCCTCGGCCAGGCGGTACTCGGTCTGATCAGGCGTGAAAGCGATGCGGCCAGCCTGGCCGTCGAGCTGCAGACCGGAGCGAGCCACGTAGCTGCGGCTCTCGCTGTCCGAGAGCAGCACGTAGGGCCGGTCCGAGTCAAGCGTGAGCTTATGCTGCGGCAGCGCCGCGTAGACGACATCACCGCCCTGGGGGTCGATACGCAGGTCCAGCACATCGGTGACCACGGCGATCAGGTCGCGGCCGCTGGTAGGCGTGCTCGCCGCGCCGGGCATGGCCTGACTGACGTCACCTGAAGCGCTGGGCGCCGCCGGGACGGCCAGACCATCCGGGTCGGTCTGCCGAGCCTCGCCGTTGGCTGGGCTTGTGAAGGAGGGGGCCTCGGGCTCAGGGGATACCTGGCCATAGTCCTGATTCCACTGCACAACGATCAGGTAGGCGAGCACCGCCAGGGGGATCAGCAGGAGGAGTCGTTTTACGTCCATGAGGGTTCTGCCCGATGGGTGGTGAACTTGCCGAGGGCGAGATGGAAAACATCTGCCCGAGATAGACAAAAGCCTGCCAAGGGCAGGCTGGATGCCGAACACGGACTATCGGCGAAAATGCCAGCAGGCTCAGTGAGCACCATGGATATGAATCTTGACACGGTGATGACTCCTGGCTGAACGGTCATCTGCCCTGACTGGCGTTCGCACTGGGTGTCTCGACCCTTGGCCGGTCTTCGGCGGCGGCTTTTCTTGCCTCACGCTCCAGGCGACGCCACATCCCGTGCAGCTGCCGATGCAGAATCTCGTTATCCAGATCCCCCACGCCTCGTCGGGCCATGAGCACGATATCCACGCCCGGCAGTCGTTGCTGCTGAAGGCGAAGGGATTCCCGCGCGAGGCGTTTGAGGCGGTTGCGGTCGACGGCACGGCGAAGGGTCTTCTTGCTGACGATCAGGCCGAGACGAGGATGCCCAAGCGCATTGGGCGTCGCCAGGGCCATGAGACCCTTGCCGTGAATCTTGAAGACCGCGGTCTCGAAGACCTGCCGATAGTCCCCGGCCGTCAGCAGGCGCAGACGGCGGGGGAAGTCCTGACGGGACACGCGCAGTCCGTGATCAGGCGCTCAGGCGCTTGCGACCCTTGGCACGACGGCGAGCCAGGACGGCACGGCCGTTCTTGGTGGCCATACGGGCACGGAAGCCGTGCACGCGCTTACGCTTCAGAACGCTGGGCTGAAAGGTGCGTTTCATAACTCGTTATTCCCACGTGGTTTTCTGGAAGAATGGACAATTTCGAGGCGTCCGGATTCCATGGTGGAACCCGGGGGTATTCGGCTCAAGACCGGAAATTGTAGTGATATCGTGGCTTGGGTGCAATTTTTCCGTACCGCCTGCCGAACGCGGAGGCAGGGAGGGCGAGCCTCCAGCGGCCTGCGTCAGGCAGCGAAGGGATCCAGTTTTCACCACCCGCACTACTATTACTATTGTAGATTTTCTTATAGAACCTGTTATTAATACTGGGGATGATCTTAGTGGATAACACCTTTTTATACTTTATAATCAGCATTATATAGTATATTTGAGGCTGTGGACAGCCCGTGGAGCAGCGTGGGATCGTCTGTGAGTTAGCAGTGGATGGTATGCACGATGGTCCACAGGTAGGCGTTGTTCCCAGCGTTCGGGGGACTCTGTCCTTAGGGTCCGGGATAAGTTTTCCACAGCTGTCGAGCGGCAGCGGCAGGGTGTGGATAACCGTCCTTGGGGGCGATACACTATGCGACCGTTTTCCAACCGATGGTGAGGCCGCGTGTCGCTAGCTCTCTGGCAACAGTGTCTGGACACCCTTCAGGACGAGCTGAACTCTCAACAGTTCAACACTTGGATCCGCCCGCTGCAGGCGGAGGAGGGGGAGTCAGGCGAGTTGTGTCTGCTGGCACCCAACCGCTTCGTGCGCGATTGGGTCAGCGACAAGTACGCCAAGCGCATCGGTGAGTTGATGCGTGAGCTGTCGCCGGCCAAACCACCCAAGGTAGTGCTGTCGGTGGGCAGTCGGCGTACCGCGCCCCAGCCCCAGCCCCGCGATCTGGGTAATCCGGTTTCGGCGGCGCCGCGACGTCCATCGGCCCCTGCCGTGCATACTCCTCCGCGTGGGGAGGTGTCCGATGAGCGCGAACTCGACGCCTTGCGCGAGGAAGGCTCGGGACGACGTGCCGCCCGAGGAGGTCGCCAGGTTCAGGTCGAGGGTAGCCTGAAGCACAGCAGCGGTCTGAACCCCAACTTCACCTTCGAGACCTTTGTCGAAGGCAAGTCCAACCAACTGGCCCGGGCCGCCTCGCGGCAGGTGTCGGAAAACCCGGGGGGAGCCTACAATCCGCTGTTCCTCTACGGCGGGGTTGGCCTCGGCAAGACCCACCTGATGCATGCCGTGGGCAATGCCCTGGCCATTCGTCGGGAGAATGCCCGGGTGGTCTATCTGCACTCCGAGCGCTTCGTAGCCGACATGGTCAAGGCGCTGCAGCTCAACGCCATCAATGATTTCAAGCGCTTCTACCGCAGCGTCGATGCGCTGCTGATCGATGACATCCAGTTTTTCGCCGGCAAGGAGCGCTCCCAGGAGGAGTTCTTCCACACCTTCAACGCCCTGCTCGAGGGCGGTCAGCAGATGATCCTCACCTCGGATCGCTACCCCAAGGAGATCAGCGGGGTCGAGGAGCGTCTCAAGTCCCGCTTCGGCTGGGGGCTGACGGTGGCGATCGAGCCGCCGGAGCTGGAGACCCGGGTGGCCATCCTGATGAAGAAGGCCGACCAGGCCAAGGTCGACCTGCCCCATGACGCCGCCTTCTTCATCGCCCAGAAGATCCGTTCCAACGTGCGTGAGCTTGAGGGAGCCCTCAAGAAGGTGATCGCCGATTCCCACTTCATGGGCAAGCCGATTACCCAGGACTTCATCCGTGAGTCGCTCAAGGACCTGCTCGCCCTGCAGGACAAGCAGGTGGGGGTCGACAACATTCAGCGCACCGTGGCCGAGTATTACAAGATCAAGCTTTCCGACCTGCTCTCCAAGCGCCGCTCACGCTCCGTGGCGCGCCCACGGCAGGTAGCAATGGCGCTGGCCAAGGAGCTGACCAACCACAGCCTGCCCGAGATCGGTGATGCCTTCGGTGGCCGCGACCACACCACGGTGCTGCACGCCTGCCGCAAGGTGAAGTCGCTGCAGGAGGAGAGCGCCGACATCCGTGAGGACTACAAGAACCTGCTTCGCCTGCTGACCAGCTGACGAGGCAATCGACAGCACCTCGCGGGAGGAGGCGTCGGTCCTTCCGCTGATCGTGCTGCCGGGTGCCCCTTCCTCCTTGCCTTCGCGCACCTCCCAGGGCCGAGCTGTGGTTAAATGATCGCCTTGCCGTTCGGCCCGGGCCGCGCGAGCTGCAATCCTTCAGGACTAGATGTGGAGCCGACATGAAATTTTCCATCTCCCGCGAAGCGCTGCTGCGACCGCTGACGCTGGTTGCCGGTGTGGTGGAGCGACGCCAGACCCTGCCGGTGCTCTCCAACGTGTTGATCCAGGTCGACCAGGACCAGGTCGCACTGACCGGCACCGACCTCGAAGTGGAATTGATCGGTCGCACCGTGGCCAGCCAGGTCGATGAGCCGGGGGCCGCCACGGTGCCGGCACGCAAGCTGATGGATATCTGCAAGTCGCTGCCCGATCAGGCCGAGATCCAGCTCTCCCTGGAGGAGGGTAGGGCGGTGCTGCGCAGCGGCCGCTCCCGCTTCACCCTCTCGACCCTGCCAGTGGCGGAATTTCCCAACATCGAGGATAGCCAGGGCAGCGTCGAGTTGGCGCTGCCGCGGGGCGTCCTGAAGCAGTTGATCGATGCCACCTCCTTCGCCATGGCGCAGCAGGACGTGCGCTACTACCTGAACGGCATGCTGCTGGAAATGCGTTCCGGTCTGGTGCGCGCCGTGGCCACCGACGGCCACCGTCTGGCGGTCTGCTCGCGCCCCGTGGAGATCGAGGTGGAGCCGGCTCAGAAGCTGATCGTGCCGCGCAAGGGCATCCTGGAACTGGTGCGCCTGCTCGACGACGGTGAAGAGCCGGTGAGCCTGACGCTGGGGACCAGCCACATTCGCGCCCATACCGGCGACTTCACCTTCACCTCCAAACTGGTAGACGGTAAGTTCCCCGACTACGAGCGGGTAGTGCCACGCGGCGGCGACAAGGTGTTCATCGCCGAGCGTGCCGAGCTGCGCCAGGTGTTGTCACGTACCGCGATTCTCTCCAACGAGAAGTACCGCGGCGTGCGCCTGCATCTGGCCGAAGGCAACCTCAAGGTCATGGCCAACAACCCTGAACAGGAAGAAGCCGAGGAAAGCATCGCCATCGAGTACAGCGGTCCGGGGCTGGAGATCGGCTTCAACGTCGGCTACCTGATCGACGTGCTCAACGCCCTGGACGAGGACCGTGTGCAGATGACCCTGGCCGACCCCAACAGCAGTGCACTGATGGAGGAGCCGGGTGGCGGCGACGCCCTCTATGTCGTCATGCCCATGCGTCTCTAGTGACCACCGGCGGCACGTCCGGTGCCGCCCTGCCCGTGTGTGCCCATGCCACTCGATCGCCTCTCTTTTCAGGGTCTTCGCAACCTGCAAGCCATTGATTTCCAACCAGGATCTCGGATCAATCTGGTGACGGGAGACAATGGTAGCGGCAAGACAAGCCTGCTCGAGGGCATCCATGTTCTCGGCATGGGGCGCTCCTTCCGTACTCGCCAGATGCGCCATGTGATCGCCCACGACGCCGACGGTCTGGTCCTGCACGGCCGGTTGGCCGGTGATCCCCCGCTGCCCTTCGGCGTGCGCCGTCGTCGCGACGAGAGTGAACTGGAGATTCGCCTCTCCGGTGAACGCGTCAACCGGCTCTCTCGCCTGGTCGAGACGCTGCCGCTGCAGCTGATCAACCCCGATGCCTTTCGTCTTCTCGAGGGTCCTCCCGGGGGACGGCGAGAGTTTCTCGACTGGGGAGTGTTTCACGTGAAACATGACTTCCTGGAGGCCTGGCAGCGCGCTCGCCGAGCCCTGAAACATCGGAATGCCCTGCTCAGACATGATAGAATGGAGGATGCTTCCCTGTCCGTATGGGAGCGCGAGTTCGTCCACTGGAGCGACCGTATCGATGCCATGCGCAACGCCTGGGTCGACGCCTTCTTCCCGGTTTTCGAGGAGACCCTGGCTGGCTTGACGCCGCTGCCGGGCTTGCAGTTGCGCTACTCCCGGGGCTGGGACCGGCGTCGCGAGCTCGGCGAGATACTGAAGCGGGGCAGGGAGGTGGACAGGCAGATGGGGTTTACCCAGCAGGGGCCGCAACGGGCTGACCTGGCCATCAGGCTTGATCGACGCCCCGCGGTGGAGGTTCTCTCGCGAGGGCAGCAGAAACTGGTAGTGAGTGCTCTCAAGCTGGCCCAGGGGCGTCTGCTCGAGGCTGCCACCGGTCGGCAGTGTCTCTACCTGATCGACGATCTCCCGGCAGAGTTGGACAGCGCCCACCGGAAGGTGTTCTGCCATTTGTTGGAAAGTATGCACTGCCAGGCGTTTATTACCAGCGTCGACAAAGGCGCTCTGGCAGATATGTGGCAGCCCGCCACCCCCGTGGCGATGTTTCACGTGAAACGTTCGCCGTCGGGAGAGGGGCAGCTGGCGCCACTGGAACGACAGACTTCATGATGGAGCAGTCAATGAGCGAACAGGCCTACGACTCATCGAGCATCAAGGTACTCAAGGGGCTGGATGCCGTACGCAAGCGTCCCGGCATGTACATCGGTGATACCGATGACGGCACGGGCCTGCACCATATGGTATTCGAATTGGTGGATAACTCCATTGACGAAGCGCTGGCCGGGCACTGCAGCGAAATTCGTGTGGTCATCCATCCCGACGAGTCGGTCACGGTAAGCGACAATGGTCGCGGGGTTCCCACTGATATCCATGAAGGGGAAGGGATTTCCGCTGCGGAAGTGATCATGACGGTGCTCCACGCCGGCGGCAAGTTCGACGACAACTCCTACAAGGTGTCTGGTGGGCTTCACGGCGTCGGGGTGTCGGTGGTCAACGCGCTCTCGGAGGAGCTTAAACTGACCATCTGGCGCGCTGGTGAGGTGTTCGAGCAGATCTATCACCACGGAGTGCCCAAATCGCCCCTGGCCGTGGTAGGCAAGAGCGAGAAGACCGGTACGCGAATCCACTTCAGGCCCTCTCCTCAAACCTTCACCAGCATCGAATTCCATTACGATATCCTGGCCAAGCGACTACGCGAGCTCTCCTTTCTGAACTCCGGCGTGGCCGTACGGCTGATCGACGAGCGTAGCGGGAAGGAGGAGGTGTTCCACTACGAGGGGGGGCTCAAGGCCTTCGTCGATCACCTCAACACCAACAAGAGCGTGCTCAACCCGGTGTTCCATTTCAATGCCGAGCGTGAGGACGGCGTAGGTGTGGAGGTGGCGATGCAGTGGAACGACTCCTTCAATGAAAACATCTTCTGTTATACCAACAATATTCCCCAGCGAGATGGTGGAGCGCATCTGGCGGGCTTTCGTGCCGCGCTGACCCGGACCCTGAATGCCTATATCGAGTCCGAGGGCCTGCTCAAGAAGTCGAAGATCAACACCTCCGGTGATGACGCCCGAGAGGGGCTGACGGCCATCGTCTCGGTGAAGGTACCCGACCCCAAGTTCTCGTCCCAGACCAAGGATAAGCTGGTTTCGTCAGAGGTAAAGACCGCGGTGGAGCAGGAGATGGGGCGGCTCTTCTCGGACTATCTGATCGAGAAGCCCAACGAGGCCAAGGCGATCGTCAACAAGATGCTCGACGCGGCCCGTGCCCGTGAGGCCGCGCGCAAGGCCCGCGACATGACCCGCCGCAAGGGGGCTCTGGACATCGCGGGCCTACCCGGAAAACTGGCCGACTGCCAGGAGAAGGATCCCAGCCTTTCCGAGATATTCCTGGTAGAGGGTGACTCGGCCGGTGGCAGTGCCAAGCAGGGGCGTGATCGCCGCACCCAGGCGATTCTTCCCCTCAAGGGGAAGATACTCAACGTGGAGAAGGCGCGCTTCGACAAGATGCTTTCCTCCGCCGAGGTGGGCACCCTGATCACCGCCCTGGGCTGCGGCATCGGTCGCGAGGAGTTCAACCCCGACAAGTTGCGCTACCACTCGATCATCATCATGACCGATGCGGACGTGGATGGCTCGCACATACGCACCCTGCTGCTGACGTTCTTCTTCCGCCAGATGGCTCAGTTGATCGAGCGCGGACATGTCTTTATCGCCCAGCCGCCTCTCTACAAGATCAAGCGTGGCAAGCAGGAGCTCTATCTCAAGGATGAGCAGGCGATGACCGACTACCTGACCGCCACGGCTCTGGACGGCGCCCGGCTTTACGTCAACGCCGATGCGCCCGGTATCAGCGGCTCCCAACTGGAGGCACTGGTGAACCAGTATCGTGAGGTGGTTCGCCGTATCGATCGCCTGTCACGTGTCTACCCGAACGAGGTGCTCAAGCGGATCGTGCATGCCGCGCATCTGGAGGGCGAGATCAGCCTACGGGATCGGGGAACCATGCAGAACTGGATCGACCACCTCCAGGGCGAGATGGATGCCGTGGTGGCTTACGAGGGTGGTCCGCGTTATACCTTCCGGCTCGAGGAAGATAACGAGCGCAGCCTCTATTTGCCGGCGGTAACGCTCACCGCCCACGGCGTATCCACGGATTACGTGTGGGGCATCGAGTTCTTTACCAGCGCCGACTATCGCGGTATGGCCGAGCTTGGCGAGACCCTCGACGGCTTGCTGGAGGAGGGCGCCTATGTGGCCCGTGGGGAGCGCCAGAAGCGTGTGGTCACCTTCTACGAGGCCCTCGAGTGGCTGATGGCCGAGGCCCAGCGTGGTTTGTCCATCCAGCGCTACAAGGGGCTGGGGGAGATGAATCCGGATCAGCTGTGGGATACGACCATGAACCCCGAGACTCGCCGGATGCTCAGGGTCACCATCGAGGATGCGGTGGGTGCCGATATGATGTTCAACACCCTGATGGGCGACGAAGTCGAGCCTCGTCGTGACTTCATCGAGCGCAATGCGCTGGTGGCTAATCTCGACGTATGACGGCGACCTGTTTCACGTGAAACGTCTCTGAACGACAAGTCCCGAGTCAGGCAATAGCCCCGCCATCGCAAGATGGCGGGGCTTTTCTCTGAGCGGATAGTTAGGTCCTGCGAAGCTGTGGACTGGCCCTTATGCTCAGGGATATTGTTGATCCAGCAGCCAAGTGACGAATCCGGATAGGTCATCGAAGATACGCGTTGCGCTGGCCTGGTCGGCCAGTTCCGGGTTTTCGGCAAGTGTTCGTTCCCCCTTGCCGGTACGTACCAGCACGGAATGGGCGCCCACGGCCTCTCCGGCCTGGAGGTCGCGTAGGCTATCACCGACCATCCAGCTGCCGGCCAGGGTCTTCATGCCAAGCGCCAGGCGGATCTCATTCAATAGGCCGGGCAGTGGCTTGCGGCAGTCGCAGCCGCCGTCGGGGCCGTGGGGACACCAGGCGATATAGTCGATCCTTCCGCCAGCCTCACCCACTCGTCGATTCAACTCGGCATGCATCGCATCCAGGGTGGCCTCGTCATAGTAGCCACGCGCGATGCCGGACTGGTTGGTGGCCACCGCTACCATCCAGCCGGCCCCGCTCAGACGGGCGATGGCCTGGATCGCGGTGGGGTAGGGGACCCACTCGGCCAGGCATTTCACGTAACTGTCGGAGTCCTGGTTGATCACGCCGTCACGGTCGAGGATCACCAGGCGGTCGGGGGAGGTCATCCATTGGGCTCCTTGTACCAGGTCGAGAGTAAGCACAGTGTTTCACGTGGAACATTCCCTGCCAAGCTGCCAAGCTGCCAAGGTGCCAAGGTGCCAAGGTGCCAAGCGGCCAGGCTATTGGAGAGTTCCACGTGAAACATCGGTTCGTGGGTCAGGCATGAAAAAGGCCGGCAGCGCTGGGCTACCGGCCTTATGTTGGGTTGGCGTGTTTACTGCTGCAGCTGAGCGATATCGGCCACTTCCAGGAAGAGCCCACGCAAGCTGGCCACCAGGGCCAGGCGGTTGATGCGAATGGCCGGGTCGTCGGCCATCACCATGACCTGGTCGAAGAAGGCGTCGACCGGTTCCCGCAGGGCGGAGAGGGTGTCCAGCGCCTCGGCATAGCGTCCCTCGGCGAACAGCGGCATGACCCGTTCGCGTTGGGCGCTCACCGCCTCATGAAGGGCCTGCTCGGCGGACTCCTGAAGCAAAGTGGCATCGACCCGGCTACCCACGTCGACCTCCTGCTTGCCGAGGATGTTAGACACCCGCTTGTTGGCCGCGGCCAGGGCGGCGGCTTCATCGCGACCGGCGAACGCCTGTACGGCGCGCAGACGGCGGGCGAAGTCCAGCGGGCGCGTGACGGTACGGGCGCGCACGGCCAGGTAGACCTCGGCCGAGATGCCTTCGTCCTGTCCCCAGGCGCGGAAGCGGTCGAGCATGTAGGTCAACACCTCGTCCACCAGCTTCTCGGCGTAGGGGAGTTCCTGGTGCTGGGCAACGGCCAGTTCCAGCAGCTCGCGCAGGTCCAGATTCAGCTCCGCCTTGATCAGTATGTTCAGCACGCCGATGGCAGCGCGACGCAGGGCGAAGGGATCCTTGGTGCCGGTGGGGCGGGCGCCGATGCCGAAGATCCCGGTCAGGGTGTCGAGACGGTCGGCCAGGGCCAGCGCCAGGCCGGTTCGACCGTGGGGGATGGCATCGGCGGCGAAGCGGGGCAGGTACTGCTCCTCCAGCGCCTGGGCGACCTCGGCGGGCTCGCCGTCGTGCTCGGCATAATAGCGACCCATGATGCCCTGTAGCTCGGGGAACTCCAGCACCATCTCGGTGACCAGGTCACACTTGGCCAGCTCGGCGGCGCGGCGGGCGTGTGCCACGTCGCCCTCGATACGGCCAGCGATGAAGGCGGCCACGGCGGCGCTACGGTGCGCCTTGTCGGCCAGGGTGCCGAGCTGCTTCTGGAATACCACCCCCGAGAGCTCATCGATGCGCGACGCCAGCGGTCGCCTGCGGTCGGTGTCGAAGAAGAAGGCGGCGTCGGCCAGGCGCGGGCGGATCACCTTCTCGTTGCCCTCGATCACCTGTTGCGGATCGGTGCTGTCGATGTTGGCGATGGTGATGAACAGCGGCTTGAGGCGACCCTCGTCATCGAGAAGATGGAAGTATTTCTGGTTGGCCTTCATGGAGGAGATCAGGCACTCAGCGGGCACGTCGAGGAAACGCTCGTCGAAGCTGCCGGCCAGGGCCACCGGCCACTCCACCAGGCCGCTTACCTCGGCCAGCAGTGCCTCGTCGATCACCGCGGTGGCCTCCTGGGCCTCGGCTTCGGACAGCACCTGCTCGCGAATGCGCTCGCGGCGCTGGTCACGGTCGGCCAGCACCCAGGCCTGTTCCAGCTCGGCGAGGTAGCCGTCGGCCTGGGTGAGCTCGATGGCCTGGGGGGCGTGGAAGCGGTGGCCGAAGGTGGTGCGGCCGGCCTCGAGGCCCAGGGCGCTGGCCTTGACGACGTCGCTGCCGTAGAGCATGACCAGCCAGTGCGCCGGACGGGAGAACTCCACCCGGGAAGCGCCCCATCGCATGTTCTTGGGCACCGGCAGAGCGGCGATGGCCTTCTGCAGGATGCCGGGCAGCAGGGCGGTGGTGGCGTCGCCGCGCTGCTGTTCGCGGTAGCCGAGCCAGATCCCCTTGTCGGTCTCCAGATGGATCAGTGCGTCGACGCCGACGCCGCAGGAGCGGGCGAAGCCCTCGGCTGCCCTCGTGGGCTGGCCATCCTTGAAGGCGGCGGCCAGTGCCGGGCCGCGCTTTTCCACCTCACGGTCGGGTTGGCTGTCTGCCAGGGAGTCGACCTGCACCGCCAGGCGGCGGGGTGTGGCGTAGGCGCGTACCTCGCCGTGGGATACCTCGGCGTCGGCCAGGCCGCGGCGAACGCCCTCGGCCAGGGCGTCGGAGAGGGCATCGATGGCGCCGGGCGGAAGCTCCTCGACGCCCAGTTCAATCAGTAGGGTGTTGGCGGCCATGCTCATGCGTCTCCCTGGTCAAGCAGTTCGCGGCGCAGGGCCTCGGGGGCCAGCGGGAAACCGGCGGCCTTGCGCGATTCGAAGTAGGCGTGAGCCACGTCTCGGGCCATGGTGCGCACGCGCAGGATGAAGCGCTGACGCTCCGTCACCGAGATGGCGTGGCGGGCGTCGAGCAGGTTGAAGGTGTGGGAGGCCTTGAGCACCTGCTCGTAGGCGGGCAGCGGCAGGCCGGCATTGAGCAGCCGGGTGCAGTCGCGCTCCTGCTGGTCGAAGGCGCCGAACAGGAAATCGACGTCGGCATGCTCGAAGTTGTAGGCGGACTGCTCCCGCTCGTTCTGCAGGTAGACGTCCCCATAGGAGACCCGGGTACCGTCCGGAGCCTCGGTCCATACCAGGTCGTAGACACTGTCCACGCCCTGCAGGTACATGGCGATACGCTCCAGGCCGTAGGTCAGCTCGCCGGTCACCGGGTAGCACTCGATACCGCCGGCCTGCTGAAAGTAGGTGAACTGGGTAACCTCCATGCCGTTGAGCCAGATCTCCCATCCCAGGCCCCAGGCACCAAGGGTGGGCGACTCCCAGTTGTCTTCGACGAAGCGGATGTCATGCACCAGGGGGTCGAGACCGAGCCGCTCCAGCGAACCGAGATAGAGCGCCTGGAAATCGGCGGGCGAGGGCTTCATCACCACCTGGAACTGGTAGTAGTGCTGCAGGCGGTTGGGGTTCTCGCCGTAGCGGCCGTCGGTGGGACGCCGAGACGGCTGCACGTAGGCAGCATTCCAGGTCTCGGGGCCGATGGCACGCAGGAAGGTGGCCGGATGGAAAGTGCCGGCGCCGACCTCCATATCGAGGGGCTGCAGGACCACGCAGCCCTGTTCGGCCCAGTACTGCTGCAGGGCCAGGATCAACCCCTGAAAGGTCGAGGCGTCAGGCGCCGACACGGAGGTCGAGGTCGGCGCGGGTGTCGAGGACGAGAGAGTCATTGCGTAAAGCACCGTTGGCCATGAATTCACAGGTCGTCAAGTATACAATCACCGGAAGATCGGTTATAGGCGCACGCCCCGAGACAGAGGATTCTCCCCATGATCGTAGTGACAGGCGGGGCCGGCTTCATCGGCTCGAATCTGGTCAAGGCTCTCAATGCCCGCGGCCGTCAGGATGTGATGGTGGTCGATGACCTTTCCGACGGCACCAAGTTCATCAACCTGGCTGATTGCACCCTCGGCGACTACCTGGACAAGGATGATTTCCGCCGTCGGGTGGAAGCGGAGCTGCGCGACGAGGCCTCGGGGCTGCCCGAGATCGAAGCCATCTTTCATGAGGGGGCCTGTTCGGATACCACCGAGTGGGACGGCCGCTTCATGCTCGACAACAATTTCGAGTATTCCAAGGTGCTGCTGCACTTCTGTCAGCGGCGCGGCATCCCTTTCCTCTATGCCTCCTCGGCGGCCACCTATGGGGGCAGTGAGGTGTTCGTGGAAGCGCCCGAACACGAGAAACCGCTCAACGTCTATGGCTATTCCAAGCTGCTCTTCGACCAGTACGTGCGCGCTCGCCGGGATGAGTTCAAGAGCCAGGTGGTGGGTTTTCGCTATTTCAACGTCTACGGTCCCCGCGAGCAGCACAAGGGCAAGATGGCCAGCGTTGCCTATCACCACAACACCCAGATCAGCGCCGGCCAG
Source organism: Halomonas salsilacus (assembly GCF_051216275.1). Classification (NCBI taxonomy): domain Bacteria; kingdom Pseudomonadati; phylum Pseudomonadota; class Gammaproteobacteria; order Oceanospirillales; family Halomonadaceae; genus Halomonas; species Halomonas salsilacus. Next base: position 91,746 of record NZ_JBPKAQ010000005.1, read on the forward strand.
GACCTCAAGCTCTTCGGCGCCTGGGATGGCTTTGAAGCCGGCATGCAGAGTCGCGACTTCGTCTACGTGGGCGACGTGGTGAGCGTGAACCTTTGGTTTCTCGACAACCCCGCGGTGTCCGGCATCTTCAACCTGGGCAGCGGCCGCGCCGAGCCCTTCAAGGCGATCGGCGAGGCGGTGATTGACCACTATGGCCGCGGCAGCATCGAATACATCGACTTTCCCGAGGAGCTCAAGGGGCGCTACCAGAGCTATACCCGGGCCGATATCGGCAGCCTGCGCCAGGCGGGCTATGATCGCGAGTTCCGCACCGTGGCCGAGGGGGTGCGCGAGTACCTGGAGTGGCTGAATGACTGAGGGGGCAGCGCCAGGCGCCGGCGAGAGAATCCTGGTGGTCGGCCCCTCCTGGGTCGGCGACATGGTCATGGCCCAGAGCCTGTTCAGCACGCTAGAGGCGCGCCACCCCGGCTGCCGCATCGGCGTGCTGGCGCCGGCCTGGTCGCTGCCTATCCTCGAGCGGATGGCGGAGGTGGATGAGGGGGTGGCCCTGGACGTCGGCCACGGCGAATTCGGCTGGTCTACCCGCCGCCGGGTTGCCCGCTCGCTGCGAGGCCGCTTCGATCGCGCCATCGTGCTGCCGCGCTCCTGGAAATCGGCGCTGGTGCCCTTCCTGGCGGGCATCCCGCGGCGGACCGGCTTCACCGGCGAACAGCGCTACGGCCTGCTGAACGATCGCCGGCGGCTCGACAAGGCTGTGCTCGACCAGACGGTGAAGCGCTTCGTGGCGCTGGGGCTGCCCGCCGCGGAGGCGGTCGCGGGGGGGTTCACGGTTCCGCGACCGCACCTCGCCGTGGATGGCGGCAACCTCGCCGAGCTGCGCAGGATTCATGAACTATCGTTACGCCCAGCCATCGGCATGATGCCGGGGGCGGAGTACGGCCCGGCCAAGCAGTGGCCGTTGGCGCACTTCCGCACGCTGGCCGAGTCGCTGGTGGCCGAGGGCTTCGAGGTGCGGGTGCTGGGCGGCCCCAAGGATGACGAGGCAGGCAAGACTATCACCGAGGGACTGGCGTATGTGCACAACCTCTGTGGTCGGACGCGCCTGGCCGATGCCGTGGACCTGCTGGCCGACTGCCGCCAGGTGGTTACCAACGACTCGGGGCTGATGCACGTGGCCGCGGCGACGGGCACCCGGGTGCATGCCATTTATGGTTCCTCTTCTCCGGTCTACACGCCGCCCTTGACCGACAGCGCCGAGATTCACACTCTGTCACTGGAGTGTTCTCCCTGCTTCGCGCGCACCTGCCCGCTGGGACATACCCGCTGCCTCACCGAGCTGTCGCCGCAGCGGCTGCTGGCGGCGGTGCTGGGCACCGAAAGGCGCCTCGCCGTCGAGGAGTAGCCAGGCGCTACTGGACGCTGGCTGGCACCTCGCCGGTGGCGTCGTAGGGGCTCTCCACCACCTGCTCGTCGGCCGGTGGCGTTTCCTCCCCCTCGGGCTCCTCCGGCCGGTTCGGCACCAGACCCTCCCACAGCCGCTGCTGAAGGGCATTCTCCTCGCGCATGCGGGCGTTGAGCGGCTCAAGACCGTGGCGCTCCACCAGCGTCTGCTCATAGGGTCCGGCCAGCAGGGAGACGCCCAGGCCGGCACGGTGTTTATCGATGGTGAAGCCCATGGCCTCCAGCAGGGTCGGGAAGAGGTCGATCATGGAGGCCTCCCGGCGGATGCGAGTGCCGCCCTCGATGCCGGGGCCGAGCAAAATGAAGGTGTTGTCGCGTTCGCCGGCGGTGAGCTGGTCCCACACCGAGACCCGCATGGTCAGGTGGTCGCTGGCGATCATCACCAGGGTGTTCTCCAGCAGCCCCTCGTCCTCCAGGCGTTCCACCAGGTACCGCGCGAGCCAGGCGGAGCAGGCCACCGAATAGAGGATATCCACACCGTCGAATTCTCCCTGGCGCTCCCGGCAGGCTCGTGCCGGGTAGCCGTTGGGAGCATGGCCGGCGATGGTGAGGTTGACGACTCCCCAGGGGCCGTTGCCCTCGGCATCCAGGCGGCGAATTTCCTCGAGGGTTAACGCGTAAAGGGAGTCATCGAAGAGTCCCCAGTCGTTGATGTAGTCGGGGTCTTCCAGCCGCGGCTCGAGTTCGGCACGGCCGATCACCTCGGTGAAGCCATGGCCCTCGTAGAACAGCCCCTTGCCGGCGAAGGCGGTGCTGGCGCCGCCCAGGTAGCTGAGCCGGTAGCCCTGTTCGGCCAGCAGGTCACCCAGGCAGTCCACGCCGGGGACCACGCGGCCAAGCGGCTCGAACTGGCGGTCGTGGAGCAGGCCGGCGGGCATCAGGGGCGTACCGCACTGGCTGGCAATCTTGCCGGCCATGGTCCAGCCGGTGTTGTCGAGCTGGCGCACCCCCTCGAACACGTGACCGCGCTCGCCCAGCGCCTCGAGGTCGGCGTAGGCGTCGCCGAAGCGTTCCCGGTCCGCATAGGTGCGCTCCATGCTCTCCAGATAGAGCACCAGCAGGTTGGGGGGCGAGGCGGGGGCCTCGAAGATCGCGGGCTCGATGTAACGGCGATCCAGCCAGGCGCCGTCGTCGGTGACGATGGCCGCGCCGCGCTGGGTCATGCCGTAGAGCAGGGGGTTGCTGGCGAGCAGTATCAAGGCCAGCAGCCGCTCGCCCTGTCGCCAGCGGTGATCGACCCGCACCAGCCAGGTAAAGGCCGCCAGCAGGGCGAGCATGCTGAGGGTATAAAGCACGGCGGCCACCAGGCGTTCGCCACCGCCATGGTCGGACATGCCTGCCTGGAGGTGGAAGAAGATCGCCCCCAGGTCGACGATGCCGAAGCTGTCGTTGAGGTAGACATAGATGCCCAGCAGCGCGATGGGCAGCAGCGACCAGGGCCACACCCTGGCCCCGGGGCGAGGATGCCGAGGCGCCCCCCAGCGCAGCAGCCAGCCGGCGACGAGCCAGGCGCCGGCGACGGTTGGCAGGGCCCAGACAGGCAGCCGACTCACGGTGACGACGGCGTAGCCCAGACAGAGCCCGATGGCGAGCAGGGCCCACCAGCGGGGGTGGCGGAGCAACGTGGAGGATGGAACTGGAAGCATGGTGGGTCGGATCCTCGCGATGTCGGCAGCTTAACAAGGCAGACGCATCGCCCAGGCTCAGGATGTATTAAGGCTGTCGTTCGTTCTCATGAAGTTCGTTGAGCTTTGCGTACTTCATATAGGCGTGGAAGGCCGTCGTCATGGCAACCGTCAGGCCGTCGCTTCCCTGCAGTAGCCCCCCCTTCAGGATCAGCTTGCGAATCATCGCACTCAACGCATGCCCGGCCGGCCGAAATGCAGAGGGGGAAACTCCCCGCTCTTTCATGGCCCAGGCGTCTCGTGTGGAGAGCTGATCAATGCGCTGAATCCAGTGAGACAGGTTTTCATAGGTGAAATGCCGAATATGAGCACCGGTGCTTTCAACCCTTGGGGACTGTACCGAAGAGTGGGCCTTTTTGGGCAGATATCCCGATGTCCTACGGTTGTAAAGCCTCACCACCTCGTCCGGATAGAAGCCTGCCGCCTTGACCCAGTGGTTACCACAGAAGTTCCGTCGTCTGAAGCTGTAGGCCACAGATGGATCATCCAGCGAGAGGTTGCGTATTGCTGCTACGGCATCCTCATCCAATCGCTCGTCGGCATCCAGGGCAAGGATCCAGTCGTTACTGGCACGGGGTGCTCCGAAAGCCTTCTGCGGACCATCGCCCAGGTACTTCTGCAACAGGACAGTGGCCCCCTTGCCTTCAGCGACTCTGACGGTGTCATCCTGGCTGAAAGAGTCAACGACAATGATTTCGTCACAGACCATTTTCAGAGAATCAATGCAGTCACCGATACGAGTCTCTTCATTGAGGGTGATGACGATGCCGGTGATGGGAATCATGGTGAAGCCTCTCGGCGGTTGTGCGTCGTGAGAAAGCTGACGATCCGGTCGGTCGCCTCCGTGATATCGATGCTGGCCATATCCTGCTCGCCGGCGCCTTCGGGGGGGCAGAAGGCCAGGCGGTGCTCGGCGCGGTTGCAGGTCTGCCAGCGCAGCGGGGTGGCGGAGCGGCGCGCCGAATAGAAACCGGCGGTGGCGATATCCAGACAGCCGGCGATATGCAGCGGCCCGGTGGAGCCGGCGATAAACAGATCCGCCGCCGAGAGGCTTCTGGCAAAGTCGCCGAGCCCATCGCGGCCCGGCAGACGGAGGACCGGCACGTCGGCCTCGAGCAGCGGGGCCTGTATCGCCTCGGCGGTGGCCTCCTCGCCGGGACCGGCGGTCAGGATCCACTGGGGGCGCCGCTCGCCCGTCAGGCGCGCGTCTACGTCCAGCACCAGGCGGGCGTACTGCTCGGGGGTGAGGTTCACCGCGGACCCGCCGCTGCCGCCGTGCAGGAAGACCCAGGGCCGCGCCGGATCAATGTCGAGCTCCTCGGCGAGGCGCCGGCGCTCGGCGAGGCGCTCGGTCTGTGGCAGCGGCCAGTAAGGAGGCTCGGGCGGGGCGCTGGGGTCCAGCTCCAGCGCCGTCAGTAGCGTCTCGGCCAGCTCCAGGTTGTAGCGGTATTCGGGCTTTTCCGAGCGCGACCTGCGCTGTGCCACCCTTCGGTTGTAGAATACCTGCGCCCACTTGGTAGCCGGCGCCAGGCGCAGCGGGATGCCCGCACGCCAGCCGAGCCAGCCGATGCGCGGCGTGGAGAAGAGCGTGAGCAGCCCATCGAAGCGGCCCGTCTTCACCTCGGCCAGCAGTCGTCGGCGCTCGCTGCGGTCGGCACTCTCGCCGGGGTCGATCAGCACCCGGTCGATCCAGGGGCAGAGCCGCGCCATGGGCGCGGTATAGGCCGGCACCAGAACGCTGACGTGGGGCACTGGGCGGGCCGCCTTCAGGCGGGCCAGCGCCGGCCACGCCAGCATGAAGTCGCCGAGCTTGTCGTTGCGAACCACCAGCAGGCGCGAAGACGCGCCCGAGGCAGCGGAAGTAGCAGTCATCCGGGCTCCCGAGCCCCGAGATACCGAAGGAGTCAGCCTTGTCGCACAAGGTTCTGCATATCTGCCTCTCCAGTGGCTGGGGCGGACTGGAAATGTATCCGTCCCGGATTATACCCGAGCTGGCCCGGCAGGGGTGGCAGAGCCACGGGTTGGCCTTGGCCGGCTCCCGGGTCGCCGAGAGCTTTCGCGAGGCCGGGTTAGAGCCGCTTGAACTCGCTTCCAAGGGACGGGCGCTGCTGGCCGTGGGGCGGGTGCTCGCCTACCTGAAGGCCCACGACATCGGCGTGATCCACTGCCACAAGTCCAGCGATCTCCGCCTGGGGGCGCTGCTGGCAAGTCTGAGGCCGTCGCTCAGGCTCTTCTTCACCGACCACATGGGCGTGACCCGTCCCAAGAAGGATCTCTACCACCGCTGGGCCTACGGGCGCGTCACCCGTCTCTTCTCCATCAGCGAGGCGACGCGACAGCGCAACCTGGCGGCCTTCCCGCTGCCCGCCCAGCGCATCCGCCGCCTCTACCTGGGCATCGACCCGGCCCCCTATGCGCCGCGCCTCGATGACCAGGAACGGGCCGCGCTGCGCCGCGAGCTGGGCGTACCCGAGGGCGCCGTGGCCATCGGCCTGCCGGGGCGACTGACGCCGGGCAAGGGCCAGGAGGTGTGGGTCGAGGCGTTGGCTTGCCTGGCCGAGGCGCAGCCGAGCCTGGCCTGGCACGGGGTGCTGATAGGCGGTCTGACGGCAGAGGAGGGCAGCGACGAGGCGCATGTGATGATGCTAAGGCAGCGCATCGCAGCGCTGGGCCTCGAATCGCGGATCACCTTCACCGGCTTTCGCCGCGACCTGCCGCGCCTCTTCGAGGCGCTGGACATCGTCTGTGTGCCCTCGCGCAACGAGGCCTTCGGCCTGACGGTGATCGAGGCCATGGCAGCCGGCCGTGCCGTCATCGGCAGCGACAGCGGGGCGATCCCGGAGCTGCTCGATGCCGAGACGGGGCGCCTGGCGCCCCCCGAGGACGCCACGGACTGGGCGGGCGCGATGGCCGAGCTGGCCGCGGATGGCGACCTGCGCCGGCGCCTGGGCCAGGAGGCCCGTGCGCGGGTACTGGCGGGCTTCACCCTGGCGGCCCATGTGGCCAACCTGGTCGCCGAGTACTCAGGCGCGCCCGAGCCGGGTCAACCCTCCGCGTAGCCCCGTTGGATCGGCGCCATGGCGTCCCGAGCGCCGAACTTGGCCAGGGAGCGCTCGAGTCGCGCCAGGTTCGCGGACTGCCAGCGCCCCTTCGGACGCTGCCGACAGCGGTCCAGGTCGATGAGCCAGACGCGCTCCTCGTCATCCACCAGCAGGTTGCGGGCGTTGAGGTCCACGTGGTCGAGGCCGGCGTCGTGAAAGCGGCGGATCGTTCGGCCTACAGCTTCCAGCAACGCCTCGTGGGCGCGACCTTCCTCGAGCCGGCTGGCCAGGGCGCGGGCGCCGGGGAGGCGTTCGGTGATCAGGGCGGCCTCATAGCTGAGGCCGTGGCGGATGACGGCCGCGGCCACCGGACGGGGCACCGGCAGGCCGCGCTCGTGAAGGGCGGCGGTCAGGCGCAGTTCGCGAAAGGCGCGGGTGTGTTCGAGCCCGGTCCACAGGTAGCGGGTCGCGCTGAGTCGGGCGACGAGGCCCCCCCGGCGGTAGGGGCGTAGCACCCACTCGCGGCCGTTGCCGGCGTCCAGGAACTGGCTGGCGCCGCGCCCCGGGGCCTCGCCGGTCACCCGCCTCTGACGGCGCCAGTGGTCGGGGTCGAAGAGCAGCGGGCCGGGCGGCACCTCGGCGGCGGCATCACATAAACGCTGCGCATCATATAGAATGAAATCCTTTCCTGCTCGACACGTTGCCAACCCCATGAAGCATCCTCTGCCTGCACAACCCCGGCACATCGGCGTGCTGCGACTCTCCGCTCTGGGCGATGTCTGCAACCTGGTACCGACGGTTCGTGCCCTGCAGCGCCAGTGGCCCGAGGCGCGCATCACCTGGATCATCGGCAAGGGCGAGCACAGTCTACTGGCCGGCCTTTCCGGGGTCGAGTTCGTGGTCTACGACAAGGCCAGCGGACTTGCCGGCATGCGCGCTATCTGGCGCGAGCTGGCCAACACCCGCTTCGACGTGTTGCTGCACATGCAGCAGGCGCTGCGCGCAAGCGCCCTGTCGCTGGGGCTCAAGGCCGAGGTGCGGGTGGGTTACGACAAGGCCCGCGCCAAGGACGCCCAGCACTGGTTCACCCATCGCCAGCTGGCCCCCCACCCCCGTGCTCACGTGCTGGAATCCTTCCTGGATTTCGCTCGCTTGCTGGGCGTGGAGGATCTCTCCCTGGCGTGGGACCTGCCGGTGCCCGATGCCGCCTTCGACGAGGCCCGGACGCTCACCCATGAGGGACCCTACCTGCTGATGAGCCCCTGCGCCAACCCGCGGCTGCGCAACTTCCGCAACTGGTCCGCCGAGGGCTATGCGGCGGTGATCCAACACGCCTGGCAGCAGCACGGCCTGGCGACCTTGCTAACCGGCGGCGGCAGCACCCAGGAGCGCGAGATGGGCGAGCGGATCCAGTCGCTCTGCGAGCCCGGCTCGGTGATCGACGCCATCGGTGGCACCTCGCTGAAGGGGCTGCTGGCGCTGATCGCCCGGGCTCGGGCCGTTATCGCCCCGGACTCCGGGCCGGTGCACATCGCCAACGCTCTGGGCACCCCGACGGTGGGGCTCTACGCCACCACCAACCCCGACCGCGCCGCCCCCTACTGCTGGCGAGAGTTCGTGGTTAATCGCTACCCGGACGCCGTGCTTACCTACCTGCACAAGTCCCCGGAGGAGATCACCTGGGGACAGCGGGTGCGCCACCCCGACGCCATGTCGTTGATCCATGCCGAGGACGTCATCGAGCGTCTGGAGGCCCTGTTCGACCACATCGCCGCCACCCACACGGAAAGGGAGCTTCCCGACGATGAAACTTGATCTGACCGCCCTGGAGCGCTCCCGCCTGCTGGTGGTGGGCGACGTCATGCTCGACCGCTACTGGCACGGCGGCACCTCGCGGATCTCGCCCGAGGCGCCGGTGCCGGTGGTGCGGGTCGAGCAGAGCGAGGACCGACCCGGCGGCGCCGCCAACGTGGCTCTCAACATCGCCTCCCTGGGGGCCCGGGCGGCGCTGGCCGGGCTGGTCGGCGATGACGACAACGCCGACCGCCTGGTGTCCCGCCTGGAAAGTGCCGGAGTGTGCACTCACTTCGCCCGTAGCCCCGGCATTCCTACCATCACCAAACTTCGGGTGATGAGCCGCAACCAGCAGCTGATCCGCCTCGACTTCGAGGAGGGGCTCGGCGAGGTGGATACCTCGCCCCTGCTGGCCCAGGTCGAGGCGGCGCTGCCCGAGGCGGACCTGGTGATCCTCTCTGACTACGGCAAGGGCACCCTGAACCGGGTTGAGGAGCTGATCCGCCTGGTCCGCGCCAGCGGCAAGCGGGTGCTGGTGGACCCCAAGGGCAGCGATTTTTCCCGCTACCGAGGGGCCAGCGTGATCACTCCTAATCTGACGGAGTTCGAGGCGGTGGTGGGCCACTGTCGCGACGACGCCGAGCTGGCCGAGCGCGGCGAGGCGCTGCGTATCGACCTGGAGCTCGAGGCGCTGCTGATCACCCGCAGCGAGAAGGGCATGACCCTGATCCGCGAGGGCCACGAGCCGCTGCACCTGCCGACGCGGGCCCGTGAAGTCTATGACGTCACCGGCGCCGGCGACACCGTCATCGGCGTGCTCGGCCTCGCGCTCGCCGCCGGCCATGCCTTCCCAGAGGCGATGACCCTGGCCAACCTGGCCGCCGGCCTGGTGGTCGCCAAGCAGGGCACCGCGACCCTCTCCATCGCCGAGCTCTACACTGCCCTGCAGGGCGACAAGCTGGCCGAGTTCGGGGTGATCGAGGAGGCGCCGCTGATCGAGGCGGTCAGGGCCGCCCAGGCCCGCGGCGAGCGGGTGGTGATGACCAACGGCTGCTTCGACATCCTGCACGCCGGCCATGTGGCCTACCTGGAGCAGGCTCGCAAGCTGGGCGACCGGCTGATCGTGGCGGTCAACGACGACGCCTCCATCGCCCGCCTCAAGGGACCCAAGCGGCCCATCAATCCCCTGATGCGACGCATGCAGGTGCTGGCCGGCCTCGGCGCCGTGGACTGGGTGGTGCCCTTCGCCGAGGACACCCCCCAGCGGCTGATCGAGGCGGTGTTGCCCAACGTGCTGGTCAAGGGCGGCGACTATCGCCCCGAACAGATCGCCGGCGGTGAGGCGGTGCGCGAGGCCGGCGGCGAGGTCAGGGTGCTGGGCTTCGAGGATGGCGTCTCCACCACGGCGATGATCTCCACCATCCTCGACCGCGAGGCCTGATGGGCTGGCCCCGAGTCCTCTATTCGGCGGCGCTGCTGGTCCTGGCGCCGCTGATCTGGCGGCGCATTCGGCGTGAGCATGCGCTCACTGACTCTCGACAAACCCCCCGCGAGCTGCGCCTGGGGCGCATTCCCGAGACGCCGCCCGGCGAGCGCATGCTGTGGCTACACTGCGCCTCGGTGGGGGAGGTGCTGGCAGCCCGCCCGCTCATCGAGGCGCTGCTCGAGCGCTACCCCGAGTACCGCCTTACCCTCACCACCATGACCGCCACCGGGGCGGAGCGCGCCCGAGCCCTGGCGGCATCCCGGGACGACGAGCGCCTCGTTCACCGCTTCGTTCCGCTGGATTTTCCATGGGCCGCGGTACGATTCGTCGAGCGACTGCGCCCGGCGCTGGCGCTCTTCTTTGAGACCGAGCTGTGGCCCAACCTGCTGCACGCCTGTCGGCGCTTCGGCGTACCGGTGGCGGTGGTCAACGGCCGCCTCTCGCCGCGGGCCTTCCGCGGCTATCGCCGGCTACGCCCGCTGATGCGCGAGGCCCTGGCCTGTGTCGACTGGCTGGCGGCCAAGTCGAGTGCCGACGCCGAGCGCTTCCGTGCACTGGGCATGGCGGCTGAACGTATCGCCGTGGTGGGGTCGCTCAAGTTCGATATTTTCTGGGATGACGGAGGTTTTGAAGAGAGTGAGCGCTTGCGTACCCGCCTTGGCGAGCGCCCGGTGTGGGTGGCTGGTTCTACCCACGAGGGCGAGGAGGCGGCGCTGCTGGCTGCTCATGCCCGGCTCCGCGAGAGCCATCCGATGCCCCGTTTCAAGAGCTGTCCCGAGGCGTTGCTGGTGTTGGTGCCGCGCCATCCCCAGCGTTTCGAGGCCGTGGCGGCGCTGTGCGAGCAGGCGGGCATGCCAGCGGCACGACGCTCTCGCGGCGCGTGGCCGGAGGCCGCGACGGCTGTCTACCTGGGCGACACCATGGGCGAGCTGCTCACACTCTATGGCGCGGCGGATCTCGCCTTCGTGGGGGGCAGCCTAGTGCCGATCGGCGGTCACAACCTGCTGGAGCCGGCCGCACTCGGGTTGCCGGTGCTCACCGGCCCTGCGCTTGCCAACTTCGCGGAGGTGGCCGAGGTGCTGCGTGAGGCCGATGCCCTGGTGGAGGTGGCCGACGAGGCGGCGCTGGCCACGGCCCTCGCGGAACTCTTCGCCGACCCCGCCGAGCGGCGCCGTCTGGGCGAGGCGGGCCGTGGTGTGGTGGCGGCCAACCGCGGGGCGCTGGCGCGCACCCTGGAAGGCCTGGCGAGGTTGCTGCCGTCGAAGTGAGGGCTCACTTTCAGGGTGAGTGCTGTCAGGAGGGCGTCAGTCGCTCCACGCCGCCTTCCGCACCCAGCAGCAGCACGTCGGCTCCGCGGGCGGCGAACAGGCCGTTGGTGACCACGCCGACGATGGCGTTGAGGCGCGCTTCCATGGCCACCGGGTCGTCGATCATGAACTCGAAGCAGTCGATGATCTGGTTGCCGTTGTCGGTCACTACCCCCTCGCGGTAGACGGGATCGGCGCCCAGCTTGACCAACTCACGGGCCACGTAGGAGCGCGCCATGGGGATCACCTCCACCGGCAGCGGAAACTCGCCCAGCCGCTCGACCTTCTTGGAGGCGTCGGCAATGCAGATGAATCGGTCGGCGCAGGCGGCAACGATCTTCTCCCGGGTCAGGGCCGCGCCGCCGCCCTTGATCATGTGCAAGTGAGCGTTCACTTCGTCGGCGCCATCGATGTAGAAAGGCACGGTGCCGACGCTGTTGAGCTCGAACACCTCGATGCCGTGCCCGCGCAGCCGTCCGGCACTGGCCTCGGAACTGGCCACGGCTCCCTTGAAATCGTCGCGCAGCCTGGCCAGGCGGTCGATGAACCGATTGGCGGTGGAGCCGGTGCCGATGCCGAGCACGGTATCGCGTTCGAGCCAGGGCTTGATTTCGTCGATGGCGGCCGCGGCCACGGCATCCTTCAGCTGATCTTGGGATAGGCCGGCCTGGGTCATGGGTTGCTCTCCGGTGGCGGGATGGATAGGGCATGAAACCGGCGCCATTATAGGCCAGCCGGCCCCGTCTGCCGATGTAGCACGCTTGGTGGAAGCTGCACTCTCGAGGCCGATCCGGCGACAGGCCTGCGAGGGGGAGCCATGAACCCCTCCCTGGGGGCTACCTAGACCATCCCTGGTCCACGGCCCCCTCTTCGACCTGTCCCCGGCGCCTCTCGCTTCAAACGCTGGAATTGCCCCGCTGGACGCCATGCCGGCCGGGATGCTACCAATAGGGGTTGTCTGCGGCACAGCAAAGAGCGCCGCAGCCCCTCGCGCCACGCCTCTGGGATATCAGGATGCTCGAAGCTACCGTCAAGAAGATTCTCCAGGCCCGGGTCTATGAAGCCGCCCGGGAAACGCCGATCTCCCCGGCACCCTTCCTCTCCCGCCGCTTCAACAACACCATCTTGATCAAGCGCGAGGATCTCCAGCCGGTCTACTCCTTCAAGATTCGCGGGGCCTACAACAAGATGGCCCAGCTCAGCGAGGCCCAGAAGGCCAATGGCGTGATCACGGCATCCGCCGGGAACCACGCCCAGGGGCTGGCCATGGCCGCCAAACAGATGGGCGTCAAGGCGGTGATCGTGATGCCGCGCATCACCCCGGAGATCAAGGTTCTCGCGGTGCGTGCCCGCGGGGCGAAGGTGGTGCTCAAGGGCGATGCCTTCTCCGCGGCCGCCGAGCACGCCCAGGAGCTGGTTCGTGAACACGGTTACACCTATATTCCGCCCTTCGACGATATCGACGTCATCGCCGGCCAGGGCACGGTGGCAGTGGAGATCCTGCGCCAGCACGCCGGCCCGCTGGATGCCATCTTCGTGCCGGTGGGCGGCGGTGGATTGATCGCCGGGGTGGCGGCCTATGTGAAGTACTTGCGCCCGGACATCAAGGTGATCGGCGTCGAATCCGAGGACAGCGCCTGCCTCAAGGCCGCCATGGCGGCGGGCCGGCGAGTTACCCTGGAGCAGGTCGGGGTGTTCGCCGAGGGCGTGGCAGTGGCGCAGATCGGCAAGGTGCCCTTCTCGATCATCCGCGACCTGATCGATGACGTGATCACCGTCAACACTGACGAGATGTGCGCCGCAGTAAAGGACATCTTCGAGGATACCCGGGCGGTTGCGGAGACCTCCGGCGCCCTGTCGCTGGCGGGCCTCAAGAAGTACGTGCAGCAGACCGGCGTCGAGGGAGAGACCCTGCTCTGCATCAACTCCGGCGCCAACACCAATTTCGACCGCCTGCAACACATCGCCGAGCGCACCGAGTTGGGCGAGCAGCGCGAGGCGATTCTCGCCGTGACCATTCCCGAGAAGCCCGGCAGCTTCAAGAAATTCTGCAAGATCATCGGCAAACGCATGGTCACCGAGTTCAACTACCGCTATGCGGACCCGGAAAACGCCCATATCTTCGTCGGCGTCCAGGTCAAGCCGGGAGGCGAGGATCGCCAGGCGGTGACCGACCGGCTGCGGGAGGCGGGCTACCCGGTGGAGGACCTCACCGACAACGAGCTGGCCAAGCTGCATATCCGCCACCTTGGCGGCGGCCGCCCCAGGGAGCACTTCGACGAGGAGGTCTACCGCTTCGAGTTTCCTGAGCGCCCCGGGGCCCTGATGAACTTCCTCACCCACCTGCCCCACGACTGGAACATCTCGCTGTTCCATTACCGCAACCATGGTGCCGCCTACGGCCGGGTGCTGGTGGGCATGCAGATCCCCAACGGCGACCGCTCCCACGTCGAGGAGCACTTCGACGAGATCGGCTATCGCTACTGGAAGGAAACCGACAATGCCGCCTATCGGCTGTTCATGGCCTGAGCGATTTTCCTGTGGGGTAAGCACTGGCTCGCGTCCTGCGCCATGCCTGCCGGGTGTTTCAATCTGTAAGCGTTGGGGAGGGGTGGTTGTCGAGGACGTGGAATGGCCCTATAGTCTCGGCCAGTTCTACCCCCCCTACGGAGTCGATGATGAAGCGCAAGCCCGATCTGGTCATGGCACTGGTACTGCTGTTCGGTATCGGCCTTGTGGCAACCGGTTACGCTCAGGCGCTGGCGGGCAGCTGAGCCTGGGAGCGCGGCCGACAGCGCCATGACCCGAGACCGCCAGCAAACGGGGCGATGCCGAGAGGCATCGCCCCGTTTACGTGGGGAGCAGTGGCGAATGAAGGCCTCAGGGACGCACGGCCCGGGCATCGCTGACGATGGCATCCAGGGGCACGTCCCAGGGCTCCACCGGTAGTGCCTCAACCCGCTGACACTCGTGGGCCAGGCCGATCAGCCGTGGCCGCGGGCCGGGGCGACGCGTGAAGGCCAGGCTGCGGTCATAGAAGCCGCCGCCCATGCCCATGCGCTGGCCCGCCTCGTCGAAGCCCACCAGGGGCAGCAGGATCAGGTCCAGGGCCCAGGCGGGAAGACGCCTGGCGCGGTGGGCGCCGTGGCGTGTCTCCGGCTCCGGAATGCCGTAGCGGTTGGTCGCCATGGGCGTGTCGGAGTGGTAGTGGACGAACCACAGCCGGTTGCGGGAGAGCGGTCGCAGCACCGGCAGGTGGACGCGAGCACCGCGACGGTCCAGCCAGGCGATCAGCGGCGTGGGGTCGATTTCGCCATCATTGGGCAGGTAGAGGGCGACACGTCGGGCGCGCTGGACCTCTGGCAGCCGGCGCAACCGGTGGCACATGCATTCGCTGGCGCGCTTTTGCTGTTGTGGCGTCAGGGCGCGGCGGCGACGCCGCAACTCGCGGCGCAGGGCCTGGCCAGAGCCATCGAAGGCATCGAGAAGAAGGGGTGCGGCAGGTGTCGTCATGAAGTGGGTCATGGCAGACGAGGTTCCCCAGAGTGCCGCTGTCGTTCTGGCCCTTGAACCCAGTGGTTCAAGGTGGGTGGCCGCAGCCGAACCGTCAGGCTTTCCGACGCGCGGACATGCACACGGGTCCGGCTAGCATATGGCCCCCTGGGTACTGCGCATAGGCTCGAGGGACGATAACGACTGGCAAACACCCCAGGGAACACCATTATCCTAACAGAGCCATACAGCCCGGCCAACGGATTCTGCCGGGGGGCGAGGTACGCTTGCAGGGGAATGGTCGTGTGGTCTTCAACGCTGGGGGGTATCGGCCAGGGCGCGCTCCAGGCGGGTGCTGAGAGCGTCCAGGCTGCTTTCCGATGCACGTTGGGCATCCAGTGCCTCGAGAAGTTCGTGGGCGATGTTTAGGGCCGCCATGATGGCGATGCGTTCGGTGCCCAGCAGGTTGTTCTGGGAGTGAATACCGCCCATGGCGCGATCCAGGTAGCGGGCGGCGCGCTCCAGCTTGTCCTGTTGCTCGGGCGGGCAGGCAATGACATAGCCGCGCCCCAGCAGGGTGATTTCGGTGGTCGGACGCGAGGCGTCGGTCATCGGAAGACTCCGGGTCGGCCTGCCGGGAGCGCTGCCGCGCGCCCCGGTGGCCCGATGCGTTAACATCCATGGCAGGAAAGGTTTCGGACCTCACTATAAGAGAGCCCTTCCGGGGCGGTCAACGCGCCGCCCTCGGAGAGGTTCTTTCATGCCCGCACCCGTTACGGATCTTCACATGTCTCTGATCAATGAACGCCAGGACTTCTCCACCATCGCCGACCTCTTCCTGCTTCACGGCAGCATGCAGTCGCCGGCCTTCCTCGATGGCCGCCTGTGCGCCGGCCTGGCCATGCATGACCTCACCGCCGAAATATGGCTCGAGGAGGTCTGCCTGGCCCTGGGCGTCGAGCAGCCCCGCGATGAGTCCTCTGCCGAGCGCTTCCTGGGCTGGCGGCGCCAGGCCCTCGACGCCCTGTCCGGCAGCGAACTCGGCTTCGAGCCGCTGCTGCCGGACGACCTCTTCTCCCTGACCGAGCGCGCCCAGGGCCTCAGGGAGTGGACCCTGGGCTTCCTGGAAGTGGTACGGGATGCCGGCGATGCCCCTCGCGAGGCCTGGTCCCCGGCCCTGCGCGAGGCCCTGGACGATCTGGAAGGGGTCGCCGCCATGGAGGTCGAACTCGAGGAGAGCGCCGAAAACGAAGGGGACCTCTTCGCCCTCGCCGAACATGTCCGCATGGCCGCCATGCTGCTCTACACCGAGCAGCACCCCGGTCGGCCCCAGGTCGAGGATGTCGGGAACGACACCCGCCACTGACGCTGTCCCAGTAGCAGCCTATCCACATCTCAGCCCCAGCCCCAGCCCCAGCCCCAGCGAAAGGAGCCCCCATGCTGCCCGAGATCCTGCCCCGCCCCGCCCCCATCACCAACGACGAGTACCTGGCCCGGCGTCGGGCGCTGATGGCGGCGCTGCCTGCGGATAGCGCCGTGCTGCTGCCCGGCGCCTCCCTGGTCACCCGCTCCCGTGACAGCGAATTCCCCTTCCGCCAGGACAGCGACTTCCACTACCTGACCGGCTTCCCGGAGCCCGATGCCCTGCTGGTGCTGCTGCCCGGGCGGCCCGACGGTGAGAGCGTGCTGTTCTGTCAGGATCGCAATCCGCTGATAGAGGCCTGGACCGGCCTCCGGCTCGGGGCCGAGGGAGCGGTGCGCGAGCACGCCGTAGACCAGGCCTTCGAGAACACCGAGCGCGAGAAGCGTCTCGAGGCGCTGCTGGACGGCCGCCGCACCCTCTACCTGCCCCTGGACAGCCCCGAGGCCATGGCCATCGCCGAGGAGGTGCGCTCCGCCCTGATGGCCAGGGCGCGCCGTGGCGCCTGCCCCCCGGAGGTGCTGGCCGACGTGGCACCGCTGCTTCATGAGGCGCGCCTGATCAAGAGCGAGGCCGAGCTGACGCTGCTGCGCCATGCGGCCGACATCTCCGCCAGGGCTCATGTACGGGCCATGCGGGCGGCGCGCCCGGGGCTCGCCGAATACCACCTGCAGGCCGAGCTGGAGCACGAGTTCCACTGGCAGGGGGGGAGCGGGCCGGCTTACGCCAGCATCGTCGGTGGCGGCGCCAATGCCTGTGTGCTGCACTACATCGAGAATCGCGGTCTACTAGGAGACGGCGATCTGGTGCTGATCGACGCCGGCGCCGAGTTCGACCTCTATGCCGGCGACATCACCCGTACCTCCCCGGTGAACGGCCGCTTCAGTGATGCCCAGCGGGCCCTCTACGCCTTGGTGCTGGAGGTTCAGGAGCGGGCCGTGGCCACCATCAGGCCGGGCGTGACGCTGATCGAACTCCATGACGGCGTGGTACGCGGTCTCACCGAGGGGCTGATCGGCTTGGGGCTGCTCGAGGGCGAGGTGCAGGCGCGCATCGATGACGAGAGCTATCGACGCTTCTACCTTCACTCCACCTCCCACTGGCTGGGGCTGGATGTCCATGACGTGGGGGCCTACCGCAGGGAGGGCGAGCCGCGCCCCCTGGCGCCGGGCATGGTGCTGACCGTGGAGCCTGGGCTCTACATTCCTGCCGATGAGGATATCCCCGAGGCCTTCCGCGGGATCGGTATCCGCATCGAGGACGATGTAGTGGTAACGGCAGGGGGGCACGAAGTGCTCACGTCCGGCGTGCCCAAGCGGATGGAGGAAATAGAAGCGCTGATGGCTGCCGAGTGATCACGTTTCCACCTGCTGATGCCGATGTTATGTAATTTACATTACGAAATACTCTGTTCGGAGATGCCGTGAACAACCCCCAATCCTCTGCCCGACCTTGCTCTCCAGCGGCCGCTGCGGCCGGTGGCAAGGCGCGCCGCGTGGATGTCGCTATCGTCGGCGGTGGCCTGGTGGGGGCCAGCCTGGCCAGCGCCTTGGCGCCGCTGATCGAGCGGGCCGGCCTGTCGGTCGCGGTCATCGAGGCCGCCCCCCTCCTCGAGATGACCGACGCCCCCTTCCAGCCCAGCTTCGATGCGCGGGCCAGCGCCATCGCCCAGGGGTCGGCAGACCATTTCGCCGACATGGGGCTTTGGCAGGCCATGGCGGAGCACGCCGCGCCCATCCGGCGCATCCATATCAGTGAGCGGGGCCGCTTCGGCGCCACCCGGCTCTCAGGCGAGGAGCTGGGAGTGGCGGCCCTGGGGCATGTGATCCCGAACGCCTGGATGGGTCGGGTGCTGCACCGGCGCCTGGCCGAGCTGCCGATCGCCTGGCACTGCCCGGCCAGGGTGGAGGAGATCGCGCCGGTGGCAGACGGCCACGCGCTCACCCTCTCCGATGGAGAGTGCCTCGAGGCGGGGCTCACCGTGCTGGCCGACGGGGGACGCTCGGGGCTCAAGGAGCGGCTCGGTATCGAAAGCGACCGTCACCCCTATGACCAGGTGGCGCTGATCGCCAGTGTCGAGCTGAGCCGGCCCCACGACGGCGAGGCCTGGGAGCGCTTCACGGCCGATGGCCCCATTGCCCTGCTGCCGCTTCGCGGCCAGGCCATGGAACTGGTCTGGACGCACCCCCTGGGGGCGGAGCAGCGTCGGATGGCGCTCAGCGATAGGGATTTCCTCGCCGAGCTGCAGCAGGCCTTCGGGGACCGCGCCGGTCGCTTCCGCCGGGTGGGCAGTCGCCATGCCTATCCGCTGAGCCTGGTCACCGCCCGCGAGACCACCCGCCCGGGCCTGGCGGTGCTGGGCAATGCGGCCCATGCGCTGCACCCGGTGGCGGGGCAGGGCTTCAACCTGGCGCTGCGCGGCGTGATGGATCTGGTGGCGGCCATGGAGGCCGGTCGGGAGAGAGGCGAGACGCCGGGAAGTGCCGCCATGCTGGCCGACTTCGAGTCGCGCCGCCATGCTGACCGCCACAACGTGATTCGCTTCAGCGATGGCCTGGTGCGGCTGTTCGGGATCGACAGCGCGCTGCTCTCACGTGCCCGTGCGGCGGGGCTGGTCGGCCTCAACCTGGCCGGGCCGCTGCGCCGGGGCCTGGCACGCCGCGCCATGGGCCTGGAGCGCTAGAGAAAAACCATGATGAGGACGCGACCATGAGTGCAGCGAACGAGTACAGGTCGATGGAAGAGGCGGCAGAGCCTGGCGAGACCCGCGAGCCGCCGGCGGGCATCGAGGAGCGCGCCGAGGTGGTGATCGTCGGCGCCGGTATGGTGGGGGCGGCCCTGGCCTGCCTGCTGGGCAGGGCGGGTGTCGAGGTGACCCTGGTGGATGCCCGCGAGTCGCTGCTGGACCCCGAGGCGGTGGGTCGTGGACAGCCCGGCATCCGGGTCAGCGCGCTGACACCGGTCTCCCAGCGGCTGCTGGAACGGCTGGGCGTCTGGGAGTGGATGGCGGCGCGACGCATCAGCCCCTACCGCTTCATGCAGGTGTGGGACGCCGAGGGCAGCGGCGAGGTGAGCTTCTCCGCCGAGCAGGCCGGGGTAGTGAAGCTGGGTCATATCGTCGAGAACGACGTGACCCAAGCGGCACTGGAGCAGCGCCTGGTGGCGCTGCCATCGGTCAGGCTGGTGCTTGGGGCCCGGGTGACCGGGCTGGAAGCGGCCGACGGCAAACGCTGCCTGCGCCTGGCGGATGGCCGCCGGCTGGTGGCGCCCCTGGTGGTGGCCGCCGATGGCGCCCGCTCGCCGCTGCGTGAGCTCGCCGGCATCAAGACCCGCGAGCGCGACACGGGCCACCGGGCGGTGGTGACCACCGTGAAGGTCGAGCTGCCCCACGGCGACGTGGCCCGCCAGGCCTTCCTGCCCACCGGCCCGCTGGCCTTCCTGCCGCTGCGCATTGACGGTGAGCGTCATCACTGCTCCATCGTCTGGTCCACTTCGCCGGAGGAGGCCGAACGGTTGCAGGGTCTGGCGCCCGAGGCGCTAGGGGATGAGCTGGCCGGGGCCATCGACCATCGCCTCGGCGAGGTGACCGTGGTGGACAAGGCGGTGGCCTTCCCGCTGGTGCAGCGGCATGCGCAGCGCTACGTGCTGCCCGGCCTGGCGCTGGTGGGGGATGCCGCCCACAGCATTCACCCCCTGGCGGGCCAGGGGGTGAACCTGGGGCTGATGGATGCGGCCGTGCTGGCCGAGGAGCTGCTGGCGGCGCGTCGCCGAGGCGTGGCGCTGGGTGAGGAACGCTGGTTGGCCCGCTACGCGCGGCGGCGGCGCGGCGACAACGCGGGCATGCTGGCGCTGATGGACGGCTTCCGGCTGCTGTTCGGTGCGCGCCACCCGGCGCTGGCCCTGGCGCGCAACCTGGGGCTGGGCGCCGTGGACCGGCTCATCCCGCTCAAGCGCCTGATCATGCAGCAGGCCATCGGCCATCGGGGGCGACTGCCGGCTTCCTGTCGCTAGCGCCTGCTGAGCACGTTGAGCGCCTTGAGCAGATTGAGCGCCTCGCCGAGCTGATAGTCCTCGCGCAGGCGTTCGCTGAGCTCGGCGCGCTCTCGCGGGGTCTCCCGGGAGCGCAGGTGGCCCTCCAGGTCCGCCTCGCGTACTTCGCGGCCGCTCTCGGTCACCTCCACCCGGCCGCTTACTACCGCCACGTCGGGCTCGATGCCTTGGGCCTGGATGGAGCGGCCGTTGGGAGTGTAGTAGAGCGCCGTGGTCAGCTTGAGCCCCTCGCCGTTGCCCAGCGGCATGATCTGCTGCACTGAGCCCTTGCCGAAGCTCTCGGTGCCCATCACTACCGCGCGGTGCTGATCCTGCAGGGCGCCGGCGACGATCTCCGCCGCCGAGGCGCTGCCGCCGTTGATCAGCACCACCAGCGGCACGCTGGGGGCGGCGGTATCGGGGTTGGCGCTGAACTGCATCTCGGTGTCCGCCAGGCGCCCCTCGGTGTAGACGATCAGTCCATCGTCGAGGAAGGCGTCGGCCACGGCCACGGCGGCCTGCAGCACCCCGCCGGGGTTGTTGCGCAGGTCGAGTACCAGGCCGCTCAGCGGGGCGTCGCGCTCCAGGCGGCGGAGCTGCTCGCCGACCTGGTCGCCGGTGCGGGTCTGGAATTGGCTGATCCGCAGGTAGCCGTAGCCCGGCTCCAGCAGTTCGCTGCGCACGCTCTCGGTACGGATCACCTCGCGGGTGAGGGTGACGGTGCGCGGTGAGCTCTCGCCGCGGCGAAGGATGGTCAGCTCGATACGGGTGCCCGGTTCGCCGCGCATCAGGTTGACCGCCTCCTGCAGCGAGAGGCGCTCGGTGGGCGTGTCGTCGATGCGCAGGATCTGGTCACGGGCCTGCAGCCCGGCGCGGGAGGCCGGAGTGTCATCGATGGGGGTGATCACCGTCAGCTGGCCATCCTCAAGCCCCACCTCGATGCCGACCCCGCCGAACTCGCCCTGGGTCGACTCGCGCAGGCTCTGGAAGGCCTCGCGGTCCAGGAAGGCGGAGTGGGGGTCAAGCTCGCTGAGCATGCCGCGCATGGCGTTGCGCAGCAGGGTGGCGTCGTCCACCTCTTCCACATAGGCGCGCTTGATGCGCTCGAACACCTCGGCGAAGGTCTGGATCTCCTCGATCGGCAGGTCGTCGTTCACAGCGCCGATGCCGGGAAGGGGGAGCGCCAGGAGGGCGACGGGCAGCAGCGAGGCCAGCAGGCGTCGCGGCGAGAGGGCGAGGCCGGCCCTGCCAGGCATGGGAAGCGCTGGGGTCATGCGATCTCCGCTGTTCCGAGACGGTGAAGGCCCAGCATAGCCCGCCGGCCCCGGGCAGGGAAATAGCGTGCCCCTCAGCGCGCCGCGATCCACGCTTGCGGATCGATGGGATCGCCGCCGCGGCGTACCTCGAAGTAGAGCGCCGGGCGCTGGTGGCCGCCGCTGGTGCCCACCGCGCCCAGCACGTCATCCCGGGAGACCGCCTGGCCCACCTGCACGCCGAAGTGCTGCAGATGGGCGTGCAGGGTCATCACCTGGTCGCCGTGGTCGACGATCAGCAGGTTGCCGAAGCCGCGCATCCAGTCGGCGAAGACCACCCGGCCGGCGTGCACGGCCCGGATTGGCGTGCCCTCGGCGGCCTGGATCAGGATGCCGTTGCGGTGCACCCCATCGCCGGCCCGGAAGCGCGAGGCGACGCTGCCCTGCACGGGCCAGGGCAGGTCGCCCCGGGTCTGCTCGATGGCGGTGGAGGGGGGCGGGCGTTCGAGCCTGGCCAGCTCCTCCTGTACCTGGCGCAGCACTCGCTCGGCCTGGGCGCGGTCCTGCTCCAGCTCCTCCAGGCGGGCCTGCTCGCTGGCGTGACGGCCGTCGAGGTCGGCCACCAGCTCGGCGCGTTCGCGCATCTGGCCGGCCAGGTCGCTGGAGCGGGCGGCGAGCTCCGCGGCCAGGGCGTCCAGATGCTCGCCGCGGGCCTCGAGCTCGCGGCGGGTCTCGCTCAGGGCGGTATCGAGCCGGGACAGCTCATCCAGGCGGGCAGTGCGGGCCCGGGCCAGCTGGTTGAGGTAGTGCTGCAGGCGGTCGAGGCGCGCGGGGTCGTCCTGGTTGAGCAGCAGCTTGAGCTGGGGGCTCTGGCCCAGGCGGTAGAGGGCATCGAGCTGGAGGCTCAGGGCCTCGACCTGATCAGCACGCTCCGCCTCCAGCAGGTCGCGGTGCCGCTCCAGGGTGGCGACCTCGTCGCCGAGTTCGCTGCGCTCGCCCTGCAGGACGTCGAGGCGGCGATGGGTCTCGGCCAGGGCCGTCTCCACCCGGCGCAGCCCCTCGCTGGCCACCGCCTGGGCCTCTCGCATGGTGGAGAGGCGTCGCGCGGCGCCCTGGATCTCGCTGCCGATGGCGTCAAGGCGTTCCTGCGCCGCCCGCTCGCTGGGCTGGGCGGCCAGCGGCGCGGTCAGGCAGAGCGCCAGCAGCGCCAGAACGAGCCTGCCTGTCCGACGGCGCAGGCGGCTTGGGCTGGCCATGGGAGGGCCGGCGCTTGTCAGGAGGCCGCGTCGATGTCGATCAGCACCCGGCCGGTCATCTCCTCGGGCACCGACTGGTCCATCAGGGTCAGCAGGGTCGGGGCGATGTCGCACAGGCTGCCGTCGGCCTTCAGTCGCGCCGGGCGCGGACCCACGTAGATCAGCGGCACCTCGAAGGTGGTGTGGGCGGTCTGGGGGTTGCCGGTGTCGGGGTTGACCATCTGCTCGGCGTTGCCGTGGTCGGCGGTGACCAGGCAGGCGCCGCCCACGTTCTCGATCGCCTCCACCACGCGGCCCACGCAGGTATCGACGGCCTCGATGGCCTTCACTGCGGCGTCGAAATCGCCGGTGTGGCCCACCATGTCGCCGTTGGCGTAGTTGCAGACGATGAGGTCGTAGTCGCCGGACTCGATCGCCTCCACCAGGCGGTCGGTGACCTCGACGGCGCTCATCTCCGGCTTCTCGTCGTAGGTCCTGACCTCCTGGGGGGAGGGCACCAGAATCCGGGTCTCGCCCTGATACTCGGCCTCGCGGCCGCCGGAGAAGAAGAAGGTGACGTGGGCGTACTTCTCGGTCTCGGCGATGCGCAGTTGGGTCAGGCCGCGGGTCTCCATCACCTCGCCCAGAGTGTTGGTCAGCGCCGCCGGGGGGAAGGCCGAGGGGGCGGGAATATCGGCGGCATACTGGGTCAGCATCACCAGGCCGTCGCCGGCTAGCGCCGGGCAGGCGCGGCGCGCGAAGCCACCGAAGGCGTCCTCGACGAAGGCGCGGGTCAGCTCCCGGGCGCGGTCGGCGCGGAAGTTCATGAAGATGGCGGCGTCGCCGTCCTCCAGCACCACCGGGGTGCCGGCGGGGCGGAGGCTGGTGGCGCTGACGAACTCGTCGGTCTCGCCCCGCTCGTAGGCGGCGCGCAGGCCCTCCTCGGCGCTCACCGCCTCGAACTCGCCGACCCCCTCGGTGAGCAGGCGGTAGGCCTTCTCGACGCGATCCCAGCGGTTGTCGCGGTCCATGGCGTAGTAGCGGCCGATGATGGAGGCGACGAAACCGTTATCGGCGCCGACCAGCTCGGAGAGCCGCTGGTTGGCGCGCTCGATGGAGGCCAGGGCGCTCTTGGGCGCCATGTCGCGGCCGTCCAGGAAGCCGTGGATGTAGATGCGCCGGGCGCCGCGGCGAGCGGCCAGTTCCGCCATGGCGATGAAATGGTCGTCGTGGCTGTGCACGCCCCCCGGGGAGAGCAGCCCCAGCAGGTGCACCGCGCGGCCCGCCGCCACGGCGGCATCGATGGGCGCGGTCAGGGCGGCGATGGTGTCCAGGTCGCCGTCCTCGACCGCCTTGGTGATGCGGGTGAAGTCCTGATAGACGATGCGCCCGGCGCCGAGGTTCATGTGGCCCACCTCGGAGTTACCCATCTGGCCCTCCGGCAGACCCACGTGGCGCCCGTCGGTGTGGATCAGGGTCGCCGGATGTGACTGCTGCAGGCGATCCATCACCGGGGTGCGGGCGGCCAACACGGCATTGTGGGCGGCGTCGGGATTATGGCCGTAGCCGTCCAGGATGATCAGAGCGACAGGGCGCGGCGTGCCCTGATTTGCGGGCTGGCTTGCGGGGTTCGTCATGGGGCTGTCCTCGAGGCGTTGCTGGCGACACCTTCATGCCCTGGACGGCTCGCGGCGCAGGTACTGCACCGGGGCGCTGCCCGAATGGGCAGGCCGAGGAGGGCAGGGTCGCGGCAGATGGCGGATTGCGGCATGATATCGCATGGCGCCGCCGGGCGTCATCGCCGGCCGCAGCTCGCGGGACGTCGTGTATACTGTGTGGCGTTCATTCGGCGGGCCCGCATGGCCCCGGCCTTCCCCTTCGTGCACCGAGACAAGAGTTATCTGGACCCATGATCGATCAGCTGTTTGAATTCGTGCAGAACCACCCGCTGCTGGTGGGCGCCTTCCTGTTGGTGCTGACCGCCTGGATCCTCTATGAGGTACGCAACAGCAGCGCCAACGGCGTGACCGCGAGCGAGGCGACTCAGCTGATCAACCGCGAGGATGCCGTGGTGGTGGATACCCGCGATGCCGACGCCTTCAAGGCCGGCCATATCGCCGGGGCCCGCAACATCCCCCAGAGCCGCATCGACGAGCGCATGGGCGAGCTCCAGAAGGTCAAGGAGAAGCCGATCATCGTGGTTTGCAAGTCCGGCCAGACGGCGGGGATGACCGTGGCCAAGCTGGCCAAGGGCGGCTACCCTCGCGTGCTCAAGCTCAAGGGCGGCATGATGCAGTGGCAGGCCGACGGCCTGCCGGTCGTGCGCAAGTAACCGCATACATCGATTCATTCGTTCACCGAGTCAAAGGACATTTCCCATGGCGGAAGAGAACAACCAGAGCGCCGCTGCCGGCAACCCGGCGGCCGGCCAGCAGGACAAGCCCCAACTGCAGTTTTCCGTGCAGCGCATCTACGTCAAGGACATCTCCTTCGAGGCGCCCAACTCGCCGGCGGTCTTCCAGCAGCCCTTCAAGCCCAAGGTCGGCCTGGACCTCAACACCTCCAGCCAGCAGGTCGGCGAGGGTCTCTATGAGGTAGTGATCAAGGTCACCGCCCAGGTGACCCACAGCGAGGAGGGCACCACCTCCTTCCTGGCCGAGATCGAGCAGGCCGGCCTGTTCCGCATCGCCGGCATCGAGGGCGCCCAACTGGAGCACACCCTCGGCGCCTTCTGCCCCAACGTGCTGTTCCCCTACGCCCGCGAGTGCGTCGACAACCTGGTCAACCGCGGTGGCTTCCCGCCCCTGATGCTGGCGCCGGTCAACTTCGAGGCGATCTACGCCCAGAAGAAGAAGCGCGAGGCCGAGCAGGCCCAGCAGCAGGGCGCCCAGACCACCCAGTAACGGTTAGCCGCTGGCCCCGTGGTGATGAAAAAGCCCGTGGTAATGACAAAGAAAGCACCGCGCATCCACGTCGCCGCCGACTTCATCGTCGGCGGCGACGTCGTTCTTCCCGAGGGGCCGGCCCGCCACGTGGCGCGGGTGCTGCGCCTGGTCGAGGGCGCCCCGCTGTGCCTGTTCGACGGCAATGGGCTCGAAGCCACGGCCGTGCTGGTGGAGGCTTCCCGCAAGCGGGTGGTGGTGCGCATCGAGTCCCTCGAGCCGGGCGGCGGCGAGTCGCCGCTGGCCGTGCACCTGGGCCAGGCGATCTCCAAGGGGGATCGCATGGACTACGCCATCCAGAAGGCGGTCGAGCTGGGGGTGGCAGCCATCACGCCGCTCTACACCGAGCACGGCGACGTGCGCCTCAGGGGCGAGCGCGAGGCGAAGAAGCTCGCCCACTGGCAGGCGGTTGCGGCCAGCGCCTGCGAGCAGTGCGGCCGCGCCCGGGTGCCGTCGGTGCATCCGCCCGTGGCGCTGGCCGACTGGCTGGCCAAGCGCGACGAGGCGCTGCGCCTGGTGTTGCACCCGGCCACCGAGTCCGAGGCCCGGGCCCTGCTGGCGCGCGAGGCCGCCCCGTCCGGCGTGGCCCTGCTGATCGGCCCGGAGGGAGGGCTCGCCGAGGCCGAGGTGGCGTCCGCTCGTGCCGCCGGCTTCGCGCCGCTCTCACTGGGGCCGCGCATCTTGCGCACCGAGACCGCCCCGGTGGTGGCATTGAGCTTGCTGCAGTACCGCTTCGGCGACCTTTAAGCGTCGGCTACCCTCGAGAGGAACCTCGCCATGTCCGATTCCCGCGACCGCCCTGTGACACGACCCGACCCACGCTCTTCCCCACGTCCTGCGGCCGGCCGAACCTACCGTGCCCCGACGTGTGCGGTGGGCGAGGTGGCCTACCTGGAGGTGGTCACGGTCAACGAGACCGGCGCCTTCCTCGACTGGGGGCATCCCAAGGACCTGCTGCTGCCCTATGGGGAGCAGCGCTTCCGGCCCAGCGTGGGCAAGCGGGTGCTGGTGAGGATCTACGAGGACCAGCAGGGCCGCCCGGTCGCCTCCCAGAAGCTCGACCGCTTCGTTGCCGACGAGGCCGAGGGGCTGTCGGCGGGCGACGAGGTGACGCTGGTGATTGCCGAGCAGACCGACCTCGGCCTCAAGGCAGTGGTCGACCACCGCTGCTGGGGGCTGCTCTACCGCGACGACATCACCCGGCCGCTGCGCCGCGGCCAGCGCCTCACCGGCTACGTGAAGCGCCTGCGCGAGGATGGCCGCCTGGACCTCTCGCTGTTGCCGCCGGGCGCGGCGCGCCTGGACGTGGTGGGCGAGACGGTGCTCAAGGCGCTGCGCGAGAGCGGCGGCTACCTGCCGCTGTGCGACAGGAGCGACGCCGCCGAGATCAAGGCGCGGCTAGGGGTGAGCAAGAACGCCTTCAAGCAGGCCATCGGGCGGCTCTACAAGCAGCGCTTGATCACCCTGGAGGCGACCGGTATCCGGCTGGTGCCCCGCGGGGAGTAGCCTGTTGGTGCGCCTGCCGGCCCTGCGGCATACTGGCCTCATTCACTCCCCTGACCGGAAACAGGACGCCATGAGCGAACACGCGCTGAAGATCGGCGTGGTGATGGATCCCATCGCCGACATCGCCTACAAGAAGGACACCACCTTGGCCATGCTGTGGGTCGCCCAGGATCGCGGCGCCTCGCTGCACTACCTGGAGCAGGAGGACCTCTTCCTGCGCGACGGTCGCGCCTTCGGCCGGCTGCGCGACCTGACCGTGCGCCACGACCCCGCCCACTGGTACGACCTCGGTGAGCCCGAGCCGCGACCCCTGGCCGAGCTCGACGTGATCCTGATGCGCAAGGACCCGCCGGTGGACGCCCACTTCCTCAACGCCGTGCACCTGCTGGGCTTCGCCGAGCGTGAGGGTGTATTGGTAGTCAACCCCACCCGGGCGCTGCTGGAGTGCAACGAGAAGCTCTTCGCCCAGCAGTTTCCCCAGTGTTGCACGCCGACCCTGGTCTCCTGCAGCGAGCCCGAGCTGCGCGCCTTCCATGCCGAGCACCAGGACGTGATCTTCAAACCACTGGACGGAATGGGCGGCAGTGGGATCTTCCACGTGCGCCCCGATGGCCGCAATCTCGGCGCCATCATCGAGACCCTCACCGAACTCGGACGCCGGCAGATCATGGCCCAGCGCTACATCCCCGAGATCACCGAGGGCGATACCCGCATCCTGCTGGTGGACGGCGAGCCGGTGTCCTACGGCCTGGCCCGGGTGCCCATGGCCGGCGAGACGCGCGGCAACCTGGCCGCTGGCGGCACCGGGGTCAGTCGCGAGCTCACCGAACGTGACCAGTGGCTGATCGGCCAGGTGCAGCCGATGATCCGGGACAAGGGGCTGATGTTCGTCGGCCTCGACGTGATCGGCGACTACATCACCGAGATCAATGTCACGAGCCCCACCTGCGTGCGCGAGATCGACGACCAGCGCGGCACCGACATCGCTGGGCTGTTGCTCGACGCCATCGAGCGTCGGCTCGCCGGGCAGCGGGCATAAGGGGCCGGGAGACCGCTCATGAGCGCCTACGTCAGCGACCCGATCCAGTATGCGCCGGTCACCCGGCCCTACCGCCGCTGGCTGGCCTGGTCGCTGGCGCTGCTGCTGCATCTGGCGGTGATCGGGGTGGTGGCCAGCTGGCAGTTTGCCGCGCCCCCCGCCCCGCGCTCCAGCCTCGACGTGGTGCTGGTGACCCGCTCCAACGACGTGCCGGTAACGGCCGATGCCATTGCCGAGGACGACCAGCAGGCCGCCGGCGAACAGCAGGAGGAGGCGCCGGCGGAGTCCCGCGCGGTGCCCATGGAGGAGCTGCCGCCGGTGCAGGAGAGCGCGAGCGACGTGGACCCGGCGACCCCCGCCGAGCCGGAACAGGCACGCCTCGAGCCAGAGGCGCGCCCCGACGAGCAGGCGCCGCCCGCCGCCGACAGCGAACAAGAGCTCAAAACGCCCCCCGAGCCCCGCGAGAGCGCCCCCCAGGCGGCGGACGCCGCCGCCCCGCCCAGCGTCACCACGCCCTCGGCGTCGGGCCGCGACCTGCTGGCCCAGGCCACCCGCAGCATCCGCGAGCAGGGGCTCAGCCCGGAGGCGGCCGGCCCCGCCGGCGAGGGCCCGCAGCTGGCCGCCCAGCGCGCCGCCGAGGCCCGCTACATCGACGACTGGACCCGCCGGGTGGAGGACTACGGCAACCGCGTGCACCCGGCGCCGCGCCACCTCCAGGGGCAACTGCGGATCCGCGTGGTGATCGGCCGTGACGGCGGGCTTCGCCAGGCGGAGGTGGTACAATCCTCGGGACACGCCGAACTCGACCAGGCCGCGCTGGATACCGTGCGCGGGGCCTCACCCTACCGCCCCTTCGATGTGGGCATGGGCGACCTGGACAGTCTCTCCATCACGCGCGTCTGGCGGTTCGGCCAAGGCAATCACTACGGCGCGCGATAGGACCCGCCGGGGAGTCTCATGCAACATTTCGGTTTGAAGGACCACTTCCTGCTGGCGATGCCGCACCTGGAAGACCCCAACTTCGCCGGTAGCCTCAGCTACCTGTGCGACCACGACGAGAAGGGCACCATGGGGGTCATCGTCAACCGACCGCTGGAGCTGACCCTGGAGGCGCTCTTCGAGCAGCTGGAGCTCGGCGGCGAGGAGAGCCCCCACCGCAATGCGCCGGTCTACTACGGCGGACCGGTGCACAAGGATCGCGGCTTCATCCTGCATCGCGGCACCAGCACCCCCTGGGACTCCAGCATCCAGGTCACCGAGGAGCTGGCCCTGACCACCTCCATGGACATGCTCCAGGCGCTGGCCGTCGGCGAGGGCCCCGAGGAGTTCCTGATTTGTCTGGGCTGCGCCGGCTGGGAGGCCGGCCAGCTGGAGCAGGAGATCCTCGACAACGCCTGGCTCACCGTGGAGGGGCGCTCCGATATCCTCTTCGAGGTGGTCCCGGAGCAGCGCCTGGGGGCGGCCGCCGGTATCCTCGGCGTCGACCTCAACCTGATGACCCGCGAGGCGGGGCACTCCTGATGCCTGGGCATGGCTGATGGCGGGGCGCGAGTGATGGCAGGGCAAGACTGATGGCCAGGGCAGGCGAACGGCTGGTGCTGGGCTTCGATTTCGGCACCCGGCGCATCGGCGTGGCGGTGGGCAACGAGCTGCTGGCCAGCGCCCGCGAGCTCGACCCTCTGCCGGCCCGCGATGGCATCCCCGATTGGACCCGGGTGGCACGGCTGGTGGAGGAGTGGCAGCCCGACCTCTTCGTGGTGGGGCTGCCGCTGACCGCCGCCGGCGAGGAGCAGCCGATGAGTATCCGTGCCCGCAAGTTCGGCAAGCGCCTGTTCGGGCGCTTCGGCGTGCCCTGCGAGATGGTCGACGAGCGCGGCTCCACCGGCGAGGCCAAGGTGATCGCCAGGGAACTCGGGCATCGCGGCAACTACCGGGAGGAGAGCGTCGACGGCATCAGCGCGGTGCTGATCGTCGAGCGCTGGTTCGCCTCCCGGGAGGGACTGCCCGGCCGCTGAGCGGTGGCCTCAGGCCGGGTCGGCCCGGTTGAAGTCATCGACCGAGAGGTCGGTGAACTTCTCCAGGAAGTACACCAGGGTGGCCGGGTGGCGGAAGCGCTCCTCGAAGCTCTCTTGCTGTCCATTGCGGCGGCGCGTCACGCTGGCGCGATACTCGCTGCCCGCCTTCACCACCTGCGCGGTGTCCTCCCGGCCCTCCTCGCGCTTCTTCGCCGCGAGGCGCGGCTGCTCCTCCAGCAATGTCTCCAGCCGTCGACCGGCCGCGAGCTCGTCAGGCGTGGCCCAGTGTGCCTGGTCGCGGTCACCGTAGTGGTAGAGAAGCACCGCCATCAGGGCCGCGAAGACGGCGCTGGTCAGCATCCAGGTCAGGGTGATACCGTCCAGAGAGATCGACAGCAGCGCGACCAGCTGCACCACCGCCCCCACGGCGAGCGCCACGGCCAGCGGCCGCCACATCCGTGGCCCCATGAAGCCAAGCCCCAGGAAGTATCCCCACAGCCCCAGCACCCCCAGGCCCCCCACCACCAGGTGCACCATGGCCAGAGCAGTGCCGCCGCCGGCGAGCAGGGCAATCACCCCGATCAGCAGCAGCAGGGTATAGAACACCGCCAGAAGGCGGTAGGCGCGTTGCAGGTTCATGGGTCTCTCCTTCGGGGCTGATATCAAACATCAAGCATAGGCGAAGCGCGCCGAAGCGCATCCCCCTCATGGCGCGCGGTCGTCAACGCCCACGCGCGTTGGCACGAACCAGCGCACCGGTCTCAGGTCCTGCTCGATCAGGCCGTCCACCTCGAGCAGGGAGGCGAAGATCGCCATGCGCACGGGAATGCCGTTGTCGGTCTGGCGGAAGATCGCCAGGCGTGGATCACCGTTGAGGTCCACGTCCAGGTCGTTGGCATCCGGGCGGCTGTCCCGGGGTAGCGGGTGCATGACGAGGGTGTCGCGGCCGCACCGCTGGTCCAGGAAGGTGCGGTCCACGGTGAAGTCCCGCGACAGGCTGAAGCCCTCGCTCATCTCCTCGGTGAAGCGCTCCTTCTGGATGCGGGTGGTGTAGACCACGTCCACGTCGCTGAAGTCGTTGGCCAGGCTGTCACGCTGCTCCACGCGGTGGCCGCGGGAGGTCACCAGGTCGATCAGGTGGCTCGGCATCTCCAGCCCCGGCGGGGCCACCAGAGTGATGCGCAGGGGCTCGTAGAGGGAGAGCAACTTGATCAGCGAGTGCACGGTGCGGCCGAACTTCAGATCGCCGGTCATCAGCACATGGGCGCCTGCAAGCCGTCTGCCCATCCGGGTGAACTCCTTGTCGATGGTGTAGAAGTCGAGCAGCGCCTGGCTGGGGTGCTCGCCGGGGCCATCGCCGCCGTTGATCACCGGCACGTGGGTGGCGGCGGCGAACTCCGCCACCGAGCCCAGCTCGGGATGGCGCATCACGATGGCATCGCAGTAGCCGCTCATCACCCGGCTGGTGTCGTAGAGCGACTCGCCCTTGGCCATGGAGGAGAAGGTGAAGCCGGTGGTGTCGCAGACGCTGCCGCCCAGCCGGCAGAAGGCCGCGTTGAAACTGACCCGGGTGCGGGTGCTGGCCTCGAAGAAGAGGTTTCCGAGCACGGCGCCCTCCAGCACGCGGGTGAACTGGCGGCGCTGGGCGATGGGCTCCATGCGGGAGGCGACCCGCATCAGGTGGTCGACGTGGTCACGGTTCAGGGAATCGACGGAGAGCAGGTGGGAACTCATCGGCGCGGCCTCGGCTGGCGGGAGGGGGGACGGCCGCTAGTGTACTCCGCCGCGGCGCTGGCTTCACGGGGCCGTGCGTCACCAGGGCGCGGGTGCCTTGCCACCCAGCCGGGCGGTGATCTCGACGGCGGTGTCGCGCACCAGCGCGCCCAGCTCCAACAGGCGCTCCTCGGGGATGCGCGCCACCGGGCCCGAGACCGAGATGGCGGCCAGCGGAGTGCTGTGCTCGTCGTGGAGGCAGGCGGCCACGCACTGCAGGCCGATGGCGTGCTCCTCGCGGTCGCAGGCGAAGCCCTGGCGACGGATCTCGGCCAGGCCCGCGCGCAGTGCCTCGGGGGTGTGCAGGGTGTTAACGGTGACGCGGGTCAGCCCCTGTTCGGCGAGGATGCGCTCGAGTTCGTCGTCGGGCAGCCAGGCCATCAGTGCCTTGCCGACGCCGGAGGCGTGCAGCGGCGCTCGCGAGCCCAGCCGGGTGATCATGCGCATCATCTGCGACGACTCGCTCTGGGCCAGGAACACCGCGGTGCCGTCGTCGCGGATGCCGAGGTTGGCGGTCTCGCCGGTCAGGGCGGTGAGGCGGCGCAGGAAGGGGCGGCTGGTGGCCACGAAGTCCCGGGCCTCGAGGAAGCTGTTGCCGATCCGGAAGGTCTTGACGTCGATCTTCCACACCCCGAGCTCGCTGTCCTGGGCGACAAATCCCTGGCCTTGCAGGGCCTGCAGCAGGCGATGGGTGGTAGAGGGGGCGAGGTCGGCCAGTTCGGCCAGTTCCGAGAGCGCCAGACCCCCGGGGCTTGCCGAGAGACGCTCGAGCAGGTTGAGCCCGCGCACCAGCGACTGGCTGTGGCCGCCGCTGGCCTTCCCCGATCCGGCGGGGCGTCCCGCCGTCCTGCGTTTGACCTCGCTCACCCTCGACTCTCCTCGTGTCGTCGCGATGATAAAGCGCTCAGGATACCGTGTCGCCGGGGCCCTGTCTTCTTGCGGAAATGTCTTCCACAGCCGCCAGGCGATGACGCCACCGAATCAGCGATGCCGCCATTCGGGGGCTCGCTTCTCGATAAAGGCGTCGATGCCCTCGCCGGCGTCCTCGGCCATCATGTTGCAGGCCATCACCTCGCCGGCGAAGGCGTAGGCCTCGTCCAGGGGCATCTGCAGCTGGCGCTGGAACATCGCCTTGCCGGTGCGCACCGCCACCGCGCTCTTGGCGCAGATACTGGCGGTGAGCTCGGCCACGGCGTCGTCGAGGGCCTCGTCGTCGGCGACCCGGTTGACCAGCCCCCAGTCGCGGGCGGTCTCGGCGTCGATGAACTCGCCGGTGAGCAGCATCTCCATGGCGTGCTTGCGGGCGATGTTGCGCGACAGCGCCACCGCCGGGGTGGAGCAGAACAGCCCGGCATTGATGCCGGAGACGGCGAAGCGCGCCGAGCGCGCGGCCACGGCCAGGTCGCAGCTGGCCACCAGCTGGCAGCCGGCGGCGGTGGCGATGCCCTGGACCCGGGCGATCACCGGCACCGGCAGCTCGACGATGGCCTGCATCACCCGGCCGCAGCGGGCGAACAGCTCTTGGTAGTAGGCCTTGTGGGGCCTGGCGCGCATCTGCTTTAGGTCGTGGCCGGCGCAGAAGGCGCGCCCCTCGGCGGCGATCACCACGCAGCGCACGCGGTCGTCGTTGGCCAGCCGGCCGAGCTCCTCCTTGAGGGCCACCAGCATCTCCTCGGAGAGGGCGTTGAAGCTCGCTGGGCGGCTGAGGGTCAGGGTGGCCACGCCGCCGCTGTCGCGGCGCAGCAAGGGCGGGGTCGAGTCGCTCATGGGAGTCTCCCTTTTGTTATCACGAGCCGGTTATCACTGGCGTGGCCTGCCGCCAGGCTAGCGCGCTCGACAGGGGGCATGCACTTCGACCATGGATAGCGGGTGCTCTGCATGTATGGCCCACCAACGCAAACCGCCGCGTCGAGTGACGCGGCGGATGGGCAGACGAGAGAACGCGAGAGAGTCAGGCGTCCTGGCCGGCCTGTGAGTAGAGCACCCGCACCTTGAGGGTGTGCTCCACCTGGCGCAGGGCGTCCAGGGCCTGGGAGCCGTAGGCCTTGTCCACGTCGATTACCACGTAGCCGACCTTCTCGTTGGTCTGCAGGTACTGGCCGGCGATGTTGATACCGTTCTCGGAGAGCACCCGGTTGATCTCGGAGAGCACGCCCGGCACGTTGTCGTGGATGTGCAGCAGGCGGTGCTTGTCCGGGTGGGCCGGCAGCGCCACCTCGGGGAAGTTGACCGAGGTGACAGTGGTGCCGTTGTCGGAGTAGGTGACCAGCTTCTCGGAGACCTCGATGCCGATGTTCTCCTGGGCCTCCAAGGTGGAGCCGCCGACGTGAGGGGTGAGGATCACGTTGTGCAGGCCGCGCAGCGGGCTCTCGAACTCCTCGTTGTTGCCCTTGGGCTCCACCGGGAAGACGTCCACCGCGGCGCCATTGAGCTTGCCGGCCTGGATCGCCTCGGCCAGGGCCTCGATCACCACCACGGTGCCGCGGGAGGCGTTCATCAGGATGGCCCCCTGCTTCATGCGGGCGATCTGTTCGGCGCCGACCATCCACTTGGTGGAGGGCAGTTCCGGCACGTGCAGGCTGACCACGTCGGCGCGGCCCAGCAGCTCATTCAGGCTGGCCACCTGGCGGGCGTTGCCCATGCCCAGCTTGGCCACCACGTCGTAGAAGATGACGTCGAAGCCCAGCGACTCGGCCAGCACCGAGAGCTGCGAGCCGATGCTACCATAGCCGACGATACCCAGGGTCTTGCCGCGGGCCTCGTGGGAGTTCTTCGCCGACTTCTGCCAGCCGCCGCGGTGGGCCAGGGTGTTCTTTTCGGGGATGCCGCGCAGCAGCATGATCGCCTCGGCCAGCACCAGCTCGGCCACCGAACGGGTGTTGGAGTAGGGCGCATTGAAGACCGGTATGCCGCGTACCAGAGCCGCATTGAGGTCGACCTGGTTGGTGCCGATGCAGAAGCAACCCACGGCCACCAGCTTCTCGGCGGCGGCGAAAACGCGCTCGGTGAGCTGGGTGCGCGAACGAATGCCGATGAAGTGCACGTCGCGGATCTTCTCGATCAGCGCCGCCTCGTCCAGCGAGGTGGGCAGGTGCTCGATGTTCGAGTATCCGGCGTTGCGCAGATTGTCCACCGCGCTCTGGTGGACCCCCTCGAGTAGCAGGACCTTGATCTTGCTCTTGTCCAGGGACGTCTTGGCCATGGTCGAATCAACCCCTTCCGGCGCGAGCCGCATACAGTGTCAGGTGTGGTAAAGAGGCGATATCTTAGCACAGGCCGGCTATGAGCCAGGATGAAAATGCTGCGCTGCCATGCTGAACGCCATGCAAGTCAAGGCCCTCGGGCCGCGGGGCAGACGACCCCCGGGGGGGAGTGTGTATACTGTCTCCTTTCGAGATGCCGGATCAGGCGCAAGCGGGGCGAGGAGAGCGATGGCGGAGCGCAGGAAGCGGCCCGATGGCCAACAGGGCGACGAGGCGGAAGCGGTCGACTTCGCGGCTACCGTCGAGCGCCTGGAGCGGCTCGTCGAGCGGCTGGAGTCCGGTGAACTCTCGTTGGAGTCCTCCCTGGCCGCCTTCGAGGAGGGCGTACGCCTGACCCGCGACGCCCAGCGCCGCCTCGATGAGGCCGAGCTCAGGGTGCGTACCTTGACCGAGGGTGCCAAGGGCGGCATGGCCCTGGCGCCCTTCGCGTCGCCCGTGGAGGACGAGAGTGAACCCTGAGACCCTGGCGGCCGGCCTGGCCGCAGATCGCGCCCGGGTGGATGCCAGGCTACAGGCGCTGTTCGGCGGGCGTGGTGCCGCGGTGCCGCGCCTGGATGCCGCCATGCGCCACGGCGTGCTGGTAGGCGGCAAGCGGCTTCGGCCGGTGCTGGTCTACGCCGCCGGGCGCGCCTTGGGGGCCGAGGACGCCGCCCTCGACGCCCCGGCCATGGCCATCGAGCTGATACACGCCTATTCTCTGGTCCACGATGACCTGCCGGCCATGGACGACGACGACCTGCGCCGCGGCCAGCCCACGGTGCACAAGGCCTTCGACGAGGCCACGGCGATCCTGGCCGGCGACGCCCTGCAGGCGCTGGCCTTCGAGGTGCTGGCGCGCGCCAGCCACCCGCGCCTGCCGGCGATGATCCATACGCTGGCCCAGGCCGCCGGTCGCGACGGCATGGTGGCCGGCCAGGCGCTGGACCTGGCCGCCGTGGGAGGCCACCCTGACGCCGAGGCCATGGCCACCATGCACGGCCACAAGACCGGTGCGCTGATTCGCGCCGCGGTGCATCTGGGCGGGCTGGTCGCCGCGGCCGAAGGTAATCCACGCCTGGCCGCCCTGGATGACTACGCCCGGGCTATCGGCCTGGCCTTCCAGATCCACGACGATGTGCTTGACGTGACCGGCGACACCGCCACCCTGGGCAAGGCTTCCGGGGCGGATGCCGCCCGCGACAAGCCCACCTATCCGAGCCTGCTGGGCCTGGAGGGTGCTCGCGCCCGTGCCGCCGAGCTGGTGGAGGCGGCCGTAGTGGCTCTCGCCCCGCTGGGCGAAGACGCCGCTCCCTTGAAGGCCCTGGCTCGCTACATGATCGAGCGCGACCACTGACACGATAGATGACCCCATGAAGCTGTTCGACGAGATTCCCGCCGAGCGTCCGGCCACGCCGCTGCTCGACACCCTGGACACCCCGGCTGCGCTGCGCGCCATGTCCACCGCGCAGCTGGCGCAGGTGGCCGATGAGCTGCGTGCCTACCTGCTCTACAGCGTGGGGGTCTCAGGGGGGCACTTCGGGGCCGGCCTCGGCGTCGTGGAGCTCACCGTGGCGCTCCATCAGGCGCTGGAGACCCCCCATGACCGGCTGGTGTGGGACGTGGGTCACCAGGCCTACCCCCACAAGATCCTCACCGGGCGCCGCGAGGCGATGACAAACATCCGGCACTACGGCGGCCTGGCGGCCTTCCCGCGGCGCGCCGAGTCGGAGTACGACACCTTCGGCGTGGGCCACTCCAGTACCTCGATCTCGGCGGCGCTGGGCATGGCGCTGGCCTCCCGTGCCAGGGGCGAGTCGCGGCGTACCTGCGCGGTGATCGGCGATGGCGCCCTCACCGCGGGCATGGCCTTCGAGGCCTTGGCCCACGCCGGCCACGTGGACGCCAACCTGCTGGTGGTACTCAACGACAACGAGATGTCGATCTCCGAGAACGTCGGCGGCATCGCCAGCTACCTGGCGCGGATCCTGGTCAGCACGCCCTACATCACCATGCGCGAGGGCGGCAAGAAGGTGCTCTCCCACCTGCCCGGGGCGCTGGAGCTGGCGCGGCGCACCGAGGAGCACATGAAGGGCATGGTTAGCCCGGCCACGCTCTTCGAGGAGATGGGCTTCAACTACATCGGCCCCATCGACGGCCACGACCTGCCGCTGCTGGTGCAGACACTGCGCAACATGCGCGACCTGGAGGGTCCCCAGTTCCTCCATGTCAAGACCTGCAAGGGGCGCGGTTTCCTGCCCGCCGAGGCGGACCCCATCGGCTATCACGCCATCACCAAGCTGGAGAAGCGCGAGCCTGAGACGCACGGCGACACGCCACCGCCCTTCAAGCCGGCCGCGCCGGTCAAGACACCCAAGTACTGCAACGTCTTCGGCGACTGGCTGTGTGACATGGCCGCCGCCGACGAGCGGCTGATGGGCATCACCCCGGCCATGCGTGAGGGCTCCGATCTGATCCGCTTCTCCCGGGAGTACCCCGAGCGCTACTTCGACGTGGCTATCGCCGAGCAGCACGCGGTGACCCTGGCCGCCGGCATGGCCTGCGAGGGCATGAAGCCGGTGGTGGCGATCTACTCCACCTTCCTGCAGCGCGGCTACGACCAGCTGATCCACGACGTGGCGGTGCAGGCGCTTGATGTCACCTTCGCCATCGACCGCGCCGGCCTGGTAGGCGAGGACGGCCCCACCCACCACGGCAGCCTGGACCTCTCCTACCTGCGCTGCGTGCCCGGCCTGGTAGTGCTGGCGCCCGCCGACGAAGCGGAGTGTCGCGCCATGCTCAGCACCGCCTATCACCATCCGGGCCCCGCCGCGGTGCGCTACCCGCGCGGCGCAGGCCCCGGCGTGACGATCCCCGCGCACCTGGCGCCCATGCCGATCGGCCGGGCCGAGAGGCGCCGCGAGAGCGGCGCCGAGGCGGGGCATCGCGTCGCCCTGCTGGCCTTCGGCAGCCTCAATACCCCGGCCGTCGAGGTGGCCGAGCGTCTCGACGCCTGCCACCTCAACATGCGCTCGGTGAAGCCGCTGGATCGCGAGACAATCCTCGAAGCGGCTGCCCGTCACGACCTGTTGGTGACCCTGGAGGAGAACGTGGTGGCCGGCGGTGTCGGCAGCGCGGTCAACGAGCTGCTGATGGCCGAAGGCGTGTCGGTGTCAGTGCTTAACCTGGGCCTGCCCGACGCCTTCGTGGAACATGGCAAGCCCGCCGAGCTGCTGGCCAACTGCGGCCTGGACGCCGAGGGCATCGAGGCGGCGATCCGCGCCCGGCTGGGCTGAGCGCCGCCGCTTCCCGAGACACGCGTAATCACCCCGCCCCGTCTCCTCGACAAGAGGGGCGGGGCGGTCGCGTATCCGGGGTCAGGCGCCGAAGGGCAGCACGGCGGTATAGACCGCGAAGTAGTGGAAGGCGCTGCCGCCCAGCACGAACAGGTGCCAGATGACGTGGTTGAAAGGAATCGCGCGAATGGCGTAGAAGATCACGCCCAGGGTATAGGTGAGGCCGCCGGCGACCAGCAGGAGCAGGCCGGCGGACGGCAGACGCTCGGTCATCTCGCCGCCGGCGAAGAGGATCAGCCAGCCCATCAGCAGGTAGATGCCGACACGCAGTGCCGCGAAGCGGTGGGGCCAGAGTAGCTTGCAGGCGATGCCCCCAAGCGCCAGGGTCCAGACCACGGCGAACAGTGTCCAGCCGGTGGGGCCTCGCAGGTTGACCAGCAGGAAGGGTGTGTAGGTGCCGGCGATCAGCAGGTAGATGGCGCAGTGGTCCAGCAGTTGGAACAGCCGCTTGAGGCGTGGGTGGCGGACGCCGTGGTAGAGCGTCGAGGCGGTGTAGAGCAGCACCAGGCTGGTGCCGTAGAGGCCGATGCCGGCGAGCTTCAAGGGGTCGACATGGGTGGCCAGGCTGGCCAGCACCAGCAGCACGGCGGCCCCGGCCAGGCTCAGTACCGCGCCGATCCCGTGACTGATGCTGTGCAGCCACTCCTCGGCGACGCTGAAGGGGGTGTCCGGTTCGCAGGATGGGCGTTTCATCGGGTCTCCTCCCTGGTCAGGGGTGGCCCCGGGCGCGGCAAGGGAGCCATCCTCAGGGCTTGCGTTCGATGTCCACGTCGCTGGCCTGGGTGAAGTCGCCCAGCGCCATCATGTGGCCGAGCTTGCCGGCCTTGGTGGAGAGGTAGTGCTCGTTGTGGGGGTTCAGGCCGGTGGTCAGCGGGACCCGCTCCACGACGCGCACGCCGGCGTTGGTCAGGGCCTCGACCTTGCGCGGGTTGTTGGTCATCAGTCTAAGCGATGCCACGCCGAGGTGCTCGAGCATCGGCACGCAGAGGTCGTAGCGGCGCAGGTCGGCGCCGAAGCCGAGCTGCTCGTTGGCCTCCACGGTGTCGGCGCCCAGGTCCTGGAGGTGGTAGGCGCGGATCTTGTTGAGCAGGCCGATGCCGCGTCCCTCCTGGCGCAGGTAGAGCAGCGCCCCGCGGCCTTCGTCGGCGATGCGCTTGAGCGCCTCCTGGAGCTGGTAGCCGCAGTCGCAGCGCATGGAGAACAGCGCGTCGCCGGTCAGGCACTCGGAGTGGACCCGTCCCAGCACCGGCTCGCCGTCTGTCAGGTCGCCCAGGGTCAGGGCGATATGATCCTTGCCGGTGGCCTCATCCTCGAAGCCATGCATGGTGAAGGTGGCCCAGGGGGTGGGCAGCCGGGAGGCGGCGATGAATCGGATCGTCACGGGGTACCTCGGTGTCAGGCCCTTCTTTATCCACGGCAGGGCGGTGCCGGCGGGTGGGGCTCCATTCTAGCAGGAAGCCGCGCCGGGCTCACGACCGCAGCCCCGTGCGCGCCAATCGGGTACAATATGGTCCACATTTCCCGTGGATGACCGCCTGCATGGAACTCAAGAATGATCGCTTTCTGCGCGCTTTGGCGCGTCAGCCTGTGGATCGCACTCCGGTGTGGATGATGCGCCAGGCCGGCCGCTACCTGCCGGAGTATCGCGCCACGCGGGCCGAGGCCGGCAACTTCATGGATCTCTGCCGCAATCAGGACCTGGCCTGCGAGGTGACCCTGCAGCCCCTCGAGCGCTATCCCCTGGACGCGGCGATCCTCTTCTCGGATATCCTCACCATCCCCGACGCCATGGGGCTGGGGCTCTATTTCGAGACCGGCGAGGGACCCAAGTTCCGCAAGCCGGTGCGCATCGCCGAGGACGTGGCGGCGCTGGCGGTGCCCGATGCCGAGCGCGATCTCGACTACGTGATGCGCGCGGTCTCCACCATCCGCCGCGAGCTGAACGGCAGGGTGCCACTGATCGGCTTCTCTGGCAGCCCCTGGACCCTGGCCACCTACATGGTGGAGGGCAGCTCCAGCAAGGACTTCCGCCACGTCAAGACCATGCTCTACGACACGCCCAGCGTGATGCATGACCTGCTCGACACCCTGGCCACGGCGGTCACCGAGTACCTCAATGCCCAGATCCGCGCCGGTGCCCAGGCCGTGCAGATCTTCGACACCTGGGGCGGCGCCCTCTCCACCCCGGCCTACCTGGAGTTCTCGCTGCGCTACATGGAGCAGATCGTCGCCGGCCTGATCCGCGAGCATGACGGCAAGCGCGTACCGGTGATCCTGTTCACCAAGAACGGCGGCCAGTGGCTCGAGGACATCGCCCTGGCGGGCTCCGACGCCGTGGGCCTCGACTGGTCCACGGAGCTCTCCGACGCCCGCGCCCGGGTCGGCCACAAGGTGGCCCTGCAGGGCAACCTGGACCCCAACGTGCTGTTCGCCCGTCCCGCAGCGATCCGTGCCGAGGTGGCGCGCATCCTCGACAGCTACGGCCAGGGTCCCGGCCACGTGTTTAACCTGGGCCACGGCATCAGCCAGTTCACCAACCCGGACCGGGTCACCGCCTTCATGGAGGCCCTGCACGAGCTGAGCCCCGCCTACCACCGCCAGATCCAGCATGGCTGAGGGGGCCAGGGTCGAATGGCTCCAGCGCCTGCATGACCGGCGCCGCCTGTGGGCGGTGCTGGCCGTGGGGGGGGCGCTGGCCATCGCCCTGGGCAGCCTGACGCCGGGGAGTCAGATGCCCTCCCACCTGCCCTGGGACAAGGCCAACCACTTTGTCGGCTATGCCGGCCTCGCCGGGCTGATCGGCCTTTCCGGGGTCCGCCTGCCCCGCACCTTCCGGATGGCCGTGCTCTTCGGCATCGCCATCGAAGTTGCCCAGATCCCGGTGCCGGGCCGCAGCGGCGGCGACGGGTGGGACATCCTCGCCAACTCACTGGGCGCCGGCTTCGCGGTGCTGCTTCTTCACCTGTTGCGTCGAGGGCCGCTGCGACGCCCCTGAGCGATCTCCCGTTACCTCCTGGCACCCCGCCACCGATTCCGGTGGCGGGGTGCTTGCCGTCAGACTGGCCGAATCGCTGAGTGCGCCGCGGGTGTGCCGAGCGCCTTTCCAGACGCGCCCACCCGGTGCAGTGGCGGACTTGCCAAGCGTTGAAAGTTGACCTTCTGCGGCAGATTCCTGAGTTGGAACGTTCCTTGCTAATGTCTCATGACATGCTGCGGCATGACGCGATACCAACAAGACTCACAATCCACGCGAGGGACGATCCCCATGCTGAACAACAACAAGCTGCTCCTGCTGGCCTCCGCCGGCGCCCTGGCCTTCACGACTTCCTCCGTCGCCCAGGCGGCCACCCTGGAGGAGACCCGCGACCGCGGCGCTGTGCAGTGCGGGGTCAGCGACGGACTGCCGGGCTTCTCGGCCCCGGACGATGAGGGCGAGTGGCGGGGCCTGGACGTCGACGTCTGCCGCGCCGTGGCGGCCGCGGTGTTCGGCGATGCGGAGGCGGTGCGCTACGTGTCGCTCAACGCCGTGGAGCGATTCACTGCGCTTCAGTCCGGCGAGGCGGACGTGCTCTCCCGCAATACCACCTGGACGACTACACGCGATACCACCCTGGGCCTCAACTTCACCGGCGTGACCTTCTACGACGGCATCGGCTTCATGATCCATCGCGAGATGGGCATCGGAAGCGCCCTGGAGCTCGACGGCGCGGCGATCTGCATCCAGTCCGGCACCACCACCGAGCTCAATGTGGCCGACTACTTCCGCGCCAACAGCATGGCGTTCGACCCCATCGTCTTCGATACGTCCGAGCAGACCGTGGGCGGCTACGAGGCCGGCCGCTGCGACGTGCTGACCTCCGATACCTCCCAGCTGGCGGCGCTGCGCATCCAGCTCGCCGAGCCGGACGCGTCCATGATCCTGCCGGAGATCATCTCCAAGGAGCCGCTGGGGCCGGTGGTGCGCCAGGGAGACGATCAGTGGTTCAACATCGTCAAGTGGTCGCTGTTCGCCATGCTCAACGCCGAGGAGATGGGCATCACCAGCGAGAACGTCGATGAGATGCTCGCGTCGGAAGATCCGGACATCGCGCGCCTGCTGGGCCAGGATGGCAACTACGGCGAGGGCATGGGCCTCGCCGCCGACTGGGCCTACCACATCATCAAGCAGGTGGGTAACTACGGCGAGAGCTACGAGCGCAACGTCGGCATGGACTCCCCCCTGGAGATCCCGCGCGGCATCAACGCCCTGTGGACCGAGGGTGGGCTCCACTACGCTCCGCCGATCCGCTGAGTGGCCTGCCCCGGCGCCGACCGGCGCCGGGGAACCGAACCAACTGCCGTCCCGGGGATCCCGGGGCGGCCGCCCTGCATGCTGCTTGACGGATCCAGGCGGAGACCCTCCCCATGCCCACAAGACCCCAGGCCCGTTCGACGGGTCCCAGGCCGCCCTTCTGGCGTGATCGCGCTAAGCGGGCGCTGATCTTCCAGCTGCTGCTGGTGGCCGCCGTGGTCGCGTTCCTGATCTTCATCATCGGCAATACCCAGGCGAACCTCGCCCAGCGGGGGATCACCACCGGCTTCGGCTTTCTCAACAACACCGCGGGCTTCGGCATCGTCCAGAGCCTGGTCGATTACTCCTCGCAGAGCACCTACGGCCGCACCTTCCTGGTGGGTCTGCTCAATACCCTGCTGGTCTCGGCCCTCGGCGTGCTGGCGGCGACGATCATCGGCTTCACCGTCGGCATCGCCCGGCTGTCGCCCAACTGGCTGATTGCCCGTCTGGCGAATATCTATATCGAGACCTTCCGCAACATTCCGCTGCTGCTGCAGATCTTCTTCTGGTACTTCGCGGTGCTGCGAACCCTGCCAAGCCCCCGGGACAGCATCTCCCTGGGCGAGGCGGTGTTCATCAACGTGCGCGGCCTCTTCCTGCCGGAGCCGCTCTTCGAGTCCGGCTTCGGCCTGATCCCGCTGGCACTGGCTGTCGCCGTGGCAGCCAGCATCGCCCTGGTGGTCTGGAACCGGCGCCGCCACGCGGCCACCGGCCGGCGCCTGCCGGTGGGCTGGCTCTCTCTGGCGTTGATCGCTGGGCTGCCGCTGGCGGTGCTTCTGGGTACCGGGGTCCCGGTGACCTGGGACGTGCCGGAGCTGCGCGGCTTCAACTTCAGCGGCGGCATCACGGTGATCCCTGAGTTCCTGGCCCTCTGGCTGGCGCTCTCCATCTACACGGCCTCGTTCATCGCCGAGATCGTGCGGTCGGGTATCCAGGCGATCCCCCATGGCCAGACCGAGGCGGCCCAGTCGCTCAGCCTGCCCCAGGGGCTGGTGCTGCGGCTGGTGGTGATTCCCCAGGCCCTGCGGGTGATCATCCCGCCGCTCACCAGCCAGTACCTCAACCTGATCAAGAACTCTTCGCTTGCCACCGCCATCGGTTATCCGGACCTGGTCTCGGTCTTCGCCGGCACCACCCTCAACCAGACGGGACAGGCCATCGAGGTGATCGCCATGACCATGGCGGTCTATCTCACCATCAGCCTGCTGGTGTCGACGTTCATGAACTGGTTCAACGCCCGCGTGGCGCTGGTCGAACGCTAGGAGAGGCGCCATGACGATTCGCGAGAAGATGATCGAGGAGCGCCCGGCACCGGGCCTTCGCATCGGCCCGCTGGCCTGGCTGCGAGCCAACCTGTTCAGCGGCCCGGTGAATACCGTGTTTACCCTGCTGGGCCTCTTTCTGCTCTACGTGCTGCTGACGCCAACGATCCAGTGGGCCTTCATCAATGCCGACTGGATCGGCACCACCCGCGACGACTGCTCCCGAGAGGGCGCCTGCTGGGTGTTCGTCAACGCCCGCCTGACCCAGTTCATCTACGGGCTCTATCCCCGCGACGAGCTGTGGCGGGTCAATCTCGTCTTCGCCGGCTTCGCGGTGCTGATCGCCTGGCTGGCGATCCCGCGGCTGCCCTTCAAGCGCTGGGTCGCCATCGCCACGCTGCTGGTCTTCCCGGTGGTCGCCTACGTGCTGCTCTACGGTGGTTACTTCGGCCTGAGGCTGGTGGAGACCCACCGCTGGGGCGGGCT
The DNA here is from genome assembly GCF_051216275.1 of Halomonas salsilacus. Classification (NCBI taxonomy): domain Bacteria; kingdom Pseudomonadati; phylum Pseudomonadota; class Gammaproteobacteria; order Oceanospirillales; family Halomonadaceae; genus Halomonas; species Halomonas salsilacus. The sequence continues at coordinate 135,900 of NZ_JBPKAQ010000005.1, forward strand.
GATGCTGACCCTGATCCTGGCGGTGGTGGGGATGGTGGCGGCATTGCCCATCGGCATTCTGCTGGCGCTAGGTCGCCGTTCCGAGATGCCCATCGTCAAGAGCTTTTGCGTGGTCTTCATCGAGTTCTGGCGCGGCGTGCCGCTGATCACCATCCTCTTCATGGCCTCGGTGATGCTGCCGCTGTTCCTGCCCACCGGGGTCAGCGTCGACCGCCTGGTGCGGGCACTGATCGGCATCACCCTGTTCCAGAGCGCCTACATGGCGGAGGTGATCCGCGGCGGCCTGCAGGCAATTCCCCGGGGGCAGGAGGAGGCCGCGGCGGCGCTGGGGATGGGCTATTGGCAGCGCATGGGGCTGATCGTGCTGCCCCAGGCGCTGAAGATGATGATCCCGGGCATCGTCAACACCTTCATCTCGCTGTTCAAGGACACCACCCTGGTGATGATCATCGGGCTCTTCGACCTGCTGGGCATCGTCCAGGCGGCGCTGTCGGATTCCCGCTGGCTGGGCTTCGCCCTGGAGGGCTACGTGTTCGCCGCGTTCATGTTCTGGATCTTCTGTTTCAGCATGTCGCGGTACAGCCAGTATCTGGAGCGAAAACTGAATACCGGCCACAAGAAGTAGCGACCGGCGCCACCCGAATCGAGGAATGACGACAATGAGTGACCAGGCAACCCAGTCCCAGGCCGGCGCCGAGACCCCCATGGTCGAGATGCGCGGCGTCAACAAGTGGTTCGGCGACTTCCACGTGCTGCGCGACATCGACCTCACGGTCAAGCGCGGCGAGCGCATCGTCATCTGCGGCCCCTCGGGGTCAGGCAAGTCGACGCTGATTCGCTGCATCAACCACCTGGAGGAGCACCAGCAGGGCGAGATCGTGGTGGGCGGCGTGCCGCTGACCCAGGACGTGAAGCGCATCGAGCAGATCCGCCGCAGCGTCGGCATGGTCTTCCAACACTTCAACCTCTTCCCCCACCTGACGGTGCTGGAGAACTGCTGCCTCTCGCCAATGTGGGTGCAGAAGAGGCCTCGCCGCGAGGCCGAGGCCCAGGCGATGCAGTACCTGGAGCGGGTGCAGATCGCCGAGCAGGCGCTGAAATACCCGGGTCAGCTCTCCGGCGGCCAGCAGCAGCGGGTCGCCATCGCCCGTTCGCTGTGCATGCACCCTGAGGTGATGCTCTTCGACGAGCCCACCTCGGCGCTGGACCCGGAGATGATCAAGGAGGTGCTCGACGTAATGGTCGAACTGGCCAGGGAGGGGATGACCATGCTCTGCGTGACCCACGAGATGGGTTTCGCCAAGACGGTGGCCGACCGGGTGATCTTCATGGACCAGGGCCAGATCATCGAGGAGAACGCCCCGGAGCCCTTCTTCAATGATCCCCAGTCCGAGCGGACCCAACTGTTCCTCAGCCAGATCCTCGGCCACTGAGGCGACGCGCCCGGGCTAGCGCCCGGGCTAGCGCCCGGGCTAGCGCTCGGGCTCCCGCGGCATGCCCTCGCCGAGATCCAGCGAGGGTTCGCGGGCGCGCAGCCGCTCGGCGGGCCGGCGCACCCGGGCCGTGCCGACCGTGCTGTCGTCGGTGTCCATCGCCCGGGCGTCGCTGGTCCAGGCGGCATTGGAATCATGCACCGCGGGGCGGCGTTCCCAGGAGCGGGTGATCACCGGCCCGGCGCCCCGGCTGCCGGCCAGGTGGTGGGGCAGCAGCAACAGCTCGGCCACCAGCCGCAGGGCCACCGCGGCCAGCAGCCACAGGCCGCCGCCCAGGGCCAGCGCTGGCCAGGCCTCGCCCCAGCCCTGCGGAGCGAGCCAGGGAGTCTTGGGGGCCAGCCACAGGGCGGCACCGGCCGCGAGGCCGAGCTGCAATAGCAGGTGACAGAAGAGCAGGGTGCCGCGGGACAGCGGGCGGCGGGGAAACAGGAACTGTTGCATCGGGGTCCTCCCGGAGGCACATCGTGGCGATGAGGCGAGCCGGCATCCCTGCCGGTCCAGATCGGATGCTACCCCAGATGGAGCTCGGCTGCAGCCTTGGTGGCCATCGACCCTAGCGTTACGAGTGGATCACGAGAACGTCATGAAAGCATCGTGATGCTGGCCGGGGAAAGCGGTTCGCGGTCGCGATGGGCGCTCAGCGGGCGTCCCTCCAGGGCGGTGAGCAGGATCTGCAGCGGATCGCCGTGGCTCACCAGCAGGATGGTTTCCCCCCCGGTCTCGGCTTCCAGGGCCGCGATCACGGCAAGCATTCGCTCCGCCACGCTGGTGACTCTCTCCACGCCGAAGGCCTGATGTCCGGGATCGTCGGCGTCCAGGGCCCAGATGTCAGGATAGCGGTCATCCGAGAGGCCTTCGAGGTCGCCGAAACTACGCTCTCGAAGCCCGGCATGGGGAGCAAGAAAGAGGCCGAAGTGCCGGCCGACCCACTCGGCCGTCTCGGTCGTGCGGCGGAAATCTGAGTGCAGCAGGCGATCCGGCAGCGGCCAGTGCCAATCGGCCAGCAGGCCTTCCAGTTGGGCATGGCCCCGTGGCGAGAGCCCGAAGCCGCCGATGCCCCGCTCCGGGCAGCTGATGATCAGGCCGCTGGCGTTGGCCTCGCTGTGCCCGTGGCGCATCAGCAGGTAGCGGTTACGGCGGGGTTGCCGAGCGAAGAGGGGAGAGTTCGACATGCGGTGACCTGTTCGAGGGATAACGCCGGATGCTACCCCAGATCAGGCGCCGGTGCAGTTCCTCCTGCCGAGCATGCCAGGCAGGTTGACCGGGCCCGGGTCGCTTGCCAATGTGGAGGTAGTAGTTGTTGAGTGAGACGTGCGGCCGGGACCCGTGGCCCCGGTACTGGAAGACCTGCATCTAGTAGGAGTGGCTATGACGACCTATATCGTGGTGGCAGACGCAGCACGGGCGCGGATCTTCACCCGCGACGCGCTCAATCTGGTCGAGCAGGACAGCCTGGTGCATGCGGCCAGCCGGCTGCATGAGGGCGACCTGGTGACCGACCGCGGCGCCGACGTGCATGAGTCGACCTCGAACTCGGCGCGTTCCTCCGGCGGCGAGAGTACCGCTCGTACCCATGAGGAGACCATCTTTGCCAAGGAGGTGGCCGAGCGCCTCTACCGCGCCCGGGTTGACAACAGTATGGCGAAGCTGATCCTGGTGGCGCCTCCGCGCTTCCTGGGTCAGCTGCGGGAGAAGCTCGACGGCCCAACGACCAAGCTTGTCATCCACTCCCTGGCCAAGGACCTCTCCAAGTCCAGCCTCCAGGACATCCAGGAGGCGGTCAGCGATATGCGCTGAGACCGCGCCTTAGTTCCGGCTTCCCCGCGGGCCCGGCAGAGATGCCGGGCCCGCTACCGTTGCTGCCTCGGGTGGCCCGTCACCCGGCGGCTCAGGGCACCGGGGGCAGGGCAATCTGGTCGCTGCGGGTGATGCCCTCGGTCATCTGTCGGCACAGCTTGAGGAACTCGCGCATGCCGGTGGCCAGGTACTTGTGGCGGTGCCAGATGAAGGCGAACTGGCGGCTCAGGTCGAGCTCGGGGGTGGGGATCGGCACCAGGCTGCCGCGCCGGAAGGCGTCGCGCAGCGCCAGCTTCGAGACGCAGCCGATCCCCAGGCCCGATTCCACGGCGCGCTTGATGCCCTCGGTGTGCTCCAGCTCCAGCAGCACGTTGAAGCGGCCGCGGCGATGGCGGGCCGCCTGCTCCAGGGTCAGGCGGGTGCCCGAGCCCTGCTCGCGCATGATCCAGGCCTCGCGCAGCAGCCGCTCCAGCTCCACCGGGCCGCCCCCCGCCAGGGGATGGCCCGGCGAACAGAATACCGCCAGTTCGTCCTCCACCCAGGGCTGGGTGATGACGTCCTCCGCCTCGCAGTGGCCCTCGATGAGCCCCAGGTCCAGTTCATGATGGCGCACGCCCTCGATGATGGCGCGGGTGTTGCGCACCGCCAGGCGCACCCGGCTGCCGGGGAAGCGCTGCATGAAATCGCCGATCAGAAGGGTGGCCAGGTAGTTGCCGATGGTCAGGGTGGCGCCCACGTCCAGGGTGCCGATGCCCTGGCGGCCGCGCAGCAGCCCCTCCACCTCCTCGGCGCGGTCGAGCAGGGCCACCGCCTTGGGCAGCAGCTGGAAGCCCAGGGCGTTGAGCTTCAGGCGTTTGCCGATGCGATCCAGCAGCTGGCAGTCGAACTGGCGCTCCAACTCGGCCAGGGCCGTGCTGGCCGCGGACTGGGAGAGCGACAGGACCCGGGCCGCCCGTGAGACGCTCTCGTGCTGGGCCACGGCGACGAAGACCTCCAGTTGCCGCAGGGTGAAACGCATGACGCAAGGCTCCGATGACTCATATCAAGGCGATAGATAAGTGTTATCCATACAATCCATTTAACAGATAACGCGCCTTCCCTTAGAATTCAATGTAAATATTATCAAGTCATCTATTCTTTTTTGGACTATAGCCCTTTCGGGAATACAAGGAGTCGTCATGAGCAAGTTTGCCCTGGAAGAGGTGCTCAGCGTTCACCACTGGAACGACACCCTGTTCAGCTTCCGCACCACTCGCGAGCGCAGCCTGCGTTTCAAGAACGGCCAGTTCGTGATGATCGGCCTGGAGGTGGGCGGCAAGCCGCTGATGCGTGCCTACTCCATTGCCAGTCCCAACTACGAGGATCATCTCGAGTTCTTCAGCATCAAGGTGCCGGATGGCCCGCTCACCTCGCGGCTTCAGCACCTCAAGGTGGGCGACCAGATCATGGTCAGCCGCAAGCCCACCGGCACCCTGGTCACCGACGACCTGCTGCCGGGTCGCAACCTCTATTTCCTCTCCACCGGGACAGGACTCGCACCCTTCATGAGCCTGATCCAGGACCCGGAGGTCTTCGAGCGCTTCGAGAAGGTGGTGCTGGTGCACGGCGTGCGCAGCGTCAGCGAGCTGGCCTACGCCGACTTCATCCAGAAGGAACTGCCGGCCCACGAGTACCTGGGCGACGAGATCAAGGAAAAGCTGACCTACTACCCCACGGTGACCCGCGAGGCCTTCCCCACCATGGGGCGCCTCACCGACCATATCCGCAGCGGCAAGCTGTTCGAGGACACAGGCCTGCCGCCCCTGGATCCCAAGCAGGATCGCGCCATGATCTGCGGCAGCCCGGCCATGCTCGACGAGACCAGCGCGGTGCTCGACGACCTGGGCTTCAAGATCTCCCCGCGCATGGGCGAGCCCGGCGACTACGTCATCGAGCGAGCGTTCGTGGAGAAGTAACCCGGCTTCGCCCCTAGCGATAAGTCATAGGCTTTCAGCTGTAAGAAAGAGACCCCCAACGGGCTTGCCGGATGGGGGTCTCTGTATCTGCCAAAATCAACAAGCTAATTGTTCAAGACTCAAACGGCGTATTTCCCCGTTTCACCTGTCCGGATGCGGAGGTTCGGTTTCCCGATGACCTGCTCGAGAGGCGTCACGAAGATCTTGCCGTCGCCGATCTTGCTGAATGTACAAGCGCCACGCTGATGATGAGGCTCAGACGGCGTCCTTACCCGTTTCGCCTGTCCGGATGCGGATGACCTGCTCCAACGGCGTCACGAAGATCTTGCCGTCGCCGATCTTGCCGGTGTTGGCCACGCTAGTGATGGCATCGATCACCTTCTCGGCCATGTCGTCGTCAATGGCCACCTCCAGCTTCACCTTGGGCAGGAAGTCCACCACGTATTCGGCGCCGCGATAGAGCTCGGTATGGCCCTTCTGCCGGCCGAACCCCTTCACCTCGGTCACGGTGATGCCCTGGACACCGATCTCCGAGAGGGACTCCCTAACGTCGTCGAGCTTGAAGGGCTTGATGATGGCGGTCACCAGTTTCATGGTCGGACTCCTCGTCTGTTCGGTACGGTGGCCGAGCCACCCGCATGCGCCTGATTGCTCTCTAGCATACACCGCGTTGGCCGGGATGAAAAAAGGCCCCCGAAGGGGCCAGGAGGAGCATGCCAGCTCACTCGGTGGGTGCCGCCATCATTTCTTGGCGACGCTGAACTCGGGGTAGGCCTCCATGCCGCACTCGGCCAGGTCGACGCCCTCGTATTCCTCTTCCTCGCTGACGCGGATGCCCATCACCGCCTTGAGGATGACCCATACGATCAGGCTGGCGATGAAGACCCAGGCGAAGATGCCGGCGATGCCGAGCAGCTGGGCGCCGAAGGTGGCGTCGCCATTGGTCAGCGGCACGGCCAGCAGGCCCCAGATGCCGACCACACCGTGCACTGCGATGGCGCCCACCGGGTCGTCGATCTTCAGCTTGTCCAGGCTCACGATGGCAACCACCACGATGACGCCACCCACGGCACCGATCAGGGCGGCGCTCAGCGCGGAGGGGGCCAGCGGTTCGGCGGTAATGGCCACCAGGCCGGCCAGGGCGCCGTTGAGGGTCATGGTCAGGTCGGCCTTGCGGAACCACAGTTTGGCCAGGATCAGCGCGGCAATCACGCCACCGGCGGCCGCGGCATTGGTGTTGACCAGCACCTGGGCGACGTTGTTGGCGGAGCCGATGTCGGAGACCTTGAGCTCCGAGCCGCCGTTGAAGCCGAACCAGCCCATCCACAGGATCAGCGTGCCCAGCGTGGCCAGCGGTAGGTTGGCGCCGGGAATGGCGTAGATGCTGCCGTCCTTGCCGTACTTGCCCTTGCGAGGGCCGAGGATCAGCACCCCGGCCAGGGCCGCGGCGGCGCCTGCCATGTGCACAATGCCGGAGCCGGCGAAGTCGGAGAAGCCGGCGGCGTCGAGCCAGCCGCCGCCCCAGGTCCAGAAACCGGAGACCGGGTAGATGACGGCGGTCATCACCACGGCGAAGGCCAGGAAGGCCCACAGCTTCATGCGCTCGGCCACGGCCCCGGAGACGATGGACATGGCGGTGGCCACGAACACCACCTGGAAGAAGTAGTCGGCGCGCATGGAGTAGTAGGGGGCGTCATCGCCGCCGGACAGAACCGCATCGGCGCTGTTCTCGGCGCCCAGCAGGAAGCCCAGGTTGGGCAGGATGCCACCCTCGGGGCTGGAGTACATGATGTAGTAGCCCATCAGCAGGTACATGGTGCAGGCGATGGCGAACAGGGCCACGTTCTTGATGAGGATCTCGGCGGTATTCTTGGAGCGTACCAGGCCGGCCTCGAGCATCGAGAAGCCGGCGGCCATCCACATCACCAGAATGCCGCAGATCAGGAAGTAAAAAGTATCGAGCGCGTAGCTCAGCTCTGTCAGTTCACTCATGGCTCTCTCTCCAGGCTGTGGGCAATCAAACGGCGTCGGCGCCGCGTTCACCGGTGCGGATGCGGATGACGTCCTCCAGCGGCGTCACGAAGACCTTGCCGTCGCCGATCTTGCCGCTGTTGGCGGCGCTGCAGATGGCATCCAGCACGGTCTCCAGGCGGCTGTCGTCCACGGCCACCTCGACCTTGACCTTGGGCAGGAAGTCCACCACGTACTCGGCGCCGCGGTAGAGTTCGGTATGGCCCTTCTGGCGGCCGAAGCCCTTGACCTCGGTGACGGTGATGCCCTGGACGCCGTTGTCGGCCAGCGCCTCGCGGACGTCGTCCAGCTTGAATGGCTTGATGATGGCGGTGATGAGTTTCATCCCATGTCTCCACGGTTGGCTTGGATGTCGGCTGCCGGTGCAGGCTTGTCCTGTCCAAGCGCAAAGCGTGCCAGTTGTCAGGAAAAACACGATGCATCAATCGATTGGGACAGCTTTGCGGGGAGCGTGAGCCAGGTGGAAGAGCATTCGCCAACGGCGATGCACTCTGGTGGTGCCTGGTAGTGGTGCAGATGCGCCATGGCGGGGCGAAAGCCGGGCATGCGTTCCGATCGGGGCATGCGTATCCTGTAGAGAACCCTTGATACGAGCAGGAGAGAGAGCATGGTGAGCCATGACCGCATCAGCCGATTGGCCCAACAGATCGGCGACCGCCTTCAGGGCGCCTCCCAGGCGCCGGAGGAGGTGCAGAAGGGCATCCAGCAGGTGGTGAAGGGCGCCTTCGATCGCCTGGAGCTGGTCTCCCGGGAGGACTTCGACATCCTGATGGATGTCCTGCAGCGCACCCGCGCCCGGGTGGAGGCCCTGGAGCAGCAGGTGGCGGCGCTGGAGACGCTGATCGAGGAGCGCACCGCCGAGGTGCCGGCTGCAACAGCAGCCACCCCCGAGGCCGAGCACCCTGAGGGGGCCGCCGACGGGGGCGAGGCCGGCCGCTGAGCCTGGCGGGCAGGGCGGCGATCCCTGAGCTAGCCTGAGGGCAAGATTCCAGGCGAGGGAACGCCCATGACGCTGGCGATTGTCCACACCCGTGCGGGCCTCGGCCTCGAGGCCCCCGAGGTGCAGGTGGAGGTTCATCTGGCCAACGGCCTGCCGGGGATGACCCTGGTCGGTCTGCCCGAGACGGCGGTGAAGGAGAGCCGAGAGCGGGTGCGCAGCGCCCTGGTCAATGCCGGCTTCGACTACCCCCTGCGTCGCATCACCCTCAACCTGGCGCCCGCCGACCTGCCCAAGGAGGGCGGACGCTTCGACCTGCCCATCGCCCTGGGGCTGCTGTTGGCGTCGGGGCAGCTCCCTCCTGATGCGCTGCAGGACACCGAGAGCGTCGGCGAGCTGGCCCTGGACGGCGGCCTGCGCCCGATCGTGGGTATGTTGCCCCTGGCCATGGCCACTCGGCGTGCCCGGCGCCGTCTGATCGTGCCCCGGGGCAACGCCGATGAGGCGGCGCTGGCCGGCGATCTCGAGGTGCTGCCCGCGGACCACCTGCTCGAGGTGGTCGCCCACCTGCTGGGGCAGACGCCCATCCCGCCCCACCGCCTGTCGCGCCCGCCACAGGCGGTGACATCGCTTCCCGACCTCGCCGAGGTGCGCGGCCAGTACCAGGCGCGCCGCGCCCTGGAGGTGGCCGCCGCCGGGTCACACAACCTGCTGTTCGCCGGGCCACCGGGCACGGGCAAGACCATGCTGGCCAGCCGCCTGCCGGGCATCCTGCCGCCCCTCACCGACGACGAGGCCCTGCAGGTGGCGGCGGTGCGTTCGGTCAGCGGGTTGCCGCTGGCCGCCGAGTGGGGGCGGCGGCCCTTTCGGGCGCCGCACCATACTGCCAGTGCCGTGGCCCTGGTGGGCGGCGGCTCGAAGCCCCGCCCCGGGGAGATCTCCCTGGCCCATAACGGAGTGCTGTTCCTCGACGAGCTGCCGGAGTTCTCGCGCCACGTGCTGGAGGTCATGCGCGAGCCCATGGAGTCTGGCCAGATCCATATCGCTCGGGCCAGCCATCAGCGCCGCTTTCCGGCACGCTTCATGCTGGTGGCAGCCATGAATCCCTGCCCCTGCGGCCACCTGGGCGACCCCCGCCAGGCCTGCCACTGCACCGCGGCCCAGATCCAGCGCTACCAGGCACGGCTCTCCGGACCGCTGCTCGATCGCATCGACCTGCAGGTGGAGGTGCCGGCGCTGCCGCCGGAGCAGCTCACCGCGGCTACCACGGGAGAGTCCTCGGCGGTCGTGCGCCGGCGGGTGGTGGGGGCCCGTGAGCGGCAGCTGGCGCGGGGGGCGCTCAACGCGCACCTGGCGGGGCGGGAACTGGAGGCGGCCTGTGATCTCGCCAGCGCCGACCGGGCCTGGTTGGCGCAGGTACTGGAGCGGCTCCGGCTATCGGCGCGGGCCTACCACCGCGTGCTGCGGGTGGCCCTGACCCTGGCCGATCTGGCAGGCGAACCGAAGCCGGCCCGGGAGCAGCTGATCGAGGCGATCGGCTATCGCCAGCTCGATCGATTGCTCAAGGGGTGAAGGGAGGCAGCGGGGAGTGCTACAGGGCCGAGGCGTCCAGGGCGCCCTGCAGGCTCTCCTCCCACATCACCGATTCGCCGTCCGGGCGGCGCAGCACCAGGGTCAGCCGATAGGGCAGCAGCTCCCGGTCCGAGAGCCGCAGGCGAGGGCCATCGGCCATCAGGCGGCTCTCCAGGCGCCATTGATTGGCGCCGCCCCCGGTGCCCATGCTCTCGGTCCAGTCCAGCACTTGGGGGCCATCGTTCACCGCCAGCAGGGCCCGTGTCAGGCTCTCGCGGAAGCGCTCCTGGCCGATGCCGAGTTCGCCGTTCACCTCCGGGGCGGCCAGCAGCAGCACCTGGTCGGCGGGTGGTTGTGGTAGGGCGGGGGCCCCCATCACGCGGCTGGCGGCGCGCTCGCCCAGGTTGAGCAGCGCCTGGCGCAGGGTCTCGGGACGGTCGGGGGCGGCGGCACAGCCGACCAGCAGCAGCGGCAGGGCCAGCAGGAGGAGGTGGCGAGCATTCATGGGGGGTCGGTCTCCTGACGAGGGGCGGTGGGCTCCAGGGAGTCGATGAAGCAATCCAGGGCCTCGAAGAGCAACTGGCGAATCGGTTCCGCCTCGTTGACCAGGTGGTGGCGCGCCTCGGGGTGGCGGTGGATCTCGGCATTGGGGAACTTGCGCGCGAGCACGGCCAGGTTCCACTCCCAGTCCACCGTCAGGTCCTGTTCGCCCTGCAGGATCAGGGTCTTCACCGGATTGGGGGGCAGGGCGAGCAGCCGGGGCATCCAGCGGCGCATGGCGCTGACCCAGCCGATGGCGACGCGGTCGGCCTGCAGCGGGTCGCCATCGCGCAGGAAGTCGGCGAAGTCGGCATCGGTGGAGTTGGCGCGGAACTTGCGCGGGATGGAACGTACGAAGGGGCCTACCAGCAGGTGCAGCCAGCTGGACTGGTTCCAGCCCCAGGGGCGTACCAGGGGGGCCAGCAGGGCCAGGCCGGCCCACTGGCCGTCATCACCGCGGGTCAGCGCATCGGTGGCCAGTATCGCCGCTCCGGTGCTCTGGCCCACGCCGATCCAGGGGCGCGGGGCCAGGCCCGCCTCCTCCAGATGGTGCTGCAGGGCACACAGGCAACCGCCATAGTCATCAAAGTCGTCGATGGAGGCGCGAGCCCCGCTGGAAAGACCGTGGCCGGGCAGATCCCACAGCACCACCCGCCAGTTGCGGTCGAGCAGGTGCTCCAGCAGGTGGCGGTAGAGCCCCAGGTGGTCGAAGTAGCCGTGCACCACAAACGCGGTTCCGACCGGCTCGGCAGGGCTCCATACCTGGGTCCAGAGGCGGAAGTCTCCTGCGTCCACATAGCCCACGTGCAGCCCTACATGCTCGGCGAGCAGAGGCGCCAGGCCGTAGTGGCCCAGGTAGCGTTCCAGGTGGTCGTCGCCGAGTTCCGGCGCGGCCGGTGTGACCAGCCGGACGGGACCCAGCGCCTGAAGTGGGGTGAAGTCGCTCATCGTATCCTCCGCGGCGCCCGGCCATGCTAGCCCCAAGCGTGGGCCGACACCATGGAAAGCGGGCGCCTCGTCCGCCCCTGACTTATCTTTTGGTCTAGCTGCGTTCGATCCCGGCGCTTTGCGTGTTTACATGTGGAAGTATTTTCCACAAAATTGGAGTTACGCAGTCACTCCACCCCTATCCCGGCAGCCTGGCATGCGACCCGCCGACTGCCAAGCATGAGGAGATCCACAATGACCCAACGTGTCACTCACCATCGCCTTCAGGTGGCCGCCGAACTGGACCGCTTCATCAGCGAGCAGGCGCTTCCGGGCACCGGCGTTGATGCCGAGGCGTTCTGGGCCGGCGTCGATGCCCTCTTCCATGATCTGACCCCGAGGAACCACGAACTGCTCGCCGAGCGTGATCGCCTGCAGGAGCAGCTTGACACCTGGCACCGGGAAAACCCCGGCCCGGTGGGCGACATGGCCGCCTATCGCGGCTTCCTCAAGGAAATCGGCTACCTGGCCGATGCGCCCGCCAAGATCGCGGTGACCACCGCCAACGTCGATCGCGAGATCGCCGTCCAGGCCGGCCCGCAGTTGGTGGTGCCGGTGAATAACGCCCGCTACGCGTTGAACGCCGCCAACGCGCGCTGGGGCAGCCTCTACGATGCCCTCTACGGCACCGATGCTATCTCCGAGGAGGGCGGTGCCGAGAAGGGCGCGAGCTTCAACCCCAAGCGCGGCGAGAAGGTTATCGCCTATGCCCGCGGCATGCTGGATCGCGCCGCCCCGCTGGCCACCGGCTCCCACCGCGACGCCGTCAAGTATGCCCTGCGTGACGGCCACCTGGTGGTGACCCTGGAGGGCGGCCGCGAGACCGGCCTCAAGGATCCCGGCAAGTTGGTGGCCTATACCGGCGAGGCGGCCAGCCCCGACTCGTTGCTGCTGGTCAATCACGGCTTGCACCTGGAGATCCAGATCGACCCGAGCCATCCGATCGGCAAGACCGACCCGGCCGGCGTCAAGGATGTCGTGGTCGAGGCGGCGCTGACCACCATCATGGACTGCGAGGACTCCGTGGCCGCGGTGGACGCCGAGGACAAGGTGGGCGTCTACGGCAACTGGCTGGGCCTGATGAAGGGCGACCTGGAAGAGCAGGTGGAGAAGGGTGACAAGACCATCACCCGTCGCCTGCACGCCGACCGCGAGTTCACCACCCCGGATGGTGGCTCGCTGACCCTGCCGGGCCGCTCGCTGATGTTCGTACGTAACGTTGGCCACCTGATGACCACCCCGGCGGTGCTCGACGCCGAGGGCAACGAGCTGCCCGAGGGCATCCTCGACGCCATCCTCACCGGGCTGATCGCCCTGCACGATCTCAGCAAGGGCGAGGGGGAGCCGCGCAACTCCCGCGAAGGCTCCATGTACATCGTCAAGCCCAAGATGCATGGCCCGAAGGAAGTGGCCTTCTCCAGCGAACTCTTCGGCCGCGTCGAGAACCTGCTGGGCATGGCACGCGACACCCTCAAGATGGGCATCATGGACGAGGAGCGTCGCACCACGGTGAACCTCAAGGCGTGCATCGGTGAGGCCGCCTCGCGAGTGGTGTTCATCAACACCGGCTTCCTCGACCGCACCGGCGACGAGATGCACACCGCCATGGAGGCGGGCCCGATGATCCGCAAGGGCGACATGAAGGGCGCCGCCTGGATCCAGGCCTACGAGAAGAACAACGTCCAGGTCGGCCTGGCCTGCGGCCTGCGTGGCCGCGCCCAGATCGGCAAGGGGATGTGGGCCATGCCCGACCTGATGGCCGCCATGCTGGAGCAGAAGATCGGCCACCCCAAGGCCGGCGCCAACACCGCCTGGGTGCCGTCGCCCACCGCCGCCACCCTGCACGCCCTGCACTACCATCAGGTGGATGTCACCGTTATCCAGCGCGAGTTGGAGGCCCAGGGCGAGCCGGACTACCTGGATGACCTGCTCTGCGTGCCGGTGGCCGAGGAGGCAAACTGGTCCGAGGAGGAGCTCCAGCAGGAGCTCGATAACAACTGCCAGGGCATCCTCGGCTACGTGGTGCGCTGGGTCGAGCACGGTGTGGGCTGCTCCAAGGTGCCGGACATCCACGACGTGGGCCTGATGGAGGATCGCGCCACCTTGCGGATCTCCAGCCAGCACATCGCCAATTGGCTGCACCATGGCGTGGTGGATGCTGAGCGCGTGCAGGAGACCCTGGCGCGCATGGCCAAGGTGGTCGACCAGCAGAACGCGGACGACCCCACCTACACGCCGATGAGCGCGAACTACGAGGGCTCCAGCGCCTTCCAGGCCGCCAGAGACCTGATCTTCAAGGGCCGCGTGCAGCCCTCCGGCTACACCGAGCCGCTGCTGCACCACTGGCGCGCCGTGCACAAGGCCAAGTAAGCCCCCTTCCTCGGCCCAGGTGCCGGGTAACGAGCGCCCTCGCGGTCATCCCGCGGGGGCGCTGTCGTTGGGACGCTGCCATGGGGGACTGCCATGGGGGCGTTGAGGTGCCCGACGTTCGGGCACTGTCGTGGCCGGCGTCGGTCGGCTATGGTGGGTCCAGTTTTTATCAGCCGCAGCAGGGAGGCCCGCCATGACCGTGATGACCGCCGCTACCATCGAGGACTTCCTCGATGAGGTCTTTCCCCAGCGTATCGGGACCATCGAGGCCGTCGATGACATGCGCGCGACCATGAGCCTGGCCATCGACGACGAGCATCTGCGTCCCGGTGCCAGCGTCTCCGGTCCCACCCTGATGGGCCTGGCCGATGTCTGCCTCTACGTGGCAATCCTCGCCCAGATCGGTCCCGAGCCCATGGCGGTCACCAGCGACCTGCACTGCCGCTTCCTGCGCCGCCCGCGGGGCGACCGCGATATCATCGCCACGGCGCGCATCCTCAAGCTGGGCCGGCGCCTGGCGGTGGGGGAGGTGCAGCTCTTCTCCGCGGGCGACGAGGCGCCGGTGGCGCTGGTCACCGCCACCTACGCCCTGCCCGACCGCGACTGAGCGGAGTCAGGCCCGCGGCGCCCACAGCACTGCACCGGCCAGCGCCAGCCAGCCGGTGATCATCAGCACCCCGCCTAGCGGGGTGATCATTCCCAGCCCGCCCAGGCCGGTCAGCGCCATGGCGTAGAGCGAGCCCGAGAAGAGCAGCATGCCCGCCGCCCACAGGCCCATGGCCAGCCGCTGTCCCGCCAGGGGCGCCGCGGCGCGCCAGGCCAGCACGGACAGCAGCGCCAAGGTGTGCCAGGCCTGGTAGCGCACTCCGGTCTCGAAGGCCGCCGCCAGGCGCGGGGCCAACTGCCCCTCCAGGGCGTGGGCGCCGAAGGCCCCGGCCATCACCACCACGGCCCCCGACAGCGCCGCACCCAGCCACCAGTCTCGGTCCTGCATCCTGTTTTCCTCATGTCGCATCATGGCCGCCACCGTACCCCGCCCGGGCGGACTCGGCTACAATGGTGGACCGCGATTTTTACCCGCCGGGCGACTATGCGGCGGGCCCGGCAACGAACGCCACGTCGGCAACGACATCAACGAGAGCGCAGAGAGAACGCCATGCAGATCCAGCTCAATGGCGAGGCGCGGCCCCTGGCGCCCGACCTCACGGTGGCCGCGCTGGTCGAGTCCCTGGGACTCGCCGGCCGCCGCATCGCCGTGGAGGTGAACGAAGAGATCGTGCCCCGTAGCGCGCATGCCGCGACCCGCCTGGTTGAGGGCGATCGGGTCGAGGTGGTCCACGCCATCGGCGGCGGTTGAGCGCCACCCGCGCCCCCTAGCGAAGACAATCATAGAAGGCAGACTCGATGACAGACTTCTTTCAGGACCAGCCGCTGCGCATCGCCGGGCGCGAGTTCGCCTCCCGCCTGCTGGTCGGGACTGGCAAGTACAAGGATTTCGACGAGACCGGCGAGGCGATCGCCGCCTCCGGCGCCGATGTGGTCACCTTCGCCGTGCGCCGCACCCACCTGGGGCAGGACGCCGGCGAGCCCAACCTGCTCGACGTGGTGTCGCCGGAGCGTTACACCCTGCTGCCCAACACCGCCGGCTGCTACACGGCGAAGGATGCGGTGCGCACCTGCAAGCTGGCCCGCGAGCTGCTCGACGGCCACCGCCTGGTGAAGCTCGAGGTGCTGGGTGACGACTCGACCCTCTACCCCAACGTGGTGGAGACCCTGGCCGCCGCCGAGGTCCTGATCAAGGATGGCTTCGACGTCATGGTCTACACCAGCGACGATCCCATCGTCGCCCGCGAGTTGGAGCGCCTGGGCTGCTGCGCCATCATGCCGCTGGGCTCGCTGATCGGCTCCGGCCACGGCATCCAGAACCCCTACAACATCCGCTTGATCATCGAGCAGGCCAGCGTGCCGGTCCTGGTGGATGCCGGGATCGGCACCGCTTCCGACGCCGCCATGGCCATGGAGCTGGGCTGCGACGGCGTGCTGATGAACACCGCCATCGCCCACGCCCGCCAGCCGGTGCTGATGGCCAGCGCCATGAAGAAGGCCGTCGAGGCGGGCCGCGAGGCCTTCCTGGCCGGGCGCATGCCCCGCCGCCAGAGTGCCGACCCCTCCTCGCCCTTTGCTGGCCGCATCAACGGCTGAATCGCGGTTCATCGATAGCCCGTAACGCCAGCCCGCCACCAGCCCGACACCTGAGCCCCGAATGAGAGCCGTGATCCTCCATGAGTGACCCATCCCGCGACGATACCGCCACCACCGGGCCGGAAGGCCCCGACGCCCCGCTTCACCGCCGCGGCATCAAGAGCTATGTGCTGCGCGCCGGACGCATGACCCAGGCTCAGACCCGCGGCCTCGAGGAGGTCTGGCCGCGGCTGGGCCTGACCCTGGCCGATGGCCGCCAGGATCTGGACGCCCTGTTCGGCTGCGCCGCGCCGCGGGTGGTGGAGATCGGCTTCGGCATGGGCGCCTCGCTGATCGAGCAGGCCGAAACCCACCTCGACACCGACTTCATCGGCATCGAGGTGCACGCCCCGGGCGTGGGCAAGCTACTCGACGAGGCCGACAAGCGCAGGCTGACCAATCTGCGCATCTATCGGGAGGACGCCCTGCGGGTGCTCGAGGAGTGCCTGCCCGAGGCCAGCCTCGATACCCTGCAGCTGTTCTTCCCCGACCCCTGGCCAAAGAAGAAGCACCACAAGCGGCGCATCGTGCAGCCCGCATTCGTCGAGCTGGTGCGCACCCGGCTCAGGGTCGGTGGTACCTTCCACCTGGCCACCGACTGGGAAGCCTACGCCGTGTGGATGGCCGAGGTGATGGACGCCGCCCCGGGCTATGCCAACACTGCCACGCTGGAGACCGCCCCCTACGTGCCGCGGCCGGCGTTTCGCCCGCTCACCAAGTTCGAGGCCCGCGGCGAGAAGCTGGGCCACGGCGTCTGGGACCTGATCTATCGCCGCGTCGAGTGACCCTTTTCGCGCCTCGCTCCCTCGAAGCCCCCGTCCATGCCGGGGCTTCGTTTTTTGTAGGGTGGGGCGGCGGCAAGACCCTGGGGGTTGTAAAGAGCAGCAATGAGGAGGGAGCCTCCAAACCAAAAAAAGCCGCCCTGGAGAGGACGGCAGCAAGACCGTGACTAGCAATGAGCAGGGAGAAACCATGGCAGGCGACTGGCGGGGCCTGCCCTGGCAGTGGCGGCTCATCAACGCCACTGGAGACAAGGTAATCATTCTCATTTGCGGCGTCAATAATAATGCGAACAGTTATTATTTATTGGCAGTTCATCCTCAGCTCGCCAGACGCAGCCAGAGGGGCAGGGTGGCCATGGCCAGCAGGGTCTGGGCGGTGATCAGTGCCGCCATCATCTCGGCGTTGCCGCCCAGTTGGCGGGCGAGGATATAGGCCGAGGTGGCGGTGGGCAGGGCGGCGAACAGCAGCGCCACGTCGCGGCTCACCGGGTCCAGGCCCAGCGCCAGGGCGAGCAGCAGCACCAGCGCCGGCATCAGCCCCAGTTTGATGACGTTGGTGGCCCAGACGCCGCGATCCAGGCGCAGCAGTGCCTCGGGGCGCAGCGCCACGCCCACAGCAACAAGGCCCAGCGGCAGGGCGGCGCGGCCGAGCAGCTCCACCGTGGCCGCGCTCCATCCGGGCAGGCCGATGCTGCTCACGTTCAGGCCGATGCCGATCAGGCAGCCGAGGATCAGCGGGTTGCGCGCGAGGGCGGCCAGGCTCTTGCCGAGGCTGCCGGCACCGAGGGTCCCCGCGGCAATGAAGCTGGCCACGCACATCACGTTGACCACCGGCACCATCAGCGCCACCGCCACGGCGGCCACGGTGGCGCCCGGGGCACCGTGCAGGGCGGCGGCCCCGGCGACGCCCACATAGGTGTTGAAGCGCAGGGCGCCCTGGAAGGCCGAGGTGAAGGCCGGCGGGTCGAGGCCCAGCCAGCCGCGCAGGACCCACAGCAGGGCGCCGAACAGGCCCATGGCGCCGAGCAGGGCTACGGCCACGCGAGCCACCGGGACCTGACTGACGTCGGCGGTGGCCAGGGTCGATACCAGCATGGCGGGAAACAGCAGGAAGTAGATCAGTCGCTCCAGCTGGGGCCAGAAGTCGCCGCCTGGCTGGCGCAGCCGACCCAGCACGGCACCCAGCAGGATTAGCAGGAACAGGGGACCCAGCGCATTCGCCACTCCCGTCATCGTGATCTCCTTGGTCGGGTTGCCCTGCGACATCCTTGCGCAGTCTGCCACAGGCAAATGCTGATAAGCTTATCTCAATCTTTTCTCCCGTGAGCGCTTCCCTCGTCACCATGCCGACCCCTGCCTCCAACGACCCGGCCATCTCGCGGCCTCCGCTGCTGCGGTTGCTGGTTCTCTTCACCCTGGGGACCGTGGCCGTGGCACTCTGGTACCTGACCAGCTACAGTCTTCGCGTCAGCGATGACGTGCGGTGGTTTCCCGAGGAGACCGGCTGCGAATTGAGCCTGGGCGCCTGCCGGGCGGCGCTGGGCGAGGAGGGCAGCCTGACGCTGGACTTGGGCGCCGGCGGCGAGATCCGTGCCCTGGAGATCCTGCCGATGACGGTGGCCCTGGAGGGCGTCGAGGCGGAGTCGGTGGCGGTGGACTTCATCGGCCGCGACATGGACATGGGGCTACATCGCTATCCGCTGGCCCAGCAGGTCGATGGCGTCTTCCGCGGGGAGGGGCAGGTGCCGTTCTGCACCGAGACCAAGATGCCCTGGCGTGCCAGGGTGATTGTCACCAGCGGCGAACGCCGCCTGGGCAGTGGATTCAACTTCGAGGTGGAGAGAAGCCGACTATGAAACGACAGGGACTCTGGGCGGGGTTCGTGCTGATCGTGCTGGTGCTGGGCGTGGGTGGCTACGGCTGGTTCCAGCAGCAGCTCGGAACCAACGGCGGCGGCAATGGCCTGACCGGCGGCCCCATCGAGCTCTCCTCGACCCGGGGCGACTTCTCGCTGGCCGACCTCGAGGAGGATCAGCTGGCGGTGGTCTTCTTCGGATACACCTACTGTCCCGACGTCTGCCCTATGAGCCTGGCGGTGGTGCGTCGGGCGCTGGCCGATCTGGACGACGCCGACCGAGAGCGGGTGGTACCGCTGATGATCTCGGTGGACCCCGAGCGCGACACCCTGGAGCGCCTGGCGGAGTACACCGGCTTCTTCGGCGACGCCTTCATCGGTGCGACTGGCAGTGAGGCCGAGCTCGAGGAGCTCGCCGAGCGCTACGGGGTGATCTGGCGGCGGGTCGAGACCCCGGAGTCGGCCATGGCCTACACCATCGACCACAGCTCGTCGCTCTATCTGGTGGATCGCGAGGGCACCATCCTGCGGCGGGTGCTCTACTCGCCGGCGCCCCATGCGCTGCTCTCCGCCCTCGGCGAGACGCTCTGACAGGGAGCCCCTTCGAGGCTTTTGCCCCTGCCTTGCTCGCCTGTCGGTCGCCTCAGCGCGGGGCCGATGCCTCCTGCAGGCGATCCATCATGGCCATCAGCGCGCGTACCTGGGTACCTTCCCGGGTATCGTGGAGCGGGTTGAGCTGCCAGGTACTCTCGGCAAATCCCCACCAGTCCCAGCACCCCTGGGGATTGGCCAGGCTGGTCTCGGCCTGGGGATAGAGTACGACTCGCTCGTGGGCGGCCGCCCACTCGTTCAGGCCGTTGTGGCGCACGAAGGTCTCGCCGATCTGCTCGGCACCCATGCCGCAGCCGTGCAGCGCCACTGTCAGGGGGCATCCGCCCTCATCGCACCCCTCGGGCACGAACAGATAGCCCGCCGAGTCGAGGCCCTTGACGGCGAAGTCTCCCTGATCGAAAGGCAGCAGGTTACCGGTGAGCGTATCCGTCTCGGCGGCCTCGTTCGCGACTGGCGGCGCGTCGTGGAGCCAGGCCATGGCCTCGCTGGCAAGGTCCCGGTCGCAGCCCAGCAGGTAGGTGCCACCGCCGTGCTGGCAGTCGCCCAGCTCCGTGGTCGGGGGCGGGGACGAACGGCGGCCGATGGGCCAGCCGTGGCCGACGCCGGCGCTCTGCACGAAGCGCAGCTGCGTCTCGGGTACCGCTAGCCAGCCGGCCAGCTGCTCGGCCAGCGCCGCGCCCACGGCCGGGGCGACGGTCTCGTCCTCATCGCCGTGCCAGACGAAGGCGCGCAGTTCGGCCAAGGCCTCGGCGCTGCCCACGCGCTCCAGCTCGCGGTACTCGGCCAGGCGCTGCTCCAGCTCATCGAGGGGGGGCGGGCCGAGCCGGGTGTTCATGCACTGGCTCAGGGCTCGGCGCAGGGTGCCCTGGGCGCAGGACCAGGGGCCGGCACCGAGCACGGCGAGACCCTGGAAACGCTCGGGCCAGGCCACCGCCAACTGGGTGGCCATGTAGCCGCCGGAGGAGACACCGATCACGCTGGCGTCGGCCTCTTCCAGCCCCAGCCGGGGCAGGTCGGGAAGGCGGTCGGCGGCAGCCGGGAGGGCGACGAAAGCCGCCAGCACAAGGCCGGCGGCGGGAAGGGAGGGTGAGGTCATGGGGCTCAGTCGTCGATCACGTCGAGCAGCTCGACGTGGAAGATCAGGGTCTCATGGGGGCCGATGGGACCCTGGCCCTGGGCGCCGTAGGCCAGCTCGGCGGGGATCACGATCTCCCAGCTGTCGCCCACGCTCATCAGCTGCAGGGCTTCCTGCCAGCCATCGATCACCTGGTCGACCCGAAAGCTCACCGGCTCGCCGCGCTCCAGGGAACTGTCGAAGACGGTGCCATCGATCAGGGTGCCCTCGTAGTGCACCTCGACGCTATCGTCGGGGCCCGGGGAGGCGCCGTCGCCGGACTCCAGCACGCGGTACTGTAGGCCGGATTCGGTGACCTCGACGCCCTCCGCCTCGGCGTTGGTAGCCAGGAAGGCCTCGCCCTCGGCGCGGTTGTTCTCGGCCCGCTGCTCGGCCTCGGCCTGGCGAGCGGTCATCGCCTCCTCCTGGAAGCGCATCAGCGTCTCGGCCATATCGTCGTCGCTCATCGCCAGGTCGCCGCCGGCAAAGACGTCCTGGATCGCCTGGGTAAAGGCGTCCACGTCCAGGTCGTGCACATCCTGCTGGATGCTCTGACCCAGGGTCACACCCAGGCTGTAGCCCAGGCGGCCCTCGTCGGTCTCCGGCGCGGCCAGCGCCAGGGGGGCGACGCCGAGCAGGGCGGTCAGGGAAGCGGTGGTCAGCAGTCTCTTCATGAACGGGCCTTATGGTCAGGCGCGTAGCGCCATGTGGTAAGTGGTTCGGCGCGTAACGCCATGGCGTAAGAGGTCAGGCGCGCAGCGCCGTGACACGAATGAGTTCCGCGCGAACGAGTCTCGGTGAATGCAGGTCATGGGACTCCGCGGAGGCGGGCCGGTTCCGCACGGCGGCGAGGCAGAACCGGCCCGACCGTGGGCATCCTACCATTCGGGTCAGACGACCAGGGTGGGGCAATGGGCGGAGCCGGCCACGCGCTGTGCGACGCTGCCCAGCAGCAGGCTCTTGTCGCCGTTGGTCCCCTGGGAGCCGATCACGATCAGGTCACACTCCCGTTTCCGAGCGAAGCGCACGATGATGCGAGACGGGCGCCCGCCCTTGACAAAGGCACGCAGCTTGTCGGCCGGCACGCCCATCTCGATCGCCTCGTTCTTGGCATGCACGGCGATCTCGGTAGCGTACTCCTTGAGGGCGTCGTCGGGGATCTCCAGCTTGTCCGGGCGCACCATGGAGAGCGAGGCCTCCAGCAGGCTGTGGTGCTTGAAGACACACAGCAGGTAGAGCTCGGCGCCGGTCAGCAACTGCAGCCCCACGCCTTTCTCGAGGGCCTTCAGCGCCCCCTTGGATCCATCCACCGGGACCAGTATCCGATTGAACATCGTCAGTGACTCCTTGGATCAGCGGAACGCCAAGTCGCGCAGGAAGAGCGCGATCTGCGGGAACATGATGATCAGCGCCGCGGCCAGAATCAGCATGAAGACGAAGGGCGGAGTGCCGCGTATCACCTCCCAGTAGGGGCGCTTGAAGATGGCGATGGCAGTGAAGATGTCACACCCGAAGGGTGGCGTCGCCGAGCCTATCGCCACCTGCAGGGTGATCAGCACGCCGACATGCACCGGGTCGAGTCCCGAGGCGGCGATGGCCGGGGCGAAGATCGGCGTCAGTACCAGGATCACCACGATGGGGTCGACGAACATGCAGGCCACGAAGAAGGCGATGGAGATGGCGATAAGCACGCCTACCGGCCCGGCCTCGTTGACCCCGACTGCTTCGAGTATCGCCTGCGGGATCTGGGCGAAGGAGATGATCCAGGAGAAGCCGTTGCCTACCGCCACCAGGATGAATACCACGGCGGTGATCAGGCCGGTGGACTTGGCGATGGCATAGATGTGGTGCAGCTTCAGCGAACGGAACACCACGAACTCGAGGAGCACCGCATAGAGCACACAGGCGGCCGCGGCCTCGGTGGGGCTGAAGATGCCCCCGTAGATGCCGCCAACGATCAGTACCGGGAAGCCCATCGGCCAGAGGGCACCCTTGACCGAGAGGGCGCGTTCCTTCCAGGTCGCCCTGGGCTCGGTAGGCACCTTGTTGATGCTGGCATACAGGATGCAGTAGGCAGAGAACATGACCAGGATCAGCAGCCCCGGGCCGATGCCGGCGATGAACAGCTCACCGATGGAAGTCCCCGAGATGACGCCGTAGATGATCATGCCGATGCTGGGCGGGATCAGGAAGGCGATGTCGCTGGAGTTGATGATCAGCGCCAGGGTGAAGGGGTCCTTGTAGCCCGCCTTGAGCATGCGCGGGCGCAGCGGGGAGCCCACCGCCACCACGGTGGCCTGGGTGGAGCCGGAAACGGCGCCGAACAGGGTGCAGGAGGCGGCGGTGGAGACCGCCAGGCCGCCCTTGATGTGGCCGACGAAGCTCATGACCATGTTGATTAGTCGGTTGGCCGACTGGCCGCGGGTCATGATGTCGGCGGCCAGGATGAACATCGGCACGGCGATCAGCGCCGTGGGACGGATGCCGCCCATCATCTGCTGGATGAGGGTTTCCATCTGGCCGAGGCCGCCGAAGCTCATGTAGAACCCGACGAAGGCCGCCGTGGCCAGGGGGATCATCATCGGAAACCCGAGCAGCAGGAGCACGATCATGATGGAGACGATAATGGTTGTCATGGGGGTGTGCCTCGCTCGGAATCAGACTTCCGTTTCCGTGTCCTTGTAGCCGTCCACCACGTGGGTCGAGAGGTAGACGTCACGAGAGGTCAGGTTCTTGATGGCGGTCAGCAGGTACTGGATGCCGGTGATGCCAAAGCCTATCGGGACCCATACGTACATGATCCAGATCGGAATGCTCAGCGAGGGCAGCACGCGCCCACGGCTATAGAGGGTGGAGATGTAGCCGATCGAGTAGTAGCAGAGCACGAACATCACCAGGGCGGTGAACAGGCTGATGATGATCATCATCCAGCGTCGCCCGCCGGTGGGCACGGCATCGTAGATGGCCGACATGCGGATGTGGCGACCGTGACGCGCCGCATAGCCGATGCCGGCGAAGGTGATCATCACGATCAGGATGCGATTGACCTCCTCGGAGAAGTGCAGGCTCTCGCCGAGGATGAAGCGGCTCAGTACGTTGGCGATGGTATTGATGGCCATGAGGATGACCCCCATCGCCAGGATGACCGCCTCGGCCCGGCTGATCCAGGTGTCGATTGGCCCCAGCGGGCCGGGCAGCGTCGAGCGGTAATTCTTCTCGGCAATGTCGTCTTCGTTCATTTCCATGTCGGCGGGCTCCTGTTCATTCCCCACGCATGATTTTCACTGTCGTTCCTCGAGAGTACGCCGTCAGGCTTCGTCATGCCGTCGAGGCTTCAACGCTGAGTGGCCGGCTTACACCTTCGCAGAGGGGCCCCGTGACGGTGAAGGCAAAGGGGGCAGCCTCACGGCTACCCCCTCTTGCTTGCTGCGATGACGGTGATTCCTCGGAGGATCAGTCGCCCTTCACGGCGTCGAGGTCGGCGTGGAACTGCTCGAGCAGCTCCCGGCCACGCTCGCCGGTCATGTTGATGAACTCCTCCTCGACCTCCGGGGCCCGGGCGCGGAAGGCCTCGATCTGCTCCTCGGTGAGGCGGGTCACGGTGACCTCGTCGGAGGCCTCCTGAATCTTGGCCAGGGAGTCGTCGGCCAGGCCGGAGATGTGATCGATGATCAGCTCGTAGGCGTGCTCGCTGGCATCACGCACCAGCTGCTGATCCTCCTCGGAGAGACCGTCGAAGAAGTCCTGATTGGCCATCATGGCGGTGGTGAACCAGCCGTGACCGGTATAGACCAGGTTCGGGGAGACCTCGTAGAGGCCGCCGGACTCGATCCAGAAGATCGGGTTCTCCTGGCCCTGGAGAATGCCGGTCTGCAGGCCGCCGTAGACCTCGCCCCAGGGCAGAGGGGTCGGGCTGGCGCCGAAGGCGCGGTAGGTGGCGGAAAGCAGCGGGTTGGTCATGATGCGGATGTTCTTGCCGCGCAGCTCCTCCGGGGTGGTGAAGGGCTCATCCAGGGTGACGATCATCTCGCCTTCCGGATACATCTTGAGCAGCTCCAGGCCCTGTTCGGCGTAGAGCTCCGGGAACATCTCGTTGATGGCCACACTGGTGTTGAAGAACTCGATGACTTGCTCTTCATCGGTGGGCAGCAGGTAGGGAACGAAGAAGATCTGCGCCTCGGGGATCAGCGCGCCGGTGAAGCCGGGTGACTGGTTGACGAACTGCAGGATACCGGCCTGGGCCTGCTCCATGATGTCGTCGGACTCGCCCAGCTCCCCGAAGCGATAAATCTGGAGGGTGTTGTCGGAGTTCTCCTCGATGTACTCCTTGAACGCCACGGCGAAGACGTCCTGAACATCGCCCTCGAACTCCTCATGGGCATAGCGCCAGTTGGCAGAGTGGGCCGCCGCGGACATCCCGAAAAGCAGGGCGCCGACGGTGGCCGTGGTCATCAGCTTGGTTGCCTTCATTCTTGTAGTCCCCTTACCGGTTGGGTGGTCACGTTCTTGCGAAAATGACAGGCACGACGCGGACATGGCGTCCGCACATGTTATTTCAGGCTAGCGTGGCCCCGGGGGAGGGTCAAGCGAGGCAATCAGCGTATGGAGCGTTGAAAGGTGGGTTTTTTTCTGCAACCCGAGGGCGGTGGCCAGCCCTTTTTCGGGGGATGTCCCGGTGGTCGGAAGCAGACTCTGTCCACCCCTTAAGGCCAGTCGCTCGAGCCGACCGAGGGTCTCCCGTTCGGCCTGGAGCTCGGCCTGTTTCAGGGTCTCGCGCAGCGCGGCGACCCCGCGGTGGGTCGCGGCCTCGGGCTTGAGCCGGCGGCGAAGATGGCGCAGCGGAACGGTCACCTCCTGTTGCCAGCGAAGGGTTTTCGCCAGCCCCGCCTCGGCCGTCGGGCCGGGCGCGGCGCCGTGGTGGAGCAGCCAGCAGCGCCACAGCAGTTCGCAGACATCCACCTCGGCCTCGTCCTGCAGGGTCAGGCAGGCCGATTCGACCCCGGGCTGGCCATAGAGCGCCAGGGCAAACGCCCAAAGGGGCTCAAGGGAGAGACGGGCCCGCAGGATGGCCGTCATTTCGGTAGAATCATCGTTCGTTTCCTCGGCCGTCGCCGGCATGGTGGCGGCTTCCCTGTACTGCCCGTGGAGCCCGCATGATCGCACTGCGCCAAGTTTTCCTGCAACGCGGCACCCAGGCCCTGCTGGAAGGGGCCGACCTGACCCTGCACGCCGGCCACAAGGCAGGCATCGTCGGCCCCAACGGCGCCGGGAAGTCGAGCCTGTTCAAGCTGCTGCTCGGCGAGCTGGCCCCGGATCGCGGCGAGGTCGAGATGAGCGGCGGTCAGCGCATCGCCCACATGGCCCAGGAGGTGGAGGCGCTGGATAGGGCCATCGTCGACTATGTGCTCGACGGCGACCGCGAGCTGCGAGAGACAGAGGCGGCCCTGGCGGCCGCGCGGGAATCCGATCACGCCCACCGCGAGGCGGAACTCCACGGCGCCATTGAGGCCCTGGACGGTTACAGCGCGCCGGCTCGGGCGGCTCAGCTGCTGGTGGGGCTGGGTTTCGCCCAGGCGGATCTGGTGCGCCCGCTGTCGGACTTCTCCGGCGGCTGGCGCATGCGGGTCAACCTGGCGCGCACCCTGTTCATGCCCTCCGATGTGCTGCTGCTCGACGAGCCCACCAACCACCTGGACCTGGACGCCCTGCTGTGGCTTGAACAGTGGCTGATGCGCTACCCCGGCACCCTGCTGCTGATCTCCCACGACCGAGATTTTCTCGACGCGGTTTGCGACCACATCGTTCACTTCGACCGCCAGACGCTTGTGCTCTATCGCGGCAACTACTCCACCTTCGAGCGTACCCGGGCCGAGAAGCTGGCCCTGCAGCAGGCCGAGGCGATCAAGCAGCAGGCGCGTCGCGAGGAGATCGAGCGCTTCGTGGCGCGCTTCCGCTACCAGGCCAACAAGGCACGCCAGGCCCAGAGCCGCCTGAAGATGCTGGAGCGCATGGGCGACATCGCCATGGCCCACGCCGACTCTCCGTTCCATTTCACCATTCCCGCGGCGGACAAGACCTCCCACCCGCTGCTGGTGCTGGACGAGGCGCGCCTCGGCTACTGCGAGAAAGCGGGAAGCGAGCCGGGGGGTGAAATCGTCCAGCTCGATGACGTGAAGCTGACCCTGCTGCCCGGCCAGCGCATCGGCCTGCTGGGGCCCAACGGTGCCGGCAAGTCGACGCTGATCAAGTCGCTCACCGGCGAGCTGGCCCTGCTGGCCGGCAAGCGGGTGCCCGGCGAGCACCTGGCTATCGGCTACTTCGCCCAGCACCAGCTCGAAGGGCTGGATCTCGCCTCGACGCCCTTCATGCACGTGCAGCGGCTCTCGCCCACGGCTGCGGACCTGGACATCCGCAAGTTTCTGGGTGGCTTCGGCTTCCAGGGCGACGACGCCTTCGGCGAGGTGGGGCGCTTCTCGGGGGGGGAGAAGGCGCGGCTGGCGCTGGCCCTGGTGGCTTGGCAGAAGCCCAACCTGCTACTCCTCGACGAGCCCACCAACCACCTGGACCTGGAGATGCGCGAGGCGCTCACCGAGGCGCTGGCGGCCTTCGAGGGAACGGTGATCATCGTCTCCCACGACCGCCATCTGCTGCGCGCCACCGTGGACGAGTTCTGGCGGGTGGCCGATCATCGCGTCGAGCCCTTCGATGGTGACCTGGAGGACTATAGGGCCTGGCTCAAGGCGCGGCTCGAGGGTGAGCGTCGCGAGGCTCGAGCCGAGAAGGGCGAGCGTCAGGCGGAGAGCGCCGCGCCCAGGGAGGATCGCAAGGCCACACGCCGTGCCGCCGCCGAACTGCGCGAGAAGCTGCGCCCGCTGAAAAAGAGTCGCGACCGCGCGGAACAGGCCATGGAAAAGGTTCAGGCACAACTGGTCGAGGTGGAGGAAGCCCTGGGCGATGCCGAACTCTACACCGACGCCGCCCGCAAGGAGGAGCTGACCGCCACCCTGGCTCGCCAGGGCGAGCTCAAGTCACGCCTGGATGATCTCGAGGCCGAGTGGCTGGCCGCCGAGGAGGAACTGGAAGCCATGGAGGCCGAGCTCAGCGGCTAGCTCTCCAGCAGAAAGGTCACCGGGCCATCGTTGACCAGCGAGACCTCCATGTTGGCGGCGAACTCGCCGCTCTCCACCCGGGGCCAGGCCGCCTCAGCGCGCTCGAGCAGGTAGTGGAACAGCCGGTGGCCCTCGTCGGGCGGGGCGGCGCTGGAGAAACTGGGTCGCAGCCCCTTGCGAGTATCCGCTGCCAGGGTGAACTGGGAGACCAGCAGCAGGCCGCCTTCGACCTGCTGCAGGTCGAGATTCATCTTGTCGTCGGCGTCGCCGAACACCCGGTAGTGCAGCAGCTTGTGCAGCAGCCGGTCGGCGGCGGCCTCGTCGTCCCCCTTCTCCACCCCCACCAGCGCCAGTAGGCCATTGCCGATGGCGCCCACGGTGTGGCCCTCCACGGCCACGCTGGCCCGGGTGACCCGCTGAATCAGTGCCTTCATGCCTGCCCTCCCCGATGATCCCGATGTGCTGCCTGACTGGAAGAGGAAAGCGTAGCACGCTGTGCTCAGCGGCGGCCCAGCAGGGCGTCGCGGAAATCGTCCCGCAGCGGCTGGTCGCCGAGCCAGATGCCGAAGAGCGCGATGGCCAGTGCCGTATCGTCGCCGCGATAGAGCCGCTCGCCGTTGAGGGCCAGCAGCAGCGCCTCGCCGTCCCATGTCAGGGCATAGCGATCGCCAGGCACGACGCTACGATAGGCGCGGTTGAAGGCGTTAAGGCCGGGCAGCAGGTCGCGATAGGCCGCCTCGCCCAGGCGCTCGCGCACGCTGTCGCGGGTGGCGGCGGCAAAGTCATCCGCCGCGATAGCGTGGAAGTACTCGAGCTCCAACCGCCGAGGCACGGCCGACAGCGGAGCCGGTTCATGCGCCTCCGGGGCCTGATAATAGGCCCCGGCATAGGCGGTCCAAATCATGTAGCGGAACAGGCCGTGGCCGATCAGGCGGTAGGCCTGGCCCTCCTCCTCCAACGCGGTGGCGAACTGCACGCCCCTGACCTCCACCGTCTGGGCGGCGTCGGCACGCATCGGCAGGCAGGCCAGCAGCAGGGCGAGCAGCAGGAGGGCTGTCAGGGGAACAGGGATGCCGTGAGGCACGGCACGATGGGCAGGGCAATGCATGGGGAACCTCCGGCGATGAAACGGCAGTCATGTACAGACCTTACCATTGCGTAGAGGTTCTGTATCGAATAACGCCTACCAGGCGCGACAGAGCATGATGTCGCAGTGGGGCTCGGCCAGCAGCTGCTCGATGATAGGGCTCTGGCGGCCCAGCTGGCCGCGGCTGCCCAAGGCCAGCAGGTCCGGGGGCTGGCGGCGCAGGCGGGTCATCAGCACCTCCAGGGGGTCGCCCTGCTCCAGCACCAGCTCCAGTTCCGGCACGTCGTCGAGCTCGGCCATCAGCTGTTCGGTCTCGCGCTCGAGCTGGGTGCGCAGGCGGGCCACCTCGCGATCCCGCCAGTGGGCATAGTCGCCGTTGGAGCCGAGCTCGCGCTCGCCGGGGATATCCCAGGCGTGGAGCAGGGTCAGGCGCGCCTCGGGGAAGCGCTTGAGGGTCTCGCGCAGGGTGTGGCGGGAGGTCAGCGAGAAGTCCACCGGGACCAGGATGTCCTGCCACTCCTGGCTGGCCAGGTGGCTCACCGTGAGCACCGGGCAGGGGGCGCTGCGCAGCACCCGGGCCAGGGTGGTGCCGGCGACGAGATCCGGCTGGCCACGCTTGCGGTGGGCGCCGAGGATGATCATGTCCACCTCACGCTCGTGGGCCTCGCGGATGATCTCGGCGTAGGGGGAGCCGGCCACCGTCTGCAGCAGCACCTGGGGCTCGGGCAGGGCGTAGTCCTCGCGGATATCGGTCAGCATCGCCTGCATGTCGGCCACCACCGCCGCCTCCAGGTCGTGGAGCACCCGCCGCGGCAGGTAGGGGTCGAGCACGTGGATCACGTCCAGTCGGGCACCCTGCTCGCCGGCCAGGCGCAGGGCTCGGGCGAAGGCGGCGCGGTTCTCGGCCGAGAGGTCGCAGGCGAACAGCAGGGTCTGGGTCATGGTGGCGATCTCCGCTTGCCGGAAGGTGGGACCTTCAGGATGAGAGGCCGGCGCCGCCCCTGCAACAAACAAAACGCCGGAAAGGCCCTACCACCAGGCGTGGAAGTGGTGCACCGGGCCGCGTCCCTGGCCCACGTCAAGGCGCTGGCTTGCGGCCAGCGCCCCGCCCAGCCAGCGCTTGGCGCCTGACACCGCCTCGAGCAGCGAATCGCCCCGGGCCAGGCGGGCGGCGATGGCCGAGGAGAGGGTGCAGCCGGTGCCGTGGAGGTTGGCGGTATCGACCCGGGCGCCCTCGACCCAGGTGATCGCCTCGGCGGTGATCAAGAGGTCTGGGCACTCCTCGCCGGCGAGATGCCCTCCCTTGAGCAGTGCGGCACCGGCGCCCAGCGCGCGCAGCGCCGGGGCCAGGGCGAGCATCTCATGCCGGGTGGCGGGGGCCGGCAGATCGAGCAGCACCGCGGCTTCGGGCAGGTTGGGGGTGACCAGGTCGGCCAGGGGCACCAGCACCTCGCGCACCGCGCGGATGCCGGCGTCGTCCACCAGGATGTCGCCGCTCTTGGCCACCATCACCGGGTCGAGCACCACCCAGCGCGGGCGGCGCCGGGTCAGCGCCTCGCGGATCACCTCTGCCACCTCGCGGCTCGCCACCATGCCGATCTTCACCGCGTCGAGGCGCACGTCATCGAGCAGGGTCTCGAGCTGGGCGGCGATGAAGTCGGCGGGCACCGGGTGCACGCCGGCGACCCCGCGGGTGTTCTGGGCGGTCAGCGCGGTGATCACGCTGGTACCATAGGCGCCCAGCGCTGAGAAGGTCTTGAGGTCGGCTTGGATGCCGGCACCGCCGCTGGGATCGGAGCCGGCGATGGTCAGTACGTTGGGGATCACGGGGTTGGGAATCGAGGATGCGTCGGTCATGGGGTTACCTGACAAGAGAAGAGCATGCTGAGCCTGTTTGCGGTGTCCCTGGTCAGCGCCACCCTGCTGCCGGGCGGCTCGGAGGTATGGCTGGCCAGGCTGTGGTGCCTGGGCGAGCCGGTCCTGGCGCTGTGGGCAGTGGCCACCGCGGGTAACACCCTGGGCAGCCTGATCAACGTCTGGATGGGGCGCTATGCCCGCCGTTTTCAGGACCGCCGCTGGTTTCCCGCCTCGCCGGCGGGGCTGGCCCGGGCCGAGCGTTGGTATCTGCGCTTCGGCGAATGGAGCCTGCTGGCCTCCTGGGCGCCGGTGGTGGGCGACCCGCTCACCGTGCTGGCCGGTATTTTCCGGCTGCCCTGGTGGCGGGCCATCCTGCTGATCACCCTGGCCAAGGGGGCGCGCTACGCCGTGGTGCTGCTGCTGGCGCAGCGGTGGCTGGCGCCGCTTTGCCAGTAAGTCAGCCTGAGGCTGTGCTCTACAGCACCGAGGGCAGCCAGGTGGCCAGCCCCGGCAGCAGCGCCAGCGCCAGCAGCATGCAGAGCTGCAGGGCGATGAAGGGGATCACCCCACGGTAGATCGCCGAGGTGGGCACCGAGGCCGGCGTCACCCCGCGCAGGTAGAAGAGCGCGAAGCCGAAGGGTGGCGTCAGGAAGGAGGTCTGCAGGTTCACAGCTATCATTATGCCCAGCCAGATCGGGTCGACGCCCATGGCCAGCAGCACCGGGCCGACGATGGGCACCACCACGAAGGTAATCTCGATGAAGTCGAGGATGAAACCGAGCAGGAAGATCACCAGCATCACCACCAGGGTGGCCCCCACCACCCCGCCGGGCAGCGCCTCGAACAGCTCGACCACCAGCTCCTCGCCGCCGAAGGCCCGGAACACCAGAGAGAAGAGCGTCGCGCCGATCAGGATCAGGAACACCATGCTGGTGACCTGGCCAGTGGATTGCACCACCTCGCGCAGCACCGTCACGCTCAGTCGGCGGTTGACCAGCGCCAGCAGGAAGGCGCCGAAGGCCCCCACCGCCGAGGCCTCGGTGGGCGTGGCGAAGCCGCCGAGGATCGAACCGAGCACGGCGACGATCAGCAGCACCGGCGGCACCAGTCCCTTGAGCAGCAGCGGCCAGAGGCTACCGGTATGGCCCAGCTCCTCCATCAGCGCTGGACGGTCCGCGGCCGGTGCCGTCTCCGGCTTCAGCCAGGCGGTGATCAGCAGGTAGACGATATAGGCCACTACCAGCAGCAGGCCCGGCACCAGGGCGCCGATGAACAGATCGCCCACCGAGAGGGTGCGGGGACTCCACACCCCCATGGCCAGCTGGGCCTGCTGGTAGGCGTTGTTGAGCACATCACCCAGCAGCACCAGGGCGATGGAGGGCGGAATGATCTGGCCCAGGGTGCCGGTGGCGCAGATGGTGCCGGTGGCCAGGGAGGGCGAATAGCCGCGCTTGAGCATGGTGGGCAGCGAGAGCAGCCCCATGGTCACCACGGTGGCGCCGACGATGCCGGTGGAGGCGGCCAGCAGCATACCCACCAGCACCACGGCGATGCCCAGGCCGCCGCGCAGGGCGCCGAAGGCCAGCGACATCGCATCGAGCAGGGTCTCGGCGATCCGCGACTTCTCCAGCAGCACCCCCATCAGCACGAACAGCGGCACCGCTAGCAGCGTCTGGTTGGTCATGATGCCGTAGAGGCGGTTGGGCATGGCGCCCATGTAGCGCGTCTCGAAGAACACCGGGACGCCCAGCTGCACCAGGGCGTAGCCAATGCCGGCGAAGATCAGCGCGGTGCCGGCCAGCGACAGCGCCACCGGGTAACCCAGCATCAGCACGCCACACACGGTGGCGAACATCACCAGCGGCATGAACTCGAGGAGGGTGGCCAGCATCACACGAGCTCCTCGTGGTCGGGCGACTTGCCGGGCAGTCGGTGGCGGATCACCAGCACCTGGCGGATCAGCTGGGCGATGCCCTGGATCAGCAGCAGCGCCATCATCGCAAGGATCAGGCTCTTGAGCAGATAGACCCCGGGGATGCCGCCGTCCGGCGAGCGCTCCGTGATCGCCCAGCTGCTGCGCACATAGCCGTAGCTGCCGATGCCAATGAATAGCACCACCGGGATCAGCAGGAAGAGGGTGCCGCAGAGATCGATCCAGGCGCGTCCCCGGGCGGAGAGACGCCGATAGAAGATGTCCACGCGTACATGGCCGTCGCGGCGCAGGGTCCAGGCGGCGCCCAGCATGAACACCGCGGCGTGCATGTACATCACCGATTCCTGCATCACGGTACTGTGGATGTTGAATGCGTAGCGCATCACCACGATGGCGAACTGCACCGCCATCATGACGATGACGAGCCAGGCGATGGCCTGGCCGATGCGGTCGGTGAAGGCGTCCAGGCCGCGGAGCAGGGCCGGTTCGCGGGTGGGGGGTCTCATGACAGGTCTCGTGCCTAAGCGGAAATGATGGGCATCATCGCCGATTCGGCGATGACCGTCATCCCCGGGCCTCAACCCTGGGGGTGAACAGCGACTCTCAGCCGTGCTCGGCCTTGTGTCGAGCGGTCAGCGTCTGCAGGCAGGCCGCCGGCAGCTGGACATCCACGGCGATCGGCAGGTGGTCGGAGAAGAGGTGGTCCAGCACCCGCACGTCGGCAGCCTGCAGCGAGTTCGACAGCAGGATATGGTCCAGGGCCCGGCGCGGCTGCCAGGAGGGGTAGCTGAGCAGCGGACGCACCGGATGCAGTGGCAGCGAGGCGCAGAAGCGCTGGTGGCCGTGGAGCTGATCCGGCGTGCAGTTGAGATCGCCCATCACCACCACATGGCGCAGCGGCTGGATGATTTCAGAGAGATAGTCGAGCTGACGCACCCGGCCGCGATGGCTGAGTGCCAGGTGGGCGACGAACAGGTGCAGGGCGTCGGGTCCGTCTCCGAAGCGGGCATGGATGGCGCCCCGTCCGGGCAGGGTGCCGGGCAGGCGGTGCTCCTCGATCAGGTTGGGCGTCAGCCGCGACAGCAGCCCGTTGCTGTGCTGGGCGATGCGGCCCAGGTTGCGGTTGAGCTGCTGGAAATGGTGCGGGAAGCCCCCGTGACTGGCGAGGTACTCCACCTGGTTGACGTTGCTGGAGCGGAAGCTGCCACCGTCGACCTCCTGGAGGCCGACGATATCGAAACGCCCCAGCACCTCGCTGACCATGTCCAGGCGACGCTGGCGCTTGGGGTGCGGCAGGAGGTGCTGCCAGCTGCGGGTCAGGTAGTGGTGATAGGCCGAGGTCTGTATTCCCACCTGCATGTTGAAGGTGAGCAGCTTCAGGTGGCCGCCCTCCAGGGGGGGCGTCCTTGCCTCGGCTAGATGCGACATGTCAGCTGTCACTTCGCTCCTCGCGGACCTTCTCGATCAGCGCGTCGGCGATCTGCGGCATGTTGGAGAGGCTGCCGGCGCTGGAAGGCGTGACCAGGTAGCGGCCATCGACCACGATGGCGGGCACGCCCATCAGGCGCATGGCGCGAAGCCGGGAGTGGGCCTGGTTGACCTTGCTCTTCACCGCGAAGGAGCCAAGCGCCTGTCGGGCCTCGTCTGCGCTGACGCCATAGTCGCTGTAGAAGTCGGCCACGTCGTCGACCTCGGTGAGGCGGCGGTTCTGCTGGTGAACGGCGTCGAAGAAATCGGCGTGGACCGCCTCGGCGATGCCCAGCTCCTCGGCGGCGTAGAAGGCCGCCGCGTGCTTGTTCCAGTCGCCGCCCATGGTGCCCGGCAGGTGCACCACGCTGACGTCATCACCCAGGGTCTCGTACCAGGCGGTAACATGCTGCTGCAGGTTGTAGCAGTGCGGACAGCCATACCAGAACGCCTCGGTGACCTCGATCTGGCCCTCCCCGACGCGGGTCTCGACGGTCTGGGGCAGCACCTCGTAGTGCTGGCCTTCAACCAGCGGGGAGGCGGTGGCCAGGCTCGACAGGCCGAGGCCGGCCAGGGCAAACATCAGGGGCTTAAACATCAGGAACTCTCCATGGGTAATCCGGTACGCGCCGGGCGTCGCTGCCTTTGAGCCCCTTCGCCGCCGAGGGTTCCACGGCAGTCCCGGCGGGCAGACGACGAGGGCGGCCCGAAGGCCGCCCTGGCGTGCGCTGAGCGTGGCGTTTCGCCTGTCTAAGTGCAAGCCAATCAGTGCAAACCAAGCACATAGTTGGCCACGGCTTCCATGTCGTCATCGCTCATCTTGGCGGCGATGTCGCGCATCATGTTGGCCGGATCGTTGGCGCGTTCGCCGGCGGCGAAGGCCTGCAGGGTGGAGACGGTATACTCCGCGAACTGGCCGGAGAGGGCCGGGTAGACAGCGCTGCCGACGCCTGCCCCGGTGGGGGTGTGGCAGGCGGCGCAGGCCGGGATGCCCTTGGCCATGTCGCCGGCACGGTAGAGCTCCTCGCCTCGCTCCAGCAGCGCGGTGTCGGGGTCGGCCTGACCCAGGTTGGCGTCCTGCTCAGCGTAGTACTTGGCTACGTCCCAGGCGTCCTGGTCCGAGAAGTTGTCCACCTGGCCGGCCATCTGGGGTACCACGCGGTGGCCGTCGCGGATGTCCATGATCTGCTTGGCGGTGTAGGACACCTGCTGGCCGGCGAGATGCGGGAAGGCCGAGGCCGGGCTGACGCCCGACTGGCCGTGACAGGCGGCGCAACTCTGCGCCTTCTCACGACCCGCCGCCGCATCGGCGTCGGCCTCCAGGTCGGCGTGGGCGGCGCCGACGGCGCCCATGGTAATTGCCAGGCTTGCCAGTAACTTTCTCATCGCTAATCCACTATGCCGTTACGTTATTGACCGGTACGTACCCTGGGTGCCGCCCGGATCGCGAGAGGAACCAGAATCGAGCCATTCCAAAGCGCTGGACCTGCTGGTTCGCGGACGTCGAGGGCGCGGTGGTACACTAGCGTGCCCCGGGTCGCAGACAAAAGACACTGTATTATACCGAATCACCCCGGCGGCGGGAATGCAAGCCGCGCCCCGTCTCCCTTCGACCATCGTCAGGATGTCATCGCCATGGCGCGACTCAATTATCAGACCGCCCGTTTCCTCACCAGCGCCCCCACCCTGGCCCAGTGCCCGCCCGACAGCGGCGCCGAGGTGGCCTTCGCGGGTCGCTCCAACGCCGGCAAGTCCAGTGCCATCAATACCCTGACCCGCCAGAATTCCCTGGCGCGCACCTCCAAGACTCCCGGGCGTACCCAGCTGATCAACTTCTTCACCCTGAGCGATGATGCCGAGCGGCGCCTGGTGGACTTGCCCGGCTACGGCTTCGCCAAGGTCCCGGAGCAGGTCAAGCTGGAGTGGCAGCGCCACCTCTCCGATTACCTGCAGCGCCGCGCCTCGCTGCGTGGCTTGATGCTGGTGATGGACGTGCGCCATCCGCTCACAGAGTTCGACCAGACCCTGCTGGGCTGGGCGGATGACAAGGCGATGCGGGTGCATATCCTGCTCACCAAGGCCGACAAGCTCAAGCGCGGCGCGGCGGCGAGCGCCCTGCAACAGGTTCGCTCCCGGCTGCGCGAGTGGGAGGACCTGGTCAGCATTCAGCTCTTCTCGTCGCTCAAGGGGCAGGGCGTCGAGGAGGCCCATGCGCGCCTCGACGACTGGCTGCTGGGCAGCGACGAGGGCTAGCGCCGCTTATCCAGCCAGGCGATCAGAGCCGGCAGCTCGCGAACATGGCCCAGCCGGTGGATACCGGCGGGCAGCGCGCGGTCGTCGGGGCCGATCCAGGCCGCCTGCATGCCCAAGCGCCGCGCCGGCAGGGCGTCCTCGGCCCAGGAGTCCCCCACGTGCAGCGCCCGTGACGGCGGTGCGCCGAGCCGGGCCAGGGCGGCCAGGAAGGGGCGCGGGTCGGGCTTGGGGGCGAGCATCTCGCCGGCGGCAACGGTCACCAGGAAGTGGCGCCCCAGCACCAGGCGGGTGACATCCACGTTGCCGTTGGTGATGCTGGCCAGCCGGTAGCGCTTGCCCAGTTCGCTCAGCAGTGCCTCCACCTCGTCATGAGGCCTGACCTCATGCCTCAGGGCCATGAAGCGCTCCATGGCCCGCAGGGCCCAGTGTTCGGCGTGCTCTGCCGCCAGGCCAAACTCTCCCAGCAGTTCTTCCAGCGCCCGTCGGCGCAGCCAGGTGAAGTCGCCCCGGCGCAGCGGATGGGCGCCGGCCAGGCGCTGACGGCGCTCGATGAAGGCCTCAAGCGGGAAGCGCTCGGCGAAGCGGCCACGCGCTCCCGCCGGGTGCGCCGCTTCGCCCTGCTCGCCCAGCCGCTTTTCCCGCCGTTCTTCCACCCAGTCGGCGAGCGCCGCGTCCAGCCAGGCGTAGTGGCCGTCCTCGGTGCGCCGCATCACCCCACCGTTGTCCCACAGGGTGTCGTCCAGGTCGAAGGTGATCGCCTCGAGTCTCACGATGGCTCCTCATCGGGTTCCGCGGCGGGGCGGCGTCGCGCCCGGGGATGGGCAGCGTCGTAGCTGGCCGCCAGGTGCTGCCAGTCCAGCCGGGTGTAGACCTGGGTGGTGGCCAGGTTGGCGTGGCCCAGTAGCTCCTGGACGGCGCGCAGATCCTGGCTCGATTCCAGCAGGTGGCTGGCGAAGGAGTGGCGCAGGCGGTGGGGGTGCAGGTGTTCGTCGAGCCCGCGGCGGCGGGCGATCAGCGCCAGGCGCTGCTGGATGGCCCTGTGGCCGAGCCGCGCACCGCGGTTGCCCACGAACAGCGCCGTCTCGCCGGGAGCCGCCAGGGCCTCGCGCAGGGCGAGCCAGGTGTCCAGCGCGCGGCGCGCGTGGCGGCCCACCGGCACCTGGCGGGGCTTGCCGCCCTTGCCCAGCACCCGCACTCGTTCCGGCTGCAGATCGATCAGATCGAGCCCCGCCAGCTCGGCCAGGCGCAGGCCGCTGGAGTAGAAGAGCTCCAGCATGGCCTGGTCGCGCACCGAAAGCGGCGAGCCTTCGTGGGGCGTCTCCAGGAACTGCTTCAGGCGGTCGACGTCCACCGGACGCGGCAGGTGGCGCGGCTGGCGCGGGGCGCGGGTCAGGGCCACAGGGTTGTGCGTCAGCCGGCCCCGGGTGACCAGGTGGTCAGCCAGCCGCGAGATGGCCGAGCGGCGCCGGGCCAGGCTGCGCGGCGCCAGCCCCCGGGCGCGCTCGCCGCCCAGGAAACGGCGCAGCAGGGCGGCGTCCAGTCGTCGCCAGTCGTCGATATCACGCTCGGCCAGGAAGGCCAGCAGGGCGGTGAGGTCGCGGCGGTAGGCGTCCAGGGTGGCGGGGCTGGCGGTGCGCGAGAGCCCGGCCAGGAAGGACTCGACCTCCTCGGCCAGGGGGCCTGCCGCGGAGAGGCGCTCAGCCATGGCGCGCGGCGTGGCGCACGAGCAGTCGCGCCACCACGTCGCCCACGTATTCGGTGAACAGGGTATCCATGCTGGCGCGGAAGTGGTCGGCGTCGGGGCTGGCCAGCACCAGGTAGCCCAGCGGCTCGCCCAGGGTCAGCCGGGTGATGGCGCAGGAGCCGGAGCCCCGCGGTGCCGCGGTGTGGGGCAGCAGCCGCTTCCAGTCGGTGGGGGTAAGCCGGGTGCAGCGGCTGGTACGGCCGTCGAGGAGTGCCGCCAGGCGTGAGCCAGCGTGTTCATCGAGCACCTGGCGCGGCGCCTGGGGCGGCTGGGGTTCGGCATCGGTGAGGCTGGCCGGGCACCACAGCGCCACCGCCGGCGTGGAGAAGCGTTCGCAGAACTGGGTGGCCAGGGCCTGGCCCAGGGCGTCGCCGTCCTCGGCCTCCAGCAGCGCCAGCACCAGTTCTCGGGTGCGGCGGTACTGGGCCTCGTTGTGGCGAGCCGATTCCAGCAGCTGCTCCAGGCGCCATTCGGCCTGCTCAGCGCGGGTACGCAGGTCATGGACCAGCCGCTCCAGCAGCGAGGTGGCGCCGCGGGCCTCCGGATGCGGTACGCGCAGCTGCTGCAGCAGCCCCTCGCGACCGACGAAGAAGTCCGGGTGGGTGGCCAGCCATTCGGCCACCCGATCCGGATCGAGGGTCTTGCGCGGTTCAGGGGCGGCTCGTGACATACCAACTCCTCGGCGGTGGTGCTACAGGACTCAGATCAGAATGATGCGGCCGTCATAGACGCGTTCGGCGGGGCCGCTCATGGTCAGGGAGGTGCCGGGGCCTCCCCATTCGATGGCCAGGTCGCCGCCGGGCAGGTGCACGGTGACCGGGCTCTCCAGCAGCCCTTGGCGGAGGCCGGTGGCCACCGCGGCGCAGGCGCCGGTGCCGCAGGCCAGGGTCTCGCCGCTACCCCGCTCGTAGACCCGCAGGCGAATCTCGTGCGGCGAGACCACCTGCATGAAGCCTGCGTTCACCCTCTTGGGAAAGCGCGGGTGGGACTCGATGGCAGGCCCCAGGCGTTCCACCGGGGCGGCATCGACGTCATCGACCCGCAGCACCGCGTGGGGATTGCCCATGGAGACCACACCGATCTCGAGGCACTCGCCGTCCACCTCCAGGGCGTGCAGCGGGCGATCCTCGGCGGCGTCGAAGGGCTCAGGCGTGAAGGGCAATGCCTCGGGAGCGAAGCGCGGCTCGCCCATGTCGACCCGCACCCGGCCGTCGTCCTCGACCACCAGCACCAGAGGCCCGCCGGCGGTCTCCACGTAGATCTCGTGCTTGTGGGTCAGCCGTTGGTCACGCACGAAGCGGGCGAAGCAGCGCGCCCCGTTGCCGCAGTTCTCCACTTCGCTGCCATCGGCGTTGAAGATGCGGTAGCGGAAGTCCAGATCCGGGTTCCGGGGCGGCTCGACGATCAGCAGCTGGTCGAAGCCGACGCCGAAGCGGCGATCGGCCAGGCGGCGAATCTGGTCGTCCTGCAGGCGGGCCCGCTGGGTGACCAGATCGATCACCATGAAGTCATTGCCCAGGCCCTGCATCTTGGTGAAGTGCAGCAGCATCAGTCGGCGTCCTCCGGCCGCGATCCTTCCGGTAGCGGCTCTTCCGGTAGCAGGGCCTCGCCGGCCCACAGCTCCTCCAGGCGCTCGCGGCGACGCACCAGGTGGGCGGCCTCCCCGTCCACCATCACCTCGGCGGGGCGTGGGCGACTGTTGTAGTTGGAGGCCATCACGAAGCCGTAGGCCCCGGCGGAGCGCACCGCCAGCAGGTCGCCGGCGACGATGGCAAGTTCCCGCTCCTGGCCCAGGAAGTCGCCGGTCTCGCACACCGGGCCAACCACGTCGTAGGTGGCTCTCTCCCGGGCGCGGCGGGTGTCTACCGGGAGGATCGCCTGCCACGCCTGATAGAGCGCGGGGCGGATCAGGTCGTTCATGCCGGCATCGACGATGGCGAAGTTCTTCGTTTCGCCGGGCTTGAGGAACTCTACCCTTGTCAGCAGCACCCCGGCGTTGGCGGCAATCGAGCGGCCCGGCTCGAAAAGCAGGGTCAGCCGCTCGCTGCCCTCCCATCGGGAGAGGCGCTCCAGCAAAGCCGAGGCATAGTCGAAGGGTGCCGGCGGGCGCTCGTCGCGATAAGGCACGCCGAGGCCGCCGCCCAGATCCAGGTGCTCCACCTCGATGCCCCGCTCGCGCAGGGTCTCGAGCAGCACCAGCAGGCGGTCCAGAGCGTCCAGGAAGGGGGAGAGCTGGGTGAGCTGGGAGCCGATATGGCAGTCCAGGCCGGTGACCTTCACGTGGGGCAGGCCGGCGGCCAGCTCGTAGACCCCCAGTGCCTCGTCCACCGGGATGCCGAACTTGTTGTCCTTGAGCCCGGTGGAGATGTAGGGGTGGGTGCCGGCGTCCACGTCCGGATTGACCCGCAGCGACACCGGCGCCACCTTGCCGAGCCGGCCGGCCACGTCATTCAGTCGCTCGAGCTCCGGTCGCGATTCCACGTTGAAGCACTTGATGCCCACCTCCAGCGCCCGGGCCATCTCGCCCTCCTGCTTGGCAACGCCGGAGAAGACCACCTTGGCGGGGTCGCCGCCGGCGGCCAGCACCCGCTCCAGCTCGCCCAGCGAGACGATATCGAAGCCGGCGCCCAAGCGGGCCAGCAGTCCTAGTACGGCGAGGTTGGAGTTGGCCTTCACCGCGTAGCAGATCAAGTGGGGGTGGCCGCCCAGCGCCTCGGTGTAGGCGCGAAAGTGCCGGGCCAGGGTGGCCTTGGAATAGACGTAGCAGGGCGTACCGAACTGCTCGGCGAGGCGGGTCAGCGGGACCTCTTCACCGTAGAGCACGCCGTCGCGGTATTCGAAGTGATCCATGCTAGGTCTCGCTTTCGTCGGGGGCGTTGGCGGCGCCGCGGGGACCGACCTGGTCGGCCGCCGGCTCGTCGTCGGGCAGGTA
This sequence comes from Halomonas salsilacus, assembly GCF_051216275.1. Taxonomy (NCBI): domain Bacteria; kingdom Pseudomonadati; phylum Pseudomonadota; class Gammaproteobacteria; order Oceanospirillales; family Halomonadaceae; genus Halomonas; species Halomonas salsilacus. The sequence goes on from NZ_JBPKAQ010000005.1 coordinate 176,568, forward strand.
GAGCGGCCCCTTCTGGCCGCAGCCGGTCAGCCCGACGAGCAGCGCCAGGACCAGAGTGGCAAGCGCGAGGCGGGCCATCAGGCGCCGGCCTCCAGAACGGTGAGCGCGTCGCGGGCGCGCTGGGCGGCGGCGCGCACCTGATCCGGGGCGGTGCCACCGATATGGTTGCGGGCGGCCACCGAGCCCTCCAGGGTCAGCACCTCGAAGACGTCGCCCTCGATGACGTCGGAGAACTGCTTGAGCTCCTCGAGGCTCATCTCGGAGAGATCCTTGTGCTGCTTGAGGCCGAAGGCCACCGAGAGGCCGACGATCTCGTGGGCGTCGCGGAAGGCCACGCCGCGGCGGACCAGATAGTCGGCGAGATCGGTAGCGGTGGAGAAGCCGCGCCGGGCCGCCTCGGCCATCTGGGCCTTCTTCGGCTCGATGGCCGGTACCATGTCGGCGAACGCCTTGAGGCAGTCCTTGACGGTATCCACGGCGTCGAACAGCGGCTCCTTGTCTTCCTGGTTGTCCTTGTTGTAGGCCAGCGGCTGGGACTTCATCAGGGTCAGCAGCCCCATCAGGTGGCCGTAGACCCGGCCGGTCTTGCCGCGCACCAGCTCCGGCACGTCGGGGTTCTTCTTCTGCGGCATGATCGAGGAGCCGGTGCAGAAGCGGTCGGGGAGGTCGATGAAGTCGAACTGGGCGCTGGTCCACAGCACCAGCTCCTCGCTCATCCGCGACAGGTGCATCAGCAGCAGGCTGGCAAACGCCGTAAACTCGATGGCGAAGTCGCGATCGCTCACCGCGTCCAGGCTGTTCTCGGCGGGACGCGCGAAGCCCAGCAGCTCGGCAGTGACGTGGCGGTCGATGGGGTAGGTGGTGCCTGCCAGGGCCGCGGCGCCCAGCGGCATCACGTTGACGCGGCCCCGGCAGTCGAGCAGGCGCTCGTGGTCGCGGGCCAGCATCTCGTGCCAGGCCAGCAGGTGATGGCCGAAGGTGACCGGCTGGGCCGTCTGCAGGTGGGTGAAGCCGGGCATGAGGGTGTCGGCCTCGCGGTCGGCCAACTCGATCAGGCCGCGGCGCAGGCGGGTGAGCTCGACGGCGACCCGGTCGATCTCGTCGCGCAGGAACAGGCGGATGTCGGTGGCCACCTGGTCGTTGCGGGAGCGGCCGGTGTGCAGCTTCTTGCCGGTAATGCCGATCTTGTCAGTGAGCCGCGCCTCGATGTTCATGTGCACGTCTTCCAGCGCCACGGACCACTGGAACTCGCCGCGCTCGATCTCGCCGCGAATTTCGGTCAGCCCGCCGATGATGGCGTCACGCTCGGCCTCGGTGAGCACGCCGACCCTGGCCAGCATGGTGGCATGGGCGATAGACCCCTGGATGTCGTGGACGGCGAGGCGCTGGTCGAAGTCGACCGAGGCGGTGAAGCGGGCGACGAAGGCGTCGGTGGGCTCGTTGAAGCGGCCGCCCCAGGACTGGTTGGTGCCGGCGGTGGTGGAATCTGCGCTCATCGGGCTGGGCATCCTGCGTAACGGGTTGCGGTGAAGCGGGGCCACGGGGCCCCAACGCCGCCGCGGCGGCGCTGGCTGGACATGCCCGGCAGTGTACCAGAGTCCGTCCACGTGGCGAGGGGCCGCCCGGGGCGTCGATTTCTTCTGCCCTGCCGGGTGCTTTATGATGAGAGCCTATATGCTGTTAAGAAATGCCAATACCACCGGGCGTCGGCGATGCTGGACGCCGGCAGGGGAACCGGGATAGGGAGAACCTCGTGCAAGCCATCACCAAGCTGCGTATTGCCACTCGCAAGAGTCAACTGGCCATGTGGCAGGCCGAACATGTCCGCGACCGCCTCCTGGCCGCCCATCCCGGGCTCGAGGTAGAGCTGGTGGCCATGGCCACCCGGGGCGACAAGATCCTCGATACGCCGCTGGCCAAGGTGGGCGGCAAGGGCCTGTTCGTGAAGGAGCTGGAAGAGGCGATGCTCGACGGCCGTGCCGATATCGCCGTGCACTCCATGAAGGACGTGCCCATGCACTTCCCCGAGGGGCTGGGGCTGTCGGTGATCCTGGAGGGGGCCGAGCCCACCGATGCCTTCGTCTCCAACCACTATGCCCGCCTGGAGGAGCTGCCCGAGGGCGCGCGCGTCGGCACCTCCAGCCTGCGCCGCGGCTTGCAGATGCAGGAAGCGCGGCCCGATCTCGAGATCCTCAGCCTGCGCGGCAACGTCCAGACGCGGCTCGGCAAGCTCGACGCCGGCGAGTTCGACGCCATCCTGCTGGCGACCTCCGGCCTGCGCCGCCTGGGCCTCAACGAGCGTATCGCCATGGAGCTGCCCCCGGAGCTCTGCCTGCCGGCCTGCGGCCAGGGGGCGCTTGGCATCGAGTGTCGCCTTCATGACCCCGAGCTTATCTCGCTGCTGTCGCCGCTGGATGACCCGGCCACGGCGACCCGGGTGCGCGCCGAGCGGGCCATGAACACCCGCCTGGAGGGCGGCTGTCAGGTGCCCATCGGCGGCCATGCGGTGTTCGAGAACGATGGCCAGACCCTGTGGCTGCGCGCCCTGGTGGGGACGCCGGATGGCAGCCGGGTGCTGCGCGCCGACGGGCGTGGCTCCATCCACGAGCCGGAGGCGCTGGGCATCCGGGTGGCCGAGGAACTGCTCGACCAGGGCGCCGGCGAGATTCTCGCCGAGGTCTACGGCGCCGGCTGATGGAAGGCCTACCAGTCATCATCACCCGGCCCGGCGAGAGGGGCGACATGCTGGCCGCGGCCATCGAGGCCGGTGGCCTGCAGGTGGCTCGCCTCGAGTCCCTGCGTCTCGAGGCGCTGCCCGAGACGGCGGAACAGCGCGCCGCCTGGCTCGATGTCGACCAGTTCCGCCGGGTGGTGGTGGTGAGCCCCTTCGCCGCCGAGTGCCTCGCCGAGGCGCTGGACCGCTACTGGCCCCAACTGCCGGTGGGCATCGACTACTACGCCGTGGGAGCGGCCACCGCCGACACCCTGCTCCGGCGGCTCGGGGTGCGGGTCCATGTGCCGACTGGCGATACCGGCGAGGACACCAGCGAAGCGCTGCTGCGACTGGGCTCACTGCAGCGCCTGGCGGGCGAGAAGGTGCTGCTGGTGGCCGGCGAGGGGGGGCGCACCCTGCTGGCCGAGACCCTCGCCGCACGCGGGGCCCGGGTCACCCGGCTGGCGGTCTATCGCCGCACCCCGCTCCTCCCTTCCTCCGACATGCAGCGCCGCCTGGCTCAAGGTGACTTTCGTGCCCTGGTGGTCAGCAGCGGAGAAATCCTCGAACATCTGGCAAGATGGTGTCAGGGCGCCGCCTTGAACCAACCGCTAATCGTTTCCAGCACCCGGTTGGCTACACTGGCCAGCAAGCTGGGGTTTCGTGCACCTGTCGTGGCGTCCGGCGCCACGCCGACCGCACTGACAGTGGCGCTGACCGCCGCCTGTCACCCGCAGGAAGCCGATGTCGATCACGACGATCTCGAAAAGGGCTAGCGACAAGATGAGCAAGCAACCACACGAGCAAGACGAGCAGAAGGCGTCTGACGGCGCGCAACCGGCGGCCTCGGGCGGCGACTCCGGCAAGGGTAATCCCCAGAGCCGACGACGTTCTCGGCGCTATGACAAGGCCAGCCAGAACGCGGCTTCCCAGACTGCGGCCTCCCGAGGCTTGGCCGAGCCCGCCAAGGCGGCGGAAAAGCCGGAGACGCCAACCCCCGGCGAGACCCGGGGCAAGGGCGAAACGCCGGCCCAGGCCGCCGGCAAGGGAGATGCCAGGTCAGACGCCTCTGCTGTTGGCAAACCAGACACCATTGCTGCCGGCAATGCGACCGCGGCCACCGTCCCGGGCAAGCCGGCCGCTCCCCAGGCCGCCAGCACCGAGAAGTCCGCCGGCACCAACAAGGCCTCATCCGACAGGCCCTCCGGCGCTGCCGGCAAGGGCAAGCCCGCCGAGCCCAGGCCGGTTTCCGGCGGCAGCGGCGCAGGCGGTGCGGCGCGCCCGGGCGGCGGTGAAGGCAAGGGCGGCAAGGGCGGCAAGGCGGGTCTCGTCGCCATCGTGCTGGTGATCCTGCTGGCCATCGCCGTGGCGCTGTTCGGCTGGCAGGGGTGGCAGAAGCTCGATGCCCAGCAGGCGCGCATCAGTGAGCTGGAGTCCGCCTCCGGCCGGTTTGCCAGCGCCTCGGACCTGGCGGACCTGGAAAACCGCCTCGACCAGGGCGAGAGCGAACGCGATGCCGCCCTGGACGGCGCCATGGAGGCCCTGCAGGGGGAGTTCGCCGGCTATCGCGGCGAGGTCAACGAGACCCTGGACCAGGTGCTAGCGGAGCTCTCCAGCGAGCAGGAGACCGACGAGCGCGATTGGCTCCACGCCGAGGCCGCCTACCTGCTGCGCCTGGCCAACCAGCGACTGCAGCTGGAGCGCGACGTGACCGGCGCCGCGGCCCTGCTGCGCACCGCCGATGACCGCCTGCGCGAGGCGGACAACCCCGCCTTGGTGCCGATCCGCCGCGAGATCGCCAGTGAACTGGCGGCGCTGGACGCCGTGCCGCGGGTCGATCGCACCGGCCTCTGGCTGTCGCTCAACGCACAACAGCAGCAGATCGCTAGCCAGCCACTCTCTCAGGAGATCGAGGAGATCACCGTGCGCTCCGGCATGGAGGAGGCACCCACCGGCAACTGGCAGCAGCAGCTCTCGCGCTTCGGCCAGGAGCTCAAGGAGCTGGTCACCGTCCGCTACCACGACGCCGAGCTGGAGGCGCTGATCACCCCCGAGCAGGAGTCCTACCTGCGCCAGAGCGTGCGTCTGGTGCTGGAGCAGTCCCAGCTGGCGCTGCTGAAGGAGGAGCAGGAGCTCTTCGAGGCGAGTCTCGACAAGGCCCTGACCCTGATCGAGGGCTACTACGACACCTCCGCCTCCGGCGTGCAGTCGGTCGTCGAGAGCCTGCGCGAACTCAAGGCCCAGGCGATCCGCCCGGAACTGCCCGACATCAGCGGCTCCCAGCAGGCCTTGGCCACCTTCATCGAGCGCCGCTTCGAGTCGCGCCGGGGAGATGACGCATGAGAAAGCTGATCCTGATCGTCGTCCTCGGCCTGGCGCTGGGCGCGCTGTTCGGCCAGCTGATGATGTCCGTGCCCGGCTATTGGCTGGTGCGAGTGGGTGACGTCTCCTTCCAGACCTCCTTCTGGTTCGGCCTGGTGATCCTGCTGACCAGCTTCCTGGTGCTGCACTTCGCCCTGCGCGTGCTGATGCGCCTGACCCACCCGGTCTCGCGCTTCAAGGTGTGGAACAGCCGCACCCGCAATCGCAACGCCATGAAGCGCACCGTGCGCGGCCTGGTGGCGCTGGCCGAGGGTCGCTGGAAGAAGGCCGAGAAGTCACTGGTCAAGGCGGCGGACGATTCCAGCACCCCGCTGGTCAACTATCTCTCCGCCGCCCTGGCGGCCCACTACCAGGGCCGCTTCGACCAGGCCGACACCCTGCTCAAGCGGGCGCATCTGAGCACCGAGGGCGCCGATACCGCGGTGGGCATGATGCAGGCCCAGCTGATGCTGGACCGCCAGCAGTACGAGGAGGCGCTGGCCATCCTCACCCGCCTGGACCGCCAGCTGCCCAACCACCCCCAGGTGCTCAAGCAGCTCAAGCAGGCCTACCTGAGCGTCAGCGACTGGGACGGCCTGCGCCGGCTGATGCCTCGCCTGGGCGCCCAGCAGCTGATCTCTAAGGAGGAGCGCGACCAGCTCGAGCAGCGCGCCTATCGCGAGCTGATCGTGCGCGAGGCCCGCGAGGGCAGCGACATCGAGAAGGTGCGCGGCCTGTGGGCCGACATGCCCGACCACCTGCGCGGCAACATCGATCTGATCGTGCTCTACGCCGAGGCGCTGGTGCGCGGCCGCCAGGAGCCCATCGCCGAGCGACTGCTGCGCCACTCGCTCAAGGAGAGCTGGGACAGTCGGCTGGTGCTGCGCTACGGGCTGCTCGACGTGGACGCCGCCCGCCAGTTGGTCACCGCCGAGAAGTGGCTGCAGGAACGGCCCAACGACCCGGACCTGCTGCTCACCCTGGGTCGCCTGGCCCTGCGCAACGCCTACTGGGGCAAGGCTCAGGAGTACTTCGAGGCGAGCCAGCGCCAGCGCCCCAGCGGCGTGGTGTGTGCCGAGCTGGCGCGCCTGTATGCCAACCTGGGCGAGCACAACAAGAGCCAGCTCTATTACCGCCAGAGCGTGGAGATGCTCGACAAGTCGCTGCCCTCACTGCCACAGCCCCGCGAGGACAAGGACGTGCTGGGCGAGAAGATGCCGTCCCATGCCAAGTCCGAGGGCAAGGGTGTCAAGCCTTCAGAGGCGGCTGCCGCCAAGGGCGACGACAAGAAGACGGCCTGAGCCATGGCGGCCCCGGCCGCCGTGCACGATACCAGGCTATTCACTACTTACCCTGCAGTACCCCAAGCAAAGGGGGCGCCAACCGGCGCCCCCTTTTTCATCGGCCCACGAAAAAAACGGGGCTGCCGATGGCAGCCCCGCCTTGACTGGCGAAGAGGCTCAGTCCTCGTCGAAGTCCCCCTTGAACTCGGGGTTGGGCTTCGAGCGAGGGTCCTCCTCGCCGGCCCTGCTGCTCTCGCCGGAACGGGGCTGGCCGCCGGGGCGCCCGTCGATATCGAAGGGCTGCTGCATGACGCGCAGGTTGGCGGGCGGGGCCTCGCCCTCCTTGCCGACACCGAAGTAGAGGGTGGTGTGCGGGAAGGGAATCTCGATGCCCTTGGCGTCGAAGTGCAGCTTGACCAGGCGGTTGAAGGCGCGGCCGGTAGACCACTGAGTGCCTGGCGTGGTCTTGATGCGCACGCGGATGTTTACCGAACTGTCGGCCAGGGAGACGACGCCGGCCACCTCCAGCGGGGCAAGGATGTTCATCTTGTGGTCCTCGTCGCCGGCCAGCTCATCGAAGGCCTCGCGCAGCGCCACGATGGCATCATCGATGCTCTCGCGGTAGGCAATGCCGTATTCACCCACGTGGTAGCCGAATTCGCGCATGTAGTTGGAGACGGTATCCACGCTGGAGAAGGGCACGATGTGGTAGGTGCCGTTGAGGTCGCGGATGCCCACCGAGCGGATGCTGAGCCGCTCGGCGGTGCCGGTGATGCCGCCCACGGTGACCACGTCGCCGGTGTTCATGGCGTTTTCCACTTGGATGAAGACCCCGGTGATGATGTCCTGGACCAGTTTCTGGGCGCCGAAACCGATGGCCAGGCCCAGCACACCGGCACCGGCGATCAGTGGGCCGATGTTGATGCCGATCTCGGCCAGCACGATCATCGCCGTCATGGTGATCAGGGCGATGGCCAGGGCGTTGCGGAAAAGCGTCAGCAGGGTCTTTGCCCGGGCGTCTGGCTCGCCGGCCCCGGTCTCGGGGTTGAGCTTGTGCTCGATCAGGCTGGCCAGGCCCAGCCAGGCGGCGATAGCGATCACCAGGATCATCGCCACGCTGATCAGCTTGCCGACCAGGTTGCGGCCCGCCTCGGAGGCGTACCAGCCCTTCAGATCGAAGGCGCCCCAGGCGTTGAGGACCAGCATGATCACCAGCACGAGGATGATGGTGCGGATCACCCTCAATGCGTTGGGTACGTAGCTGTTGAGTCGGGCCTCGAGCTTCGGCAGCTTGCGGCGCAGGTCATCGGAGAGAGAGATGCGCCGGCCGATGGTCTGGGTCAGGAAGCTGGAAAGCAGCAGACCCACCACCACCGCGGCGATGGTCTTGAGGGTGGCGAAGAGCACGAAGGGAAGAGCATCCACCGGGCGGGTCAGGGTCACCACCAGCACCATGACGAAGTAGGCCAGGGCGAACAGGTGCCAGGTGCGCGCAAAGAGCTGCAGGCTCACCCGGCTGGCGGCCATGGTGGCGCGGTCGGCCTTCTCGTTGATGACGGCGCGCAGGCGCAGACGATTCTTCATTATTACCGCCACGGCATAAACGAAGGCGCCGAACATGATCAGAGTGCCTACCCCCTGGCCCAGAGCCGGGGCGACGTAGACGTTGATCAGTGGCACCACCACCATCAGGCCGTAGCCGATCAGGCCGATCAGACGTGCTATCCAGCGGTTCCAGTAGGAGGCCTCGATGGAGGTGATGGGCAGCAGGCGAAGCCCCTCGTAGTGGGAGGCGAACAGCATGCGCACCGCGGCCTTGAGCAGCTCGATCACCAGGAAGGCGTTGAGGAACAGCGAGGCCCGGGTGGAGAGCTCGCCGGTCTCGCCGATGGCGAAGGTGGCGACCAGGTTGCCGCCCACATAGGCCAGCGCCACGACCAGCACGTCCACCAGGGCGGCCAGGGCCACGCAGATCACCAGCCGCAGCACAGGGGTAAGCCCCTCGCCGTTCAACGACCACTGGCTGATGCTGGTGAAGAGCGGCTTGACCAGGCGGCGGAAGGCCATGAACAGCACGATGGTGGCGAGTATCACCAGGCCCAGGTTGATGGTCGCGCTGGTGAAAGCCGCCGTGTCGAAGGTGCTGTCCTCCAGGCCGCCGGTGAACAGGTCGCCGACCGCTTCCACGGCGCTGCCGAACTGGCTGCCGATGTCGTTGGCGATGCGGCTGGTCAGCTCGGCCAGCTGGCGGGGAAGCGAGACCGGCGCGGCCTCTTCCGGGGGCGGCTCGGTGGCGGATGCCTCGGCCATGCCGCGCAGCTGCTCGATCAACTGCTGGCGGGTTTCTTCGTTCTCGAGCAGGTTGGCCAGGGTGGCGTTGGCCGTCTGGCCGTCCGCCTCGGCCGGTTGGGCCTGGGCCGGCCCGGCCAGGGCCAGCAGGGCGATCAGCAGCCAGCCGAGCATCAGGGGTAGGGCTCGCATGGAATTCACGCTGTGACCTCCGTCTCTTGCGTGTGATGTGTCATGTTGGGTAGGTCCAGGGGTGACGCTGACGATGCATGATACGGATTTTCGGGTGATACCTCGACCCACCCTGTCGCGGCGGCGCGATGCTGTACAGGTCATGTGTACCGCCAGTGACGAGGCGGTCCAATCGAAAGAGAGGGGAGAGCGGCGATGGCAGTCATCCTGCTGCTGGTGGCTGGCCGCCGCCTGGCACGGCCATGGGGTGGGCGGCAGCGGGCCGCCGCCTAAGGGCTCAGTCCGGGATCTGCCAGGTGTCGGGGCACTCGGCGGCGAGATAGAGGCGCTGGGCGGTGGTGGCGTTGCACCGCTCGACGAGCCGGGTCCTGTCCGCGTCCAGGTGGGCCAGCAGGGCGTCAACGGGATGACGGACGGTGAGCAATACCAGGTCATCCTGGCGAGCCACCGAGAACCTCTCGTCCAGCGCCTCCAGCACGGGGGCGAGCCTCTCCGGTCGGTGGTCGACCACCAAGCGCAGGCGCAGCGCCTCGACGTCGAGCAGATTGGCGTGGAGGCCCGCCTCGGCGAATCGGGTCAGCACCTCGGCCATCAGCGCCTCGTCGACGAAGCTGCCGTCCCGGATGCTGATATCGAGCAAGACCTGATCGTCTCGCAGCATGAAGGCGGGCTGGCGGTCCCCCTCGCCCGGCTCGGGGCCGATGATGCTGGGCGGGGCGTCGGGTTCGAGGAAGGAGCGCACCGTCAGCGGGATGCCCCGGCGCTGCAGCGGTGCCAGGGTGCGGGGGTGGATCACCTTGGCGCCGTGCCAGGTCTGCTCCAGGGCCTCTTCGTAGCTGAGTTGGGCCATCTGGCGCGCATTGGCGAAGCGTCGCGGGTCGGCGTTGTACAGCCCCGGCACGTCCTTCCAGAAGGTCAGCTCGTCGGCATCCAGGGCCTCGGCGAGGATTGCCGCGCTGAAGTCGGAGCCCTCGCGGCCCAGGGTGGTCATGGCGCCGCCGGCGGTGGCGCCGATAAAGCCCTGGGTGAGCAGCACCTCGTCGCCTGCCTGTGTGAGCGAAGCGATGCGTTCCTGGGTCGCCGCCCAGTCGATGTTGGCCGCCTGGTGGCGGTCGTCGGTGATGATCAGCGTGCGTGCGTCGCACCAGCGGGTGGCCACGCCGATCTCGTTGAGCCAGGCAGCCACCAGTGCGGTGGAGAGCAGCTCGCCCATACCCACGGTCTGGTCGTAGTGGAAGGGGTAGGGCGCCTGCCGATGGGCCCGGTGGGCGGCGTCCAGCTCGGCCAGCCGCTGCGCCAACTCGTCGGCCACGCTGGAACCCGGGCCGAACATCGCCTCGGCCACGGCCAGATGGTCGTCACGGATCGCCGCCAGCCGTTGGCGGTAATCCGCGGGGTCATCGCCTCGCGCGGAGCCGAGCAGCGCCTCCAGGGCGTTGGTGGTATTGCCCATGGCGGAGACCACTATGGCCTGGGGCTTCGGTGCCTCTCCGGCGATCAGATCGCCCAGGTGGCGGATGGCGTCGGCGTCCCGGATCGAGGCGCCGCCGAACTTGAAGATCCTGGTCATCGCGGGCTCCCTGCGGCAGTGGCGTTCCTTCACCTTAGAGGCCGAGGCCGCTGCGGGGAAGGGCACGGGGCCACATCCGAAAGCCGTGGGGCAGAAATGAAAGAAGCCCCGCAGGGGGCTTCGGTCTGGTGCAGGGCTTCGGCTTGGTACGGCAGTCGCGAGACAGGCGGTTCAGCTCAGCCGCTGCATGTAATCCACGTAGCCAAAGGTCCTGACCGTGCGCACTGCGCGGCTCCGCTCGTCGACCCGGCAGATCGACGGCAGGCGCATGCCGTTGAAGGTGGTGGTCTTGACCATGGTGTAGTGGGCCATGTCGGTGAACACCAGGCGGTCGCCGATGGCCAGTGGAGTGTCGAAGCTGTAGTCGCCGACCACGTCACCGGCGAGACACGTCAAGCCGCCCAAGCGGTAGGTGTGGGCCTTCTGGCCCGGCTCGCCGGCGCCGATGATCTCGGGCCGGTAGGGCATCTCCAGCACGTCGGGCATGTGCGCGGTGGCGGAGGTGTCGAGGATGGCGATGGGGCCGTCGTTCTCGACGATATCCAGCACCGAACAGACCAGGTAGCCGGTGTTGAGCGCGATGGCCTCGCCGGGCTCCAGGTAGACCGTGAGGTGCGGATGGCGCGCCTTGAAGTCCCCGATCAATCGCACCAGCCGCTCGACGTCGTAGTCCTCCCGGGTGATATGGTGGCCGCCGCCGAAGTTGACCCACTTCATGCGCCCCAGGTGCCGGCCGAACTTCGCCTCGAAGGCCGCCAGGGTCTCCTCGAGGGCGTCGCTGTTCTGCTCGCATAGGGTGTGGAAGTGCAGCCCCTCGAGGCCCTCCAGATCCGCCGGCACCAGGTTCGCGGCGCGGGTGCCGAGCCGTGAGCCCGGCGCGCAGGGGTCATAGAGCGGCACTGCGCCGGTGGAGTGCTCGGGGTTGACCCGCAGGCCGCAGGAGACACGACGCGGCCTAGCCGCGACGGTCTCTCGGAAGCGCCGCCACTGGCCCGGCGAGTTGAAGCTCAGGTGGTCCGCATAGCGCAGTACCACCTGCATCTCCTCCTCGGTAAAGGCCGGCGAGTAGCAGTGCACCTCGCCGCCGAAGGTCTCGGCGCCGAGGCGTGCCTCGTCCTGGCCGCTGGCCGTGGTGCCCACCAGGTACTGGCGCGCCAGCGGGAAGGTGTCCCACATGGCGAACCCCTTCAGTGCTAGCAGGATTCGCGCGCCGCTGCGGGCCTGGACTTGGCCGAGCAGCTCCAGGTTGCGGCGCAGCAGGGCGTCGTCCACCACATAGGCCGGCGAGGGGCAGGCTTGGACATCAAAATCGAGGCCTGTGTCGCGTGCATCTGCCATCGATCAGGCCAGCGGGTCGTGGTCGGGGTCCAGCTCGACCACCTGCCAGGGCAGGCCCATCTCGCCGATGCGGGCCATGAAGGGGTCGGGGTCGAGCTGCTCGACGTTGAACACGCCCTCGCCCTTCCAGATGCCCTTCAGCATCAGCATGGCTCCGGTCACCGCCGGCACGCCGGTGGTATAGGAGATGGCCTGGGACTTGACCTCTTCATAGCACTTCTCGTGGTCGCAGATGTTGTAGATGTGCACCTTGCGACGCTTGCCGTCCTTGATGCCGTCGAGAATCACGCCGATGTTGGTCTTGCCCTTGGTGCGCGGGCCCAGGGAGGCCGGGTCCGGCAGCACCGCCTTGAGGAACTGCAGCGGAGAGATCTCGCAGCCGTTGACCTTGATCGGCTCGATGCTGGTCATGCCGACGTTTTCCAGCACCTTGAGGTGGGTGATGTACTTCTCGGAGAAGGTCATCCAGAAGCGAATGCGCTCCAGCCCCTTGATGTTCTGGGACAGCGACTCGAGCTCCTCGTGGTAGAGCAGGTAGATGTCTTTCTCACCGATGCCGTCGAAGTCGAACGTGCGCTTCTCGGCAAGCGGCGCGGTCTCCTTCCACTCGCCCTTCTCCCAGTAACGACCGTTCGCGGTGATCTCGCGAATGTTGATCTCCGGGTTGAAGTTGGTGGCGAACGGGTAGCCGTGATCGCCGCCGTTGGCATCCAGGATGTCGATGCGCTGTATCTCGTCGAACAGGTTCTTCTGGGCATAGGCGCAGTAGATATTGGTCATACCCGGGTCGAAGCCGCAGCCCAGGGTGGCCATGTTGCCGGCCTTGGCGAAGCGCTCCTGGAAGGCCCACTGCTCCTTGTACTCGAACTTCGCCTCGTCGGGATGCTCGTAGTTGGCGGTGTCAAGGTAGGGCACGCCGGTGCGCAGGCACGCCTCCATGATGGTCAGGTCCTGATAGGGCAGGGCCACGTGAATCAGCAGGTCCGGTTGGTACGACTCGATCAGCGTGACCAGCTCATCGACGTTATCGGCGTCCACCTGGGCGGTCTGGATCGGACGATCCAGCTGGGCGGCGATCGCCTGGCACTTGGCCTCGTTGCGGCTGGCCAGCAGGATCTCGCTGAAAACCTCGGGATGCTGGGCGCACTTGTGGGTAACGACGCCGCCGACGCCGCCGGCGCCGATAATCAGGACTTTGCTCATGGGGGTTCGAATCCAGATCGGGAAATGTCAACAGTGGTAGGGTCTTATCGGTAGTGGGCCGCCTCAGCGCCCCCGACCCGATGCCACCCCGGTCTTGGCCTCGCCCGGCTCCCCGACAGGGGATAGACGAGTGGGCGCTGATAATGGCGCCCCCCGAGGCTGCTATCAAGTGCTTTTCGCGTCAAGTGTGCGACCAAGGTCGCATGCCTGGGCGCCCCGGGGAGGAGATGTCATTCTGGCCTGCCTCCCATGACGGGGCGATGGCAGCAGTGCAGCAGGGTCAGAAACGAAAAAAGCACCCGCAGGTGCTTGATTCATAAAGAGTTGGTGGAGGCGGCGGGAATTGAACCCGCGTCCGCCAGCACTCACCCATTGGCTCTACATGCTTAGATTCCGTCGTTTGATTTAACGTCTCTGGCTCCGACGGTCAGGATCCAGCGACGCGATTCCTCTAAGATTTAGCGAACGGCATGAAGACGCTACCGATCACGATCCCATCATTCTTAGCTCGTATCCCCTCGGCGATGAATGGGCACATCGCTTTGGGGCCGGACAAGAAGCTAACAGCTGTTAGGCTGCCAGCGCGCCCTGAGCGTAGTGGTCGTCGTTTGCGACTATTCATTTGTGATGTGGGATTTACGAGATACATCACAATCTCGGCATGCACCGCAGGGATTGTCACCGGCGTCGAAACCATGTCGCCCCCTTGCCAGATCATTCTATCAGGATCAGCGTTCTTAAGACAGCCTACGCCTTGTTTTGTTCCCGCATGATGCGCCCCTTCTGGCGCTGCCAGTCGCGGTCCTTCTCGGTGGCCCGCTTGTCGTGCAGCTTCTTGCCCGTCACCAGGGCCAGCTCGCACTTCACCCGGTTGCCCTTCCAATAGAGCTTGAGCGGCACGCAGGTGTGCCCCTTTTCCTGGGTCCGCGAGAAGATCCTGGCGATCTCCTTGCGGTGGAGCAGCAGCTTGCGGGTGCGGATGGGGTCGGCGATCTCGTGGGTGCTGGCGGTGTTGAGCGGCATGATATGGCTGCCCAGCAGCCAAGCCTCGGCGCTCTTGACCAGGATGTAGGTATCCGTCAACTGGGCCTTGCCGGCGCGCAGGCTCTTGACCTCCCAGCCGGCCAGCACCAGACCCGCCTCGAAGGTTTCGTCGATGTGGTACTCGAAGCGTGCCTTCTTGTTTTGGGCGATGACGTTGCTGCTGGGCCCCTTGCCCTTGCCTTTCTTGTTGGCCATGAAACCTCGTGTCTGTCCGTGCCAGTGGCGGCTACCCCTTCGATATGAGGGGAAGCGTGATACCATTCAAGGCCTGAAATAACGGCTCATGATACGCCCTGGGCACTGTGAAGTCAGCGGAGAGCTCAATGCCAACGGTCAACCGAACCGCCATGGTGCGACACACCCCCCAGCAGATGTTCGACCTGGTCAATGACTTCGAGAGCTATCCGGAGTTCCTGCCGGGATGTCGGCGTGCCCGTCTGATCGAGCGGGACGACTCGCACCTGATCGGTGAGATGACCCTGGGTCGTGCCGGCATCGAGCAGAGCATTGCTACCCGCAACGACCTGATCGAGCCCGAGCGCATCGAGATGTCGCTGGTCAGTGGGCCCTTCAAGCGCCTGCGCGGGCGCTGGATGTTCATTCCCATGGGAGAGAACGCCTGCAAGGTATGCCTGGAGATGGAGTTCGAGTTCGCCAGCCGCCTGCTGGGCATGGCCTTCGGCAAGCTCTTCCAGCAGGTGGCGGGCCAGCTGGTGGATGCCTTCACCCGCCGCGCCAACGACCTCTACGGGCCCTGAGCCATGGCCGAGATCGCGGTGGAGGTGGCCTTCGCCCTGCCCGAGCGTCAGGCGGTGGTTGCCCTTGAGGTCCCGCTGGGTACCACGGCCAGGGAAGCGGTGGCCCTGGCCGACCTGCCGGGGCGCTTTCCCGATCTATCCCCCGAGGCCTTCGCCGGGGCAGACCTCGGCATCTTCGGCAAGCGGCTGCGTGAGCCGTCGAGCCATCGCCTGCGGGCCGGCGATCGCGTGGAGCTCTGCCGCCCGCTGACCATCGACCCCAAGGCGGCGCGAGTGCTCAGGGCGAGCGCCGAGAAACGCTGACGCCCCGCCGGGCAGGGCCACGGCGAGGCGTCAGGGCCGGCTGGTGGATCTAGAAATCGCGGACCGGCTCGCCGCCCATGGGCACCGTGGCGCCGCCTTCTGCCCGCGGTTCGGGGGTGATGTCCAGTGGCTCGGCGCCTTCTACTTGCGGTCCGGCGCTCTCGCTTGCGCGCAAGTCGATGTCGCGCGCCAGATCGCCCTCCTGCTGGATATCCACCAGGCGGTTGCCCGCGAAGGAGAGGGTCACCCGGCGGCGCTCCACGTCGCCGTAGGCCTCGTCGAGATGGAACACGTAGTCCCACTGGTTGGCGTCGAAGGGCGCCTCCAGCAGCGGGCGTCCCATCACGTAGACCACGTCGTCGCGGGTCATGCCCGGCCGCAGTTGGTCCACCATGTCGGCGGTCACCAGGTTGCCTTGGGGGATGTCCCGCTTGTAGACCCCGAAGTAGCTGCAGCCGCTGATCAGCAGCACGGCTACAGAAAGGGTGACGATTTTTGTCAGCTTTTGCATTTGCGCCTGTTCTTCACTATCGTGGTTTCGGTCGATCATACCCGACCCTACCCGATACTGCGAAGAGCAACCATGGCCGACCAGAACCATGAACTGCGCAAGGCCGGTCTGAAGGTGACCCTGCCCCGCGTGAAGATCCTGCAGATCCTCGAAAGCGCCCAGGGTGAGCACCACATGAGCGCCGAGGATGTCTACAAGACCCTGCTGGAAGCCGGCGAAGATGTGGGCCTGGCCACCGTCTACCGTGTGTTGACCCAATTCGAATCGGCGGGCCTGGTGGTGCGTCACAACTTCGATGGTGGCCACGCCGTCTTCGAAATCTCCCAGGAGGAGCACCACGATCACATGGTGTGCCTGGACAGCGGTGAGATCATCGAGTTCTTCGACGAGACCATCGAGCGGCGCCAGCAGGAGATCGCCGAGGAGCACGGCTTCGACCTTGTCGATCACGCCCTGGTGCTCTATGTGCGCCCCAAGGGCTCCAGCATGACGCGCCAGGACGGCTCCCAGAAGAGATAGTGCCCCGGCCTGACTGCTTGCGACACAACGTGGCCCCGACCAATGATCGGGGCCACGTGCGTTTCGTGGGGTCGATGACAGAGGGCTTGGTGCTTAGGGCCCTGTAATGTAAAGAGAGCTCAGTGGTGGGGGCGCTGGCTCGCGTCGAGCATCTCGCGTGCGTGGGCCAGGGTGCGTTCGGAGAGATTGACCCCCCCGAGCATGCGCGCCAGCTCACCGACCCGGCCGGCCTCGTCCAGCAGCGCCATGCGGGTGAGGGTGGTCTCCTGCTCCGCGTGCTTCTCGATGTGCAGGTGGCGGTGGGCCTGGGCCGCCACCTGGGGCAGGTGGGTCACGGTCATCACCTGGCCCTGCTCGCCCAGCCTGCGCAGCAGCTGGCCGACGATCTCGGCGGTGGCGCCGGAGACCCCCACGTCCACCTCGTCGAACACCAGGCTGGGAATGGTGGAGTGGCGGGCGGCCACCACCTGGATCGCCAGGCTGATCCGCGAGAGTTCGCCCCCGGAGGCCACCTTGGCCAGCGGACGGGCCGGCTGGCCAGGGTTGGCGCTGATCAGGAAGCGCACCCCCTCCATGCCCTCGGCGGCCGGCGTGTCACGCTCCTGCACCTCGGCCTCGAAGCGTGCCTTGTCCATGGCCAGGAAGGCGAGCTGCTCCTGCACCGCCTTGCCGAAGTGCGTGGCGGCCTGGTGGCGCGCCTCGCCCACCTGCCGGGCCTGCCCACGCCACCGCTCGCGCAGGGCGTCGACCTCGACCTCCAGCGCCTCGAGGTCCTCGTCGCCGCCTTCCAGGCGTGCAAGCTCCCCCTGCAGCCGCCGGTGCAGCTCGGTCAGCTCCTCGGGCATCACGTGGTGCTTGCGGGCCAGGCGGTGCACCTCGCCCAAGCGTTGCTCCACCCAGGCCAGGCGCTCCGGGTCGAGCTCGGTGCCTACGGCGAAGTGATGGAGCTCCCGGGCCGCTTCCTCGGCCTGGATGCGCGCCTCGCCCAGCATGGAGAGCGCCTCGGCCAGGCTGCCGCGGTCGCTGCCGGGCAGCGCTGAGAGGTGGTTGATTGCCTGGGTCAGCCGGGTCATGGCGCCGTCCTCGTCACCGTCGCAGCACTCGGCGGCGAACTGCGCCTCGCGCAGGCGCTCCTCGGCGTGGGCCAGCTCCTCCTGCTCCTCTTCCAGTGTCTTCAACTCGCCCTCGGCCAGGGCCAGCTGGTCGAGCTCCTCCACCTGGTAGCGCACCAGCTGGCGCCGGGCGACCAGCTCGTCGCCGTCCTCGGCCAGGCGCTTGAGGCGGCGCCGCGCGGCCTGCCAGGCGCGAAAGGTCTCGGCCATCTCGCCCACCGCCTCGCGGTGGCCGGCGAAGTCGTCGAGCAGGCGAAGGTGGGTTTCTTCGCGCAGCAGCGCCTGGTGGGCGTGCTGGCCGTGGATCTCGATCAACCGCTCGCCCAGCCCCTTGAGGTCGGCCACGGTGGCCGGCTGGCCGTTGATCCACGCCTTGGAGCGCCCATTGGCGCTGACCACCCGGCGCAGCAGGCAGTCGTCCACGGGCAGTTCTCGGGCCTCGAGCCAGGCCCGCGCCTCGGGCAGTGCAGCGATGTCGAAGCGGGCGGAGAGGTCGGCGCGATCACGGCCATGGCGCACGCTGCCGGCATCGCCACGTTCGCCCAGGCAGAGGCCCAGGGCCCCGAGCAGGATCGACTTGCCGGCACCGGTCTCGCCGGTGATGGCGGTCATGCCGCCGGCGAGCTCCAGCTCCAGGTGATCGACGATGGCGAAGTCGCGAATGGCAAGCTCAGTCAGCATGGTGCCTCCCGGGAAGTCTGCAGGTCCTGGGCTCAGGACTACTGGGCATTTATCCAATACGTGTTCGTTTATACAGTAGGCCAGCTTCCCCAACAATGCACGCGGTCTGTCCGCCTTGAGTTCCCGCGCCCCGGCCCCATATACCCCGCAGAATCGTAGTTTTCATCATTCACTAGTGAGCCGGCGGCCTGTGGTCGCCGCCTCCCTGTCAGGAGAGACCCATGGCCAGAGAGCCCCAGACCCCGCTTGACGAGGAACTTGCCCGTCGCGAGCAGGAGGCCGAACCGCAGCCCGTTGAAGGCGAGCTGGAGGATGCCGTCGAGGCGGCCGAGCAGGCAGAGTCGGCTGAGACTGAGGTAGAGAGCGACAACCCCGAGGCCGAGCTGCTGGCCGCCCGCGTCGAGGAACTGGAGCAGACCGTCGCCGAGGCCAAGGATCAGGCGCTGCGCGCTGCCGCCGAAGCCCAGAACGTGCGCCGCCGCGCTGAGCAGGAGGCCGAGAAGGCGCGCAAGTTCGCGCTGGAAAAGTTCGTCAAGGAGTTGCTGCCGGTGGTGGACAGCCTTGAGAAGGCCCTGGAGGCCATGGCGGATGAGGCCACCGAGGCCCATCGCGAGGGCGTCTCCATGACGCTGAAGATGCAGCAGGACGTGCTGGCCAAGTTCGGCGTCGAGGCCGTTGAGCCGTCGGGCGAGCCCTTCGACCCGCAGTTTCATGAGGCCATGGCCATGGTGCCCAACCCGGAGCTGGAGCCCAATACCGTCATGGACGTGATGCAGAAGGGCTACCTGCTCAACGGTCGCCTGGTGCGCCCGGCCATGGTGGTGGTCAGCCAGGCCGCCGGCTGAGGCACGACAAATACTGGCCGTGGGTCTTAAATCCCGGCCGCAGGGCTTGAAATGCCACCTGCGGCCCCCAGATAGATGTCAACTCCGCGGCGCATGCCGCAGAACACGACTCCGGATACACAGCAACGACTTTACGAGGATTTCCTATGGGACGCATCATCGGTATTGACCTGGGGACCACCAACTCCTGCGTGGCCGTGCTCGACGGCGACAGCGCCAAGGTGATCGAGAACGCCGAGGGCGCGCGCACCACGCCGTCCATCATCGCCTACACCGAGGATGGCGAGATCCTGGTGGGCCAGTCGGCCAAGCGCCAGGCGGTCACCAACCCGACCAACACCCTGTATGCCATCAAGCGCCTGATCGGCCGTCGCTTCAAGGACGACGTCGTCCAGAAGGACATCAAGATGGTGCCCTACACCATCTCCGAGGCCGACAATGGCGACGCCTGGGTCGAGGTCAATGGCAAGAAGCTGGCGCCGCCGCAGGTGAGCGCCGAAGTGCTGAAGAAGATGAAGAAGACCGCGGAAGACTACCTGGGTGAGGAAGTCACCGAGGCGGTCATCACCGTGCCGGCCTACTTCAACGACAGCCAGCGCCAGGCCACCAAGGATGCCGGCCGCATCGCCGGCCTCGAGGTCAAGCGCATCATCAACGAGCCCACCGCGGCGGCGCTGGCCTACGGCATGGACAAGTCCCGCGGCGACAAGACCATCGCGGTCTATGACCTGGGTGGCGGCACCTTCGACATCTCCATCATCGAGGTGGCGGACGTCGACGGCGAGACCCAGTTCGAGGTGCTGGCCACCAACGGCGACACCTTCCTGGGTGGCGAAGACTTCGACATGCACCTGATCAACTACCTGGTCGCTCAGTTCAAGTCCGACAGCGGCATCGATCTCTCCGGCGACAACCTGGCCATGCAGCGCCTCAAGGAAGCCGCCGAGAAGGCCAAGATCGAGCTTTCCAGCGCCCAGCAGACCGACGTCAACCTGCCCTACATCACCGCCGACAACACCGGTCCCAAGCACCTCAACGTGAAGGTGACCCGGGCCAAGCTGGAGTCGCTGGTGGAGGACCTGGTGCAGCGCTCCCTGGCGCCCTGCAAGATCGCACTCAAGGATGCTGGCCTGTCCGCCTCCGAGATCGACGATGTCATCCTGGTCGGCGGCCAGACCCGCATGCCCATGGTGCAGCAGAAGGTGGCCGACTTCTTCGGCAAGGAAGCGCGCAAGGACGTCAACCCGGACGAGGCCGTGGCCGTGGGTGCTGCCATCCAGGGCGGCGTGCTCGGCGGCGACGTCAAGGACGTGCTGCTGCTCGACGTCACCCCGCTGACCCTGGGCATCGAGACCCTGGGCGGCGTGATGACCCCGCTGATCGAGAAGAACACCACCATCCCGACCAAGAAGACCCAGACCTTCTCGACCGCGGATGACAACCAGACGGCCGTGACCATCCACGTGCTGCAGGGCGAGCGCAAGCAGGCGGGTGGCAACAAGTCGCTGGGCCGCTTCGACCTGGCCGACATCCCGCCGGCACCGCGCGGCCTGCCGCAGATCGAGGTCGCCTTCGACCTGGACGCCAACGGCATCCTCAACGTGTCCGCCAAGGACAAGGCCACCGGCAAGGAGCAGTCCATCGTCATCAAGGCCTCCAGCGGCCTGTCCGACGACGAGATCGAGCAGATGGTCCGCGACGCCGAGGCCCACGCCGACGAGGACAAGAAGTTCGAAGAGCTGGTGCAGCTGCGCAACCAGGCCGATGGCATGGTCCACGCCGCTCGCAAGACCGTGCAGGAAGCCGGCGAGCACGCCAGCGAGGACGAGAAGGAGGTCATCGAGAGCGCCGCCAAGGAGCTCGAGGAGGCCATCAAGGGGGATGACAAGGACGACATCCAGGCCAAGCTGGACAAGCTGACGGAAGCCTCCGGCAACCTGGCCCAGAAGATGTACGCAGCCCAGGCCGAGACGGCCCAGCAGGGCGGTGGCGAAGGCCAGGACGCCGGCGGCAAGCAGGAAGATGACGTGGTCGACGCCGAGTACGAAGAAGTCAATGACGACCAGAAAAAGCAGTAAACCACGCATCTGAACCACGGTTGACGCCAGCGCGGGGGCCTGACTCCCGCGTTGGTGTTTCCGCGGTACCGCGACGGAGGCGGACCGATCCATGTCCAAACGTGACTATTATGAGGTGCTGGGCGTAGAGCGCGGTGCCGACCAGAAAGAGATCAAGAAGGCCTACCGGCGCCTGGCTCAGAAGTTTCACCCCGACCGCAACCCGGACGACGAGACCTCCGCGGAGAAGTTCCGCGAGGTTTCCGAGGCCTATGAGGTGCTCACCGACGGCGAGAAGCGCGCGGCCTACGACCAGTTCGGCCATGCCGGCGTGGACAGCCAGGCGGGCGGCTTCGGCGGCGGTGGCTTTGGCGGAGCGGGTGCCGGGGGCTTCAGCGACATCTTCGGCGACGTGTTCGGCGACATCTTCGGCGGCGGCGGAGGGGGCGGGCGTCGTCATCCCAACGCCCCGGCCCGTGGCAGCGACCTGCGCTACAACCTCGAGCTCGACCTCGAGAATGCGGTCTCCGGCACCAGCGTGGATATCCGTGTGCCGCGCCACGTGGAGTGCGAGCGCTGCGATGGCCAGGGCGCCGAGCCGGGCTCCAGCAAGGAGACCTGCCCGACCTGTGCTGGCCATGGCCAGGTACGCATGCAGCAGGGCTTCTTCGCCGTGCAGCAGACCTGCCCGACCTGCCACGGCTCCGGCCAGCACATCAAGGTGCCGTGCCACAAGTGCAACGGCGAGGGCCGCGTGCGCGAGACCCGCACCCTTTCCGTGAAGATTCCCTCCGGCGTGGATACCGGCGATCGCATTCGCCTCAACGGCGAGGGCGAGGCAGGCCTCAACGGCGGCCCGCCCGGGGATCTCTACGTCCAGGTGCACATCAAGCCGCACCATATCTTCGAGCGCGACGGCAAGCACCTGCACTGCGAGGTGCCGATCAACTTCGTTGACGCCGCACTGGGCGGTGAGTTGGAGGTGCCGACCCTGGATGGCCGGGTGAAGCTGAAGATCCCGCCCGAGACCCAGACCGGCAAGCTGTTCCGCCTGCGCGGCAAGGGCGTGAAGCCGGTGCGCGGTGGCGCCCCCGGCGACCTGCTGTGCAAGGTGGTGGTGGAGACCCCGGTGAAGCTCAACGAGGAGCAGAAGGAGCTGCTGCGCAGCTTCCAGGACAGCCTCGGCGGCACCAACAGCGCCCACCACTCGCCCAAGAAGAGCGGCTTCTTCGACGGCGTGAAGAAGTTCTTCGAGGATATGAAGCCGTAAGCGGTATCATCCTCGCAGGAACAGACAGGGCCCCGGCATCTCACGATGCCGGGGCCCTGTCGCGTTCAAGTTCTGGGTTTATCGCCGGACGTTCATGGTTGGACAAGGAGTTCTCAGCGCTGCAGATTGTCCAGCCGCCAGGCCAGGGCGTCCCTGGCCGGCTGCCAGCGAGGATCTCGGGGCAGCACCAGCGACTGGCCGTCCAGTTCACACAGCCAACGGTTGTCGGGCACCAAGGCATCTACCGCAGGGCTGAGGTGCCAGCGATGATCCGGACCCGGGGCGATCAGGTGGCTATCCATGGCCCAGTGCAGGTTGGGTGTCAGGGCAAGACCGTTGCAGGGGCGGTCATCCTGGCTCTCGGCGAAGGGCACCAGGTGGGCCGCCTCCACCAGGTAGCGATAGTCGGGGGTGATATAGCGCAATCGGCTGGCCGCGCAGCGATAGTCGTAGGCCTGCAGCACCAGCGAGCGAAAGGCGGCGGAGCGGGCATATCTCTGGCTCTCTTCCTTCACGCTACCCGCCAGACGCTCGGGGTGTTTCTCGTACTCGCCACTTGCCAGCGCCGTCTGGAGATACTGCCGCACTCGGGAATAGGCCCGGCTATCAGTGGAGAGGTAGTGGGAAGCCAGCAGCGAGCAAGCTTCTTTGGCAGCCGTACTGTCTTCAAGGGTTGAAAACAGAGCGGGATCAAGTGAAGCGGCGCCGAAACGCTGCTCGATCTGCTTCAATGATTTCGGCTGTCCCATCTGATCGGCCAGTTCCCGGACGGGGGCAAGATAATCTGGGCGCCAGAGTTTGCCGGTGGGCCCTTTCCTATTCCTCAGCGCCCATATCGGCATCCAGGGGCGGGCTCTATGTCGTTCACCTGTCGCTATCTCGAAAATCTCGTAGTAGCGGGCGATTAGGCGTGTATCGATCTGAACAAGCGGGGAAATGATATGGCCGGCCTGAATCTCGCAGATGATCGCCAGAAGCAAGCAGGGTTGGTGAGGCGCAGGATGGTCTTCTTTCTTATCTACCCTCAGGCGAATCAGGCACTCCAAAATCTTATCCATACCTTTCCTTACCTCTCCCTCCATGGGATACCGCTAATATGTTACCACGCGAGCTTTGCTATTTTCGTCATGACATTGGGGTTAGCTGTATTCATGTACATGTGCTGTGGCGTGGGTTGACCAGCGGTAGTGGTTGATATGCGATATTGCTGGTTTGCAAGTGATGGAAGCAGGGGCAAGGAGGTGCAAGATGCAGCAGGTCCAGATTTTTCAGTCCAGCGATGGCGTCATCTCGCTGGAGGTGGCGCTGGACCAGGAGACCGTCTGGCTCAGCCAGGCACAGATGTGTGAGCTATTCGGCCGTGAGCGGTCGGTGGTGACCAAGCACATTCGCAATGTGTTTCGCGAAGGCGAACTCGACAAAAATTCAGTATGTGCAAAATATGCACATACTGCTCCTGACGGCAAAACCTATCAGATCGAGTACTACAATCTCGATGTGATCATCTCGGTCGGCTATCGGGTCAAGTCCCTGCGCGGGGTGCAGTTCCGGCGTTGGGCGACCTCGGTGCTGAAACAGCATCTGGTGCAGGGCTATACGCTCGACCGCAAGCGGCTGGCCGAGCGTGGCATCGAGTTCGAGCAGGCGGTGGTGCTGCTCTCCCGCACTCTGGCCAATCAACAACTGGTCGAGCCGGTGGGCGAAGAGGTGCTCAAGGTCATCGGCGAGTACGCGCGTTCATGGAGCCTGTTGCAGGGCTATGATGAGCAGAGCCTGGGAGAAGTCAGCACTCGCCAGAACGACATGCGACCATTGCATCTGGACGATGCCCTCGCGGGCATCGCGTCTCTGAAACGCGAGTTGATGGCCAAGGGCGAGGCGACCGAGTTGTTCGGGCAGCTGCGCGGTGATGGCCTGGCCTCGGCACTGGCGACCATCGAGCAAGGCTTCGGCGACGAGTTTTTCTATCCGAACGTGGCCAGCCGGGCGGCGCACCTGCTCTATTTCGTGATCAAAAATCATCCGCTTGCAGATGGCAACAAGCGTACCGGCTCCTTCCTCTTCCTCTGGTACCTGCGCCTCAACCAGCGCCTGCTGGCCCGTCCCGTGGAGCGAATGGTCAACGACAATACGCTGGTGGCCCTGGCGCTGCTGGTGGCCGAGAGCCTGCCGGCCCAGAAGACACTGATGATCCGGCTCATTGAGCACTTCGTGCTGCTGAAATCACCGCTTGGCGAAGGCGGCGATACCGTCATAGGCTGATAGTCCGATACCCCGCAGGAGGAAAGCGCCATGCCGATTTCACGCGCCGAGATTCACGCCGAGGACGCCGAGGTGCTGATCGACCAGCTCTGTCAGCGCTGGTCCGCAGACAATACGGTGGAGCACCATGATCACGGCGTAGAGGTGAATTTCGGAGACGGCAGCTGCTACCTGGTGGCAGAGCCGGACAAGCTGGTGGTGGTGGTGGAGGCCGTCGAGGACACTATCCACGATCGCCTGGAAGGGGAGGTAGATGCCGCCCTGGATGCCTTGAAGGGCGTCGAGCTGGATATCATCTGGGAGGCATGACCGGCGCGACCACCCCGGCGGCTGCCCATCTGGGCATGCTGCTGTGGGCGGTGCTGGTGGGCCTGTCGTTTCCCGCCGTGGGGCTGATGAGCGAGCTGCCGCCGCTGTCGCTCACCGCCCTGCGCTTCGCCATCGCCTGCAGCGCGCTGTGGTGGCTGGCGCGCCGCTCCCCGGAATTCTTGCCGCCCTGGCGCCTGCTACCGCTGTATTCTCTGATGGGCCTCTGCCTGGCCGGCTTCTTTGGCGCCATGTTCTGGGCGGCCCACCACGCCACGGCGCTTTCCATGGCGACCCTCTTCGTGAGCGTGCCGCTGCTGGCCTTCCTGCTGGGCCTGGGCCTGCGGCTGGAGCTCCCGGGCTGGCGGTTGCCGGCGATCCTGGCGCTGGGGGCCGCCGGCGCCCTGGGGCTGGCCGTCGCCGAGGCGTGGCAGCAGGGCGGGCACCTGCACTTCGGCATCGGTGAGGCGGTGTTCTTCCTGGGCTGTCTCTCCACGGCGCTCTAT
Organism: Halomonas salsilacus; assembly: GCF_051216275.1. NCBI lineage: Bacteria > Pseudomonadati > Pseudomonadota > Gammaproteobacteria > Oceanospirillales > Halomonadaceae > Halomonas > Halomonas salsilacus. Next base: position 201,691 of record NZ_JBPKAQ010000005.1, read on the forward strand.
CCGGTGCTCAGCAAGTGGGGCCTGACCACGGGGCGGCTGCCCGAGTCGGCGGCGGTACGTACCTTCTGGAGCCTGGGGGCGGGCGGCGTGCTCATCGGTCTGGTGGCGCTGATGGTCGAGCCGCTGGCCAGGCTTGCTACCATGAGCGGCCGGGACCTGGCGCTGCTGGTCTACCTGGGGCTCTTCTCCAGCGCCCTGACCTTCTGGCTGATGCAGCGGGCCACGGCGGCGCTAACGCCGGGCGTGGTCACCGCCTACGGCTACCTGGTGCCCTTCGTCTCCATGCTTCTGCTCTTCGTGCAGTCCCCGGCCAGCCTCGACTGGGTGTGGCTGCCCGGTGCTCTCGCGGTGCTGGGGGCCATGTTGCTGCTGATGCGCAATGGCCGAGCCTAGCCTGTCTCGCCATCACCCCTGTCTCGTGTGGAGTGCCAGGTCGCTGGTGGAAAGGGTGGGTGTTCCGCTTGACGTATTACGCATCGCGATATATTTTTCCCGCATGATCGAGTCCTTTGCCTGCAAGCACACACAGCAGCTATTCGAGGGAGGCAAGTGCCCCCGGGCATTTCGTGGCTTCCAGCGTCAGGCCGAGCGGAAACTGCAGTTTCTTGATTCGGCGACCACGCTGGAGTTCCTGCGCTCACCACCCGGCAACCGTCTCGAAGCGCTGCGCGGTGACAGGGAGGGGCAGTACAGCATTCGTATCAACGAGCAGTGGAGGCTTTGCTTTCGCTTCGAGAGCGGTGCCGCCTTCGACGTCGAGATCGTGGACTATCACTGAGCTTTGTCGAGCAGGAGTTGCCATCATGGTCAAGAACGGTATGCGGCCCATCCATCCGGGCGAGGTGCTCCGTGAGGACTATCTTCAGCCGCTGGGAATGAGCGTCAATGCGCTGGCGCGAGAGTTGCGTGTGCCGGCGACACGTCTGCATGAAATCGTCAATGAGCGTCGCTCCATTTCGGCGGATACGGCACTGAGGCTGGCGCGCTACTTTGGTGGAGATGCCCAGTCGTGGCTGAACCTGCAGGCTGCCTACGAGCTCAGGAGTGTCGAGCTGGACCGTGGAAAAGAAATTGAGCGGGACGTCTTGCCGAGGGATGTCGCTTGAGGCGCTGACGCCTCTGATATACTGCCGACCCTTCTTGAACCGCTACCGCTTCAACAGGAGTCCACATGACCCGTATCGCCATCGTCGGTGTCGCCGGCCGCATGGGCCGCACCCTGGTCAACGCCGTGCAGCAGGATGACGGCGCCACCCTGGCCGGCGGCATCGTCGAGCCGGGCAGTACGCTTACCGGTGCCGATATCGGCGAGTTGGCCGGGGTCGGTAGGCTGGGCGTGAGTGCCGTGGATTCACTTGAGGCGATCGTCGAGGACTTCGACGTGCTGATCGACTTCACCGCCCCCGACGTGACGCTGGCCAACCTGGCCTTCTGCGCCGAGCACGGCAAGCGCATGGTGATCGGCACCACCGGCCTCTCCGACGAGGAGTTGGCCGAGCTGGACGGCTATGACGAGAAGCTCCCCTTCGTGTTCGCGCCGAACATGAGCGTGGGCGTCAACCTGACGCTTAAGCTGCTGGAGACGGCGGCCAGGGCGCTGGGCGACGAGGGCTACGACATCGAGGTGATCGAGGCGCACCATCGCCACAAGGTGGATGCCCCCTCCGGCACCGCGCTGAAGATGGGCGAGGTGGTGGCCGAGAGCCTGGGCCGCACCCTCAAGGAGCACGGCGTCTTCGAGCGGGTGGGCCAGTGCGGGCCGCGCACCGACAAGGAGATCGGCTTCGCCACCGTGCGCGCCGGGGACATCGTCGGTGAGCACACCGTAATGTTCGCCACCGAGGGCGAGCGCATCGAGATCACCCACAAGGCCTCGAGCCGCATGACCTTCGCCAAGGGGGCGGTGCGCGCGGCACGCTGGGTGGCCGACCAAAGCGCAGGGCGCTACTCGATGCAGGATGTGCTCGGTCTGGACTGACCGGGTCTGGGCTGTCTGGGAGCTGGGGGTAGTCACCAGGGGGCATTTCCTGTAGTATTCCGAAAATTTTGGCCGGGCGCATGGGCGAAAGCCCCCTTCATACATAGCGCTTGTTGCTTCGGCCCCCAGTGTTCTGGGCGAATCAGTTCCGAGCGAATGACAACAAGCGGGATGAAACCGGTCTAGATCGGGTTTCGTCCCGCTTTTTTGCGGGGCGGCCATCCGCGGGGCGGCCACTGGGAAGCAGCATTCCTGGGCGAGCTGTCTCTTGTAGCTGTCGGTAAAAGCTGTTTGTAAAAACATGGGAGGACGTTGCATTGAACAAACCCGCGATACTGGCCCTGGAAGACGGCAGTGTGTTTCATGGCACGGCGATCGGTGCCGATGGACAGACCAGCGGTGAGGTGGTGTTCAATACGGCAATGACCGGCTATCAGGAGATCCTCACGGATCCCTCCTATACCCGCCAGATCGTCACCCTCACCTACCCCCATATCGGCAACACCGGCGTCAACGCCGAGGATGTCGAGTCTGGCGCCATCGCCGCCGCCGGCCTGGTGATCCGCGATCTGCCGCTTGCGGCCAGCAGCTTTCGCAGCGAACAGACACTCTCCGACTACCTGAAGAGCCAGAACGTGCTGGGCATTGCCGAGATCGATACCCGCCGGCTGACCCGCATCCTGCGCGACAAGGGCGCCCAGAACGGCGCCATCCTGGCCGGCGCCGAGGCAGAAGGCGACGACTCCGTCGAGCGTGCCCTGGCCGCCGCCCGAGCCTTCCCCGGCCTCAAGGGCATGGACCTGGCCAAGGTGGTCTCCTGCCAGACGCCCTACGCGTGGAGCGAAGGCGAGTGGGCCCTGGGCGAAGGCTACGCCGATGCCTCCGCGGCAGAGCGCCCCTTCCACGTGGTCGCCTACGATTTCGGCGTGAAGCGCAACATCCTGCGCATGCTCGCCTCCCGCGGCTGCCGCCTCACCGTGGTGCCGGCCCAGACCCCGGCGGAAGAGGTGCTGGCGATGCGCCCGGACGGCGTCTTCCTGGCCAACGGCCCGGGCGACCCCGAGCCCTGTGACTATGCCATCAAGGCGATCGGCGAGATCCTCGAGACCGAGACCCCGATCTTCGGCATCTGCCTGGGCCACCAGCTGCTGGCGCTGGCCAGCGGCGCGAAGACCGTGAAGATGAATCATGGCCACCACGGCGCCAACCACCCGGTGCAGGACCTCGACACCGGCTGCGTGATGATCACCAGCCAGAACCACGGCTTCGCCGCCGACGAGGCGAGCCTGCCGGCCAACCTGCGCGCCACCCATCGCTCACTTTTTGACGGCACCCTGCAGGGGATCGAGCGCACCGACCGCCCGGCCTTCGGCTTCCAGGGCCACCCGGAAGCGAGCCCCGGCCCGAAGGACGTCGCGCCGCTGTTCGACCGCTTCGTCGCGATGATGAAGGCCCGCCAGGCCTGAACCAGACCGCGAAGCGCCAGCCCGAGACACGTCGCCCCTCGTCACCTATTTCTGCGGGAAGCACCATGCCCAAGCGTACCGACATCCAGAGCATCCTGATCATTGGCGCCGGCCCCATCGTCATCGGCCAGGCGTGCGAATTCGACTACTCCGGCGCCCAGGCCTGCAAGGCGCTGCGCGAGGAGGGCTACCGGGTCATCCTGGTGAACTCCAACCCGGCCACCATCATGACCGACCCGGCCATGGCCGATGCCACCTACATCGAGCCGATCACCTGGCAGACGGTGGAGAAGATCATCGAGGCCGAGCGCCCCGATGCCATCCTGCCCACCATGGGCGGTCAGACCGCGCTCAACTGCGCCCTGGACCTGGACAAGCACGGCGTGCTGGCCAAGTACGGCGTGGAGATGATCGGTGCCAACGCCGACGCCATCAACATGGCCGAGGACCGCGACCTCTTCGACCAGGCCATGCGGCGCATCGGCCTGGAGTGCCCCAGGGCCGAGGTGGCCCACAGCATGGAGGAGGCCTGGCGCATCCAGGCGACGCTGGGTTTCCCGGCAATCATCCGTCCCTCCTACACCATGGGCGGTTCCGGCGGCGGCGTGGCCTACAACAAGGAGGAGTTCGAGGAGATCTGTACCCGCGGCTTCGAACTCTCCAACAACCATGAGTTGCTGATCGACGAGTCGCTGCTGGGGTGGAAGGAGTACGAGATGGAGGTCGTCCGTGATCGGAACGATAACTGCATCATTGTCTGCGCCATCGAGAACTTTGACCCCATGGGCGTGCACACCGGTGATTCCATCACCGTGGCCCCGGCCCAGACGCTGACCGACAAGGAGTACCAGATCATGCGCGACGCCTCGCTGGCGGTGCTGCGCGAGATCGGCGTCGAGACCGGTGGCTCCAACGTGCAGTTCGGCATGGATCCCGACACCGGGCGCATGGTGGTCATCGAGATGAACCCGCGGGTGTCGCGCTCCTCGGCGCTGGCCTCCAAGGCCACGGGCTTCCCGATCGCCAAGATCGCCGCCAAGCTGGCGGTAGGCTACACCCTGGACGAGCTGTCGAACGACATCACCGGCGGGCGCACTCCGGCCTCGTTCGAGCCGGCCATCGATTACGTGGTCACCAAGATCCCGCGTTTCACCTTCGAGAAGTTCCCCCAGGCCAACGACCGCCTGACCACCCAGATGAAGTCGGTGGGCGAGGTGATGGCCATCGGTCGCACCTTCCAGGAGTCGCTGCAGAAGGCGGTGCGCGGCCTGGAGACCGGCAACGACGGCCTCGACCCCGTCTTCACCGAGTTCACCCCCGAGGCCATGGCGCACATCAAGGGCGAGCTGCAGGCCGCCGGCGCCGAGCGCATCTTCTACGTGGCCGACGCCATGCGTGCCGGGATGAGCGTCGACGAGGTCTTCGCGCTGACCAAGATCGACCCCTGGTACCTGGTCCAGCTCGAGGACCTGGTCAAGACCGAGCAGGCGGTGGAGCAGCGCTCGCTTTCTGAGCTCGACGCCCGCGACCTGTTCCGGCTCAAGCGCAAGGGCTTCAGTGATGCTCGCCTGGCCAGCCTGCTGGGCGTCTCCGAGAAGGAATTCCGCAAGACCCGCCAGCAGGCCGGCATCCGCCCGGTCTACAAGCGCGTCGATACCTGTGCGGCCGAGTTCGCATCAAACACCGCCTACATGTACTCCACCTACGAGGAGGAGTGCGAGGCGGAGGTCTCCGACCGCCAGAAGATCATGGTGCTGGGCGGCGGGCCCAACCGCATCGGCCAGGGCATCGAGTTCGACTACTGCTGTGTCCATGCCGCCTTCGCCATGCACGATGACGGTTATGAAACCATCATGGTCAACTGCAACCCGGAGACCGTCTCCACCGACTACGACACCAGCGATCGCCTCTACTTCGAGCCGGTGACCCTGGAGGACGTGCTGGAGATCGCCGACAAGGAGCAGCCGGTCGGGGTCATCGTGCAGTTCGGCGGCCAGACCCCGCTTAAGCTGGCCCGCGAGCTGGAGGCTGCCGGCGTGCCGATCATCGGCACCACCCCGGACGCCATCGACCGCGCCGAGGACCGCGAGCGCTTCCAGCAGATGATCGACAAGCTGGGCCTCAAGCAGCCGCCCAACGCCACCGCGCGCAGCTTCGAGGAGGCCTTCGCCAAGGCGGAGGGCATCGGCTATCCGCTGGTGGTGCGCCCGAGCTACGTGCTGGGCGGCCGCGCCATGGAGATCGTCTACGACGCCTCGGAGCTGGAAAACTACATGACCCATGCGGTCAAGGTCTCCAACGACTCCCCGGTGCTGCTCGACCACTTCCTCAACGCTGCCATCGAGATCGACATCGATGCGGTCAGCGACGGCAAGCAGGTGGTGATCGGCGGCATCATGCAGCATATCGAACAGGCCGGCGTGCACTCCGGCGACTCCGCCTGCTCGCTGCCGCCCTACTCGCTGCCCGCCGAGGTGCAGGACGAGATGCGCGACCAGGTCAGGCAGATGGCCGTGGAGCTGGGTGTGGTGGGCCTGATGAACGTGCAGCTGGCCTGGCAGGACGGCGAGATCTATATCATCGAGGTCAACCCGCGTGCCTCGCGCACCGTGCCCTTCGTCTCCAAGTGCATCGGCACGTCGCTTGCCCAGATCGCCGCGCGCTGCATGGCCGGCACCAGCCTCGAGGCGCAGGGCTTCACTCGCGAAATCGTGCCGCACTTCTTCAGCGTCAAGGAGGCGGTCTTCCCGTTCAACAAGTTCCCGGGCGTCGACCCGATCCTGTCGCCGGAGATGAAGTCCACCGGCGAGGTCATGGGCAGTGGGGGCACCTTTGCCGAGGCCTTCTACAAGGCTCAGCTGGGCGCCGGCGAGGCGATTCCGCCCGTCGATGGCGAGCGCAAGGCGTTCCTCTCGGTGCGCGAGCCGGACAAGGCGGGTGTTATCGAGGTGGCCCGTTCTCTGGTAACATTGGGCTTCACATTATGCGCGACCCGCGGTACCGCCGCCGCCCTCGAGGCCGCCGGTATCGACGTCGAGGTCGTGAACAAGGTCTTCGAAGGTCGTCCGCACATCGTCGATCTGCTCAAGAACGACGACATCGCCTATATCGTCAATACCACCGAGGGTCGCCAGGCGATCCAGGACTCCTCGGTGATCCGTCGCACCGCGCTTGCCCGCAAGGTCCCCTACGCCACCACCCTGGCGGGGGCCAGTGCCGTTTGCATGGCACTCGAGTATGGCAACGCGATCACGGTGCGGCGGCTTCAGGATTTGCATGCAGGAGCTGCACAATGAACAAGGTCCCAATGACCGTTGCCGGTGAGGCACGCCTGCGCAAGGAGCTCGAGCAGCTCAAGGGTGAGGCGCGCCCGAGGGTGATCGCTGCCATCGCTGAGGCTCGCGAGCACGGCGATCTCAAGGAGAACGCTGAGTACCACGCCGCTCGAGAGCAGCAGGGCTTCATCGAGGGGCGCATCCAGGAGATCGAGGGCAAGCTCGGGAGCGCCCAGGTGATCGACGTCACCAAGTTGCCCCAGACCGGCAAGGTTATCTTCGGCGTCACCGTCGAGCTGATCAACCTCGATACCGACGAGCAGGTGCGCTATCGCATCGTCGGCGAGGACGAGGCCGACATCAAGGCGGGGCTGATTTCGGTCACCTCGCCCATCGCCCGCGCCCTGATCGGCAAGGAAGAGGGCGACGTGGTGGTGGTCAAGACCCCGGGCGGCAACGTCGAGTACGAGATCGGCGGCATCGAGCACCTCTGAGCGTTCGGCCTTGCCCGGTATCAAATGAAAGGCCCGCGGTTGTCCGCGGGCCTTTTGCCTTCTCTGGGTCAGGGTCGGCGATCAGTGCCTCCCGTGATGCCCCTCGAAGCGTTGGACGTTGGAGAGCTTCGGATTGACCTGAGGGTTGCGGCGATAGAGCAGTGCCATCTTGCCGATGGTCTGCACCAGCTCGGCGCCGCTGGCGGCGACCAGTTTCTGCAGCATGGCGGCGCGGTCGTCGCGCTCCGGCAGGGCCAGCTTTATCTTGATCAGCTCATGGTCGGACAGCGCCCGGTCGAGCTCCGCCAGCACTCCCTCGGAGATGCCGTTCTCGGAGACCGTCACCACCGGGTTCAGGTGGTGGCCAATGCTGCGAAATGCCTTCTTTTGTGCCTGTGACAAGCTCATGGTATCTTGCATCTTCTTAGTTGCGCGCAGCCAGACATGGTACGCGTAAATTGCCATGCCGAAAATGGCCTAGGCGAAATGCCGCGCAGCGCAACGCCGGGCCGGGCCGAGCCCTGTGTCGAAGGGTAGGCCGGCCCGAGCCGCTGCGCTCGTCGCCCTTCGCATGTCGCTCCCGCGCCTCTCCGTTACCCTCCACCTCCTGGTGATGCCGTGGCTCGCTCCCGCTCAACATCCCCCGCTTCCGGCAAGGCGCCGGCCAGCAAGAGCCCGGTCAGCAAGACCAGCAAGGGCTGGCTGAAGGAGCACTTCGACGATCAGTACGTGCAGCGCTCCTGGCAGGATGGCTACCGCTCCCGGGCCAGCTACAAGCTGCTGGAGCTGGAGGACAAGGACCGCCTCTTCAAGCCCGGCATGACGGTGATTGATCTGGGCGCCGCCCCCGGCGGTTGGAGCCAGGTGGCGGCCGAAAAGGTGGGCTCCGAGGGGGTGGTGATCGCTTCCGACATCCTCGAGATGGATGCCCTGGCAGGCGTCGACTTCCTCCAGGGGGACTTCACCGAGGAGGTGGTCCTCGAGGCGATCCTCGCCGCGCTGGGCGAGCGTCCGGTGGACTTGGTGATGTCCGACATGGCGCCCAACATGAGCGGCATGGTCGCCATCGACCAGCCCCAGGCGATGGTCCTGGTGGAACTGGCGCTGGACCTGGCCGGTCAGACCTTGCGACCTGGCGGCACCTTCCTGGCCAAGGTGTTCCAGGGCGAGGGCTTCGACGAATACCTGAAGTGCCTGCGCGAGCGCTTTACCCGGGTGGTGACCCGCAAGCCGGGCGCCTCCCGGACGCGCTCCCGCGAGGTCTATCTGCTGGCGCAGGGCTTCCGCGGCTGACCCTGTCCGGGTGGCTCGATAGGCGTGGGCTACCGGCGCGATTGCCGGACAGGGGTGCGTAACTGTGTCAAAGTGGAGCCTGAGGTGGACCGTCCGCGCCGAGGTGCCGGCGGTGGCCGAACGCGGCCTGCTCATGTAGTGTCAAATGTGCCAGGCGCATATGTGGCCGACAGATTTCTGATATTGAGGGTAGTCCCTTGAACGATATGGCGAAGAACTTGATTCTGTGGTTGGTCATCGCGGCGGTGCTGCTGACGGTGTTCAACAACTTCAGCGTCGACAGCTCACCTCAATCGATGAACTATTCTCAGTTCGTCCAGCAGGTGCAGAACCAGCAGGTGCGCAGCGTCACCATCGATGGCTACACGATCAGCGGCGAGCGCACCGACGGCTCCTCGTTTCAGACCATCCGCCCCGCGGCGGAGGATCCCAAGCTGATCGACGACCTGCTCACCAACAATGTCACCGTGGTGGGCAAGGAGCCGGAGCAGCAGAGCATCTGGACGCGGCTGTTGATTGCCAGCTTCCCGATCCTGCTGATCCTGGCGATCTTCATGTTCTTCATGCGTCAGATGCAGGGCGGTGGCGCCGGCAAGGGCGGCCCCATGAGCTTCGGCAAGTCCAAGGCCAAGCTGCTCTCCCAGGATCAGATCAAGACCACCTTCGCCGACGTAGCCGGCTGCGACGAGGCCAAGGCGGAGGTCGAGGAGCTGGTCGACTTCCTGCGCGACCCCACCAAGTTCCAGCGTCTCGGCGGTACCATTCCTCGCGGCGTGTTGATGGTGGGCCCGCCAGGTACCGGCAAGACGCTGCTCGCCAAGTCCATCGCCGGCGAGGCCAAGGTGCCGTTTTTCTCGATCTCCGGCTCAGACTTCGTCGAGATGTTCGTCGGCGTGGGTGCCTCCCGCGTGCGCGACATGTTCGAGCAGGCCAAGAAGCAGGCGCCCTGCATCATCTTCATCGACGAGATCGACGCCGTGGGCCGCTCCCGCGGGGTCGGCATGGGCGGCGGCAACGACGAGCGCGAGCAGACCCTCAATCAGCTGTTGGTTGAGATGGACGGCTTCGAGCCCAACGAGGGCATCATCGTCATCGCCGCCACCAACCGTCCCGACGTGCTGGACCCGGCGCTGATGCGCCCGGGCCGTTTCGATCGCCAGGTGGTGGTGCCGTTACCCGATATCCGCGGCCGCGAGCATATTCTCAACGTGCACCTGCGCAAGGTGCCGCTGGCCGATGACGTCAAGCCGTCGCTGATCGCCCGCGGTACCCCGGGCTTCTCTGGCGCTGATCTGGCCAACCTGGTCAACGAGGGCGCGCTGTTCGCCGCGCGGCGCAACAAGCGCCTGGTGGGCATGGAGGAGCTGGAGCTAGCCAAGGACAAGATCATGATGGGTGCCGAGCGCCGCTCCATGGTCATGACCGAGAAGGAGAAGCTCAACACCGCCTACCACGAGTCGGGCCACGCCATCATCGGCCTGGTGATGCCGGAGCACGACCCGGTTTACAAGGTGACCATCATCCCGCGTGGCCGCGCCCTGGGTGTGACCATGTTCCTGCCCGAGCAGGATCGCTACAGCCTGTCGCGTCGCCAGATCATCGGCCAGATCTGTTCGCTTTTCGGTGGGCGGATTGCCGAGGAAATGACGCTGGGTCCGGATGGTGTGACGACCGGCGCCTCCAATGACATCAAGCGTGCCACCGAACTGGCCCACAGCATGGTGGCCAAGTGGGGCCTTTCCGAAGAGATGGGGCCGATCATGTACGACGAGGACGAGTCTCACCAGTTCCTCGGCGGCGCGGGCCAGGGCGGCGGCAAGATGAAGTCCGGCGAGACCATCTCGAAGCTTGACAAGGAAGTCCGCAAGGTCATCGACGACTGCTACGAGCAGGCGCGCCAGATCCTCGCGGAGAACCGCGACAAGCTCGACGCCATGGCCGAGGCGCTGATGAAGTACGAGACCATCGATGCCGACCAGCTCAAGGACATCATGGAGGGCCGCGATCCGCGTCCGCCCAAGGACTGGGAGGACGGTGACTCCTCCGGCCCCGGTGCCCCGGTGACCGAGGGGCCAGAGGCGGAGGCGACGCCGGAGGCGCCGGATGAGGTCGACGGCGGTGAGGAGGATGACGACGAGCCCCGCCGCCGTCCCTCAGACCCGCTGGGTGGCCCGGCCGGCTCCTGACCCCGCTCGTCAACCACTGCCAGGCGCCCCTTTCGGGGCGCCTGCGCTTTGTAAGCCCCCCCGTCAATGCAAGCCCCGTCAATCCCCGTCTCGCCCACCCCCAGGCTCCGATAGATGATGACCTCGACCCCTGCCTCCCTGATCTGCGGCCGCCATCGGCTCGACCTCTCCTTCCCCCGGGTGATGGGGATCCTCAACGTCACCCCCGACTCGTTCTCCGACGGCGGCCGCCATGTGGCCCTGGAGGATGCCCTGCGGCACGCTGAGCGCATGCTGGCCGAGGGGGCGGCGATCATCGACGTGGGTGGTGAATCGACCCGGCCGGGGGCCGATATAGTATCGCCCCAGCAGGAGCTCGACCGGGTCGCGCCGGTGGTGGAGGCGCTGGTGCGCGAGCTGGATTCCCTGGTCTCGGTGGACACCAGCTGCCCCGAGGTGATGCGCGAGAGCGCGGCCCTCGGCGCCGGCATGATCAATGACGTGCGCTCACTGGAGCGTGAGGGAGCGCTGGCCGCAGCGATCGGCACCGGCCTGCCAGTGTGCCTGATGCACCGCCAGGGGGAGCCCCGCGACATGCAGCAAGCGCCCCGCTATGATGTGCCCATCGAGGAGGCGGTTGCCGACTACCTCGCCGAGCGGGTCGCCGCCTGCGAGGCCGGCGGCCTGCGCCGCGGGCGCCTGCTGGTGGATCCGGGCTTTGGCTTCGGCAAGACCGTGGAACACAACCTGCGCCTGCTCAATCGCCTGGAACGGCTGGCGACACTCGAGCTGCCGCTGCTGGTGGGCATGTCGCGCAAGAGCATGATCGGCAAAGTGCTGGAGCGGCCGGTGGAGGAGCGCCTGTCCGGCGGGCTGGCGCTGACGGCCCTGGCGGTGGAGCGCGGCGCCCGCATCCTGCGCGTCCACGATGTGGCCCACAGCGTGGATGCGGTGAACATGACCTGGGCCGTACTCAAGGAAGGATGCTGATGACACGACGCTATTTTGGCACCGACGGGATCCGTGGCACCGTCGGCGAACCCCCTATCACGGCCGATTTCATGCTCAAGCTGGGCTGGGCCACCGGTCGCGTGCTGGCCGCACGCAACGGCACGCGCCGCCATCTGGTGCTGATCGGCAAGGACACCCGGATCTCCGGCTACATGTTCGAGTCGGCCCTGGAGGCAGGCCTCTCCGCCGCCGGCGTGGACGTGGCCCTGCTGGGCCCCATGCCGACCCCCGGCATCGCCTACCTGACCCGTACCTTCCGCGCCGATGCTGGCATCGTCATCTCGGCGTCGCACAATCCCTTCGCCGACAACGGCATCAAGTTCTTCTCCACCGCCGGGATCAAGTTGGACGATGATCTCGAGTCGGAGATCGAGGCGATGCTCGAGGAGCCGCTGACCACGGTGGCGGCCGACAGGCTGGGCAAGGTGGCGCGGATCGATGACGCCGCGGGCCGCTACATCGAGTTCTGCAAGTCCACGGTGCCGGACCGAATCAGCCTCACGGGCCTGAAGGTGGTGCTGGACTGTGCCCATGGCGCGACCTACCACATCGCTCCCAGCGTGTTCCGCGAGCTGGGCGCCGAGGTGAGCCTGATCGGGGCGAGCCCGGACGGCCTCAACATCAACAAGGAGGTCGGCTCCACCCATCCGGCGGCGCTACGCGCCGCGGTGATCCAGCAAGGCGCCGACCTCGGCGTGGCCTTCGACGGCGACGGCGACCGGGTGCTGCTGGTGGATGCCGACGGCCGCGAGATCGACGGCGACGACATCCTCTACCTGATCGCCCGCGACCGCCACGCCCGTGGCGACCTGGGCGGCGGCGTGGTCGGCACCCTGATGTCCAACTTCGGCCTGGCCGCGGCCTTCGAGGCGATGGGCGTGCCCTTCGAGCGGGCCAGGGTGGGCGATCGCTACGTGATGGAGCGCCTGGCCAGCAAGGGCTGGCAGCTGGGCGGCGAATCCTCTGGGCACATCCTCTGTGGTCATGTGCAGACCACCGGGGACGGCATCGTCTCGGCGCTGCAGGTGCTGGCGATCATGGTCCGCGAGGGCAAGCCGCTGCAGCGGCTGCTGGACGGCATGGAAAAGGCCCCCCAGGCGCTGGTCAATGTCCGCCTCACGCCGGGCAGCCAGGCCGCGACGCTCATGGAGCGACCGGAACTCCAGGCGGCGGTGGCCGAAGTGGAGGCCGAGCTGGGCGATGAGGGCCGCGTGCTGCTGCGTCCCTCCGGCACCGAGCCGCTGATCCGGGTGATGGTCGAGGGCCGCCCCCATCTGGATGTAGACGGCCTGGCGCGACGCATCGCCGCCGAGGTCGAGGCGCTGCTGGCCTGAGCCCTGAGCCTGAGCGGGGCCGGTTGTCTTGACAGGGCTGCTCCTATACCATTTCGCACCACCTTGAAAGAGGACAGTCGATGCGTACCCCGCTGCTTGCCGGCAACTGGAAGATGAATGGCTCGGCCGCTCTGGTCGAGGCCTTCGGTCGTGCCTTTGCCAAGGCCGAGCTGCCCCGGGGAGTCGAGGTCGCGATCTTTCCTCCGTTTCCCTACCTGGAGGCGGCGCAGCGCGCCTTCGCCGGCACCCCGCTGCGGATTGGCGCCCAGTCGCTCAATCCGCTGCGTTCCGGGGCCCATACCGGCGAGGTCAGCGGCAACATGCTGTGCGAGTTCGGCGTACGCTATGCCCTGGTGGGGCACTCCGAGCGCCGCCAGCTTTACCGCGAGGGCGACGAGCAGGTCTTCGATCGCCTGCTGGCCGCCCTCAGCGTCGGCCTGACGCCGTTGCTCTGCGTGGGTGAGTCCCTCGAGGAGCGCGACGCCGGCCGTACCATGGAGGTGGTGTTGCGCCAGGTGGGCTTCGCCATGTCTCGCCTGGAGCCCGAACAGCGCTCGCGCCTCGTGATCGCCTATGAGCCGGTGTGGGCCATCGGCACCGGTCACACCGCCACGCCGGAGCAGGCCCAGGAGGTGATGGCCGGCATTCGCGACTACCAGGCCAGTTACAACCGGGAGCTGGCCGAGGGGCTGCGACTTCTCTACGGGGGGAGCATGAACGCCGGCAATGCCGCCGAGCTGCTCGCCCAACCCGATATCGACGGCGGCCTGGTGGGCGGTGCCTCGCTCAAGGTCGACGATTTCCTAGCCATTTGTCAGTCAGCAGGTTGATTCCATGCAAGTTGCCATTCTCATGACCCACGTGGCGATCGCCATCGCCTTGGTCGTCCTCGTCCTGCTGCAACAGGGCAAGGGCGCCGAAGCCGGTGCCGCCTTTGGTGGCGGTGCCTCCCAGACCGTATTCGGTTCTCGCGGTAGCGGCGGCTTCCTGGCGAAGTTCACCGCCTTCCTGGCTGCGGTCTTCTTCGCCACTTCACTGGCTTTGGCCTGGTATGCCTCCCAGGCGAGCCAGGCGCCCGAGGCCGGTATTCCCGACTCGCGGCTGATCGAGCAGCAGCGCAGCGTGCCAACCCTTGACGACAGTGCCCATGGTATGGATAATGCAGCGCCAGTGCTGGAGGGAAGCGACGACTAGGTCGCTTTGCGGTTTCCAGCCTCCCCGGATGCCGAAGTGGTGGAATTGGTAGACACGCTATCTTGAGGGGGTAGTGGCCTTATGGCCGTGCGGGTTCAAGTCCCGCCTTCGGCACCATCTGATTTACCGCGGCGCCCATGGCGCATGAGCGGTCCTTCAGACAGTAGGATTGGCAGATCGGTGGTATCCCTTGACGAAATTCATGGCGATGTGTAAGATCACCGACCTAGATTGATGCGGGGTGGAGCAGTCTGGTAGCTCGTCGGGCTCATAACCCGAAGGTCATCGGTTCAAATCCGGTCCCCGCTACCATCTTCCGGTATGGCGCCTTTCGAATCGCAGCGGTTGCGCTAAGGTTCGAAGAGAAGGGGCAGTCTGATTCCCGGAGTGGTCTAAAGGTTTCATGTAAAAGCCCCTTCCTGCGAAGGGGCTTTTTGTTAGCAGCATGCCGGGCGCCAAGCGCCCGCCGCTGTTCCGGGTAATGCCAATCAGCCACCTGACTTTCCCGATGACTCCCGGCCAGGTGCCTGATGCAACGGCTGTAGGAGCGATATTTTCGTGGCAATCAAGGATGCTGCACTGCACGCAATGATCGAACCCGTGGTAACCGCCATGGGCTTCGAACTGTGGGGCATCGACTTTCTCTCACACGGCAAGCACTCCCGCCTGGTGGTCTACATCGATCACGAGAATGGCGTCAGCGTCGACGACTGCGCTGACATCAGTCGCCAGGTGAGTGCCATCTTCGACGTCGAGGACCCGATCCGCGGCGAGTATCGCCTCGAAGTCTCCTCGCCCGGGATGGATCGTCCGCTCTACACCCTCGATCAGTTCGCCCGCTACCGAGGCCACGAGGTGGCGCTGAAGCTACGGGTGCCTTTCGAGGGGCGGCGCAAGTTCCAGGGCCTGCTGGCCGGTGTCGAGGGCGATGAGGTGCTGCTCCAGGTCGAGGGTGAAGAGTACTGCTTTCCGATCGAAAGCATCGACCAGGCACAGGTGGTGCCGCGGTTCGACGACGAGGTTTGATGGTCAAGTTTCATGATCAAGGTTGATGACCAGGCCAGCGGTCGGCACGGCTGGATGAGCATGAGGCTCGAGGACAGGTTTTCTGGCGAGGCAATGGCATGAGCAAAGAGATTCTGGCGGTCGTTGAGACGATCTCCAATGAAAAGGGAGTTCCCCGCGAGGTGATCTTCGAGGCCGTCGAGGCGGCCTTGGCCAGCGCGTCCCGCAAGCGGTTCGAGGACGAGGAGGCCAGCGTGCGGGTGCACATCGATCGCCGCACCGGTGATTACGAGACCTTCCGCCGCTGGACGGTGGTGGAGGACGACGACTTCGACGGCCCCGACCACGAGATCAAGCTCACCTTCGCCGAGCGGCGCGACCCGCCCCTCACGCTGGGGGATGTGGTTGAGGAGAAGATCGAGAACGCCGACTTCGGCCGGATCGCCGCCCAGACCGCCAAGCAGGTCATCGTGCAGAAGGTGCGTGAGGCCGAGCGGGCCGAGGTAGTGCGCCTCTACGCCGATCGCGAGGGCGAGCTGGTCGCGGGCATCGTCAAGAAGACCACCCGCGACGGCCTGATTATCGACCTGGGCGAGAACGCCGAGGCGTTCCTGCCCCGCGGCGAGATGATCCCCGGAGAGCGCTATCGCATGAACGAGCGAGTCCGCGCCCTGCTAGTCAAGGTGGATCCCGAGGCGCGTGGCGCGCAGCTGATCCTCTCGCGCACCTGCCCGGAGCTGATCATCGAACTGTTCAGCATCGAGGTGCCGGAGATCGCCGAGCAGCTCATCGAGATCAAGGGCGCCGCTCGTGATCCCGGCTCCCGGGCCAAGATCGCCGTCAAGACCAACGATCGGCGCATCGATCCGGTAGGCGCCTGCGTGGGCATGCGCGGTTCGCGTGTCCAGGCGGTCTCCTCGGAACTGCAGAACGAGCGCGTGGATATCGTGCTGTGGGACGACAACCCCGCCCAGCTGGTGATCAACGCCATGGCGCCGGCGGATGTCGCCTCCATTCTCGTCGACGAGGACGCCCACGCCATGGATGTGGCGGTCGCCGAGGACAATCTAGCCCAGGCTATTGGCCGTAGCGGCCAGAACGTGCGCTTGGCCTCCGAGCTCACCGGCTGGCGGATCAACGTCATGACCGAGGCCGACGCCGAGGCCAAGCGCGACCAGGAGATCGACAGCCTGGTCGAGCATTTCATCCAGCACCTGGATATCGACGACGATGTCGCGCGTCTGCTGGTGGAGGAGGGCTTCACCTCTCTCGAGGAGATCGCCTACGTACCGGTGGAGGAGATGCTCGAGATCGAGGAGTTCGACGAGGAGACCATCGAGGAGCTGCGCGCCCGCGCCAAGGACGAGCTGCTCAACCTGGCCATCGCCTCCGAGGAGGAGCTCGATGGCGCCCAGCCGGCCGACGATCTGCTGGGGATGGACGGCATGGAGCGCCACTTGGCCTTCATCCTGGCCAGCCGGGAAATCGTCACCATGGAGGATCTTGCCGAGCAGTCCGTCGATGATCTGCTGGACATCGAGGGGATGGACGAGGAGCGCGCCGCGGCACTGATCATGACCGCCCGAGCGCCCTGGTTTGAAAACGAGTAGCTCGAAGGTGAATGGCGCAATAGCCGCCAGGCCCGGCACGGACTGGCCGGGCGACAGTATTCGAAGCTAAGAATTGGGGTCACGGGCTCAGGAGGGTCGTAATGTCAGAGATGACCGTTAAGGATTTTGCAGCGAAGGTGGGGCGCGACGTGCCTCGTCTGCTGGAACAGATGAAAGAAGCCGGTCTTGGCCAGAAGGCCGAAGGCGATGCGGTGTCGGAAGAGGACAAGCGCCAGCTGCTGGATTACCTCACCAAGAGTCACGGTGGGGACACCAGCGCAGCGGCGCCGAAGAACCGCATCACCCTGACGCGCAAGACGCGTAGCCGCATCAATACCGGCGAGCGGGGCAAGACCATCGAGGTGCAGGTGCGCAAGAAGCGTACCTACGTCAAGCGTGCCGAGGACGATGTGGCGCCGGAGCCGGTGGAAGATGCCGGGCCGCGCCAGCTGGTCGGTGACATGGCCGACTCCCAGCAGGCCCAGGCCGAGCAGGACGCCCGCGATGCCGAGGTGGCCAAGACTCACGCCGCCGAGGCGTCCGCCCGCGAGGCCGCGGCCAAGCTCGACGCCGAGAAGGCCGCCACCCAACCGCAGATTCCGGTGCCGGAACTGGTGGAGCAGCCGGCCGGCGACGAGCCGCCCGCGCCGCCCAAGGAGGGTCGCTCCGACCGTCGCACCGCACCGCCCAAGAAGACTGCCGCAAAGAAGGGGCGTCATGAGCGTGACGATGACGATCGCGATGAGCGTCGTCGTGGCGGTGCCAAGAAGGCCAAGCGTGCCGAGCGTCGCGGCGGCCGTCGCGGTGGCTCCCCGGGCGGCGGCAAGCACGGCTTCCAGAAGCCGACTCAGCCGATCGTCCGCGAGGTCTCGATCCCCGAGTCCATCAGCGTCGCCGACCTGGCCGACAAGATGTCGATCAAGGCGAACGAGGTCATCAAGGCCATGTTCAACATGGGCGCGGCGGTGACCATCAATCAGACCATCGATCAGGACACCGCGGCCATCGTGGTCGAGGAGATGGGTCACAAGGCCAAGCTGATAAAGGACGACGCCCTCGAGACCGCCATGCTCGAAGGCATCTCCTACGAGGGCGAGGAGATCAACCGTTCACCGGTGGTCACCGTCATGGGTCACGTCGACCACGGCAAGACCTCGCTGCTCGACTACATCCGCAAGGCCAAGGTCGCCACCGGCGAGGCCGGCGGCATCACCCAGCACATCGGCGCCTACCACGTCGAGGACAATCACGGCGGCGTGACCTTCCTGGATACCCCGGGCCACGCGGCGTTCACCGCCATGCGTGCCCGCGGTGCCAAGGCCACCGACGTGGTCATCCTGGTGGTGGCCGCCGACGACGGCGTGATGCCCCAGACCATCGAGGCGATCGAGCATTCCCGCGCGGCCGAAGTGCCGATGGTGGTGGCGGTCAACAAGATCGACAAGCAGGGCATCGATCTGGACCGCATCAAGAACGAGCTCTCCCAGCACGGTGTGATCTCCGAGGAGTGGGGCGGCGACACTCAGTTCGTGTACGTCTCCGCGCATACCGGCGAAGGCATCGAGGACCTGCTCGAGGCCATCCAACTGGTCTCCGAGGTGCTCGAGCTCAAGGCCGTGCCCGAGGCCCCCGGCAAGGGCGTGGTGGTCGAGTCGCGCCTGGACAAAGGCCGCGGCCCGGTGGCCACCGTGCTGGTCCAGAACGGCACCCTGAATAAGGGCGACATCGTGCTCGCCGGTCTTCACTACGGCCGCGTGCGCGCCCTGACCAACGAACTGGGCCAGCAGGTCGACCATGTCGGTCCGGCCATGCCGGTGGAGATCCAGGGTCTCGACGGTACCCCCGACGCCGGTGACGACTTCATGGTCGTGGCCGACGAGAAGAAGGCCCGCGAGGTCGCCAACTTCCGCCAGGGCAAGTACCGCGAGGTGCGCCTGGCGCGTCAGCAGAAGGCCAAGCTGGAGAACATGTTCAGCCAGATGGGCCAGGACGAGGTGGCCAAGGTCAACGTCGTGCTCAAGGCCGACGTCCAAGGCTCGCTGGAAGCGATTAAGGGGGCACTGGAAGAGCTCTCCACCGATGAAGTGGAGGTGGCCGTGGTCTCATCCGGGGTGGGCGGCATCACCGGCACCGACGCTAACCTGGCGCTAGCCTCCGAGGCTATCGTGATGGGCTTCAACGTGCGCGCCGACGCCGCCGCCCGCGAGATCATCGAACGTGAAGGCCTGGATCTGCGCTACTACAGCGTCATCTACCAGCTGATCGACGAGGTCAAGCTGGCGATGACCGGCATGCTGGCGCCGGAGTGGAAGGAAGAGATCGTCGGCGTGGCCGAGGTCCGTGATGTCTTCCGCGCACCGAAGATCGGCGCCGTGGCCGGCTGCATGGTGGTCGAGGGCAGCGTCTTCCGTAACAAGAAGATCCGCGTCCTGCGCGACAACGTGGTGATCTACGAGGGTGAACTCGAATCGCTGCGCCGCTTCAAGGACGATGTCCAGGAAGTGCGCAACGGCATGGAGTGCGGCATCGGCGTGAAGAACTACAACGATGTCCAGGTCGGCGACAAGATCGAGGTCTTCGACCAGATCAAGGTCGAGCGGACCCTCTAAAGACTCGAGGAGTCGTTCATGCGCGAGTTCAAGCGAACCGACCGGGTGGCCGACCAGCTCCAGAAGGAGCTGGCGGTGCTCATCCAGCGCGAGGTCAAGGACCCGCGGCTGGGCATGGTGACGGTCAGTGGCGTCGAGGTCAGCCGTGACCTCGGCTATGCCGACGTCCACGTGACCCTGCTGGGCGAGGACACCCCGGAGCGGATCAAGGAGAACCTCAAGGTTCTCAAGCAGGCCGCCGGCTTCCTGCGCGGCCAGGTCGCCAAGCGCATCAAGCTGCGTCACGTGCCGGAGCTGCGCTTCCACTACGACGAGAGCGTGGTGCGGGGCCAGCGGCTCTCCTCGCTGATCCAGGAGGCGGTCGCCAGCGACCTTTCTCGGCAAGGCGACGGCGGTGACGCGAATGGCGATGCGGACGGCAACGAGCGCGCCGCGCAGGATGGTGACCAGGCTGGCAACGACGAGCCCGGCAACAGCGGGCGCGACTGATGGCGCGTCGGCGTCGCGGGCTGCCGGTCAACGGGGTGCTGCTACTGGACAAGCCCGAGGGCTTGTCCAGTAACCACGCCCTGCAGCGCGCTCGGCGGCTGTTTCAGGCCCAGAAGGCCGGTCATACCGGCACCCTTGATCCCATGGCCACCGGGTTGCTGCCGGTCTGCTTCGGAGAGGCGACCAAGTTCTCCGCTCACCTGCTGGCCGCCGACAAGGTCTACCGTACCCGGGTCGAACTGGGGGCGGTGACCGATACCGGCGATGCCGAGGGCGAGGTGGTCGAGCGGCCGGCGGTGCCGGCCCTCGCTGCGTCGGACGTGGAGGGCGTGCTCGCCCGCTTCCTCGGTGAGATCGAGCAAGTGCCGCCGATGTACTCGGCCCTCAAGCACCAGGGTCGCAAGCTCTACGAGCTGGCCCGTGAAGGCAAGTCGATCGAGCGTGCAGCGCGGCGCGTGACGGTGTATGATGCTCGGCTTCTCGCCTTCGAGGGCGAGGCCTTCGAGCTGGAAGTGAAGGTCAGCAAGGGCACCTATGTGCGCACCCTGGCCGAGGACATCGGCCGGGCTCTGGGCACCGGCGCGCATATCAGCGCGCTGCGTCGCCTGGAGACAGGCCCCTTCACCGCGGAGGGCATGCTGACCCTCGAGGCCCTGGGGGCGCTGCCCGACCAGGCCGCCCGGGAGGCGAGGCTGCTGCCCGTCGACGTGCTGGTCGCGCACCTGCCGAGGCTCGAGCTTGACGCCTCGGCGGCCGCTCGCCTGACTCTGGGTCAGGCGGCTCGGGTCGATGCCACGGGCATCGGCACCGGCGAGACGGCAAGACTTTACTGCGACGGGGCCTTCCTGGGCCTCGGCGCGGTCACGGCGCCACAGGAGGTGGCGCCGACACGGCTGCTGAGCACGGCTGCCGATTAAGGGAGAAACGCCCGAGACTGCAAATATGCGTGGTCTCACACACACATCATTCAGGCATATTGCTTACTGGAGAGACAGATGGCACTCACCGCCGAACAGAAGGCCACAATCGTCAACGAATTCGGTCGTGGCGACAACGATACCGGTTCCCCCGAAGTGCAGGTTGCCCTGCTCAGCGCCAACATCGATGGCCTGCAGGACCACTTCAAGACCAACAAGCAGGATCACCACTCCCGTCGTGGCCTGATCCGCATGGTCAACCAGCGCCGCAAGCTGCTTGACTACCTGAAGCGCAAGGACTTCGAGCGCTATCAGGCACTGATTCAGCGTCTGGGCCTGCGTCGCTAAGCGTCGCACGCCGCGCAGTAGAGAAACGGGCAGCCTTCGGGCTGCCCGTTTTGCGTCTGTGGGGCGGAAAAGTTGCTATCCGGTGGCCGCGGGGCGCGTCAACCCCTAAAATGGTCGCCGAGTCGAAACGAACCAAACACAGAAAAGTAACGTTGAAGGAAGTCGCCGTGAATCGGGTCAAGAAGACATTTCAGTACGGTCGCAGCACCGTCACCCTGGAAACCGGGCGCATCGCCCGTCAGGCCACCGGTGCCGTGATGGTCACCATGGACGACACCGTGGTGCTGTGCACCGTGGTGGCCAAGAAGGACGCCAAGCCCGACCAGCCCTTCTTCCCACTGGGGGTGTTCTACCAGGAGAAGACCTACGCGGTCGGCAAGATTCCCGGCGGCTTCTTCAAGCGCGAGGGGCGTCCCACCGAGAAGGAGACCCTCACCTCGCGGCTGATCGACCGCCCGATCCGTCCACTCTTCCCCAAGGGCTTCATGAACGAGGTTCAGGTCGTCTGCACGGTGCTCTCCACCGACCGTAATCATGATCCGGATATCGCGGCGCTGCTGGGCACCTCCGCGGCTCTGGCCATCTCCGGCGTGCCGTTCAAGGGCCCGATCGCAGCGGCCCGCGTCGGCTTCGACGAGGAGAACGGCTACTTCCTCAACCCCACCGTCGAGGAGCTGGCGAAATCCGAGCTGGACATGGTGGTGGCCGGCACCGAGAAGGCGGTGTTGATGGTGGAGTCCGAGGCCAAGGAGCTGCTCGAGGACGAGATGCTCGGTGCCGTGCTCTATGGCCACATGGAGATGCAGGTGGCCATCAAGGCCATCAACGAGCTGGTCGCCGAGGCCGGCAAGCCGAAGTGGGACTGGCAGCCGGCCGCCGAGAACACCGAGCTCAAGGCCGCCGTGGCCAGCGCCTTCGAGGCCAGGGTGGGCGAGGCCTACCGCATCACCGACAAGATGGTCCGTCAAGATGCGCTCTCCGCCCTCAAGGCCGAGGCCGTGGAGCAGCTGGCCGGTGAAGAGGCAGGCAAGTTCGGCATCGATGAGGTGAAGGGGGCCTTCGGCGCCCTCGAGAAGCGCGTGGTGCGCTCTCGTGTGGTCAAGGGCGAGCCGCGCATCGACGGGCGCGACCACAAGACCGTGCGTCCGCTGGCCATCGAGGTGGGCAGCCTGCCCAAGACCCACGGCTCGGCCATCTTCACTCGTGGCGAGACCCAGGCCATCGTGGTCGCCACCCTGGGCACCCTGCGCGACTCCCAGCTGATCGAGTCGCTGGAGGGCGAGCGCAAGGACCGCTTCCTGCTGCATTACAACTTCCCTCCCTACTGCGTGGGCGAGGCCGGCTTCATGGGCGGTCCCAAGCGTCGCGAGATCGGACACGGCCGCCTGGCGCGCCGCGGCGTGCAGGCCATGCTGCCCGACGAGGCGGAGTTCCCCTACACCATCCGCGTGGTCTCCGAGATCACCGAGTCCAACGGCTCCAGCTCCATGGCCTCGGTGTGCGGCACGTCGCTGGCGCTGATGGATGCCGGTGTGCCGATGAAGGCGCCGGTGGCGGGCATCGCCATGGGCCTGGTCAAGGACGACGACGGCTTCGCCGTGCTGACCGATATACTCGGTGACGAGGATCACCTCGGCGACATGGACTTCAAGGTGGCCGGTTCCTCCGAGGGTGTCACCGCCCTGCAGATGGACATCAAGATCGAGGGCATCAACGAGGAAATCATGGAGCAGGCGCTGCAGCAGGCCCTGGAGGCTCGCCTCGGCATCCTGGAGCAGATGAACACGGTGATCGGCCAGAGCCGTACCGAGGTCTCCGACAACGCCCCCTCCATGGCGACCATCAAGATCGCCCCGGACAAGATCCGCGACGTCATCGGCAAGGGCGGCGCCACCATCCGCAAGATCTGCGAGGATACCGGCGCCTCCATCGACCTGGACGACGATGGCACCGTACGCATCTACGCCGAAGACAAGGCAGCGGCCAAGCGGGCGATCGATACCGTGCTGGCGATTACCGCCGAGGCGGAGATCGGCAAGCTCTATCTGGGCAAGGTGGCCCGCATCGCCGACTTCGGCGCTTTCGTCAACATCATGCCGGGCACCGATGGCCTTGTGCACATCTCTCAGATCGTGCCGGAGCGGGTCAACGACGTGCGTGACTTCCTCAACGAGGGGGACGAGGTGGTGGTCAAGGTGCTCGACATCGACAACCGCAACCGGGTGAAGCTCACCATCAAGGAGATCACTCCGGAAGAGAAGGCGGCGTTCGAGGCCGAGCAGGTCGCTGAACCCCAGCTTTAAGCAGTAAGCCTCAAGCCGTAAGACAAAACCCTCCATGGCCATGCCGTGGAGGGTTTTTCAGCTGAGAGTGGCAAACAAAAGAAAAGCCCTTGTGGTTCTCGTCCGCAAGGGCTTCTTGGTGGTGCTTACAGCTTACGCGCAGTGCGTTACCGCTCGATGGCCAGCGCCACACCCTGACCGCCGCCGATGCACAGCGTCGCCAGGCCTTTCTTGGCGTCCCGGGCGATCATCTCGTGCAGCAGGGTCACCAGGATGCGGCAGCCGGAGGCACCGATGGGGTGGCCCAGCGCGATGGCACCGCCGTTGACGTTGACCTTGCTGACGTCCCAGCCGAGCTCCTTGTTGACGGAGAGGGCCTGGGCGGCGAAGGCCTCGTTTGCCTCGACCAGGTCGAGATCATCCAGGCTCCAGCCGGCCTTTTCCAGGCAGAGGCGGGTGGCCGGGGCCGGGCCGATGCCCATGATCGCCGGGTCGACGCCGGCGTTGCTGTAGGCGGCAATGCGCGCCAGGGGCTCGAGGCCCAGGGCCTTGGCCTTCTCGGCGGAGCAGAGCATCACCGCGGCGGCGCCGTCGTTGAGGGAGGAGGCGTTGCCCGCGGTGACGGTGCCGTCCTTCTTGAAGGCGGGGCGCATGCCGCCGAGCTTCTCGGCGCTCACCTCGCGGGGGTTCTCGTCGGTGTCGAAGACCACCGGGTCGCCCTTGCGCTGGGGAATCTCCACGGGAACGATCTGGCCCTTGAATTTTCCCTCGCGGATGGCGGTGGCGGCCTTCTGCTGGGAGGCGGCGGCAAACTCGTCCATTTCTTCGCGAGTAATAGCGTACTTCTCGGCAACGTTCTCGGCGGTGATGCCCATGTGGTAGTTGTTGAAGGCGTCCCACAGGCCGTCGTGGACCATGGTGTCCATGGCCTTCCAGTCACCCATGCGCTGGCCGTTACGGGAATTGGGCAACACGTGGGGCGAGGCCGACATGTTCTCCTGACCCCCGGCGATGATCAGCTCGGCGTCGCCGCAGCGGATCGCCTGGGTGGCCAGGTGCAGGGCCTTGAGACCGGAGCCGCACACCTTGTTGATGGTCATGGCGGGAACGGCATCGGGCAGGCCGGCCTTGATGGCGGCCTGACGGGCGGGGTTCTGACCCACGCCGGCGGTCAGTACCTGGCCCAGGAGCACCTCGTCGACCTGGTCACCGGAGACGCCGGTGGTCGCCAGCAGGTCCTTGATCACCAGGGCGCCGAGGTCACTGGCGGGAATGCCGGCCAGGGAGCCGCCAAAGGCGCCGACGGCGGTACGGCGTGCGGCAACGATCACCACTTCTTGCATGAGAGTGTTCTCCTGAATGGGATGACGGGCTTGCGGCCTTGTCGCGACAGCCGGACACGACCGGGGTCCCCAGCATAGGGGACGCTTGTGCGTCGCGGCAATGCTTCCATGGCCGCATGCCCGGGGTCGCTGGGTGTTGGCGGCACCCCGTCCGGATATGCCGCGGTAAACGTCAGGCCAGCTGCACGGGAATCGCGTGGCTGGTGTGGCTGATCGCGTTGCCTTCCTGGAGGTAGACCAGCGCCGGCTGGTGGTTCTCCAGCTCCGCCTCGCTGTAGTGGGCGTAGCTGCAGATGATCACGCGATCGCCGGGACCGGCAAGGTGGGCGGCTGCGCCGTTGACGGAGATCACCTTCGAGCCCTCCTCGGCGCGGATGGCGTAGGTGGTAAAGCGCTGGCCATTCTCGACATTGTAGATCTGGATCTGCTCATTCTCGCGAATGCCGGACATGTCGAGCAGCTCGCCGTCGATGGCGCAGGAGCCCTCGTAGTCGAGCACGGCATGGGTGACGCGGGCCATGTGCAGCTTGGCCTTGAGCATGATGGTGAACATGGAGCGTGATCCTCCGGAAGCGGATGGGCGGCGCGTCAGCGCGACAGGGACAGGGTCAGGTTGTCGATCAGTCGGGTCGAGCCCAGGCGGGCGGCGGCCAGCAGCACGGCCTCGCGGGTCGTCGCTGTGACGGGGCCCAGGTCGGCCGCGCGCAGCTCCAGGTAGTCCGGCGCGAAGCCGGCCTCCTGCAGGCGGGCGTATCCGACGGCCAGGGTCGGCCCGGTCGCCTCGCCTGCCTCCAGGCCCTGGCGCAGTTCGCACAGGGTCTGATAGAGCCGCGGCGCCGCCGCGCGCTGTTCGGCACTCAGGTAGCCGTTGCGCGAGGAGAGCGCCAGGCCGTCTTCGGCGCGCACGATGGGCACGCCGACGACCTCGATGGGGAAGTGCATGTCGGCCACCATGCGGCGGATCACCGCCAGCTGCTGGTAGTCCTTCTCGCCGAAACAGGCGATGTCGGGCTGCACCAGGTTGAAGAGCATGCCGACGACGGTGGAGACGCCGTCGAAGTGGCCGGGTCGTGAGGCGCCACACAGCCCCTCGGTGACGTCGGGCACCACGATGCGGGTCTGGGCCTCGAGCCCGCGCGGATAGACGGTGGCGGTCTCGGGGGCGAACAGCAGGTCGCAGCCGGCCGCCTCGAGCCCGGCCTGGTCCTCCTCGAGGGTGCGCGGGTAGGCCTCCAGGTCCTCGCCTGCCCCGAACTGCATGGGGTTGACGAAGATGGTGGCGATCACCACCTCGGCGCGCTCGCGGGCCGCGGCGACCAGCGCCAGGTGGCCGTCGTGCAGGTTGCCCATGGTGGGGACCAGGGCGATGCGCTCGCCGCGACGACGAACGTCCGCCAGCGCCTCGCGCAGGGCGGGGGTCTCTCTGAGGGTGCGCATGGCAGGCTCCAGGGCTAGAAGCAGTGTTCCTCGGCGGGGAAGCGCCGGGCCTTGACGTCCTCGTGGTAGCGCCGGA
Source organism: Halomonas salsilacus (assembly GCF_051216275.1). Classification (NCBI taxonomy): domain Bacteria; kingdom Pseudomonadati; phylum Pseudomonadota; class Gammaproteobacteria; order Oceanospirillales; family Halomonadaceae; genus Halomonas; species Halomonas salsilacus. The sequence goes on from NZ_JBPKAQ010000005.1 coordinate 228,017, forward strand.
AGGCGCCCTGGATGTCGTCGGCCTCGGCCATGAAGTTCTTGACGAAGCGGGGCTTGCGGCCGGCGGTGACGTTCAGCACATCGTGCATCACGAGGATCTGACCGTCGGTGTCGGGACCGGCGCCGATTCCGATCACCGGCACGTCCAGCGCCTCGGTGATGGCCCGCCCCAGGCTGGCCGGCACGCACTCCAGCAGGATGACCGAGGCGCCGGCCGCCACCAGGGTACGGGCATCCTCGAGGATCTGGGTGGCGCGCTCGGCCTCGCGGCCCTGCACCTTGTAGCCGCCCAGCTGGTAGACCGTCTGCGGGGTGAGGCCCAGGTGGGCGCACACCGGCACGCCGCGGCGGGTCAGCTCGCGGATGCCATCGGCCATCCACGCCTCGCCCTCCACCTTGACCAGCTCGGCGCCGGCGCGCATCAGCTCGCCGGCGTTCTCCAGCAGGCGCTCGGTGCTGGCGTTGCCCATGAAGGGCAGGTCGACCATCAACAGGCTCGCTCCCTTGCCCCGGGCCGCGCAGCGGGTGTGGTAGCCGATTTCCTCGAGGGTCACCGGCAGTGTGCTGGCGTGGCCCTGCAGGACCATGCCCAGGGAGTCGCCGACCAGCAGTACCTCGATGCCGGCGTCGCTAGCGGCCCGGGCGAACGAGGCATCGTAGGCGGTCAGGCAGCTGAAGGACTCACCGGCGCGCTTGAAGGTCTGCAGCGTGCTCAGGGTGACGGTTTTCATGGCGTGCTCTCATCGTTGTGGCAGCAGGGGAGGCGTTGGGTGACTGCCTGACCCGCCGGTAACTTTGCGGCAACAAACCCGTGATTGTTACCCGAATCGCCCGGGCGTGTCGATAGGTAACACTTCCCGGTGGAATCAGGTCGTCGGTAACAGCGGTGCCAGGCCGTCGGCCTCCAGGGCCTCCGCCAGCCCTGCCAGGCGGAGGCCGTCCGGCAGCGCAAGCGTCGGGGCCAGCTCCAGCAGCGGCAGCACCACGAAGGCGCGATGCGTCAGTTCGGGATGTGGCACGCTCAGGCGCGGCAGGGACAGCACGCTGTCATCGAACAGTAGCAGATCCAGGTCCAGGGTGCGGGGCCCCCAGCGGCGGGCGCGCACCCGGCGGTGGCGCTGCTCCAGGGCCTGCAGCTGGTCAAGGAGCGCCAGCGGCGATAGTCGGGTCTCCAGCAGCGCCACGGCGTTGATGAAGTCGGGCTGATCCCGGGGGCCGAGCGGCCGGCTGACGTAGCAGCGTGAGGCGCCCAGGCGGCGGGTGAGGGGCAGGCGGTCGAGCTCCTCGAGGGCCTGCTCGATGTGCCGCCGCGGATCGTCCAGGTTGCTGCCCAGTCCGATCCAGGCGCGATGCGAGCTCATGCGTTGCCGTTGTCGCCGCCGGTATTGCCCCGCGGCTTGCGACGACGGGGGCGTCGTTTGCGCGGTGCGCCGCTGCCGGCGGGATTGGCGCCGACCTTATCCAGCAGGCGGCGCTGCTCATGCTCGTCGGCGTTCTGGAAGGCCGTCCACCAGTCGCCGAGGCCCGGCTCGAGCTCGCCGGCGGCCTCTCGCAGCAGCAGCAGGTCGTAGGCGGCGCGGAAGCGGGGATGCTCGCGGGTCTGGAAGACGCGGCGGCCGCGACGCATCGGTAGACGCTGCTGCAAGTCCCATATGTCACGCATCGGCAGGCTGAAACGCTTGGGGATCGAGATATGCTGCAGCTGCCGGGAGACCACCTGCTGAGAGGCCGCTTGCAGGGCCGGGATCGGCGGCATGCCGTCGCGTTCGTGAGCGGCCTGGTGCCGCTGCACGGGGCCCCAGAGCAGGGCGGCGAACAGGAAGGCCGGAGTGACCGGGCGCTCCTCGGCGATGCGCCGATCGGTGCTGGCCAGTGCCGCCTCCACCAGGGGCTCGGTCCAGGGCAGTTCGTCCATGGCCTCCGCGGCTTCCGGGAAGAGCATCTCGAACAGCCTGTAGCGGCGCAGCAGGCGGAAGGTCTCCACGCCGTGCCCACCCATGAACAGCTTGAGGATCTCGTCGAACAGACGCGCCGGGGGGATCTGCAGCAGCAGCGGGGCCAGTTCGCGGATCGGTGCCTCGCTGGCCGGGTCCAGATGGAAGTCGAGCTTGCCCGCGAAGCGGACGGCCCGCAGCATGCGCACCGGATCCTCGCGGTAGCGGGTCGCGGGGTCGCCGATCAATCGCAGGGTTCGCGCCTCGATGTCACGTACGCCGTTGGCGAAGTCGTGGATCGAGAAGTCGGCGATGTTGTAATAGAGGGCATTGATGGTGAAGTCGCGGCGTATGGCGTCTTCCTGGATATTGCCCCACACGTTGTCACGCAGCAGCAGCCCCTCGTCGGACTGCTGGGCGATATGATCGCCATGATCGTCGCCGGGCTTGCCGCGGAAGGTGGTGACCTCGATCACCTCGCGCCCGAAGCGCACGTGCACGATGCGAAAGCGCCGGCCGATGATCCGCGAGTTGCGAAACAGCGTCTTGACCTCTTCCGGCGTGGCATCGGTGGCCACGTCGAAGTCCTTGGGCATGCGCCCGAGCAGGGAGTCGCGGATGCAGCCGCCCACTAGATAGGCCTGGTAGCCGGCATTGTGCAGCCGATAGAGCACCTTGAGGGCGGCGTCGCTGAAGTGCTGGCGCGACACCGGATGCTCCTGGCGGGGAATGATGCGCGGTTCCAACGGGCCGGCGGCGGCGCTGTCGGGTCCGAAGAAGGACTTCAGGCGTTCGCCTGGACTCTGCAGGAAGCGGGTAAATCCTTTGAACATGCGGCGATATCGACTCGCAGTGCGGAAAAAGAAGATTAAAAGGTACGAGTGTATCCGACCCCCGGGTCCTTGCATAGCATGGCGGCAGCGAGTCTCATGCGAGTCCCACAGTAAAAGGGGGAGACCGGAAGGTCTCCCCCTAAAGCATTCTTGCAGCATCCTTGCTGCTGGTTCTTCTTCGTGATGGCACATCGCCTTGAATACGCACCGCAGTCACTAAGGAGAAAAACAGGCTAGCTGTGTTGTTGTCCTTGTTGGCGCTCCTGGTGGTGACCGCCTCGTATTCAAAACAATAATCCAACCACGACGGCAGTGGGTCTGCCTCCCCCCAGCTTGTTGGTGTTGTTGCCGGGGGTGCACCTTCGACGGCGATTGTTCTTGTTGAGGGCCGTGCTGATGCGTCGGGTCCTGAGTCTCCGGTTCCTCGCTGAGCTTGTTGTTGTTGGCAAGCAAGGGGCCGAGCACGTTGTCTGTTGTTCTTGTTGGTTAATCGCGCCTGTGTGGCTCTGGCCCGCAATGGTTATTGTTGTTAGGGCGGGGCTTGTCACGCGGGGCTGTCGCGTTGTTGTTGTTGGGACAGCCGGTGACACCGGAACTTATTTTTCTTACCAGGGTATATAGCAGGCTGCGTGCCAGGAAGATTTTATTGCTTTATTATCAATAAATTAAGAAATTTCTCTCTCGGGGGGCAGCGCCATGGGTGGCGGAGTGTTACCCCGGCGGCCCCAGCGTGGGGCACGGGCTGTGTGGGACGGTAACAAATGGGGCAGGAAGGGAAGCCTGACCCCACATGACAGCGCCCGCGGCGGTGGCCGCGGGCGCTTGCGCGTTAGTCTCATGGACGATGGTCGCATAGGTGTGAGGGCCGCATGGGCGGCAGCCGCTCACTCATTCTTGCGTCGTGGGCTCTTCTTGCGGGGGATGCCGAGGCGCTGGCGCCGTTCCCACAGCGACTTGCGACTGATGCCGAGTTTCTGGGCCAGTTCGGTCTCGCTCATCTGGTCCTGGTGCTCGAGCACGAAGTGTTGGAAGTAGTCCTCGAGCGAGAGGTCGTCCTCGCCGCTGCCCTCGGTACCCTGGCCGGTGTCGGCCTTGGCGGGCTCAGGCTCGAGGGGGATCTGGCGTGGTGTGGGGGGCGCGGCGTTAGGCGGCGAGAGCCCCAGGTCATCCGGATGAATCAGGTGCCCCTCGGCGAGGATCACCCCACGCTCGAGGGCGTTTTCCAACTCGCGAACGTTGCCGGGCCAGGGGTAGTCGTGGATCTCGCGACGGGCGGCGCGGGAGAGTCGCAGTCCCTCGCGGTCGTGGCGCTTGCATGCCTTCTCTAACAGGATGTCGGCGATCAACAGCACGTCATCCTCGCGGTCGCGCAGCGGGGGCAGGTCGATCTGCATGACGTTGAGGCGATAGTAGAGGTCGAGGCGAAACTCCCCGGTCTTCGACAGGGCGCGCAGGTCGCGGTGGGTGGCGGCGATCAGGCGCACGTCCACGTGGCGAGTCTCCACCGAGCCGATCTTGCGAATCTCGCCCTCCTGCAGCACCCGCAGCAGCCGGGCCTGGGCGTCCAGCGGCAGCTCGCCGATCTCGTCGAGGAACAGGGTGCCGCCGTCGGCGGCCTCCACCAGGCCGGTGCGGGCGGCGCTGGCGCCGGTGAAGGCGCCCTTCTCGTGGCCGAACAGCTCGGACTCGATCAGCGTCTCGGGGATCGCCGCGCAATTGACGCTGATCAGCGCGGCCCGGGCGCGCTTACTCTGCTGGTGCAGGGCGCGGGCCACCAGCTCCTTGCCGGTGCCCGATTCGCCCTGGATCAGCACGGTGACGTCGGCCGGCGCGGTCTTGCGGATGCGCGAGTAGACCAGTTGCATGGCCGGGCAGTTGCCGATCATCGGCTGGGCCTGGCCGCTGGGCTCAGTGACGTCCGGCGGCTCGGCGCGCCGCGAGGCCTGCAGGTGCAATACACGGGCGACGGTTTCCAGCAGCTCGTCATGGTCGAAGGGCTTGGCAACGTAGTCCACGGCGCCCTGCTTCAGGGCCTCCACCGCCGAGCGCATGCTGGCGTAGCTGGTCATGATCAGCACCGGCACCGGCGCGGCACGGGCAATCAACGCGGTACCGGGCTCGCCGGGCAGACGCAGGTCGCTGATCACCAGGTCGAAGCGCTGCGGGTCCAGGGCCGTGGCTTCGTCGACGGAGCCGGCCTCGTCGACCCGGTAGTCGTGGCGCTCCAGCAGGCGGCGCAGGGCGCTGCGGATGATGGCTTCGTCTTCTACGATCAGGATCCGGCTCATCGCGGTGTATCGCCCTCCTGTGGTTTCAGCGGCAGCCAAAGGCTGATGCGGGTGCCGCGCTCGCGACCCGGCGGCGGCGATTCGATGTCGATCTGGCCGTGGTGCTCGGCGACGATGCTGTAGACCAGCGGCAGGCCCAGCCCCGTGCCCTGGCCGGGGGGCTTGGTGGTGGTGAAGGGCTCGAAGAGGTGGTCGCGCACCCGGTCGTCGATGCCGTGGCCCTCGTCGGTGACGTCGACACGCAGCCCGGCGGCCTCGGCGTGCGCCTCGATGACGACGCGGTCGCCGGGGTCGCTGGCGTCGCGGGCATTGCCGAGCAGGTTGACCATCACCTGCAGCAGCCGCTGGGCATCACCCGGGACGCGAGGGGCGGCGGGGCAGCGGTTCTCGAAGACGACATCCTCGCCCGAGCGGGCGAGATGGATCAAGTGGATGGCCTCGTCGGTGACCTCGGCCAGGGAGACCGGGGCAAACGCCTGCCCGCCCAGGTGGCGCCCGCCGTGGGCAAACCCCACCAGCGATGAGACGATCCGCGAGACCCGGTCGGTGAGCTGCTGGATCTGCTCGGCGGTCTCGAGGATCTCGGGGTCCTCCGTGTCGTAGCGCAGGTTCTGGGCGAGCGACGAGATGCCGGTGATGGGGTTGCCGATCTCGTGGGCCACCCCGGCGGCCAGCTGGCCGATGGAGGCCAGGCGTGCGGCATGGACCAGCTCGTCCTCCAGCCACTTCATTTCGCTGTGGTCCTCCACCAGGATCACCATGCCCCCGGGTTCACTGTCATCGCCGGCGAGCTCGGCCTTGTGCAGGCTCAAGTAGCGGACGCCCCCCTCCAGGGTGACCGGCTGCTTGTAGAGGTGGCTGTGCGACTCGGCGAGGATGCGGCCGAGCAATTCGCCCCAGGGGGCCGGCAGGCTGTCGCGGCGGGCGCCGATCACGCTGGCGCCCTGGATGCCGCTGAGCGCGGCCAGGGCGTCGTTCCACATCAGCAGCTCGCCGTCATCACCGAAGGCGCACAGTCCCACCGGCAGGCGGGTCAGGGTGCGGCGGTGGTAGCGGCGCAGGCCGTCGAGCTCCCGGGCCAGGCCGGTGAGTCGCGAGCGGTAGGCCTCCAGGCGGCTCTCCACGTAGTGGATGTCCTCGGTGGCAGCGGCGCTGCCCTCGCGGTAGGGCAGGTAGCGGTCGACGATGTCCTGGGCCACCGAGGGGCCCATCAGGCCGGAGAGGTTGGCCTGCAGGCGGTCACGCAGCCGGCGCAGGGCGTAGGGTCGGCCGTCCAGGGGGCCAAGCCCTAGATCGTCCAGGGCCCGCCCCACCTCGCGCTGTGCCGCCTCGTCGCCCAGGGCACGGGCGAGGTGGATCTTGAACTCCTCGCCGTTAGCGGCCTCCAGCGGCAGGCGCTTGGGGCGGATCACGGCATCCACCGAGCAGGCCTCGGCGGCGGCCCGCTCCCCTTCGGAGGTGCGCGTGGCCAGGGAGACGATGATGAAGACCAGGGCGTTGCCGGCCAGGGAGACCAGGGTGATCACGTACCATTCCGGCTCGCCAGCCACGGCCTCGAGTCCGGGGGGGATCACCACCAGCGGGGGCAGTCCGGTGAGCAGTGGCCCCCACAGGCCGAGCAGCCACACCAGAAGGCCGACCACCAGGCCCGCGATCATTCCCTTGCGGTTGGCGCCGGGCCAGTAGAGCAGGGCCAGCAGCCCCGGCAGGCACTGGGCCATGCCGACGAAGGCGGCCAGGGCCAGGGTGGTGAGGTCGTGATGCACACCCACGGTACGGTAGAAGAGCCAGCCGCCCAGCACCACGGCGCCCACCAGGGCGCGGCGCAGCCACAGCAGCCAGCGGTAGAGGTCCTGCTGGGCCTCAGGGGGGTGGGCCACCAGCAGCACGTGGTTGAGGATCATGCCCGACAGCGCCAGGGCGATCAGCACCATGGTGGCGCTGGTGGCGGCGAGCCCGGCGATGAAGGCCAGCGACTGCATCCACAGCGACTCCGACAGCCCGAAGGCCAGGTAGGCAGCGGGCAGCACGTCGCCTGCGCCGAGGCGCTGGCCCGCCCACAGGATCAGCGGCACCGGGAGGGCCATCAGCAGCAGGAACAGCGGCAGTGCCCAGCTGGCCTGCAGCAGGGTGTGGCGGGAGTGGGTCTCGGTGAAGGTGATGTGGAAGATGTGGGGCATCAACAGGGCCGCGGCGAAGAACAGCAGCAGCAGAGTGCGCCAGTGAGCCGGGTCGGGCTGCACCACGCCGGCCTGGAAGGCCTGGCCGGGGCCGTCGAGCCAGGCCTGGAGGTCGGCGGGACCGTCGAAGACCACGAAAAGCGCGAAGGCGCCGAGGCCCAGCATGGCAACCAGCTTGACCAGGGAAGAGAGGGCGATGACCGCCAGCAGGCTGTCGTGGTGGCTATCCACGCACCCCTGGCGCGTTCCGAACAGCATGGCGAACAGGGCGATCATGGCGCAGAAGGCGAGCGCTAGCAGCGACGGCGAGGCGGCGCCGGTCATCAGGAAGATGGCATCGCCCATGGTCTGCACCTGCAGGGCCAGCAGCGGCAGCACCGCCAGCAGGCTGATCAGGGTGATCAGGGTGCCTACCCAGCGCGAGCGAAAGCGGAAGGCGAACAGGTCGGAAAGGGAGGTCAGCTGGTAGGTGCGGGTCATGCGCTGGATCGGGACCAGCAGCACCGGGGCGAGCAGGAAGGCCCCGGCCACGCCCAGGTAGTAGGCCAGGTAGCCGTAGCCGGAGGTGGAGGCGAGCTCCAGGCTGCCGTAGATCGCCCAGGCGCTGGCGTAGACCCCGAGTGCCAGGGTGTAGACCACCGGGTGGCGGGTGATGCGCGTGCCGACCACCCCGCGCTCCACCGCCAGTGCGCAGACGAAGAGCACCAGCAGAAAGCCGGTGCCCAGGGCGAACATGCCGGCCAGGCTAGCGTTCATCGAGCTTCCTCTTCTGCTCCAGCCACAGGGTCAGCGCGATCAGCACGCCCCAGATCATGAAGGGCCGGTACCAGGCCACGCCGGGGCTGGCCCAGCCGCTCATCATCAGCGGCGAGAGCAGGTAGCCGCCGAGCACCAGGAACAGCAGGATGCGATAGACGTACATGACAGCCTCTCAGTCGGACCCAGGTGCAGCGCCTTCGGTCGTGCGGTGCGGTTTCGGGCGGATGCGGGAAACCTCCCAGTGGGCGATCCCCCAGGCGAGCTGCTCGGCGACCGGCGCCCCGGCAAGGCCGTCGGGCGGCGCCTGGTCCAGGGCCGTCAAGGCGGCGTGCAGCAGCGGGCGCACGGCGTCGTCGTCGGTGGGCAGGGCCGGGGCCAGGTTCTGCTTGGAGAGCTTCTGACCCCCCTCGTCGATGATCAGCGGCAGGTGCAGATAGCGCGGCTCGGGGAGGCCCAGGGCGTGCTGCATCTGGCGCTGCCAGGGGGTGTTGTCGAGCAGGTCGAAGCCGCGCACCACGTCGCTGATCCCCTGATCTGCGTCGTCTACCACCACGGCGAGCTGGTAGGCCCAGAGGTCATCCTTGCGCTTGAGTACCACGTCGCCAAGCCCGGCGGGGTCAAAGCGTTGCTCGCCGAACAGGCGGTCCTGCCAGACCACCGGACGCAGCCCCAGATCGCCGCGCAGCCGCCAGGCCACCGGCCTGCCGGGTTCGCGCACGCCTTCCCGACACCAGCCAGGATAGATGGGGTAGTCGCGCCACTGCTTGCGCGAGCAGCTGCAGGGGTAGGCGAGGCCCTGGTCGACTAGCCGGTCGAGTGCCGCCTGATAGACGCCATCGCGGTTCTGCTGCCACAGCACCGGGCCATCCCAGTGCAGGCCGAAGGCCGTGAGCTGGTGCTGGATCTGGTCGGCGGCACCCGGTGGGCAGCGCGGAGGGTCAATATCCTCAATGCGCAGCCGCCACTTGCCGCCGGCGTGGCGAGCATCCAGAAAGCTGGCCAATGCCGCCACCAGGGAGCCGAAGTGCAGCGGGCCGGAGGGGGTCGGGGCGAAGCGTCCATGGTAGTGGTTCATTAGCCGCTTCCTTCATCAGACATGCGAACGGGCACCCAGGGGTGCCCGTTGCGACGCTTCATGCAGGCCATCGGCATGCCCGGATCAGCCGCCCAGCTGCTTTTCCTTGAGCTCGGCCAGCGTCTTGCAGTCGACGCACAGGGTGGCCGTGGGGCGCGCCTCGAGGCGGCGGATGCCGATTTCGACGCCACAGGCCTCACAGAAGCCATAGTCATCCTCGTCGATGTTGTCGAGGGTCTCGTTGATCTTCTTGAGCAGCTTGCGCTCGCGATCCCGGGTGCGCAGCTCCAGGCTGAAGCCCTCTTCCTGGGTGGCACGGTCGGCCGGGTCGGCGTAGTTGTTCGCCTCTTCCTGCAGATGACGCACGGTGCGGTCCACCTCTTCCATGAGCTCCTGCTTCCAGCCCAGCAGGATCTGTCGGAAGTGCTCCAGCTGCTGCTCGTTCATGTACTCTTCCCCCGCCGCCGGCTCGTAGGGGGTAAACTTCTTGGGCGCTTCCACTTTCTTGTCGGCTACTGGCATGGGACTGCCTCGTTACTTGAGTGACTGCTGATCAATACCCGCCCTTAGCAAGGTATCTCACGCCAAAGGGATGCTTGTTTATCGGAAAAGCCGGGGGTTTGCAACCTCGTCGGCACCGCCGGCTGCGGCCCTGCCACCAAAGTCGCTACACTAGGGCCCTTCAATGACATGACGCTTTGACCGTGCCGCGGGGCCTGGCTCCCGGGTGTCCACCTCTCGTTCACAGGAGTCTTGCCATGGCGTGGAGTCCACGCATCGACCGGGTCGCCCCCTTTCGGGTGATGAGCCTGCTGGAAATCGCCCAGGCCCGCGAGGCGGCCGGCCACGACGTCATCCATCTGGAAGTGGGCGAGCCCGACTTCCCAACCCCGGCGCCGGTGGTGGCCGCCGGTCAGGCGGCACTGGCCGCGGGCCATACCCGCTACACGCCGGCGGCGGGACTTCCCGCGCTGCGCTCGGCGATCGCCGGCCACTATGCCGAGCACTTCGATGCCGAGGTCGATCCCGGGCGGATCCTGGTGACCCCTGGGGCCTCCGGAGCGCTGCTGCTGGCCAGCCAACTGCTGGCCGGCCCCGGCGACCGGGTGCTGATGGCCGATCCCAACTATCCCTGCAACCGCCACTTCATGGCCCTGGCCGGCGCCGAGGTGGATGCTGTGCCGGTGGGCCCGGAGAGTGGCTGGCAGCTGGACGCCGGGCTGATCGAGGCCCACTGGCGCGACGCCACCCGGCTGGCGATGCTGGCCACGCCCTCGAACCCCACCGGCCACATGCTCGATGCCAAGCAGCTGGCGGCGGTGGCCACGACGGTGGCAGCGAGGGGCGGCCACCTGCTGGTGGACGAGATCTATCAGGGGCTCTGCTTTGATCTCGAGCCGCTCTCGGTGGCATCGATCACCCCGGACGCCTTCGTGGTCAACAGCTTTTCCAAGTACTTCGGCATGACCGGCTGGCGGCTGGGCTGGCTGCTGGCGCCGGAGGCAGCGGTGGAGCCGCTCACCCGGCTGGCCCAGAACGTCTTCCTGGCCGCCTCCACCCCGGCCCAGCATGCGGCCCTGGCCGCCTTCACCCCCGAGTGCCGGGAGATTCTCGAGGCCCGGCGCGTCGAACTGGGACGCCGCCGGGATGCCCTGCTGGCGCGACTGGCGCGCCTGGGGCTGGCGCCCTCGCTGCCGCCCCAGGGGGCCTTCTACCTGTGGCTCGACATCTCCCGCTACAGCGACGACAGCCAGGCCTTCTGCCGGCGCCTGCTGGAGGAGGAGAACGTGGCGATCACGCCGGGCATCGACTTCGCCCTGGTGGGCAGCGAGCGTCATGTGCGCATCGCCTTCACCACGGGCATCCCCAGGCTCGAGGAGGCGGTGAGCCGACTCGAGCGCTTCCTGGCGCGCCGATAGGGGCGGACATGGACTACCCTGGCCTGGTGCCCGGCACCCTGCTGCGCCGCTACAAGCGCTTCCTCGCCGACATATGTCTCGACGATGGCCGCGAGGTGGTGGCCCACTGTCCCAACACCGGCTCCATGCGGGCGGTGAACGTGACAGGCTGCCGGGTGTGGCTCGCGCCCAGCGACAACCTGGCGCGCAAGCTGGCCTGGACCTGGGAGCTGATCGAGCTGCCCCAACCCGACGGCCGTCTGGTCGCCGCCTCGGTGCACACCGGGCGAGCCAATCGCATCGTCGAGGAGGCGCTGCGAGAGGGGCGGGTTCCCGGCCTTGACGGCTATGCCGAGCTGAAGCGCGAGGCGACGGTGGTGATCGGCAAGGAGAAGGCCTCACGTCTCGACTTCCGCCTCGAGGATCCCGTGCACGGCACCGCCTTCGTGGAGGTCAAACAGGTGACCCTTAGGGAGGAGGACGGACACGGCTACTTTCCCGACGCCGTGAGCGAGCGGGGCCGGAAACACCTGGAGGTGCTGGCGGCCCTGGCCGAGGGTGGGCAGCGTGCGGTGCTGCTGTTCTGCGTGGCCCACGAGGGCATCGATGACGTGGCCCCGGCGGCCCATCTGGACCCGACCTATGCAGCAACGCTCAGGATGGCGGTGGCCCGCGGCGTGGAGGTGATGGCGCACCGCTGCGAGGTGGAGCGTTGCGCCGGCGTGCCGATCGCGATCCGCCTGGGGCAGGCGCTGCCCGTGGACCTCAAGCGAAGCCTTAGATCGTGAAAGATGGCGCCGTGAAGGATGGCGATGTTACGGGCAGCGCCGGGGGGGGTCAGCGGTCGATATAGAAGCGCTGGATGAAGCTGACCCTGGCCGGCTCGGCGTTGCGGTCGTGAAGGACCTCCAGATCGAAGCGCATCGCCTCGTCGTCGTGGATGCGGAACACCGCAATCTGCGAGGGAACGTCGCCGCTGCGCAGGGTGCGGAAACTCAGCGGCGTGCGCGCGTCGCTGCTGCCAAGCCCTCCGACCGTGCCGTTCACGGTGGTGGGCAGGGCACGGGTGGTGCCGTCCTCGCGCTCCTCGAGCACGCTGACGTTGAGCAGCGCCATCGCGGTGCTGCGCTGGATGCCGTGCTCTCGGGCCACCGCCTCGGGCAGGAAGCTGGTGTTCACCGCACTGTAGTGGATCTGGTAATTGCCGATCTGCTCATACTGCTGGGCGGCGGCAGGGCCGACCAGCAGGGCCAGGATGGCGGCCGCCAGGAAGGCCGGGATGCCAGGTTTCATCGTCACCCCTCTTGACTCCCCTATTGGTGATCGACGCTGTTGCGCCGTGATCGGGTCAGCCGCGAGCGACCCGGAAGATCGCGATCTCGCCGAACAGGTTGGGCCACAGCCGCGAGGTCCAGTGGCCCTCATGGTCGCCGATGCCCACCGCTCGGTCGACGATGATAAGACCCTTGTCCCGGCACAGTTGTTCAAAGTCGTTGAAGGTCGACAGATGAATGTTGGGGGTGTCGTACCAGGCGTGGGGCAGCGACTTGGAGACCGGCATGTAGCCGCGAATGCCCAGGTGCACCCGGTGGCGCCAGTAGGCGAAGTTGGGGAAGGTGATAATCGCTTCGCTGGCGACCCGCAGCATCTCGTCGAGCATTCGGTCGGGGCGACGCAGCGCCTGCAGGGCCTGGGTCATGATCACCAGATCGCAGGCGTCGTCGTCGAAGTTGGCCAACCCGTCGTCGAGGTTTTGCTCGATGACGTTTACGCCGCGGGCGATGCAGCCGGTGATGCCGTCCGGGTCGATCTCCAGGCCATAGCCGGTGACGTGCTTGTCCCTGGCGAGGGCCGCCAGCAAGCTGCCATCGCCGCACGCCAGGTCGAGGATGTGGGCCCCCTCGGGGATCCAGTCATGGATCAGCTTGAAGTCGGGGCGGTTCATCATGGGCGTGTCTCCAGCCCGAGATCCCGGGCCACGCGGTCCATGAAGGCCCCGAACACCGCCTGGTAGCGAGGCTCCGGCATCAGGAAGGCGTCGTGGCCGTGGGTCGAGTCGATGTTGGCATAGCTGACCGGCTTGCCGGCGCGCACCAGGGCGTTGACCAGTTCCCGGGAGCGTGGCGGCGGAAAGCGCCAGTCGGTGGTGAAGCTGACCACCAGGAAGGGGCAGGTGGCCGGGGCCAGGGCCTGGGCCAGGTCGCTATCATGGGCCGCGGCCGGGTCGAAGTAGTCCAGCGCCTTGGTCATCAACAGGTAGGTGTTGGCGTCGAAGGAGGTGGAGAAGGTGTCACCCTGGTAGCGCAGGTAGGACTCCACCTGGAACTCCACGTCGAAGCCGAAGTTGAGGTCGTCGGCGCGCAGGTCGCGGCCGAACCTGTGGCCCATGGCATCCTCGGAGAGGTAGGTGATGTGCCCCACCATGCGGGCCAGCTTGAGGCCGCGGCGCGGCACCGTGTCGTGCTCGTCGTACCAGCCATCGTGGAAGTCGGGGTCGGAGCGGATCGCCTGGCGTGCCACCTCGTTGAAGGCGATGTTCTGGGCCGAGAGCTTGGCGGTGGCGGCGATCACCGCGGCGCTGGCGACCCGCTCCGGGTAGGCGAGGGTCCACTGCAGCGCCTGCATGCCGCCCAGGCTGCCGCCGATCACCGCGGCGAAGCGCTCGATGCCCAGCCGGTCGGCCAGTCGGACCTGGCTGTTGACCCAGTCGCTCACGGTCACCATCGGGAACTCCGGCCCCCACAGGCGGCCGGTCTCCGGGTTCTCGCGGTTGGGCCCGGTGCTGCCGTGGCAGCCGCCGAGATTGTTGAGCGTGACCACGAAGAAGCGATCGGTGTCGACGGACTTGCCGGGACCGATATGGGCGTCCCACCAGCCCGGCTTGCGCTCGTCGGCGCGATGATAGCCGGCGGCGTGGTGGTGACCGGATAGCGCGTGGCAGATCAGCACCGCATTGGAGCGCTCGGCGTTCAGGGTGCCATAGGTCTCGTAGACGAGGTCGTAGGCCGGCAGCGTCCTGCCGCAGGCCAGGGCCAGGGGGTCGTCGAAGTGCGCCGTCTGGGGCGTCACCAGGCCGACCGAGTCAACAGGGAGCTCGGGCATCAGTCGTTCCGTGTCCAGTCGTTGCGGTGGGCGGCGAGTGGGTGCTCAAAGCCGGGGCTCAAAGCCCGACCAGGGCGCCGGCCACGCCGGCGGCGCGGGTCAGCGAGCCCACCACGATACCATCGATCAGGCTGATGGCGATGAAAGCCACGATGGGCGAGAGGTCGATCATGCCCAGGGGCGGGATGACCTTGCGCAGGGGCGCCATGATCGGCTCAACCAGCTGCATCACCAGCAGTGCTCCGGGGTGGCTGGCGTTGGGCGCCACCCAACTGAGGATGATCATCGCGATCAGCGCGAAGAAGTAGATCTTGAGGATGGCATTGGCCAGCGCCGCCACGGCTCCGATGGCCACGCTGGCGATGGGCGCCATGCCGAAGCCGGCCAGCTGCAGGATGATGACGATGCTGACCGCCTTGATCACGAAGCTGGCCGCCAGGGTGGCCATGTCGAAGCGCCCCATCACCGGGCCCAGGAAGCCCTGGAAGGGACGCACCGCCGGCTGGGTGATCTTCACCACCGTCTGGCTGATTGGATTGTAGTAGTCGGCCTGTGACGCCTGCAGCAGGAAGCGCAACATCAGCAGGAAGATGTACAGGTTGACCAGAGTGTTGACCAGCAGCAGGCCGGCATTTCCCATGAGGGTTCCTCCATGTCGTGGGCAGGCCGCCGTCCGGCGGCCCCTTGAAACCGATGCCTGGAATCAGCGGCCGCCGAGCTCTGTGGCCATCTCCCGGGCGCGCGCGGCGCAGGCGTCCATGGCTTCGGCGAGGATGCGGCGCAGCTCGGCCGCCTCGAGATGCTCGACGGCGCGCTCAGTGGTACCGCCGGGCGACATCACGTCGCGCTTGAGCTCGGCGGGGGTCTTGTCGCTGGCCATCGCCATCTTGGCCGCGCCGAAGGCGGTCTGCATGGCCAGGCGCCGGGCGGTCTCGGCGGGCAGGCCGAGCTTGACGCCGGCCTCCTCCATGGCCTCGAACATCAGGAAGAAATAGGCAGGGCCGCTCCCTGAGACGGCAGTCACCGCATCCAGCAGCACCTCGTCGTCGACCCATTCTACCAGGCCCACGGCTTCCATCAGCTCGCTGGCGACCTGGCGCTGCTCCTCGCTGACGCTAGCATTGGCATAGAGGCCGGAGGCGCCGGCGCCGACCAGGGCTGGGGTATTGGGCATGCAGCGCACCAGCGGCAACTCGCCGCCCAGCCAGGTCTCGAGGGTAGCGGCATCGAGGCCGGCGGCCACCGAGATGATCAGCGGGCGTCGACGCTGGACCACGCTGGCCAGCCCCTCGCATACCTCCTTCATCACCTGGGGCTTCACCGCCAGCACGACGACGTCGGCCTGGGCCACGGCGGCGAGGTTGTCGGTGTTGGTGTGGATGCCGTAGCGCTCGTGCACCGGGGCGAGGAAGGCGTCGCTGGGGGAGGTGGCGGTGATCGCGGAGGGCGAGTAGCCGCTGTCGATCATTCCCCCGATGATGGCGCTGGCCATGTTGCCGGCGCCGATGAAGGTGACTCTGGTGGCCATGGGGTGTGTCCTGTGTCGCTCTACGAGTGGGGCCGGTGCAGGCATCCGGCGGCTTCGGTAGTCGGTTGGTGCTCAGCGGGGGCTTTTGCGCTCCCCGAAGATGGCGGTACCTACCCTCACCAGGGTGGCACCCTCCAGCACCGCGGCCTCGAGGTCATGGGTCATGCCCATGGAGAGGGTGTCCAGCGGTGCCTTGGGGAAGCGGTCCTGCAGGGCCTCCAGGGCCTCGCGCAGCCGGGCAAGGGGCTCGCGCTGGGCGCCCATGTCTTCGCTCGGGGCCGGAATCGCCATCAGCCCGCGCAGGCGCAGTCGCGGCATCGCTAGCACCGCCTCGGCCAGTGCCGGCAGGTCGGGGAGGCTCACCCCGGACTTGCTGGGCTCCGCGCTGATATTAACCTGCAGGCATACCTCGAGGGGCGGCAACCCTTCCGGGCGTTGATCGTTCAGGCGTCGGGCGATCTTCTCGCGATCTACGCTGTGTACCCAGGCGAAGTGGTCGGCCACCTCGCGGGTCTTGTTGGACTGCAGTGGACCGATGAAATGCCAGACGATGCCCTCGAGGTCGGCCAGTTCGACCTGCTTGGCCAGCGCTTCCTGGACGTAGTTCTCGCCGAATTCGCGCTGGCCGAGATGCCAGGCCTCGCGGACCAGTGTCGCCGGCTTGGTCTTGCTGACCGCCAGCAGGCGCGCGCCGGTCGTCGGCCGGCCGGCGGCGGAAAGGGCATCGGCAAGACGCCGACGCACGGTGGCCAGCGATTCGGCGAGGGGGGTGGAGGCAGAAGGGGCTGTCATGTGGCAAGCTCTGTCATACTGAACATTACAAGATGTCACCAGGGCTGCGGGAGTAAGGGAAAACGCATGGATATTACCGAACTGCTGGCGTTCTCGGCAAAACAGAAGGCCTCCGACCTGCATCTGTCGGCGGGCCTGCCGCCGATGATCCGGGTCGATGGCGACATTCGCCGCCTGAACGTGCCGGCCATGGAGGACCGCGAGGTCCGCAAGCTGATCTACGACATCATGGCCGACCGCCAGCGCCGTGACTATGAGGAGTTCTTCGAAACAGACTTCTCCTTCGAGGTGCCGGGCGTATCGCGATTTCGTGTCAACGTCTTCAATCATGCGCGCGGCGCCGGGGCGGTGTTCCGCACCATTCCCACCGACGTGCTGACCCTGGAGGACCTCGGCCTCGGCACCGTCTTCCGTCAGCTCTCCATGCTGCCCCGCGGCCTGGTGCTGGTGACCGGCCCCACCGGTTCGGGCAAGAGCACGACGCTGGCGGCGATGATCGACTTCATCAACGACAACCGCTATGAGCATATTCTCACCATCGAGGATCCGGTGGAATTCGTCCACCGCAGCAAGCGTTGCCTGATCAACCAGCGTGAGGTGCACCGCGATACCCACGGCTTCGCACCGGCGCTGCGCAGTGCCCTGCGCGAGGACCCGGACGTGATCCTGGTCGGCGAGCTGCGCGATCTGGAGACCATCCGGCTGGCGCTCACTGCGGCGGAGACCGGCCACCTGGTGTTCGGCACCCTGCACACCACCTCGGCGGCCAAGACCATCGACCGGATCATCGACGTCTTCCCCGGGGATGAGAAGTCCATGGTGCGCTCGATGCTCTCTGAGTCTCTCCAGGCGGTGGTCTCCCAGGCGCTGCTCAAGCGCATGGGGGGCGGCCGCGTGGCGGCCCACGAGATCCTGATCGCCACCGCGGCGGTGCGCAACCTGATCCGCGAGGACAAGGTCGCGCAGATCTACTCGGCCATCCAGACCGGCGGCAACCTGGGCATGCAGACCCTGGATGCCTCGCTGGCCAAGCTGGTGGCGGACAACGTGGTGGCGCGCGACGAGGCACAGGCCAAGGCCAAGGGCATGTTGGCGAACTGAGCAGGAGTTCGGCCGTTCGGCAGGGAACAACGGGGAAGAGGAGCAAGGATATGACGGCGAAAGAGTGGCTCTACCAGCTGCTGGATATCATGGTGCAGAAGGAGGCGTCGGATCTGCTGATCTCGGTGAACGCGCCGCCAACCCTCAAGATGGCCGGCAAGCTGACCCCCATGGGGGACCAGGGACTTAGCGTGGAGCAGGTCAATGAACTGGTCAGTGCGTCGATTCCGGAGACGGTGATGGCGCGCTTCCAGGTCGAGCGCGAGGCCAACTTCGCACTCAGCCTCAAGGACAAGGGGCGCTTTCGCGTCAGCGCCTTCCAGCAGCGCAACCAGAAGGCCATGGTGATCCGGCGTATTGCCTTCGAGATTCCCCACCTGGAAGAGCTGTCGCTGCCGCCGGTGCTGGGTGAACTGGCCAATATCAAGCGCGGCCTGGTTTTCGTGGTGGGCGGCACCGGTACCGGCAAGTCGACCACCCTGGCGTCGATGATCCAGCAGCGCAACGAAACTCTGGGCGGCCATATCATCAGTGTCGAGGATCCCATCGAGTACGTGCACCCTCACAAGAAGGCGATCATCAACCAGCGCGAGGTGGGGATAGATACGGACTCCTTCGAGGTGGCGCTGAAGAACACGCTACGCCAGGCTCCCGACGTGATCCTGATCGGCGAGATCCGCACGCGGGAGACCATGGAGCACGCCCTCACCTTCGCCGAGACCGGTCACCTCTGCCTGGCCACCTTGCATGCCAACAACGCCAACCAGGCCCTGGATCGCATCATCAACTTCTTTCCCATGGAGCGTCACGGCCAGATTTGGCTCGACCTGTCTCTCAACCTGCGTGCCATCGTGGCCCAGCAGCTGCTGCCCACGGTGGATGGCGGGCGCTGCCCGGCCATCGAGATCATGCTCAAGTCGCCGCTGATCGGGGACCTGATACGCAAGGGCGAGGTCAACGAGATCAAGAGCGTCATGGCCCGCTCCCGGGACCTGGGCATGCAGACCTTCGATCAGGCGCTCTACGATATCTTCAAGGCGGGCAAGATCACCGAGGAGGTGGCGCTGGTGCACGCCGATTCGGCCAATGACCTACGCATGATGATCAAGTACGGCGACGCCGGCAGCGAGGGGATGACCCAGGCCCGCGAGGCGGCCAGCCACCTCTCGCTGAAGCGTGACGACGAGTTCTAGGCCGCTCTCCCGGTGCGTGGATCAGGGAGCGTAGACGCCTCCAAGCACGCGGGGCCCCGCGGCGCCGGTCACCGAGGGCAGGTTACCCGGCAGGCTCTGCAGCCTGCGCCAGGCCAGCCAGGCGAATGCACCGGCCTCGAGCCAGTCGGCATGCCAGCCCGATGCCGCGATGTTGGTGAGGGTCGAGTCGGGCAGATGACGGGCGAGGCGTGCCAGCAGGTCGCGGTTGTGGGCGCCGCCCCCGCAGGGAATCAGCCGCGCCGCCGCAGNGCATGCCAGCCCGATGCCGCGATGTTGGTGAGGGTCGAGTCGGGCAGATGACGGGCGAGGCGTGCCAGCAGGTCGCGGTTGTGGGCGCCGCCCCCGCAGGGAATCAGCCGCGCCGCCGCAGGCGCTTCGAGCCGTTCCCGCGCCATGGTCACCGCCCGCGCCACGCTTTCGGCGGTCAGCTCCGCCAGGGTGGCCTGCACGTCCTCGAGTCGCTCCTCTCCCGTCAGGTGGGCATCCAGCCAGGGGAGGTTGAACAGCTCCCGTCCGGTGCTGCGCGGCGGGGGCAGGTGGAAGAAGGGCGCGGCCAGCAGCCGCGCCAATAGCGCCTCGTCGACCCGCCCCGAGGCCGCCCAGGCGCCGTCCTTGTCGAAGTTGCCGCCGCGGTGCCTTAAGTGCCAGGCGTCCAGCAGGGCGTTGGCCGGCCCCGAGTCGAACCCCAGCGGCGCCCGGGGGTCCTCGGCCGGCGGCAGCAGAGTCAGGTTGGCGAACCCTCCCAGGTTGAGCACCAGGCGCCACTCGTTGGTCGCTCGGAACAGCGCCTCGTGGAAGGCCGGCGCCAGGGGGGCGGCCTGGCCGCCGGCCGCCAGGTCGCGGCGACGGAAGTCGGCCACCACGGTGAGGCCGGTGAGTTCCGCGAGGAGACTGGGGTTGTCGAGCTGCAGGGTGTAGGCGGGGCCGCCGGCGTGCCCCAGCGGGGCGTGTTCGACGGTCTGACCGTGGCTGCCGATGGCCGCGACCGCGTTGTGAGGCGTGTCGCTGTCAGCCAGCACTGCGGCCACGGCCTTTGCCTGAAGCCGGCAGAAGGCATCCTCGGCCGCCGCCAACTCGGCAAAGCTTGCCCGCTCGGCGTGGCAGAGCCCCCAAAGCCGCTCGCGCAGCGCCGCGGGCATCGGCTCGGCGTGGCTGGCCAGCAGGCGTGGCTGGGTGCCAAAAGGCATATCGTCGATCTCCACCAGGGCGGCATCGATGCCGTCCAGGCTGGTGCCGGACATCAGGCCTATATAGAGGGGCATATCACTCTCTCGGGTCGTGGGACGTCACCGCAAGGTGTCGACTCATGCTACCATTCTGCCCCATTCGATGGCCCCTGCCGGGGCCCGGCAACCGAACACATGGAGTAGGAGACGATGAGCGATGTGGCGAGCGCGCTGGCGCTGCTGAAGCGAGGCACCCAGGAGATTCTGCTGGAAGATGAGCTGGTCAAGAAGCTGGCGTCCGGCCGCAAATTGCGTATCAAGGCGGGCTTCGATCCCACCGCCCCTGATCTGCACTTGGGGCACAGCGTGCTGCTGACCAAGATGCGCCAGTTTCAGGATCTCGGCCACCAGATTATCTTCCTGATCGGCGACTTCACCGGTCGTATCGGCGACCCTACCGGCAAGAACGTCACCCGCAAGCCGCTCACCGAGGAGGAGGTACGCGTCAACGCCGAGACCTACAAGGAGCAGGTGTTCAAGATTCTCGATCCCGAGAAGACCGAGGTGCGCTTTAACTCCGAGTGGTTCACCGAGCTTTCCGCCGCCAAGATGATCGAGCTGGCGGCCCAGAGCACCGTGGCGCGGATGCTCGAGCGCGACGACTTCGACAAGCGCTACAGAGCCGGCCAGCCGATCTCCATCCACGAGTTTCTCTATCCGCTGGTGCAGGGCTATGACTCCGTGGCGCTGGATGCCGACATAGAAATGGGCGGCACGGACCAGAAGTTCAACCTGCTAATGGGCCGTGAGGTACAGAAGCATCATGGCATGGCGCCCCAGGTGGTGATCACCATGCCGCTGCTGGAAGGGCTGGACAGCGTGCAGAAGATGTCCAAGTCGCTGGGCAACTACGTGGGCGTGGACGAGGCGCCAGGCGCGATGTTCAACAAGCTCGTCTCTATGCCGGACAGCTTGATCTGGCGCTACTTCGAGCTCCTTTCGCTCAAGTCCAACGAGGAGATCGAGACGCTCAAGCGTGACGTGGTAGCCGGCGCGAATCCCCGCGACATCAAGATGCTTCTGGCCCGTGAGTTGATCGGGCGCTACCACGGCGAAGTGGCGGCGGCGAACGCCCATCGCTCCGCCGGCAACCAGTTGGCCGAGGGCGAGTTGCCCGAAGACCTGCCAGAGGTGGCGGTGGACTTCCAGGGTGGCGAGCAAGCGCCAATCGCCGCTGTGCTTAACCGCTCTGGCCTTTCCAACAACAGCGCTCAGGCCAAGGACATGCTCGGCAACGGCCGGGTCAAGGTGGATGGCGAGGTGGTCGAGCGCGACCATATGCTCGATACTGGCAAGAGCTATGTGATCCAGGCCGGCAAGAAACGCTACGCCCGGGTCACGCTCACCTAGCGGCATGATGGCAGGCCTCTGTGGATGCTTTTTGCCACCTCCCTTTCGCCATCCTGTCATGGTCCTGAAATTTTTTTACACGAAGGCCTTGCGGGGTGGCGGGGAAAACCGTAGAGTACGCATCCGCTGCCGGCAACGGGCCACGTTGTCAGCGGTGAAGG
>NZ_JBPKAQ010000006.1:0-248579 GCF_051216275.1 Halomonas salsilacus
GACGCTTGGCGAGGATGACGACCTCTACACGCTGCTGCCCTGGCGCTGGAAAGATACTCTACCGGCCTGATTCAGGCCGGAACAGATGGGGTTAGTGGACCGTTTACCGAGCAGGTGCTGATGGCGGCATTGTCGGCCCTCTGTGACTGCGGCCTGCTGCGCGAGGAGGTGAACGAGCGCGGGGTCAGGCTCTGGTCGCTCACCCCGGAAAGCCTGACGATTACCACGGTGGTGGAGGCGGTGGAGTGCCAGGGCTATCGACCCATGCATGTGCCCGCTGCCCACGCCGAAGCCTGGCTGGGGCTCCCGCTGATCAGCGCGGCGCGCCCTGAGCTGGTGTATGAAAACGTGGTGCCGGTGCGAGATTCGCTCTATGGCAACCTTTACCGCCACGGTGAGATTCATCGGGTGATTGCCCACGAACACACCGGCTTACTGGCCGCCAGCGAGCGCATCCGGGTAGAAAACAGCTTCATCAAGGGCGAAAAGCCCTGGGAATATAACCTGCTCTCCGCCACGCCGACCCTTGAGATGGGTATCGATATAGGGGATCTCTCCAGTGTGCTGCTCTGTTCGGTGCCGCCGGCCCAGGCCAACTATCTGCAACGGGTCGGGCGAGGCGGCCGTCGGGATGGCAACTCCTTTGTGCTGACGGTGGCCAACGGCCGGCCCCATGACCTGGTGTTCTATGCGGATCCCAGCCGTATGCTGGATACCCCGGTGGAGCCGCCGGCGGTGTTCTTGAAAGCTCGCCATGTGCTTCGCCGGCAGCTGCTGGCCTATGCCATGGACTGCTGGACCCGCAAGGCCCGGGGCGATAACCAGATTCCCCAGGCCATGCAGCCGGTGCTGGATGCGGTGGAGAAGACCCAGGAGGATCGGTTCCCCTACACGCTTTTGAATTTCCTGAAGCATGGCATGCAGGAGATCTGGGACGGCTTCGCCAGCCATGTGGCCACTGAGCTCCGTGGCGAGGACCTGGAGCTACTGCGCCAGTACCTGTTTGGCGGGCCGCAGCATCAGGACGATCATCTGCAGCTCTATGTGCTGGGGCGACTGAAACTGGTGG
This sequence comes from Halomonas salsilacus, assembly GCF_051216275.1. Classification (NCBI taxonomy): domain Bacteria; kingdom Pseudomonadati; phylum Pseudomonadota; class Gammaproteobacteria; order Oceanospirillales; family Halomonadaceae; genus Halomonas; species Halomonas salsilacus. The sequence continues at coordinate 1,070 of NZ_JBPKAQ010000006.1, forward strand.
CGGATGAGCGCCAGCGGATGGCCGCCACCGTCAAGGAGCTGGACAGGCAGTTGGAGAAGATGCGAAAGCGGCCTCAGGATGAACACACCCAGGCGGAGCTCGTCGAGCTCGAGCGGGAGGTGGCCGGCTACCGCAGCCTGCGCATTCGGCTGAACAAGCGCGAAACCCTGAACTTCTTTACCGACGAGGGGCTATTGCCCAACTACGCCTTTCCGGAGGAGGGCGCGACCCTGCGTTCAGTGATCTTTCGCTCCGAGAAGGGCGCCGGTGGCGATGGTGCCGAGCGGGAGTTCGTCAAGCGGGAATACGAATACCAGCGGCCGGCTCAGGCGGCGCTCACAGAGCTGGCGCCGGAGGCCGTCTTCTATGCCGGCAACCGCAAGGTGAAGGTCTCCCGGGTAGAGACGGCCAAGGGGCGCAATATTCAACCGTGGCGCTTCTGTCCGCGCTGCCACTACTCGGCGCCGGCCGATGACCCCAAGGCAGGCTTCAGCGACAAGACCTGCCCGCGCTGTCATACCAATCGATGGGGCGATGAGAGCGCCCGCACCAGCATGTTGAAGATGACCCAGGTGTATGCGTTTACCAATGCCAGAGATGCCCAGTTGGACGACCGCTCCGATGACCGCGAGCCGGTGTTCTTCAACAAGCAGATGTTGATCGACTTCAATCCCGCCGATATCTCCATCACCTGGGTACTGGACGACAAGGAGCGACCGTTCGGATTCGAGTTCATCCGCAGCGCCCGCTTTCTTGAGGTGAACTTCGGCCGTCGGGAAGGCGACGAGATGTTCTTCGATGTGGCCGGTGAGCATATCCAGCGGGCCGGCTTCCCGATCTGCCGCGAGTGCGGCTCGGTGCAGTCCCGTGCGGCGGCTGCCGGCAAGGAAGAGGCAGCACACCTGAAGTCGTGCAGTTATTCCCGCGGGCCGAAGACGCTTGCCAGCGGCAAGCAGGGCGATTTACATCAGGACAGCGGCATCGAGAACTGCCTCTATCTCTACCGCCAGTTTGCCTCGGAGGCGCTGCGCATCCTGCTGCCCCGGCTCTCCAGCGGCGGCACCGAGGAGCAGGTGAACTCCTTTGTGGCGGCGCTGCAGCTTGGCCTGAAGCGCCGTTTCGGCGGCAAGGTAGACCACCTGCGGGTGGCCTATCAGAGCGAGCCGATCGGAGAGACCGACGAGCGACGCCACTTCATCGTGCTCTACGACTCGGTACCCGGCGGCACTGGCTACCTGCATGAGCTGCTCAGCCGCGCAGAGAACATGCAGGAGGTGTTCCGCCAGGCCTATGAGGTGATGCAGGCCTGCGACTGCTATGACCACACCATGGATGGCTGCTACCGCTGCCTGCTGGAGTATCGCAACGCCTACGGCATGGAGAGCACCAGCAAGTCGCTGGCGCTGGAGATGCTCAAGGACGTGGTCGAGGGCGAGCATGAGTGGGTGCAGGACGATCAGGGGCTGAGTGCGCTCGGCGGCAACCCCTGGATCGATAGCGAGCTGGAGGCCCGCTTCCCGGAAGCGCTGGCCCGCTTCTCCGGTCACGAGTGCGTGGGTAAACAGAAGGTGCGGGTCTCCCAGGATGTGATTCGTGGCAAGCACGGCTATCGGCTGACGATCGGCGAGCTGGCCTACGAGATGGAGCCTCAGGCGGACCTGGGGATGGCCCAGGGCGTGCAGTTCGCCAGTCGCCCGGATTTCGTGCTGTGGCCTGTGCGCAATGGTCTGAAGCCCGTGGCCGTATTTCTGGACGGCTACAAGTTCCATGCGGAGAAGGCCAGCGACGACCTGCTCAAGCGTCAGGCGCTGATGCACGCCGGCTTCGTGGTGTGGAGCCTGAACTGGTATGACGTCAACAAGGTGATGGGCGACAAGGCGATGGACGTGCCGTTACCGGCAGGCATGACCTCGCCCGAGCAGAACCACGCTGCCATTGCCGGCCTGGCTAAGCTCGCCGGGGTGGCCAATCCGGCGCTGCACCACAACAAGACCCCCTTCGAGCTGCTGGTGGCCTTCCTGACCCAGCAGCAGCCCGACGAGCTCGAGAAGCAGGTGCTGCTGTTCGTGCTGCAGTGCCTGCCTGCCGGCTCAATGGCCGACCCCGCGGTGAAACAGCAGGGGGCCGAAGCGCTGCACGGCCTGCCTGCGGCCTTTACCGATCGCACACCGGAACCGGTGGCGTTGGCCGGCGCTGTGGCGCTGAACGACGATCAGGGTGCGGCGGGCATCATCCTGCGGCTGTTGGCGGCCCCGGGGCTGCTCAAGACCTTCGACCTCGACGATGCCATGGTCTCGGTCTGCTACGAGCTGCGCCAGGGCAGCGAAGAGGCTGCCCGCTACCAGTGGCAGCGCTTCTGGGGGACCATCAACTTCCTGCAGTTCCTGCCACTGATGTACGCCTGGACCCCCGACTCACGAAACAGCGGGATAGCCGCCGGCCTGCTTTGGCCCGAGAAGCGCAGTGCGTCCGCGGGGCCGGCGCAACAGGCGAAAGAGCCGACGTGGTATGCGCTGCTCGACGGCGTGCTTGCCGAGGCCCTGCGGGCGTTTGAGGTCAGCTGGCCGGAGCCCCCCCTGGTGGGTGATGACGTGGTGAATGCCGATGAGGAGATCATCGGTCAGGCGGAGCTTATCTTCGAAGCGCACCGGCTGGCCTTCTTGCTGCCAGACGACGAGGAGCAGATGGCCATCAGGCCACAGCTGGAGGCCGAGGGCTGGCGCGTGGTGACGGACGTGGATGAGCTGGTAGCAGTAATCAACGGATTGGACTCAGGAGCCTGATATGGTCAGCGTGGCATTCTCGGACAAGTATTTCGACAGCTTGTTGAAGCTCACCCCGAACGAGCAGAGCCAAGCCAACAAGGCGGTAATGCTCTTCCAGCAGGACCCTCAGCATGGCGGCCTGCACTACGAGAAACTGACAGCCTTCAAGGACAGCAAGCTGCGTTCGATTCGGGCCAACCAGGATGTGCGCATCATTCTGGCCGCGGCAGAGAAGGAAGATCTTTACCTGATGCTCTATGTGGCTCACCACGAGCCAGCCTATACCTGGGCGGCCAAGCGCAAGTTGGAGATCAACCCCAATACCGGCAGCCTGCAGGTGTTTACCGTCGAGGAGCGCCGAGAGGAAGCAACGCCGGCACCGCCGTCTGCACCGGAGCGGCCGGGGCTCTTCGATACCATTCGCGACCGCCAGCTACTGCAGTTGGGAGTGCCGGAGGAGGCACTGGGGTTAGTCCGCAGCATGAGGATCGAGGCCGATCTGGAAACCGCTCACCTCAACGAGCAGATTCCTGCGGATGCCTACGAGGGGCTATTCATGCTGATGGCCGGGGCCAGCTTCGAGGAGGCCTACGGCGAAGTAGTGCCTGCGGCCCCCGAAGCGGTGGATACCGAGGACTTCGGTTCAGCACTGGCGCGCCCGGAGTCCCGCGCCCACTTCACCGTGGCCGACAATGAACAGGCACTGCAGGACGTTCTCAATCAGTCCATCGAAAAGTGGCGGGTCTTCCTGCACCCTGCGCAGCGGCGCCTGGCCGAGGGCAGGAAGAATGGCCCAGTGCGAGTGCTGGGCGGCGCCGGCACCGGCAAGACGGTGGTGGCCATGCACCGGGCAAAGTGGCTAGCCGAGCAGGTAGCCGGCTCTTCGACGCCAGGGCAGGAACAAAAGGTGCTGTTCACCACCTTTACCCGCAACCTGGCGGCGGATATCAAGCAGAACCTCCATAAGATCTGCTCGAGCCAGGCGCTCGAGCGTATCGACGTGATGAACCTGGATGCCTGGGTGGTCAGCTTCCTGAAAAAGCAGGGCTACGATTACGGTCTGCTGATGGATGCCCAGCAGCAGAAGCGGCTGTGGGAAGAGGCCTACTCGGAAAAGCCGGCCGCTATCGATCTGGGGCTGGCCTTCTTCCAGGAGGAGTGGGCCAGGGTCATCCAGCCCCAGTCCATTGGTAGCCTCGACGACTACAAGAAGGCCTCGCGAATCGGCCGGGGCACACGCCTGAACCGCCAGCAGCGCGTGGAGATCTGGCCGGTGTTCGAGCGCTTTCGCCATATTCTGGCCAGCAACTACCTCAAGGAGACCGATGACGCCTATCGCGATGCGCGACAGCTGCTCGAGACCAACCCCGAGCTGCGTCCCAACCTCTGTTCGGTGATCGTGGACGAGGCTCAGGATATGGGCTCCCAGGCCTTCATGCTGCTGCGTGCGCTGGTGCCACCAGGCCCCAACGATCTGTTTATCGTGGGGGATGGGCACCAGCGCATTTACGGAAAGAACAAGGTGGTGCTGGGTCAGTGCGGCATCGATATTCGCGGTCGGAGTGCCCGGCTGAAGGTGAACTATCGCACCACCGATGAGACCCGCAAACTGGCGGTCAGCATCCTGGAGGGTGTGGAGGTAGATGACCTGGACGGGGGACAGGACTCGCAGCAGTTCTACCACTCCCTGATGCACGGCCCGGTCCCTGAGGTGCGCTGTTTCGATTCACTGGACGAGCAGGCGCAGGCCATTCTGGAGGCCATGCAAGGCAACGGCCTGGCGCCCGAAGCCTGCTGCGTGATCGCCCGTACTCGCCGCGAGGTGGGGGAGTTGAAGGCCGCCCTGGAGAGCCGCCAGCAGCCCTGTCATCAGTTGGATGGTCGCAGCGCCGCCACCCCGGACGGTGAGTTGAACCTGGCGACCATGCATCGGGTGAAGGGCCTGGAGTTCGATGCGGTGTTCGTGGCCTCGGTGAACCGCGGCCTGGTGCCACTGGCGCCGGTGATTCAGTCCGCCGCGGATGCCGTGACCCGCCGCCAGCGCGAGAACGAGGAGAGAGCATTGCTCTACGTCAGCCTTACCCGCGCCAGGAAGCTGGCGTTTGTCTATGGTTACGGGCAGATGAGCGAATGGTTTTGACACCTGCACGCCGGCCATAAGCTGACTGACTTTCTCACCAACCGGTGACCATTGAACTGTGGTCACCGGGCCAAGAGGGTGCGTCTGACGACAACCCCGCCTCCTCGCTGTACAATGTGGCCAACCTTTATTCTCGCGCTCGCTTGGGTACCTGCCCAGCCTTGTAACTGGGTGCGTACATGAACCGGATCTTGATGCATGTCTAATAGCGAAAGCCGTAGTAAAATCAGTCATATACGGAATTTCTCGATCATCGCCCACATCGACCATGGCAAGTCGACCCTGGCCGACCGCCTGATCCAGAGCTGTGGTGGGCTTTCCGAGCGCGAGCAGAAGGAGCAGGTGCTCGATTCCATGGACCTCGAGCGCGAGCGCGGCATCACCATCAAGGCCCAGTCGGTGACCCTGGACTACCACGCCCAAAACGGCAACACCTACCAGCTCAACTTCATCGACACCCCCGGCCACGTGGACTTCTCCTACGAGGTCTCGCGCTCGCTGTATGCCTGCGAGGGTGCGCTGCTGGTGGTGGATGCCGCCCAGGGCGTCGAGGCCCAGTCGGTGGCCAACTGCTACACCGCCATCGAGCAGGGGCTCGAGGTGCTGCCGGTGCTCAACAAGATGGACCTGCCTCAGGCGGATCCGGACAAGGTGGCCCACGAGATCGAGGAGATCATCGGCCTCGACGCCACCGATGCCTGCCAGGTCTCCGCCAAGAGCGGCCAGGGCATCGATGCTCTGCTCGAGCGTCTGGTGCGTGATATTCCGCCGCCCCAGGGCGACCCCGATGGCCCGCTGCAGGCGCTGATCATCGATTCCTGGTTCGACAACTACCTTGGGGTGGTCTCCCTGGTGCGCATCTTCGACGGCACCCTCAAGAAGGGCGAGAAGATCCGCATCAAGTCCACCGGCCGCGACTGGGGCGCCAACGAGGTGGGCATCTTCACGCCGACCCGCAAGGAGACCGGCGTGCTGCGCGCCGGCGAGGTGGGTTTCATCGTGGCCGGCATCAAGGAGATCCAGGGCGCGCCGGTGGGGGACACCATCACCCACGCCAAGACCCCGAACGTCGAGCGTCTGCCGGGCTTCAAGAAGGTCAAGCCTCAGGTCTATGCCGGCATGTTCCCGGTCAGCGCCGACGACTACGAGGACTTCCGCGACGCCCTGGAGAAGCTGGCGCTCAACGACGCCTCCCTGGCCTACGAGCCGGAAAACTCCGACGCCCTCGGCTTCGGTTTCCGGGTCGGCTTCCTCGGCACCCTGCACATGGAGATCGTCCAGGAGCGTCTCGAGCGCGAGTACAACCTGGACCTGCTGACCACGGCGCCGACGGTGGTCTATGAACTGGCGCTCAAGAACGGCGAGGTCGCCTATGTCTCCAATCCCTCCAAGCTGCCCGACATGGCGGACGTTGAGGAGATGCGCGAGCCGATCGTGCGGGCCAGCATTCTCGTGCCTCAGGAGTTCGTCGGCAACGTGATCACCGAGTGCGAGAACCGTCGCGGCACCCAGAAGGACATGCAGTTCCTCGGCAGCCAGATTCAGTTGGTCTACGAGCTGCCGATGTCCGAGGTGGTGATGGACTTCTTCGACCGCCTGAAGTCGATCTCCAAGGGCTATGCTTCCCTGGATTACGGCTTCGAGCGTTTCCAGGAGGCCAAGCTGTCACGCCTCGACGTGCTGATCAACGGCGAGAAGGTCGACGCGCTGGCGGTGATCATCCATCGCGACCACGCCCACGGTCGCGGCCGGCTGCTGGTCGAGAAGATGAAGGAGCTGATTCCGCGCCAGATGTTCGACGTGGCCATCCAGGCGGCCATCGGCGGCCAGGTGGTGGCGCGCTCCACCGTCAAGGCGCTGCGCAAGAACGTCACCGCCAAGTGCTACGGCGGTGACGTCAGCCGCAAGAAGAAGCTGCTGGAGAAGCAGAAGGCGGGCAAGAAACGCATGAAGCAGGTCGGCCGGGTGGAGATCCCCCAGGATGCCTTCCTTGCGGTACTCAGGGTCAACGACTGATTTCAAACGCTAGGAACACATAACCCCATGGACTTCTCCCTACTGCTGGTGGTGGCCGTTGCCATCACCGGTTTCATCTGGCTGCTGGACCTCCTCTGGTGGCGCCCCGCCCGCCGCCGTGCCGCTGCCACCGCCGAGGCCGGCACCACCGAAGGGCTCGACCCCGCCGCCCGCGAGAAGGTGCTCAAGGAGCCCTGGCCGGTGGACTACTCGCGCTCCTTCTTTCCGGTGCTGCTGGTGGTGCTGGTGCTGCGCAGCTTCGTGGTGGAGCCCTTCCAGATCCCGTCGGGCTCCATGCGCCCGACCCTGGAGGTGGGCGACTTCATCCTGGTCAACAAGTTTACCTACGGCCTGCGCCTGCCGGTGGTTCATACCCGCATCGTCGACTTCAACGAGCCGGAGCGTGGTGACGTCATGGTGTTCCGCTTTCCCAACGAGCCCGCGGTGAACTTCATCAAGCGGGTGGTGGGCCTGCCCGGCGACACCCTGAGCTATGAGGGCAAGCAGCTCTACGTCAACGGTGAGGCGGTTCCCAAGCGGCTGCTGGAGGAGGGCCCGGCCGCCGCCCCCGGCGAGCTGCTGCTGGCCGAGCAGCTGGGCGGGCTCGAGCACCGGATCTACAATAATCCCCGAGACCCGGGCCCGCAGATGCGCGAGGTGGTGGTGCCCGAGGGGCACTACTTCACCATGGGCGACAACCGCGACCACTCCAATGACAGCCGCTACTGGGGCTTCGTGCCGGAGGAGAACATCGTCGGACGTGCCTTCGCCGTGTGGATGAGCTGGGATGGCGGCCTGCCCAGCTTCACCAGCGTACGACGCATCCAGTGAGCCGCCGGGCCCCAGGCGGCTATGATCGCCCCCCGCGGCCCACCTCGGCGCCGACAAGCTATCAGACAACAGGATATCCGTGAGCAACTCCCTTAACGCCTTCAGCCGACGCCTCGGCCATGCCTTCAGGGATCCCGCCCTGCTGGAGCTGGCCATGACCCATCGCAGCGTCGGCGGGCAGAACAACGAACGCCTCGAGTTCCTCGGCGACTCCATCGTCAACTTCGTGATCGCCGAGGCGCTGTTCCGGCGCTTTCCCGACGCCCGGGAAGGGCAGCTCTCCCGGCTTCGCGCGCGCATGGTCAAGGGCCAGACCCTGGCCGAGCTGGCCCGCGAGATGGAGTTTGGCGAGCACCTGCGCCTCGGCTCCGGCGAGATGAAGAGCGGCGGGCATCGCCGCGAATCGATCCTGGCCGACGCCGTGGAGGCGGTGATCGGCGCCATCTACCTGGATGCCGGCATGGAGCCGGTGCGCGTTCGCGTGCTCTCGTGGTACGCGGCGCGGCTGGAAGATACCAGCCTGCAGGACACCCAGAAGGATCCCAAGACCCGCCTGCAGGAGTTCCTGCAGTCGCGCCAGCTTCCGCTGCCCCGCTATGACGTGGTCAACGTGGAGGGCGAGGCCCACGCCCAGGTCTTCACCGTGGATTGCCACGTGGAAATGCTCGACCAGCACACCACCGGCGAGGGCGCCAGCCGGCGCCACGCCGAGCAGCAGGCCGCCGAGAAGGCCCTGGCCCTGCTTGAACCCGTCAGGGCCAACGCACAGGGAGCACGACCATGACACAGACCTGCGGCTTCGTGGCCATTGTCGGTCGTCCCAACGTCGGCAAGTCGACGCTGATGAACCGTATCCTCGGCCAGAAGATCTCCATCACCTCGCGGCGTCCCCAGACCACGCGCCATCAGGTGAGGGGCATCAAGACCGAGGGGGAGGCGCAGTTCATCTACGTCGATACCCCCGGCATGCATATCATGGCCAAGGATCGTAACAAGGCGATCAACCGCTTCATGAATCAGGCGGCGACTCAGGCTCTGCGTGATGTGGACTGCGTGGTGTTCATCATCGACCGCACCCGCTGGAGCGAAGAGGATCAGATCGTCCTTGCGCGCCTGGAACACGTGACGGCACCAGTGATCCTGGCGGTCAACAAGGTCGACCGCCTCCAGGACAAGGCGAGCCTGCTGCCCTGGCTGGAGGAGGTCGGCGCCCGACGCGAGTTCGCCGCCATCGTGCCGATCTCCGCCAAGCACGGTACCAACGTGCCGGAGCTGGAGGCCGAGGTGGCCAAGCACCTGCCCGAGAGCGTGCACTTCTTCCCGGAGGAGCAGATAACCGACAAAAGCCAGCGCTTCCTGGCCGCGGAACTGGTGCGCGAGAAGGTGACGCGTCAGCTCGGCGACGAGCTGCCCTACCAGATGACCGTGGAGATCGAGGAATTCCGCGACGAGGGCAGGGTGGTGCACATCAGCGCCCTGATCCTGGTGGAGCGTCAGGGCCAGAAGAAGATCCTGATCGGCGAGAACGGCGAGCGCATCAAGAGCATCGGCCGCGAGGCGCGCCTGGACATGGAGCGTGCCTTCGACGCCAAGGTGATGCTAAATCTCTGGGTCAAGGTCAAGCGCGGCTGGTCCGACGATGAGCGGGCCCTGAAGAGCCTGGGCTATAACCTCGACTGAGGCGCCATGACGCCCGAACCCGCTTTCCTGCTGCATAAGCGCCCCTATCGCGAGACCAGCGCACTGGTCGAATTGCTGACGCTCAACCATGGCCGGGTGAGGGCGGTGGCCCAGGGCGTGCAGCGCCCGGGCTCTCGCTCGCGGGGGCGGCTGCAGCCCTTCGCGCCGCTGCATGTCACCTGGGTGGGCAAGGGCGAGCTCAAGCGCCTGCGGCTGATGGAGAGCCGCGGGGCTACGGCGCTGTTGGCTGGTGAAGGGCTGTTGTGCGGGCTCTATGCCAATGAGCTGCTCACCCGCACCCTGCCGGTGGAGCTACCGGTGACCGAGGTGTTCGCCTTCTATACCGCGATGCTCGAGGCGCTGCCGCGCCCCGATGCCCGCGGCGGTGGCCTGCGCCGCCTGGAGGTGGCGCTGCTCGAGGGCCTGGATGCCATGCCGCGCTTTGTCACCGATGACGGCGGCGAGCTGGATCCCCAGGCGCGCTATGTGCTGGACGCGTCCACGCGGGCCTTTCGTCCAGGGCAGCCTGGCCTCGATGGCCGCACCCTGCGCCTGCTGGGTGCCGGCGACTGGGATGCCCCCGGGCTCGCCGGCCCGGCCAAGGCGGTCACCCGGGCGGCGCTGGCCCCGCTGCTGGGTAGCCGCCCGCTGCGCTCCCGGGAGCTGATGGCCCAGCTTGCCGAGCGCCGCAGGGCCGGGTCACACTGAACGCCTTTCACCTCTTGCACTGGCCATCTCGCCTACTCCTGATCTCTCGACTCTCGGAGACCCTCATGCATCCCCCCCGTATCCTGCTCGGCGTCAATATCGATCATATCGCCACCCTGCGTCAGGCCCGTGGCACCCGCTACCCGGACCCCGTCCAGGCGGCGCTGTTGGCCGAGGAGGCCGGCGCCGACGGTATCACCGTGCACCTGCGCGAGGATCGTCGGCATATCCAGGAGCGCGACGTGCGCCTGCTCGTCGAGGTGCTCAACACCCGGATGAACCTGGAGATGGCGGTCACCGAGGAGATGATCCGCCTGGCCGAGGAGCTGCGTCCCGCCCACGTCTGCCTGGTGCCGGAGAAGCGCGAGGAGTTGACCACTGAGGGTGGCCTGGACGTGGCGGGGGGCTTCGAGGCGATCCACATCGCCTGTCAACGCCTCGCGGCGGTTGGCTGCGAGGTGTCGCTGTTCATCGACCCCGAGCCGTCACAGATCGAGGCCGCGGTGAAGACCGGGGCCCCGGTGATCGAGCTGCATACCGGTGCCTACGCCGAGGCCGCGGGGCCAGGGGCCGCCCACGAGCACGCGCGGCTCAGTGCTGCCACCGAGATGGCGCTGGAGCTTGGGCTCACCGTCAACGCCGGCCACGGCCTCAACTACCATAACGTGGAGGCCATCGCCGCCATTCCTGGCCTGCATGAGCTCAATATCGGCCATGCGATCATCGCCCGGGCGTTCTTCGTGGGGCTCAAGGAGGCGGTGGCCGAGATGAAGCGGCTGGCCATCGCCGGACAGGAGGCAGGCTTCGTCGCCTCCCTGGAGGAGCATGACCATGATCATCACCACTGACCCATGATCCTCGGCATCGGCACCGATATCGCCCGGGTCGAGCGCTTCGAGCGGGCGCTGGCGCGTCACGGCGAGCGACTGGCGCTGAGGCTTCTGGGCGAGCTGGAGCGTGAGCGCCTGGCGGGCCATCCGGTGCCGGCGGCCTTCCTGGCCAAGCGTTTCGCCGCCAAGGAGGCCTTCGTCAAGGCGCTGGGAACCGGCCTGCGGCTGGGCATGCGCTGGACCGAGGTCCAGGTCACCAACGATGCCCTAGGCCGGCCTTCGCTGCTGCTGTCGGGCCAGGCCCACGAGCTGGCGATGGCCGCCGGGGTGCGCTCGACTCACCTGTCGATCAGCGACGAGACGACCCTGGCGGTGGCCTTCGTGGTTCTGGAGGGCTAGGTGATGGTGGTCTGAGTCTCCCCCTGCGCCCAGGCGCGCAGGTCCGCCATGGCATCGAAGAGGTCGTTCATCAGCGGCGTCACCGCGTCCCGGCCGCGGGTGCGCAGGCGGGTCTCCAGGGATTCGGCAATCAGCCCCAGTCGCGGCGCCCCACAGTAGCGGCAGGCACCGTTGAGGCCGTGAATGCCATCCAGCAGCGCCTCGTCGTCGCCCTCGGCCAGGGCGCGGCGCAGCTCGGCTTCATTCTCTTCGAGCCCCGCCGCCAGGCGCTCCAGCAGTTCCCTGGCCAGCGACGCCCTCCCGCCCGCCAGCCGTGCACCGAGTTCCAGGTCCACGGTGGGGAGCTCACCGTCATCGGCGGTCAATGTGGGCGCAACTTCCAGCAGCGGTGACGGCGTCTCGTTCTCCTCCGTCAGCATCACGCCCAGGTGACGATGCAGGGTGTCGCGCAGCTGGTCGCCATCCACCGGCTTCACCAGCACGTCATCCAGTCCGTTGGCCAGCAGCCGGCGGCGCTCCTTCTCGAGCACGTGGGCGGTCACCGCCACCACCGGCGTGGTGCGCCAGCGGCCTCCCAGGCGTCGCAGCGCCCGAGTGGCAGCGACGCCGTCCATGCCGGGCATACGAATATCCATCAGCACCAGATCGAAGGCCTGCTCTTGCGCCAGGACCAGGGCTTCCTCGCCGCTGGCAGCCAGGCTGACCTCGATCCCGGGACCGACGATCAGCTCGCCCAGCAGCAGACGATTTGATTCGGTGTCATCCACTGCCATCAGGCGTAAAGGCGGCGGCGCCCCCGTCTGGTTCGTCGGTGACGGGCACGCGCTCTGGCCCAGGACCCTCGTCACGGCGGCGGTCAGGGTGGTACGAGCCACCGGCTTGGCAAGGATCTCGCCGCCATGGGGCAGCGCCAGACTGGGCAGGTCCATGGGGTTGGCGTTGGCCAGCAGCAGCGCCGGGCAGGCCAGCTCGGCCAGACGCTGCTGCCAGCTCCCGGCTTCGTCCGCGGTCAGGGGCGTGTGCGGCAGGCTGGCGACCAGCAGGGCAGGTGGGCCGCTCTGGAGAGGGGGGGCAACGGCCTCCACCGGCCGGGCGCCCCAGCGGGTGAAGAGATGGCGAAGGGCCCGTCGGGTGGCGGGGTGGGGCTCCTCGATCAGCACCGTCTGTCCGGCCAGGCGCAGCTCGGGTGGCCGCTCGGTGGTCTCGCTACCCTCCAGGGGAAGGGTGAAGGAGAAGGTGGTGCCCAGGCCGGGCTCGCTCTGCACGCTGATCTGGCCGCCCATCTGCTCGACCAGCTGTCGGCAGATGGTCAGGCCCAGCCCGGTGCCGCCAAACTCCCGGGAGTGGCTGGGCGCGGCCTGCTGGTAGGCCTGAAAGAGGTGGCGCTGGTGCTCCGGGGAGAGGCCGATGCCGGTATCGGTGACGCTGATGCGCAGGGTCACCCGGCCGGGGTCGGCCTGTTCCATCATTACCCGGACCACTACCTCGCCCTGGCGAGTGAACTTCACCGCATTGTGCACCAGGTTGGTGAGCACCTGCTGGATGCGCATCGGGTCGCCGTTGAGCACGCCGGGCACGTCGTCATACACCAGGCCCAGCAGCTGCAGTTCCTTCTGGTGGGCCAGGGGCGCCTGCAGGCCCAGCACCTCGTCCACCAGGAAGACCATGTCCAGCGGCAGGCGCTCCAGCTCCAGGTGGCCGGCTTCGAGCTTGGAGAAATCGAGCACGTCGTTGACCAGCATCAGCAGGTTGCTGGAGGCACGCTGGACGTGCTCGAGCCACTCCCGCTGACGGGGCTCCAACCGCGAGCGGTCGAGCAGGCGGCAGAAGCCGATGATGCCGTTCAGCGGGGTGCGGATCTCGTGGCTCATGTTGGCCAGGAATTCCGACTTGATGCGGTTTGCTTCCACGGCGCGGCGATGGGCGATATCCAGGTCGATGTTCTGGATCTCGATGGTCTCCATGGACTCCTGGAGCTCGGCAGTGGCCTGCTCGATCTGACGTTGCGTCTCGAGTCGGGCCTCGGTCAGATGATCGCCCAGGGCGTTGACCCGTTCGGTCAGGCCGGCCAGCTCGCCCCGGGAGGGGGGGAGAGGGAGAGGGCTCTCGCCTGTGGCCAGTCGGGACAGGGCATCATCCACGGCGGCCAGAGGGGGGTGCAGGCGCCGGTAGGCGCTGAAGGTCAGGCCACCCAGCAGCAGGGCAGCAATGCCCAGCAGCAGCGCGGTGAAGCCGATCTGGCGATAGTGGGCCAGCACCAGGGGGCTCGCGTCCACGTCGAGCACCAGCCAGGCCGGTTCGGCGCCCGGCAATGGCGTCTGGAGCCGCCATTCGGTGCCCTGCTGCTCGAGGTGCAGGCCCTCGTTACGCGGCGCGCTGGGCGGCGAGCGCAGCCGGCCCAGCTGCAGCAATGTCTCGCCCTGGGCATCCATGACGCCCAGGGCGCGGACCTCATCGAGCTCCAGCAGGCGCGCCGCGGTAGCCTCCCGGGAGATGGCGTCATCGGCTTCACCCAGCAGGGGCGTGATAAGGTCGACGGCCTGCTCCAGGCGGGCCTGAAGCTGCTCGGCGTGCTGTGAGCGGTGCAGCGACAGGGTCGTCGCGGCAAGCAGCAGCATCAACAGCCAGGGCACGATCAGACCGGTCAGCAGCAGGCGGAACTTCAAGGACATCGGCAAGCTCTTTGCAGGTAGCAGCCTCCAGTATGACACAGCGGGAGGGGATGCCTGTCCACCCCGCGGTGGCATGGATATAATGGCTGAAAACCCGTTTCCACAAGGAAGGTTGCATGCATTTTCCCACCCTCGAGGAGGTCGTCGGCCACACGCCGCTGGTCCGCCTCAAGCGCATCACCGCCGGGCGCAACAACATTCTCCTGGCCAAGCTGGAGGGCAACAATCCCGCCGGCTCGGTGAAGGATCGCCCGGCCCTCTCGATGCTCGAACAGGCCGAGGCGCGCGGCGAGATCACTCCCGGCGACACTCTGGTGGAGGCGACGTCCGGCAATACCGGCATCGCGCTGGCCATGGCGGCGGCCATCAAGGGCTACCGCATGGTGCTGATCATGCCCGAGAACGCCTCGGAGGAGCGCAAGCAGGCCATGGCAGCCTTCGGCGCCGAGCTGATCACCGTCAGCAAGGCGGGCGGCATGGAGGAGGCCCGCGATGTCGCCGAGGCCATGCTGGCCCGCGGCGAGGGCAAGCGCCTGGACCAGTTCGCCAACCCCGACAACCCGCTCTCCCACTACCTTGGCACCGGCCCCGAGATTTGGGAGCAGACCGGTGGAACGGTCACCCACTTCATCAGCTCCATGGGGACCACCGGCACCATCATGGGGGTCTCGAAGGCGCTCAAGGAGCGCAACCCCGAGGTGCAGATCATCGGCCTGCAGCCCGAGGATGGCGCCAGCATCGCCGGCATCCGCCGCTGGCCGGCGGAGTACCTGCCCAGCATCTTCGATGCCAGCCGGGTCGACCGGGTGCTGGACATCGGCCAGCACGAGGCCGAGGTGCACATGCGCCGCCTGGCCCGGGAGGAGGGCATCCTCGCCGGGGTCAGCTCCGGCGGCGCCCTGGCCGGCGCCCTGCGCGTCGCCGAGGAGGTGGAGAACGCGGTGATCGTGTTCATCGTCTGTGATCGCGGCGACCGCTACCTCTCCACCGGCCTGTTCGCCCCGGAGACTTGAGATGGCGATGCTGGGCAAGCGGCGGCCGACCCGCGAGCGTTCGGGGGTGTCGGGTTTGCAGGGGCGTCAGGCGCCTCGAGAAGCGCCCGACGACCGTGGTGCCGGCGAGAATGAGCCCCGAGGCATCACCATCGAGCGGCTGACCCACGATGGCCGCGGGCTGGCCCATGACGCCTTGGGCAAGACGCTGTTCGTGGAGGGGGCGCTGCCCGGGGAGCGGGTCGAGGCGGCGGTGCATCTCACCCGCAAGCGCTTCGACGAGGCCCACGTCCGCGAGCTGCTCGAGGCCTCGCCGGAGCGGGTCACGCCCCCCTGCGCCCATGTCGACCGCTGCGGCGGCTGTGACCTCCAGCACCTGGCCGTGCCCGCCCAGCGCCGCCACAAGCAGGTGGTACTTCTCGACCTGCTGGCCCGCCAGGGCATCGAGACGCCTGGCGAGCCGCAACTGCTGGCCGGGGCCGATCACGGCTATCGCCGCCGGGCGCGCCTGGGCGTCAAGGTGGGCGCCGAGGGCCAGCTGCATCTCGGCTTCCGTGCTCGCCACAGCCACCGCCTGGTGGATATCGATCACTGCACTATCCTGGTGCCACAGCTCGACGCCCTGCTGGCGCCGCTGCACCGTCAGGTGGCATCACTCGACGCCCCCCGCCTGGTGGGCCATCTGGAACTGCTCGACAGCGACCAGGGTGCGGTGCTGCTGGTACGCCAGCTCAAGGAACATGCCGCCGACTGCGCACGCTGGCTCGCCTTCGCCGAGGAACATCGGCTGCACCTGGCCTGGCTGGCGGGGCGCGAGTCACCGGCGTTGCAGTGGCTGACCCCGACGCCGTCGCTGAGCTGTCGAGTGCCATCGGCCCCTGACGCATCGGGCGCCGCGGGGGAGCTGACCCTGGGCTTCGCCCCGGGGGACTTCCTGCAGGCCAATGCCGAGGTCAACCGGCTGATGGTAACTACCATCCTGACCTGGCTCCATGGGCTGGAAGGGACGGCGCTGCTGGACCTGTTCGCCGGGGTGGGCAACTTCAGCCTGCCGCTGGCGTCCGCCGGGGCCAGGGTGACGGCGGTGGAGGGCAGCCCGGCCATGGTCGAGCGACTGGCAGACAATGCCCGGGCCAATTCACCGGGGGAGCACCTGGCGGTGACGCCCCGCCAGGCCGACCTCAACGATGCCGCAGCGGTGAAGGCCCTGCTGACCGAGGTAGCGCCGGATACCCTGCTGCTGGACCCGCCACGCGATGGCGCCGACGTCGTCTGCGCGGCGCTGGCGGTATCGCCGGTGCGAAGGGTGCTCTACGTCTCCTGCGACCCGGCCACCCTGGCGCGGGATGCGGCACGCCTTGTGCATGGCGGTTATCGGCTGACGCGGATCGCCGTGGCCGACATGTTCGCGCATACCTCACACCTGGAATCGATGCTGCTGTTCGAGCACCCGCGGACAGAACAGCGGCGGCAAGGAGCAACTCCCGATGGTTAAAGTGCGTGAGGACCAGCCCCTGACCGAGACGGGGCGCGTCGATATCGAACGCTGGATCGAGCGGCTTCAGGAGGACGTCAAGCTGCGCGACCCGGGCCAGCTGCGCGAGGCCTGCCTGCTGGCGGAGCGCCTGGATCGCGACGCTGACAAGCCTCATCGCCGCTGGCTGGCCGATGGCTCCAGCTTCCGCATGGGCCTGGAGATGGCCGATATCCTCGGTGAGCTGAGGCTCGACCAGGCCACCCTGGAGGCCGCGGTGCTCTACCGAGCCGTACGCGAGGGGCTGGTCGACCTGGAAGCGATCGCCAGGCAGTTCGGGCGCGAGGTCACCACGCTGATCGACGGCGTGTTGCACATGGCGGCGATCAGCGCCTCCCAGACGCCCAGCCACGAGATGGGCCAGCACGACCAGCAGGACAACTTGCGCAAGATGCTGGTGACCATGATCGACGACGTACGCGTGGCACTGATCAAGATCAGTGAGCGCACCTGCGCCGTGCGTCAGGTGAAGGACGCCCCCCGCGAGAAGCAGCTGCGTGTGGCCCAGGAGGTGTTCGACATTTACGCGCCCCTGGCCCACCGGCTGGGCATCGGCCACCTCAAGTGGGAATTGGAGGACCTCTCCTTCCGCTATCTCCACGAGGATGACTACAAGGCGATCGCCCGCCAGCTGGCCGAGAAGCGCGTCCACCGTGACCGCTACATTGCCGAGGTGGTCGGTGCCCTCAAGGAGATGCTCAAGAGTCAGGGCATCACCCGGTACGACGTCGACGGCCGCGCCAAGCACATCTATTCCATCTGGCGGAAGATGAAGCGCAAGCGCATCGACTTCTCCCAGGTGCATGACATCCGCGCGGTGCGCATCCTGGTGCCCGAGGTGGCCGACTGCTACACCGTGCTGGGGCTGGTGCACTCGCGCTGGCACCACGTGCCCAACGAGTTCGACGACTACATTGCCAACCCCAAGAAGAACGGCTATCAGTCGCTGCACACGGCGGTGCTCGGCCCCGAGAGCAAGGTGCTGGAGATCCAGATCCGCACCTTCGCCATGCACGAGGAGGCCGAACTCGGCGTCTGCGCCCACTGGCGCTACAAGGGCCATGACACCAAGGCCAAGAGCACCAGCTACGAGGAGAAGATCGCCTGGCTGCGCCAGGTCCTCGAGTGGCAGGAGGAGGTCGGGGACTTTGGCGACCTGCGCGAGGGGCTCAACAGCGACGTGGCCCCGGATCGCATCTATGTCTTCACCCCCGATGGCCACGTCATCGACCTGCCGCGGGTGGCCACGCCCATCGACTTCGCCTACCGGGTCCATACCGAAGTGGGCCACCGCTGCCGGGGCGCCAAGGTCAACGGGCGCATCGTGCCGCTGACCTTCAAGCTCAAGACCGGCCAGCAGGTGGAAATCCTCACTGCCAGCAAGGGCGGGCCGAGCCGCGACTGGCTCAATCCCAGCCTCGGCTATGTGCGCACCAGTCGGGCCCGGGCCAAGATTCAGGCCTGGTTCAAGCACCAGGCCCGCGACCAGAACCTCGAGGAGGGGCGCGCGCTCTTCGAACGCGAGATGAAGCGCCTTGACCTGGAGGACATGGACCTCGAGGCCCTGGCCCGCAAGGTCAATTACCAGAGCCCGGACGACATGTACGCCGCGCTGGGGGCCGGCGACCTGCGCATCGGCCAGGTGCTGCACCAGGCCCAGCAGTTGTTTGGCGAGCACGACGACCAGGAGCAGCTCGACCGCCTGCTGGCCAAGCCCAAGCGCTCGCCGGACAAGGGCGGGCAGAGCGATATCACCGTGCTGGGGGTGGGCAACCTCAAGACCAGCATGGCCAACTGCTGCCATCCGGTGCCGGGGGAGCCCATCGTCGGCTTCATCACCCAGGGGCGGGGGGTCACCGTGCACCGTCAGGACTGCCCCAACATCCTGCAGCTGCGACTCGAGGAGCCCCAGCGTATCATCGAGGTGGAGTGGGGCGAGCGTGCCCGCACTCAGTATCCGGTGGACATCGAGGTGCAGGCCTGGGACCGCTCCGGCCTGCTACGCGACGTCACCGGCGTACTCGGCAACGAGAAGGTCAACGTGCTGTCGGTCAATACCCAGACCGATACCGACGACGGCATCGCCCGCATGGCGATCACCCTGGAGGTGGACGGCCTGGAGACCCTGGGTCGGCTCTTCTCGCGTATCCAGCAGCTCTCCAATGTCATCGAGGTGCGCCGTCTGCGCAGCGGCGGCAAGGCGGGCAAGCGCAAGGGGAAGGGCAAATGAACCGACGTCACGACCTCGACGACCTGCTGACCCTGATGGCGGTGCTGCGCGACGCCGAGCAGGGCTGCCCCTGGGATCTCCAGCAGGATTGGGATTCGATCGTGCCGCATACCCTGGAGGAGGCCTACGAGGTCGCCGACGCCATCGAGCGGCGCGCCTGGCATGAATTGCCCAGTGAGCTGGGCGACCTGCTCTTTCAGGTGGTCTACTATGCCCGGTTCGGTGCCGAGGAGGGGCGCTTCGACTTTCACGATGTGATCCACGCGCTCACCGCCAAGATGTTGCGCCGTCACCCCCATGTCTTTCCCGAGGGCACCCTGGGGTCGCGTCGCCCGCCGGGCGTTTCCGCTGAGGAGATCGAGTCGGCCCAGGCTGAGCGTGACAACGTAAGCAGCCGCTGGGAGAGCCTCAAGGCCGAGGAGCGGGCCCAGCGTGCCAGCGCGGACCCCGCTTCAGTGGGAGAGGGCGCCTCGGCGTCGGTGATGGATCGCGCTGCGGCGTCGGTGTTGGATGACGTCCCGCGCACCCTGCCGGCGCTCTCCCGGGCCGCCAAGCTCTCCAGGCGCGCCGCTCGGGTCGGCTTCGACTGGCCCGATGCCCGCGGCGTGATCGCCAAGATCCGCGAGGAGCTCTCGGAGGTCGAGGAGGCGCTGGCCGTAGGCGACCGCGACCACGCCGCCGAGGAGGTGGGCGACCTGCTGTTCGCGGTGACCAACCTGGCGCGCACCCTCAAGGCCGACCCCGAACAGTGCCTGCGCGCGACCAATGCCAAGTTCGAGCGCCGCTTCCGCTATCTGGAGGCGGCCCTGGCCGCCGATGGGGTGGCGCCCGAGGAGGCCGGCCTCGCCCTGATGGAGCGCCACTGGCAGGCCGCCAAGACCATCGAACGCGCCGTTACTGAATCCGCCACCACATCCGTACATCCCGCCGCGGCGGGAGAGCCTCCGGGAGACTCTGGGCCATGAGCCACGACCTGCACGAATCGCTGCGTGACAACGTTCGTATCCTGGGCGACAGCCTCGGTCGCACCATCGCCGATGACCTGGGGGGTGGCTTCGTCGACAAGATCGAGGCCATCCGCGGCTTCGCCAAGGGTGGCCGCCAGGGCGACGACCAGGCCCAGCGCGAGCTGATTGACTACCTGCGCCGCCTGCCCGACCGCGACCTGCTGCCGGTGACCCGCGCCTTCAACCAGTTCCTCAACCTCGCCAACATCGCCGAGCAGCACTACCGGGCGCGCTTTCGTCGCGTGGAGGACTACCGCCCCGGCAGCCAGCCGGTGCTCAGCGAACTGCTGGCCCGCGCCCGGGAGGCCGGCAACACGCCGCGCAAGCTGGTGGAGACCCTGGCCGCCATGCGTGTGGAACTGGTGCTGACGGCCCACCCCACCGAGGTCATTCGGCGTACCCTGATCAAGAAGTATGACGCCATCGACGACTGCCTCACCGCCATCGAGTCCTCCGGCGACTATCCCGAGCGCGGCATTCGGGCCAAGGGGCGCCTGGAGGAGTTGATCGGCCAGGCCTGGCACACCGACGAGATCCGCCACGAGCGTCCGACCCCGGTGGACGAGGCCAAGTGGGGCTTCGCGGTGATCGAGAACTCGCTGTGGCAGGCGGTACCCGACTTCCACCGGGACCTGGATAACCTGCTGCTGGAGACCGCCGGCGAGCGCCTGCCGCTGGACGCCGCGCCGATCCGCTACGCCTCCTGGATGGGCGGAGACCGCGATGGCAACCCCAACGTGACCTCGCGGGTCACCCGGGAAGTGCTGCTGCTGGGGCGCTGGATGGCCGCCGACCTCTACGTGCGCGACCTCGAACAACTCAAGTCCGAGCTCTCCATGTGGAAGGCCAACAGCGCCTTGAAGGCCGAGGTGGGGGATGCTGGCGAACCCTATCGCGAACTGCTGCGCCGGCTGCTGACCCGAATGGAGGCGACCCGCGACTGGGCCAAGGCAAGCCTGGACGGCAAGCCCTTCGACGAGGGGCCGGTCATCGAGAGCCGTGACCAACTCTTCGCCCCGCTGCTGACCTGTTACCGCTCGCTGTGCGACGTGGGCCTGGATACCATCGCCAACGGCGCGCTGCTCGACACCCTGCGAAGGGTGGCGGTATTCGGCGTGACCCTGACCAAGCTCGACATCCGCCAGGAGGCGGGTCGCCATGCCCAGGTGATGGAGGAGCTCACCGATGGGCTGGGGATCGGCCACTATCGCGACTGGAGCGAAGAGCAGCGCCAGACCTTCCTGCTCGAGGAGCTCGCCTCGCGGCGTCCGTTGATTCCGCGGCGCTGGGAGTGCTCGTCGGAGTCCCGTGAGGTGATCGATACCTTCCGGGTGGTCGCCAGCGAGCAGGCCGAGTCGCTGGGGACCTATGTCATCTCCATGGCGGGGCAGCCCTCCGATGTGCTGGCCGTGGCCCTGCTGATGAAGGAGGTGGGCGGCGAGGTCAAGCTGCCCATTGCCCCGCTGTTCGAGACACTGGACGACCTCAACAACGCCGGCGACGTCATCGACCGATTGCTGTCACTGCCCGGCTATCGCTCCCTCACCGGCGACCGCCAGGAGGTGATGATCGGCTACTCCGATTCCGCCAAGGATGCCGGCCAGCTGGCCGCCGCCTGGGCCCAGTATCGCGCCCAGGAAACCCTGGTGGAGGTGTGCGAGCGACAAGGCGTCGACCTGACCCTGTTCCACGGTCGCGGCGGCACCGTGGGTCGCGGCGGCGGTCCGGCCCATGCGGCGATCCTCTCCCAGCCGCCGGGCTCGGTGAACGGCAGCCTGAGGGTGACCGAGCAGGGCGAGATGATCCGCTTCAAGTTTGGCCAGCCGGAGATCGCCCTGCGCTCCATGGAGATCTACGCCTGTGCGGTGCTGGAGGCGACCCTGCTGCCGCCGCCGGATCCCCAGCCCCACTGGCGCGAGGAGATGGATCGACTGGCCGAGGTGGCCCACCGCGCCTATGTGGGCGTGGTGCGCGAGGATCCGGATTTCGTGCCCTATTTCCGGGCGGTGACGCCGGAGGGCTCGCTGGGCCGCCTGCCGCTGGGTTCGCGGCCCACCAAGCGCCGCCAGGATGGCGGCGTCGAGACCCTGCGAGCGATCCCGTGGATCTTCGCCTGGACCCAGATCCGCCTGATGCTGCCCGCCTGGCTGGGCAGCGGCGAGGCGTTCGCCCGGCGCCTGGAGCAGGAGGGCGGTCTCGAGGTGCTGCAGGAGATGCGCGACAGCTGGCCTTTCTTCGGCACCTACCTGGACATGCTGGAGATGCTGCTGGCCAAGGCCGACGTAGGCATCGCCGCCTACTATGAACACCGCCTGGTGGACGAGCCCACGCTCAAGGCGCTGGGTGAGCGTCTTCGTGAACGCTTCGGACGCCTCAACGAGGTGCTGCTCAAGGTTCTCGAACAGCAGGAACTGCTGGAGAAGACCCCGCTGATCCACCAGGCCATCGAGGTGCGTAACCCCTACATCGACCCGCTCCACGGCCTGCAGGCCGAACTGCTGCAGCGTAACCGGGACGCGGACGGCGCCATCAGCGCCGACCTGTCGCGGGCGCTGATGGTGACCATGGCCGGCATCGCCGCGGGGCTGCGCAATACCGGCTAGGGACGGGGAACAATGTGGGCGCGCAGCTTGCTGCGCGAATGGGTGGTGTGGATTTTTCGCGATCTGAAGATCGCTCCCACAGGGGGGGCTTCCCAAGGAGAAGGATTCCATCCTGGGTGGAAGCGGATGATGACGGTGGGAGTGAAGCTTGCGGCCCGAAGACCGCGTGAATTGGACCGTTAGAACGGATAGTGCAGCGAGGCGGTGAACAGGTTGAGGTGGGACATGTCCGAGGCATCGAACTCCTCGAACTCCAGGCGGCTGACCAGCTGGTTGAACTCCATACGGGCGCCTAGGCCGGTGACCCGGGTGGTGCCAGCGGTATTGAGGGCATCCCGTGGTATCACCGCGTCGCCCTCCCAGCCCGCCACGCCGGACTTGGCGTAGAGGCCGAGCCGGCCGATACGCACGCCAGCCATGAGGCTGCCACCCAGGCTGACCGAGTTGACCAGCAGGCTGTTGTCACCCATCCGGGTAGGCACCTCGTCACTTTCGCGATAGCTGAATTCGGCGGCCAAGTCGAGGCGGGGCAGGCGCAGCGGGCTGAAGCCGGCGATTAGCCGGAACCCGGAGGTGTAGCCGTCCGGCGTTTCGATGTCGCGGCCCTCGATCACCATGCCGTTGTCCAGGCGCATCAGGTCGCTGTCCTTGCCGGCAAACGAGGGGGCGTCATCGGCAAGCGCCAGGGGAGTGGCGGCGGTGGCCAGGCAGGCCAGCAGGCAGGCGGTAAGAGAACTCGTTCTCATGATCCCGGTCCTTGCGCTGGGGCCCGGCCGGGGGTCGGCGAGAGCTCCAAGGCGAGTCATTGGTGTCAAGGTAGCCTAGCAACTGTCTGCCGAGCCCGCCAGTTCGCGCGCCTTGAGCCAGTCGGCCAGCTCGGCCAGGCGGGTGGCAGCGAGGTGGTGGGCCCGAGCGGCGGCCAGCAGCGGGCCGAGGATCGCTTCGTGCTCGGTGGGGCGCCCGGCCAGCACGTCCTGGAGCATGGAGGCACGGTTGTCGGCGGTTCCCTCGACGACACGCCACACCAGCGTTCGCCAACCCTCCCGCCCATCCCCGGCGGGCGGGGCGATGCCCTGGGCGGCGAGGATCGCGGCCACCTCGGTGATGATCGCCTCCACCATGGGCCGGAAGGGGCGGTCGCGCAGTTGGCCGTTGCGGATGCGAAAGCGTGCCACCAGGGGGTTGATGGCGGCGTTGACGGCGAGCTTCTGCCACAGCCGCTGGCGGATGTCGCTCACCACGCAGGCGGGCAGGCCGGCGGCGGTGAGGGTGGTAGCAAGCGCATTGGCCAGCTCGTTGGTGATCGAGTGTGGACGTCCGTCCATGAGGGTGTTGTTCAGCGCCCCGATCAGGGTCTCGCCCTGTCCGGCGTGGACCACCCGGCTATCACTTGCCATGTCCTCGAGATAGGCACCCTCGGTGGTCGTGGCGCACAGCATCGGGCCGTCATGGCGCTGGCTGAGCCGCGGCTGGCAGCCGAAGCCGTTCTGCCATAGCACCAGCGGCGTGCCGGCAGGCAGGTGCGGTGCCAGCGCGGCATGGGCCGCCTCGGCGGCATAGGCCTTGGTGGTCAGGTGCACGACGTCAGGGGGCTGGGCCGGGAGGCTATCCAGGGTGGCGGTGGCCACGCTTACGCTCAGGGTGTCGCCCCGGGGGGTGACGAGTGCCTGCTCGGTGGGCAGCCGGCGGCGTCCGATCAGAGTCACTGCGATGGGGGGCCGCCGGGTGGCCAGGCTCAGGCCGATCAGCCGGCCCAGGGCGCCGGGGCCGACGATCCAGTGGGCGTCTCGCGCCGTCATGAGCCGCCCCGCTTGCGGCTCGTCCGACGGGTGCCACTCCTGGTGCTGGAGCCCGCCCCGCTGCGGCGTCTCGAGGCCGTGCCTCGCCGCCTGGCCGGGGTGCGGCCACCGGCAGGGGGCTCCTCGCCGCCGGCCGTGGCCAGCGCCTGGCGCAGTCGGCCGGCGTCGGCGCTGGCCAACAGGCCGTGCAGGTCGCTGATCAGGTCACCGAGGAAGGGAGCGGGGTCGACACCCTCCTCGGCGATGGCTGAGAGACGCTGTTCCCACAGGGCAGTGCGTTCCGGGCGGCTGGCCGCTTCGGGCAGTGAGGCGATCAGGGCGCTGCCCAGCCGGGTGGCGCGCAGGGCCTTGGCGCGACGCACCAGGTAACCGCGCTCCACCAGGGTCTCGATGATGCCGGCGCGGGTGGCCTCGGTGCCCAGGCCGTCATGTTCGCGCAGGGTGCGTCGCACCGCCGGGTCCTCCACATAGCGGGCGATGTTCATCATCGCCTTGATCAGGCTGGCGTCGTTGAAGGGCTCCGGGGGGCGCGTTTCGCGATCCTCGACGCCCGCCTCGTCGACCCGGCATGCCTCGCCCTCGGTGAGCGGCGGTAGCGGCGGCGCCTCATCCCGGGTGGTGAACAGCGGCTTCCAGCCCGCCTCGAGAAGCTCCTGTCCGCGGGCGCGGAAGGCTTCGTCGAGAATCATGAATTCCGCCTTCACCTCCCGGGTGGCGAGCGGTGGGTAGAACTGGGCCAGCACGTTGCGGGCGATCAGCCTGAAGACGTTGGCCTCGGTGGCCGACAGCCGGGCCGGGTCCATGGGTCGGCCGGTGGGGGCCAGGGCATGGTGGGCGCCCACCTGCTTGTCGTTCCAGGCCCGGGAGCGGCGCGTGAAGTCGGCCCCGGCCAGCCACTGGCGCAGGGTGTCGTCCGCCCGGCAAGCGTCCTCCAGAGTGCCCCGGGCGGCGCTGAAGTGCTCCTCGGGCAGGTAGCGGCAGTCGGAGCGCGGGTAGGTGATCAGCTGGTGGCGCTCGTAGAGGGCCTGGCAGGTATCCAGTACTCCCTTGGCGGAGAGCCCGTAGCGGCGGGCGGCGTCCACCTGCAGCGCCGACAGCGAGTAGGGCAGCGGCGCGGCCTGACGCTTGTTCTGGGTCTCGAGCTTGACCAGCCTCCCTGCGGCACCGGGCAGCCGCTCGGCCAGGGCGGCGGCGGGCTCTCGAGCCAGCAGCCGGCCCTGGTCGTCCAGCGTCTCGCCCTCGTCGGGTGCCCACCAGGCACGCAGGGTGCCATGCTCCATGGCGAGATCCGCCCACAGCACGAAGAAGGGGTGGGGGGTGAAGTCCCGGATCTCGCCGTCGCGGCGCACTACCAGGCCCAGCACCGGAGTCTGCACCCGGCCCACCGAGAGCACGCCGTCGTGACCCGCCTGGCGGCCGGTGAGGGTCCAGGCCCGGGTCAGGTTGATGCCGAAGAGCCAGTCGGCTCGGGAGCGGGACTCGGCGGCGCGGTAGAGTGGCTGGTAGCGGGCGTTGTCCTCCAGGCGGGCCAGCGCGCGCTGAACCGCCGGGCGGTTGAGGTCGCTGACAAGCAGCCGCGATACCGCCCCCTTCCAGCCCAGATGCTCGATTACCTCCTGCACCAGCAGTTGGCCCTCCCGGTCCGGGTCGCCGGCGTGGACTACCTCGCGAGCGGCCTTGAGCAGGCCACGGATCACCGAGAGCTGGCCGCGGGACTTCGGGCGGGGTGTGAGCTTCCAGCGGCCGGGCAGGATCGGCAGGGTATCGAGACGCCACTGCTTGAGGGCCGGGTCGTAGGCGTCCGGTGGGGCCTGTTCCAGCAGATGGCCAAGGCACCAGGTCACGGTGGTGTCGCCCACGGCAATGGCCCCCTCCTGCTTGCGGGGAGCACCGGGCAGGGCGTCGGCGATGGCGCGGGCGAGGCTGGGCTTCTCGGCGATGATCAGGCGCATGGCGGGCTCTTCGGCAGTGTTCTGGATATTCTTCCAGTAAGCGGCGCCCCTTGCCAGGTGTCATCAAGTGAATTTGATGTACAATTCTTGTATCGATATTTCGTATCCAACAAGCGGAGCGGTGGCATGCGCGAACGAGGCAGGACGAGACGACTGCTGGGGCTGGGCGCCAGGACCGGCGGCGCCCTGATCCGCACCCGGCTGGGCGGCCAGGCGGACTGGCGGGCGCTGGGTGAGGCGCTGTTCGAGGGGCTCTCAGAGCTCAAGGGCCCGGCCATGAAGCTGGCCCAGATCATGTCCCAGTGGGATGACCTGTTGCCCCCCGATCTGGCCGAGGAGCTCGCCCGGCTGCAACGCCAGGCCGAGCCCATGCCCTGGCCGCGCATCCGCGAGAGCCTGGTGGCCCAGTACGGTGAGCTGGAGGCGGTGTTCCGCGAGATCGAGGAGCGCCCCTTCGCCAGCGCCTCCATGGGCCAGGTGCACCGCGCCGTGACCCTCGATGGCGAGACCCTGGTGCTCAAGGTGCAGTATCCCGGGCTCGCCGATGTGCTGGAGAGCGATCTAGCCCAGGTGCGACGGATGATGCGCCTGGGCCGCTGGTTCAAGGTGCCCCAGGCGCGCCTCGATGCGCTCTTCGAGGAGCTCGCCGCCAGCCTGCGCGGCGAACTGGACTATCGTGCCGAGGCCGAGGCGCTGGCCCGCTATCAGGCGCGCTACGCCCACCTGGAGAACCTGGTGATTCCCGAGCCGCTGCCCGAGCTCTGCGGTGAGCGGGTGCTGGCCATGCGCTATGCGCCGGGCACCCCGCTGCGTGACCTGGAGTCGTGCGACGACGCCCTGCGTCAGGGCGTGGCGGTGACCCTGGCTGACTGGCTCACGGAGGAGCTCTTCACCCATGGCGAGCTGCACGCCGACCCCCACGCCGGCAACTTCGCCGTCGACGACCAGGGACGGCTGGTGATCTATGACCTGGGCGCGGTGATCCTGGTGCCCGAGCCGCGGCTGAGTGCCATGATGCACCTTCTCGAGGCCACCCTGGCGGGCGACCCCATGGCCATGGACGAGGCGCTGCTCAGGCTCGGCGGACGCCAGGGGCAGGGGGCTCCGCTGGCGCTCTATCGGGAATCCGCCGAGGCCGTGGGGCCGCTGTTCGCCCCCGGCGAGCAGGACTTCTCCGATGTCCGCGTGCATCGCCGGCTGCGCGACCTGACCCCCAAGGTATGGGACGCCATGGACCGCCTGCAGCCGCCGGCGGACACCCTGCTGCTGTCGCGTACCCTCAACGGCCACTACTGGAACCTGGTGCGTCTGGGCGCTCGGCTGGACATGCACGCCCGCACCCGGCCGCTGCTGGCATGGGCGAGGCGATGAACGGGAAAGGCCACGATGCCAAGCCCCTGGCAGACTGGTAGACTGTGCCGTTTTCCGGACGGTGGAGAGTGCGATGCTGGCGGTATGGGTCGAACAGCTGCTGGGGTTTGCCTCGGGGGCGCTCAAGGCGATTCGTCAGGACGAGCGCTATCCGACGCTGATGACCTGGGCCCGCGAGGAGGGCCCGGCGCTGGTCGGGGGTAACCTGCCCATGGCCCAGGCGCTGGCGCCGGAGCTGTGGTCCCAGACGCCGCTTGAACGTCTCGGCTTCGCCACCGAACCTCTGGCGCCCCCTGGCCGCAACGAGCCCTGCTGGTGCGATTCCGGGCGCAAGACCAAGCAGTGCTGTGGCACCGTGAGTCTGCCGGGTCCGGTGCCCGGTCACCTGATGTGGATGCTCTCGCTTCGCGAGTGGAAGGGCGACACCCTCAAGGCGGCGCTGGCCAGCGGCCGCGCCCCGGCCCAGGGGCTGTTGGAGGCGGGTCTGATTGCCGCCGAGACCGGCCAGCGGGGTCGCGCCCAGCAGATCCTCGAGTCGCTGTTCGAGCGCGGCGACTGGTCGAAGCTGCCGGAGCAGGCCGAACCCGCCTTCGAGATCCTCATCGACCTCTACCAGGAACGCGGTTTCCATCGCAAGCGTGAGGCGCTGCTCGATGCGGTGCTCGAGCATGGCCCGCTGTTCTTGAGGGGCGTGGCCCTGGAGCGCCTCTGCCTGATGCACCTCGATGCCGACGACCTGGACAGCGCCCGGGCCGCCTTCGTGCGCGCCCAGCAGGCCCTGCCGGACTCGCCCACCCTGGCCTACATCGAGGCGATGCTGCTGCTCCACGAGGGACACGAGGAGGAGGCCGCCGAGCGGGCGCGCTTCTGGTTCCGCCGCCTCGCCCGGCAGGGCGAGCTCGACCCCGACCAGCTCGAATTCCTGGCCGATCTTGCCGATAACCCGGGGGCGACACTGGCCGAGCAGCTGCTCAACGCCGAGGAGGACCTGGCCGGGCCGCTCGCCTCCCTGCAGGCCCTTCTGGAGGTGCTGCCCACCGCTCCCCGGCTGAAGGTGACCCGCACCGATGAAGGCCGCCTGGAGTACCGCCAGAGCGAGCGCGAGCAGGCCCTGACCGAAGCCTGGCTCGCCTGCTTTCCGGCGGAGGCGGTCAGCGAGTCGCCGCTGGGGCTGGAAGATGACCCCTGGCCTGCGGCCGGAGAGTGGCTGACAGAGCTCTGTGCTCACCCCGAGTGGC
The DNA here is from genome assembly GCF_051216275.1 of Halomonas salsilacus. Classification (NCBI taxonomy): domain Bacteria; kingdom Pseudomonadati; phylum Pseudomonadota; class Gammaproteobacteria; order Oceanospirillales; family Halomonadaceae; genus Halomonas; species Halomonas salsilacus. The sequence goes on from NZ_JBPKAQ010000006.1 coordinate 29,837, forward strand.
TCGATGCCCCGGCGGTGCTCCAGGGGCTGACCCTGGCGCTCACCACCCGGTTCGGCAGCCTGCCGTGGATGGCGCCGAGCCTGTTCGTGCCGCTTGCCGAACGGCTGGAGCGCTGGCTCGAGCAGGCGGCTGCCGAGGGGCCCGGCACCCTGGTCTGGGAGGATGGCGACAACGCCCTGCTGCTGCGCACCGGGCTGGCGCTGGTGGTGGGCATGGAGCGCGGCGCCCGGCAGCGCTCCCGGCAGCTCGCCGAGCGCCTGCTAGCGCTGGATGACCACGACAGCCTGGGACTGCGGGAGCTGGTGCTCGACCAGTTGCTGCGCGACGGGCGTGACGGTGAGGCGCTGGCCGTCAGCTATCCGCCGGAGGGCGAGGAGCTGGGCGAGGCGGCACTGGGTCTGCTGCTGGGTCGTGCGCTGGCGCTGTTTCGGCTCGAGCGCCTGGACGAAGCCGCTGAGGCGCTCGAGGAGGCGCACCGACACAATGTCCATGCCCTGGCCCTGCTGTGTGCCGAGAAGCCCCGCCAGGCGCCCGCCGCTGGCGGCGACGGGGTGGCCGAGCCCGGTTCTCGGGCGGAGGCGTGGCAGTACCGCACCCTGATGCGCGACCAGTGGCGGGCCCCCCCGGGGGCACTGGCTTGGCTGCAGGGCTGGCTCGATATTCGCTAGTCCCCCTGGAGGGCGCCGCCCGCTGCACCGCTCCTGGCGCAAGTCGGGGCCTGGCCGTCAGGCCCCGCGCGGCATCGGTGCCGGTACCAGCTCCCGGTCGCGGCTGATCCAGATCGCCAGGGCGATGGCCGGCAGGCCGAGCGCGGTGGCGATCACGAAGAAGGTGGCATAGCCTTCGGTGGCCACCACCAGCCCGCCAAAGCCGCTGAGGAACTTGCCCGGCAGGGTCATCAGCGACGAGAACAGCGCGTACTGGGTCGCCGTGTAGGCCCGCGAGGTCAGGCTGGAGAGGAAGGCGATGAACACCGCGCTGGCCAGGCCGTTGGCCAGGTTGTCGCCGACGATCGCCATCACCAGCATCGGCAGGCTCTGGCCGGCCAGGGCCAGGGCGGCGAACAGCAGGTTGGTCAGGGTGGCGGCCGCCGCCCCCAGCACCAGGATCGGCCCGATGCCATAGCGGGCCACCAGCAGCCCTCCCAGGATGCCCCCGGTCACGCTCATGGCGATGCCGAAGACGTTGGTGACGTTGGCGATGGTGGCCAGGGTGAAGCCCATGTCGATATAGAGGGGATTGGCCATGGAGGCCATGGCCAGGTCGCTGATTCGGAACACCGCGATGAACACCAGCAGCCACAGGGCCTTGCGGCGGTGGCGGCTGAAGAAATCGGTGAAGGGGCAGACGATGGCGCCGATCACCCAGGCCCCCAGGCGGCGCAGCTGGCGCGGCTTGCCGCGGCTGGCGCGCAGGAAGGCGCGCACCTTCGGCTCGTGGATCAGCTGGGTGGTGAGCGACAGCCGTTCGGGCTCCGGGCGCACCAGCACGGTGATCACCCCGATGCCCACCAGGGCCGCCATGGTCAGGTAGGCCGCCTCCCAGGAGAGCCAGGAGGCCACGTACATGGCCCCGGCGCCGGCGGCCAGCAGCCCCCCGCGGTAGCCGATGATGTAGGTGGAGGCCATGGCCGCCTGGATATCGTCCGGCGCCGATTCGATGCGAAAGGCGTCGATGGCGATGTCCTGGGTGGCGGAACCGAAGGCCACCAGCAGCGCAAAGCCGGCCACCATCGCCAGGTTCCGGGTAGGGTCGAGGCTGGCCAGACCGATCAGGCCGGCGGCGATCATCGCCTGGGCGAGCAGCATCCAGCCGCGGCGCTGGCCCAGGGTGCGGGTGAGAAGCGGCAGGGCCAGGCGATCCACCACCGGCGCCCAAAAGAACTTGATCGAGTAGAGGATGCCGATCCAGGAGAAGAAGCCGATGGCGGCCACCTCGACCCCGTCGCTGCGTAGCCAGGCCGAGAGCGTCGAGAACACCAGCAGGAAGGGCAGGCCGGCCGAGAAGCCGAGAAACAGCATGGTGATCACCGGTGCGCGCAGGTAGATCGCCAGGGCATCGCGCCAGCTGCGATGGGGCGTTGGGCTGGGCAGGGGGCTTGACATCGGGCAGGGCACTCCTTGCGAGCCACCCGGACGTCGGGCCGTCACAGGCGGTCACCATCGATGGTAGAATCCGGATATCGGTTGCCGAGCCAGCGGCCCGGACATCGCGGCGATTGTTGCAGAGCATCAGCGTCGATACCAGCACCCAGTCATCCCCGACAGGAGTCCCATGAACGAGAACGACGCGACCCTCGAACCCGGCGACGAGGCCGTTCCACGCTGGTATGTGATCCAGTGCAAGGGCGGTGAGTCGTTCCGTGCTGCCGCGCACCTGGCCAACCAGGGCTACGAGGTGTTCCACCCGGTGCTCGAGGTGCAGAAGAAGCGCCGCGGCAAGCTCGAATGGATCAGCGAGCCGCTGTTTCCCTACTATCTGTTCATCCGCCTCGACCGGCTGGTCAGCAACTGGCGCCCGATCCGCTCCACCCGCGGCGTGCTCAAGCTGGTCGGCTTCGGCGACATGCCCGTGGCGGTGAATGATGACCTGATCACCACCCTGCGCGAGCACGGCAGCGAACGCGACGACGCCACCGCCAACCTCTATTTCCGCACCGGCGACGCGGTCACCATCACCGAGGGGCCCTTCAAGGAGCTGCAGGCGGTCTTCGCCGGCCACAAGGGCGAGGAGCGCGCCATCGTGCTGCTCAACCTGCTGCATCGCCAGCAGCGGCTCGAGGTACCGGTCGACCAGCTTCGACGCAGCTGAGCCTCGCCACGCCCCCCCCCCCCCCCTTTCACTCCAAGGAGACTGCCATGACGATCTCTCCCCAGCGGGTCGTGACCCTTCACTATGTCCTGACCGATACCGCCGCCGGCGAGGTGCTGGATAACTCCCGTGCCCGAGAGCAGCCGCTGGAGTACCTCCACGGCCACCACAACATCGTCGAGGGGCTTGAGCGCGCCCTGGACGGCCAGTCCGAGGGCGCCGAACTCAGCGTGACCCTGATGCCGGCCGAGGCCTACGGGCTTCGCAACGAGGCGCTTGTTCGTGAAGTAGGCCGCGGCGCCTTCCCCGTGGACGACCTGTCACCGGGCATGCGCTTCCAGACCCCCGGTGAGGCCGGCCCCCAGGTGGTCACGGTGCTGGAGGTGCGCGACGACAGCGTGCTGATCGACACCAACCATCCGCTCGCCGGCAGGACCCTGCGCTACCGGCTGGAGGTGCTCGAGGTGCGCGATGCCACCCGCGCCGAACTCGCCAAGGGCCATCCGCTGCCTCCCGGCACCGACCCTGCCAGCGTGGAAGACAAGAAGGTGCTGTAAAAACTGACCTGCATCAAGATTCGACCCGCCCCCGTGGGATGCCGGAATCGAAATTGATGCAGGTCAGGTTTTGTCCCGCCACTCCGGGCTAAAGTCCTCCCAACAGATCGAGACGGGAGGACAAACACATGTATCTAGATGACGCCGTAATCTTCGGGTTGGTCACCGTCGCGATGATGATCGCTTTCATGGGTGGCTGGATCGCCTTCATCGTGCGAGATAATCGCAAGAAGAAGCACTGAATCAGTCATCGCAAAAAGTCGTCAGGGGAGGGGGGAGTCATCCCCCCAGTAGCCGACCCGCTTGGGTCGGCTTTTTTTCGTTTGTTAGATCAGCGCTGGACGGTGGCCCGTCCGCTCTCCGATGGCCCGCGCCAGTGGCGCTGCCAGGCGCGCATCACGCGCTCCGGGTACCAGGTCTGTCCCAGGCTGCCGTTGTAGCGGGCCAGCGCGCGGGTAAAGTCACCGCGCTCCACCGCCAGGTAGTGGGCGAGTATCGTGGTGCCATAGCGCAGGTTGCGCCATGGATCCTTGAGGTCGTCGGCGGGCAGGCCCAATTCGCGGATCCAGAACGGCATGATCTGCATCAGGCCCACCGCCCCGGCGGAGGAGATGGCATCGGCCCGGAAGGCGCTCTCCACCTGGATCACCGCCAGGACCATCTCCGGTGGCAGCCTGGCCAGGCGGGCCTCCAGGAAGACCCGCTGCAGCAGCTCGCCGCGCAGGGCCTCATCCTTGACGAAGCGGGCCATCGACGGCTCCATGGCATTTTGCCACTGGCGTGCCGCCCAGATCTCGGCCGGGTCGCGGGGGAGGGAGAGGCTGTCGTCGAGGGTGGTGCGCAGGGAGGCGGGCGCGGCCGGCAGTGCCTGGACCACCAGCGGTCGACGATCGGCCTCCAGGGAGGCCAGGAAGGTGTCATCGCTGGCCGCCGCCGTGGAGACGGCGGCCAGGCAGAACCACCCAAGGCCGGCGGCGAGGCGTTTCACGCTTGGGCGCGCGTCAGCGGCTGATGCGTTCGCCGAGGAAGTCGAGGAGCTGCTCTGCCGGTAGCATGGTGGCGTCACTGTCACGGCGTCCCTTGTATTCCAGTTCTCCCTTGTCCAGGCCGCGGTCGCCGACCACGAGGCGATGGGGCAGACCCATCAGTTCATGGTCGGCAAACTTGGCGCCCGGGCGCAGGTCGCGATCATCCAGCAGCACCTCGAAGCCGGCCTCGGTCAGCTCGGCGTAGAGCTTCTCGGACTCCTCGCGCACCCGCTGCGACTTGTGGGCATTCATCGGTACCAGCGCAATATGGAAGGGCGCGATGGCATCGGGCCAGATGATGCCGGCCTCATCGTGGTTCTGCTCGATGGCGGCGGCCACGACCCGGGTCACCCCGATACCATAGCAGCCCATCCAGGGGTGGATGGCGCGACCTTCGGCGCCCAGCACCGTGGCGTTCATCGCCTCGCTGTACTTGCAGCCCAACTGGAAGACGTGGCCCACCTCGATGCCGCGCTTGATGCCCAGCGTGCCGCGGCCGTCCGGGGAGGGGTCGCCCTCGACCGCCTTGCGGATATCATGGATCTCGGGCAGCGCTACATCGCGCTCCCAGTTGATGCCGAAGTAATGCTTGCCGTCGACGTTGGCGCCGGCGCCGAAATCGCTCATCAGTGCCACGCTGCGGTCGACGATGATCGGCATCTCCAGGCCTACCGGGCCCAGCGAGCCGGGGCCGGCGCCCACCGCGGCGCGGATTTCCTCTTCGCTGGCCATGGTCAGCGGCGCAGCCACCTGGGGCAGGTTCTCGGCCTTCACCTCGTTGAGCTCGTGGTCGCCGCGCACCAGCAGGGCGATCAGGCCGCCCTCGGCCCCGTGCACCATCAGGGTCTTGAGGGTCTTCTCGATGGGCAGGCCGTGCTGCTCCACCAGGGCGGCGATGGTCCTGGCGTCGGGGGTGTCGACCAGACGCAGCTCCTCGTCGGGGGCGGGACGCTCGGGGTGGCTGCCCAGGGGCGCCGGCAGCGCCTCGGCCTTCTCCATGTTGGCGGCATAGTCGGACTCGGTGGAAAAGACGATGTCGTCCTCGCCGGAGTCGGCCAGCACGTGGAACTCGTGGGAGCCGGTGCCCCCGATGGCGCCGTTGTCGGCGATCACCGGGCGGAAGTCCAGCCCCAGGCGGGTGAAGATTCGGGTGTAGGCATCGTACATCGCCTGGTAGGTCTCCTTGAGGGAGGCCTCGTCGACGTGGAAGGAGTAGGCGTCCTTCATGATGAACTCGCGGGAGCGCATCACCCCGAAGCGCGGACGGATCTCGTCGCGGAACTTGGTCTGGATCTGGTAGAAGTTGACCGGCAGCTGCTTGTAGCTGGCAATCTCCTTGCGTACCAGGTCGGTGATCACCTCCTCGTGGGTGGGGCCGACGCAGTAGTCGCGGTCGTGGCGATCCTTGAGACGCAGCAGCTCGGGGCCGTACTGCTCCCAGCGGCCGGACTCCTGCCACAGCTCAGCGGGCTGCACCGCCGGCATCAGCACCTCCTGGGCGCCGGCGCGGTCCATCTCCTCGCGGACGATGCGCTCGACCTTGCGCAAAGTCTTCAACCCCAGCGGCAGCCAGGTATAGAGGCCGGAGGTGAGGCGGCGGATCATCCCCGAACGCAGCATCAGCTGATGGCTGATGACCTCGGCGTCGGCGGGGGTTTCCTTGAGGGTGGCGATCAACAGTTGAGTGGCGCGCATGGGTCCGGCGTTTCCTCGGGCTCGTCAAAGGGGGCGGTCCGCCAGGACGGCGGCAGTGGGCGCATTGTACGGCCAAGCGCCAGGCGCGGCAAAAGTCGTCCGCGAAAGCTCCTTCGCCCTCTGAGCCTGGCGCCACCCCCCCCCTGGCGCCGGGTGGGGTGGGCGCTCTCCGGGGCTGTGGTAGACTCATTTCGATGTTGCCCAGCGGTGCCAGCCCGGAATGCGTGGGAGCGGCACCGATTCCGGATGCCATGGAGATTTCCGCATGACCCCAGCGTTGCGTCGCGGCCTGACCGGCCTTGTTCTCGGTGTCTCGATCACCGCCCTGTCGGGCTGCGGCACCGTCTTCCACCCCGAGCGCAAGGGCCAGCTGAGCGGCCGCATCGACCCGGTGGTGGCCATCGCCAACGGCGTCGGCCTGCTGTTCTTCATCGTCCCCGGGGTGATCGCCTATGCTGTGGACTTTTCCAATGGCACCATCTACCTCCCCAGCGGCCACACCTCTTCCGGCGTGGATGCCATGAAGCTGGAGGGGAACATGGACGTCGCCTCGCTGGAGCGGCTGCTCTCCGAGATGAGCGGCAAGCCGGTCAGCCTGGACAGCGAACTGCTGAGGGTCGAGGCGGTGGAGAGTCTGGACGAGGCCCTGGCGCTGCTGCGCATGGCCGGCACCGATGATGAGGCGCGCCTCGCCCTGGCCAACGACGAGCGCGCCTGAGCCGGTTGGCAACCGCGTGTCGGTAATCGCGCCTCCCAGGGCTCGATTGGTGACAGGGTCGCCAGGGCCGGGGCGCATGGCGAACTCTCCCGAAACGTGAGGCGTCAGAGCTCCATGACCATCAGGCGCAGCGTGAAGCCGAGTATCAGGGTCGAGGCGACGCTGAGCAGGGTCCCCAGCAGCACGTACTCGGTGAGCTTGCGGTCGCGGGAGTCGCGCAGGTCGCCGTAGCGCAGCACTGATTTCGCCGCCAGCAGGAAGCCTACCGCGGTGAGCTGGTCGAGCAGCACCAGGGTGAGCACTACCACCCGCTCCAGCATGCCGATGCGGGCGCCGGCCCGGGCCAGGGTACCCTTGTCCTCGATCTCGTGGCTCCAGCGCCGCATCATCATGGCGATGGCAAAGGAGAAGGGGCGGGTCACCGTCAGGTAGGCCACCGCCACGCCGAGCACCTGAGGCGAGACCAGCCAGGCGGCGAGTTCCTGCAGCGGCGCCAGACTGCCAATCCACCCCAGCCATAGCCCCCCCAGCACCAGCAGGTGCAGTGCCTGGTCGAGCAGGAACCAGCGCAGTTCGCCGGCCGGCAGCCGTGTCTTGGCCAGGTCGATCAGCCAGTGGCTGGCCGCCACTATCAGGGTGGCGAGCAGGGCGATCGCGTAGCCCCGGGTCGGGTCCATGGCGGCGACCACGCCCAGTACGCCGGCGACCAGGGTCGCATGGATCAGCGTATGCATCAGCAGGGCCGTGGAGCGATGCTTCAGGCGATAGCGCTCCTCGACCCAGGCGCGCGGTTGGAGCAGGAAGTCGCCGATCAGGTGGACGAGCACCAGGGCCATGAGCAGCGACAGGGCATCGGCGCTCATGGCGTGTGTTCCTCGTCGGCGAGGCGCTGTCCCAAGTAGTCGAGGGTGTCGGAAAGCAGGGCCCAGCGGGCGGCACGAAGGCGCTTGTGCACGCTGGGCTGGCGGATGCCGAGACGCTCGGCCAGGACCTGCTGAGAGGCGTCATGGCGCAGGCTCAGGCCGATGACCTCGGCGGAGTAGGGTGACCAGCCGTCGAGCAGGTCGTCGATGAAGCGAACCAGCAGGACTAGCCCGGGGTCCTCGGGCGTGTTCAGCCGGGTCAGCGACAGGTGGGCGGCGGTCTCGGCCAGGGCATCCAGGGCGCGACCCGAGGCGACGAAGGTGGCGCCGTCGGCCTCCGCAAGGCCCCGCTCCGCCGGCCCGACTGCCACGGCGATACGGGCATCCCAGCGTTGGCCGGGCTCGGAGTGTTCGATCAGTGCCGCTCGCAGGGCCACGGCCGCCTCCATGGCCGGGGCCGCCCGGGGCAGGGCGAGCTGGAAGCCGTCGCCACGGAAGCGATCGCCGTGGCCGCCATGCAGGGAGGCCAGTTCGGCCAGGTTGTCATCCAGCAGCCGATAGAGACCAGTGCGATCGTCGACCTTGCGCGAGTCGATCACGTCGCCGGTCAGGACGGCGATTCGCTGTGACATGGAAGGCCCTCCGGGGCGCTTGCCTCAAGGATAGCCTTTCAGCGCTATTCATTAATTTAATAGCCCATTAAGGCTATAATATCAATAAATAGCCTAAAAAGGCTATTGGTGCTTACCGCGCCAGCTCGCGCATGGCGCTTTCCAGCCCCTCCAGCGTCATGGGGTACATGCGCTCATCGATCAGCCGGCGGATCAGCTGGGTGGAGTGGGTGAACTCCCAGGCGCGCGGCGGCATGGGGTTGAGCCAGACCAGGCGCGGGAACTTATCCACCAGGCGCTCCAGCCACACCGCGCCGGCCTCGTCATTGAAGTGTTCGACGCTGCCGCCAGGATGGGTCACTTCGTACGGCGACATGGCGGCGTCGCCGACGATCACCACCTGGTAGTCGGAACCGTAGGTGTGCAGCACGTCCAGGGTCGGGATATGCTCGGTGTGGCGACGAGCTTGGCTCTGGGAATTGCTGCGCCACAGCCCCTCGTAGACACAGTTGTGGAAGTAGTAGGCCTCCAGGTGCTTGAACTCCGAGCGCGCTGCCGAGAAGAGCTCCTCGCAGGTGCGGATGTGGTCGTCCATGGAGCCGCCCACGTCGAGCAGCAGCAGCACCTTCACCGCGTTGTGGCGCTCCGGGCGCATCTGCACGTTGAGCAGGCCGGCATCCCGGGCCGTCTCGCGGATGGTGGCATCCACGTCGAACTCCTCCGCGGCCCCCTGGCGGGCGAACTTGCGTAGCCTTCTCAGCGCCATCTTGATGTTGCGGGTGCCCAGTTCCAGGGAGTCGTCGTAGTCGCGGAAGCGACGCTCGTCCCACACCTTCACCGCGCGGCGATGGCGCGAGCCGTCCTGGCCGATGCGGATGCCCTCGGGGTTGTAGCCGTAGGCGCCGAAGGGGCTGGTGCCGCCGGTGCCGATCCACTTGTTACCGCCGGCGTGGCGCTCCTGCTGCTCCTCCAGACGCTGCTTGAAAGTCTCGATCAGCGCCTCGAGCCCGCCCAGGGACTCGATCTGTGCCTTCTCCTCATCAGAGAGTTGCTTTTCGAATTCCCGGCGCAGCCAGTCATCGGGAATCAGCGCCTCGATGGCGGCGTCAAGGTTCTCGAGCCCCTCGAACCAGGCGGCGAAGGCACGATCGAAGCGGTCGAAGTGGCGCTCGTCCTTGACCATCACCGTGCGTGCGATCCGGTAGAAGGCCTCCATGTCGGCGAAGACCACGCCGCGCTCCACCACCGCGTGGAGATCGAGTAGCTCGCGTAGCGACACCGGGACGCCGGCGCGCTTCAGGGTCTCGAACAGGCCGATGAACATGACTCAGCGCCTCTGGTTGCCCTGGCGGCGCATCATGAACGCCAGCCGCTCCAGGAGATGGGTGTCCTGCTCGTTCTTGACGAGTGCCCCTGCCAGCGGCGGGATCGCCTTGACCGGGTCGCGGTGGTAGAGCGCCTCCCGGGCCAGCTCATCACTCATCAGGAGCTTCAGCCAGTCCACCAGCTCCGAGGTGGAGGGCTTCTTCTTGAGTCCCGGCGCCTGGCGCAGATCGAAGAACACCTCCAGCGCCTCGCCCACCAGCCTGGGTGCGATCTGGGGGAAATGTACATCCACGATGGCCTGCATGGTCTCGCGGTCGGGGAACTCGATGTAGTGGAAGAAGCAGCGGCGCAGAAAGGCGTCGGGCAGCTCCTTCTCGTTGTTGGAGGTGATGACGATGATCGGGCGGTGGTGGGCGCGAATGGTCTCCCCGGTCTCGTAGACATGGAACTCCATGCGATCGAGCTCCTGGAGCAGGTCGTTGGGGAATTCGATGTCCGCCTTGTCGATCTCGTCGATCAGCAGGACCACCCGCTCGCCCGCGGTGAAGGCCTCCCACAGCTTGCCGGGCTTGATGTAGTGGGCGACGTTCTCCACGCCCTCAACGCCCAGCTGGGAGTCGCGCAGGCGGCTCACCGCATCGTACTCGTAGAGCCCCTGGGCGGCCTTGGTGGAGGACTTGATATGCCAGGTGATCAGTCGCGTGTCCAGCGAGGCCGCGAGCTCCTCGGCCAGCAGGGTCTTGCCCGTGCCCGGCTCGCCCTTGATCAGCAGCGGGCGCTGAAGGGTCACGGCGGCGTTGACCGCCTGTTTCAGGGCCTCGGTGGCCACGTAGGTGGAAGTGGAATCAAACGCCATGGGGATCGTGCCTCGGCAGGTCGTCGGGAGTTGGAATTAATCAAACGAGTGTACGGAAGGGCGGCGATGGCGACAAACCCCCCCCTCGGAAAGCTGGCGTAGATACCTTCCATCACTCGGGCCTGATCTGTCGGCAAGCCTGCGAGGAGGCGCTGTGAATACCCCCATGTACGCTACCGGCGCCATCCCTGGCGCAGGACCTCCTCTTCGGCTTTCCCCCAGCGCCCCTAGCTGTTCGTAACTACATCAGCTCTGATTTCTAACAGCAGCGCGGATTATCTGCCTCGATACGCCTCCACCAGGATCGCCGGGTCATGCTCGGCGTGGCCGCGGCCAGCGTGGGCCCGCATCAGCTGGGCGGCCAGGCCACTCATGGGGGTGGCGCGGCCCGACCGCTGGCTCTGGGCCACCGCCATGTCCAGGTCCTTGAGCAAGGTGCGCAGGTGCCACGGCGGGTCGGCGAAGTCGCTCTGTGCCATGCGCGGGGTGAGGATACGGAAGGGCGTCGAATCGGCGAAGCCGCCGGCCAGCGCCTCGACGAGGCGGGTGGCCTCCACGCCGCAGGCCTCGGCCAGCGCCACCATCTCGGCGAGCACCGCCGCCTGGCAGCCGACGACCATCTGGTTGCATACCTTGGTGACCTGGCCGGCGCCCACCGGCCCCATATGGGTGACCCGGGCGGAGAGCGGCGCGAGCAGGGGGCGGATGGTGTCGATCTTCGATGCCTCGCCACCGGCCATCATCACCAGGCTGCCCGCCTCAGCGCCGGCCACGCCACCGGAGACCGGGCAGTCGATCCAGGTCATACCGCAGCGCTCAGATAGTCGCGCGGCGAAGTCGCGGGTGGCCGCGGGATCGCTGCTGGAGAAGTCGATCAGGGTCTGGCCGCGACGGCCGTGCTCCGCCACGCCGCCCTCGCCGAACACCACGGCCTCCACCACCTCGGTGTTGGCCAGGCAGAGCATCACCACGTCCACGCCCGCCACCAACTCGGCAATGGTGCCGGCCACCCGGGCGCCGGCCTCACGGAGCGGCTCGGCCTTGGCCGCGGTGCGGTTCCACAGAGTCACGTCGACGCCGGCGCCGAGCAGCCGGCGGGTCATGGGGTCGCCCATCAGGCCGATGCCGATGAAGCCTGCACGCAGCTGGGTCATGGGGGGTCTCCTGGCGAGTGTAAGCAAGGGCAGCATGCGCGATGGAAGGCTCTATCAGCAACTCGTCCTGGGCGTGCTGGCCTTTTCCTGCCTCGCCATGGCGCATGTCGGTCCTGCGGAGCGCCCACATGGTGCAGTGCGGTAATCGGCAAGCCGGTCGGGATGCCTGCCTGAGTCCGCGAATAACCCTATAATGTTGTATTAAAACATCTATCCATTTTTTGGTGCGGTCTTCGCAAGGTTAAAGACATGATCACCGCACCACCTGGTGATCACCTCTGAGCTGGCGTGCTCCACCTGGTCCCCTTCGGGGGGCCTTTTTTATGCTTGGCAGGGCGATGCTATTAGTCTACATTTGTGTAAAATGTAGATATTAACCATCGCCAATCTTACGTTTTCCACCCAGAAGTTCCTATGGAGCCCACGCCATGAGCCAGATCACCCCCGTTAGCTGGGAAGACCCCTTTCGCCTGATCGACCAGCTCTCCGAAGACGAGCGCATGGTCTACCAGACCGCCCACGACTACTGCCAGGAGAAGCTGCTGCCGCGGGTTCTGGAGGCCAACCGCCACGAGATCTTCCACCGCGAGATCATGAACGAGATGGGCGAGCTCGGCCTGCTGGGCGCCACCATCGACGGCTATGGCTGCGCCGGGCTCAACTACGTCAGCTACGGCCTGGTCGCCCGCGAGGTGGAGCGTGTCGACTCCGGCTATCGCAGCGCCATGAGCGTGCAATCGAGCCTGGTGATGTACCCCATCCACGCCTTCGGCAGCGAGACCCAGCGCGAGAAGTACCTGCCGAAGCTGGCCACCGGCGAGTGGGTGGGCTGCTTCGGTCTGACCGAGCCGGACCACGGCTCCGACCCCGGAGGCATGATCACTCGCGCCACCCGTACCGAAGGCGGCTGGCGCCTCAACGGCACCAAGACCTGGATCACCAACTCGCCCATCGCCGATGTCTTCGTGGTCTGGGCCAAGGACGACGAGGGCGTGATCAACGGCTTCATCCTCGAGAAGGGCATGCCGGGGCTTACCGCGCCCAAGATCGAGGGCAAGTTCAGCCTTCGCGCCTCCATCACCGGCCAGATCGCCATGCAGGACGTGGAGATTTCCGACGAGCAGCGCCTGCCCAACGTGACCGGCCTCAAGGGCCCGTTCTCCTGCCTCAACCGCGCTCGCTACGGCATCGCCTGGGGCGCCATGGGGGCCGCCGAGGCGTGCTGGCATGCCGGGCGTGACTACACCATGGAGCGCAAGCAGTTCGGCCGCCCGCTGGCCGCCAACCAGCTGATCCAGAAGAAGCTGGCCGACATGCAGACCGAGATCACCCTGGGCCTGCAGGCCGCCCTGCGCGTGGGCCGCATGATCGATGATGGCCAGTTGGTGCCCGAGGCGATCTCGCTCATCAAGCGCAACAATTGCGGCAAGGCGCTGGATATCGCCCGCGTGGCGCGCGACATGCACGGCGGCAACGGCATCAGCGACGAGTATCACGTGATCCGCCACGTGATGAACCTCGAGGCGGTCAACACCTATGAGGGCACTCACGACGTCCACGCCCTGATCCTTGGCCGTTCCCAGACCGGCCTCCAGGCGTTTACCGGTTGAGATGGTTGTAAGAAGCCAGATGACCATAACGAGGGGCGCCGGGAATAAGCTGAAGGGGAGGTCCTGCGCCAGGGATGGCGTCGGTAGCGTGCAGGGAAGTATTCACGGCGCCTCCCCGGAAGCTTGTTGCCGGATCAGCCCCGTGTGAGCAAGGAGTTCGAGATGAGCGGACCACTGGACGGTATCACGGTACTCGACATGTCGCGGGTGCTGGCCGGCCCCTGGGCCGGCCAGCTGCTCGCCGACCTGGGCGCACGGGTGATCAAGATCGAACACCCCGAACGTGGCGATGACACCCGCGGCTGGGGGCCACCCTGGCTCGCAGACGATCTTGAAAGTGGACAGGACGACCGTGAGAAGGTCGCCGCCTACTATCTCTGCGCCAACCGCGGCAAGCAGTCGCTGGCCCTCGATATCGCCTCCGAGGAGGGCCAGGCGCTGATCAAACGGCTGGCCGAAGGCGCCGATATCCTGCTGGAGAACTTCAAGGTAGGCGGCCTGGCTCGCTACGGGCTCGACTACGCGAGCCTTCGGGCTCTCAATCCGCGGCTGATCGGTTGCTCCATCACCGGCTTCGGCCAGGATGGCCCATACGCCCATCGCGCCGGCTACGATTTCATGATCCAGGCCATGGGCGGGCTGATGAGCCTGGGCGGAGAACCCGACGGCATGCCGATGAAGACCGGTGTGGCGATCACCGACGTGATGACCGGCCTCTACGCCTGCGTGGGGGCACTGGCGGCGCTGCAGGAGAGGGCGCGCACCGGTGTGGGGCGCCATGTGGACGTGGCGCTGCTCGACGTCCAGGTGGCGACCCTGGCCAACCAGGCGCTCAACGCCCTGGTCAGCGGAGAGAACCCGGAGCGCCACGGCAATGCCCATCCCAACATCGTGCCCTACCAGGCCTTCGCCTGCGCCGATGGCTACCTGGTGCTGACCGTGGGCAACGACGCCCAGTTCGTGCGTTTCGCCAAGCTGCTCGGCCACCCGGAATGGGCCGAGGACATGGCCTATGCCAGCAACGCGGCCCGGGTCGGCAACCGCCAGGTGCTGGTGCCGATGATCCAGGCGATCCTCATGACCCGCGATCGGGACGACTGGCTCGCCGAACTCGAGGTCCGCGGCATACCCGCCGGCCCCATCAACACGCTCACCGAGGTGTTCGACGACCCCCAGGTGCAGCACCGTGGGCTGCACCGCACCCTGAGGCGGGGTGAGCTCGAGGTGCCCCAGGTAGCGAACCCCCTGCGCTTCGACGGCGACTGTGCCACCAGCGAGGTCGCACCGCCGCGGCTCGGCCAGGACAGCGATGCGATACTCGCCGAGATGGGCCTCAAGCCGGACGATATTGCCCGGCTCAGAAGGGCAGGGGTGGTGCGTTAGCGGGGCGAGAAGCGCCGGGTCAGCCCCATCTCGGCGATCATTCGCGTGGAGATCTCCTCCACCGAGAAGCGGGTGGTGTCGATGAAGGGGATATGCAGTTGGCGGTAGATCCCCTCGGCCTGGCCCACCTCCTGCACGCACTGGTCCATGGAGCTGTATCGGCTGTTGGGGCGGCGCTCGTGGCGGATCGCCGCCAGCCGGCGCGGGTCGATGGTCAGGCCGAAGAGCTTGTGGCGGTGGGGCGAGAGCACCGTGGGCAGCTTGAGCGTGCCATCCTCGTCGAGATCGTCCTCGGTGAGTGGATAGTTGGCCGCCCGAATGCCGAACTGCAGCGCCAGGTAGAGCGATGTGGGAGTCTTGCCGCAGCGCGAGACGCCTACCAGGATCACGTCGGCCTTGTCGTACTGGTGGGTGCGGGCGCCGTCATCGTTGTCCAGGGCGAAGTGCACCGAGTGGATGCGGTCCATGTAGACCTCATCCTTGCCGATGGAGTGGGTGCGGCCCACGGTGTAGCTGGAGTGGGTGTCGAGTTCCTGCTCCAGGGGCTTGAGGAAGGTCGAGAAGATGTCGATCTTGAAGCCATCGGCTTCGCGGATCACGTCGCGGATCTCCTCATCGACGATGGTGTCGATGATGATTGGCTTCTCGCCGTCGTGCACCGCGGTGCCGTTGATGACCTCCACCAGATTCTGGGCCTTCTCCACCGAATCGATGTAGGGCTTGGTGACCATGCGAATCTCGACGTTCTCGAACTGCGCCAGCAGGCTGCGGCCCAGGCTCTCGGCGGTGATGCCGGTGCCGTCGGAGATGAAGAAGGCGGTACGGGTCATGGTGTCGTCATCGCAAGTTGAGTGAATTCAGGGAAGGCGAAATCGTCCCTATTGTCGGTGCCGTGGCCGCCCCTCACAAGCGTCGGCCGCTGGGGCTCATCGTTAGTTGACTACAGGAATCCTTGAAATCGGCCTGCTGTTGTAAAAATCCTCCACTCCCTACCCGTTTAGACCAATGGCGAATATGGCCCCCGCTTGATAGAGTGCCGACCATCTCATCATGCCTTGCCGGCATGATCACCTGTCGTCGTAAGCCAAGGGGGTCCCGTGGACGATTACATTCTGTGGTTCGATGTACTGGGCATGGACGATGTGGAGCGAGTCGGGGGCAAGAACGCGTCCCTTGGCGAGATGATCTCCAATTTGGCCGGTGCCGGGGTGACCGTCCCCGGCGGCTTTGCCACCACCGCCCATGCGTACCGCGAATTCCTCTCCCACAAGGGCCTAAACGAGCGCATCAACGCCGCGCTGGCCACCCTGGACGTGGATGATGTCTCTGCCCTGGCCAGGACCGGCGCCGAGATCCGCCAGTGGATCATCGATACGCCGCTGCCGCCGACCTTCGAGCAGCACCTGCGCAGCGCCTACGAGACGCTACTCGCCCAGCATGCCAACCTCAAGGTCGCCGTGCGCTCATCGGCCACCGCCGAGGATCTGCCGGACGCCTCCTTCGCCGGCCAGCAGGAGACCTTCCTCAACATCGAGGGGTTCGACAACATCAAGCGTGCCGTGCACGAGGTGTTCGCCTCGCTGTTCAACGACCGCGCCATCTCCTACCGCGTCCACCGTGGCTACGCCCACGAGAACGTGGCGCTCTCCGCCGGGGTGCAGAAGATGGTGCGCTCCGAGACAGGTGCCTCCGGTGTCATGTTCACCCTGGATACCGAGTCCGGCTACCGCGACGCGGTCTTCGTCACCGCCTCCTGGGGCCTGGGCGAGACGGTGGTGCAGGGTGCGGTGAACCCCGACGAGTTCTACGTCCACAAGCCGACCCTCGCCGCCGGTCGCCCCGCCGTGCTGCGCCGCAACCTGGGTTCCAAGCTGATCAAGATGGTCTATGGCAAGGAGGCCAGCGCCGGCAAGTCCGTGGAAACGGTCGACGTGCCGCTCAAGGAGCGTGGGCGCTTCTGCCTCAATGATGAGCAGGTGATGGCCCTGGCCCGCCAGGCGGTGACCATCGAGCAGCACTACCAGCGCCCCATGGATATCGAGTGGGCGCTGGACGGCGACGACGGCGAGCTCTATATCGTCCAGGCCCGTCCAGAGACCGTGGTCTCCCAGCAGGAGGGCGGCAAGCTCGAGCGCTTCCAGCTCAAGGAGAAGGGGCGCAACCTGATCTCCGGCCGCGCCATCGGCCAGCGTATCGGCCAGGGCGCCGTCAAGGTGGTGGCCTCGCCAGAAGACATGGACAAGGTCCAGGCTGGCGATGTGCTGGTCACCGACATGACCGACCCCGACTGGGAGCCGATCATGAAGCGCGCCTCGGCCATCGTCACCAATCGCGGCGGACG
Organism: Halomonas salsilacus; assembly: GCF_051216275.1. Taxonomy (NCBI): domain Bacteria; kingdom Pseudomonadati; phylum Pseudomonadota; class Gammaproteobacteria; order Oceanospirillales; family Halomonadaceae; genus Halomonas; species Halomonas salsilacus. The sequence continues at coordinate 46,790 of NZ_JBPKAQ010000006.1, forward strand.
CACCTGTCATGCGGCGATCATCGCCCGTGAGCTCGGCATTCCCGCCGTGGTGGGCTGCGGCGATGCCACCCAGGTGCTCGCCGATGGCCGCGACGTCACCGTCTCCTGCTCCGAGGGTGACACCGGCCATGTCTATGAGGGGCTGCTGGCCTTCGATCGCAGCGTGACCAGCGTCGATGCCATGCCCGAGATCCCCTTCAAGATCATGATGAACGTGGGCAACCCCGACCGTGCCTTCGGCTTTGCCAGCCTGCCCAATGCCGGTGTCGGCCTGGCGCGCCTGGAGTTCATCATCAACCGCATGATCGGCGTGCACCCCAAGGCACTGCTCGACTACGACACCCTGCCCGCCGACCTGCAGCAGACCATCGACCTGCGCACCGCCGGCTACGCCAGCCCGGTGGATTTCTACGTCGACAAGCTGGTCGAGGGCATCTCCACCCTGGCCGCCGCCTTCTACCCCCAGCGGGTCATCGTTCGCCTCTCCGACTTCAAGTCCAACGAGTATGAGAACCTGATCGGGGGCAAGCTCTACGAGCCCGGTGAGGAGAATCCGATGCTCGGTTTCCGCGGTGCCGCCCGCTACATCTCCGAGACCTTCCGGCCCTGCTTCGAGCTGGAGTGCCGGGCGCTGAAGCGGGTCCGCGAGGTGATGGGCCTGGACAACGTCGAGGTCATGGTGCCCTTCGTGCGCACCACCGACGAGGCCCGCCAGGTGGTCGAGCTGCTGGCGGCCAATGGCCTGAAGCGGGGCGACAACGGCCTCAAGGTGATCATGATGTGCGAGCTGCCGGCCAACGCACTGCTCGCCGATGACTTCCTCGAGCACTTCGACGGCTTCTCCATCGGCTCCAACGACCTGACCCAGCTAACCCTGGGCCTGGACCGCGACTCCGGCATCGTCGCCCACCTGTTCGACGAGCGTAACCCGGCGGTCAAGAAGCTGCTGGCCATGGCCATTCAGGCCTGCAAGGCCAAGGGCAAGTACGTGGGCATCTGCGGTCAGGGGCCGTCGGACCATCCCGATCTCGCCAAGTGGCTGATGGAGCAGGGCATCGATTCCGTGTCGCTCAATCCCGATGCGGTACTGGAGACCTGGTTCATGCTCGCCGGCGAAACGCTGGGCTAAGCCGCCAACGGTGGTAAAGACGCCCGGTCGACCCCCGTCGGCCGGGCGTCTTTCGTCTATGCTGACAGACTCCCTTGCGGGAATTTCTAGCGACAAGGAGCTTGTCCTCATGACATTGACCGCCATTCCCTTCCGCCGCCGCCTGCTGGTGCCGGTGACTGCCGCGCTGGTGCTCGGCCTGCCGCTTGCGGCCCAGGCCGAGGTCGCCTTCCAGTATGACCTGCCGGCCATCGCCCCGGAGGTCGCCTCCGAGACCGAGGAGAAGCCCGGCTGGGCCACCGAGCGCTTCGCCGTGGCCGCCGCCAACCCGCTGGCCACCGACGCCGGTTATCAGGTACTCCAGGCCGGTGGCAGCGCCGTCGATGCCGCCATCGCCGTGCAGATGGTGCTCACCCTGGTGGAGCCACAGTCCAGCGGGATCGGCGGCGGCGCCTTCCTGATGCATTACGATGGCGACACGGTCAAGGCCTTCGACGGGCGCGAGACGGCACCCTCGGACGTGGATGGCACGCTCTTCCTGGACGAAGAGGGCAATCCCCTGGATTTCATGGAGGCGGCGGCCAGCGGCCTCTCGGTCGGGGTGCCAGGCACGGTGCGCATGCTGGAGCTGGCCCACCGTGAACATGGCAAGCTCCCCTGGGCCGAGCTATTCGGCCCGGCGATCACCCTGGCCGAGCAGGGGTTTCCGGTCAGCCGGCGCCTGCATACCAGTCTGGCGGCGGAGGAGCACCTGCGCGACGACCCGCTGGGTGGCGTTTTCTACTACACCGAAGAGGGCGAGCCGCTTGCCGAAGGCCATGAGCTCAAGAACCCGGCGCTGGGGGCGATACTGCGCGAGATCGCCGAGAACGGTAGCACTGCGCTGCACACCGGGGATATCGCCCGGGATCTGGTGGATCGGGTGCAGGACCATGACGTGCGGGCCGGGTCTCTCAGCCGGGAGGATATGGCGAGCTACGCCGCCAAGGAGCGTGAGCCCATCTGTACGGACTGGAAGTTCTGGAGCATCTGCGGTTTTCCGCCGCCTTCCTCCGGGCATCTGACCCTCATGCAGATCGTGGGTATCCTCGATCATTTGACTGACATCGAGACGCCGGTGGAAGAGGGCGTGCCCACCGAACCCTGGCTGCACCAGTTCCTGGAAGCCTCGCGCCTGGCCTTCGCCGACCGCGGCAAGTTCATCGCCGACCCGGACTTCGTCGAGGCCCCCGGCCGCGACTGGACGAGCCTGCTCAACCCCGATTACCTGAAGCTGCGCGCTGAGCTGATCGGCGACGAGAGCATGGGCACCGACGGTGCCGAGCCGGGGAACCCCGGCGAACTCGCAACTGCCTGGGCGGTCCAGCCAACGCAGCCTGAATTTGGCACCAGCCATATCAGCATCATCGACGAGCACGGCAACGGCCTCGCCATGACCACCACCATCGAAGCTGCCTTCGGCGCGCGAATTATGGCCAACGGGGGCACCGGCCTGCCCGGCGGCTACCTGCTCAACAACGAGCTCACCGATTTCTCCTTCCAACCCGAGGATGAGGCTGGCCGCCCCATCGCCAACCGGGTAGAAGCCGGCAAGCGGCCACGCTCCAGCATGAGCCCTACCCTGGTGTTCAGTCGCGACAGCGGCGACCTGGTGGCCAGCCTCGGTTCACCGGGTGGGGCCGCCATCATCCACTACACCGCCAAGGCGCTGGTGGCGATGCTCGAATGGGGCCTCGATGCCCAGGAGGCCCTGGACCTGCCACACGCCATCACCCTGGGCGGTCCGGTGTTCCTGGAGGAGGGGCGCTTCCCGGCCGCGACCCTGGAAGCGCTCAATGCCCGTGGCCATGAGGCCAGCGAGCGCGAGCTGGTCAGTGGCCTGCAGGCCATCCAGCGCACCGAGTCCGGCTTCTTCGGTGGCGCCGACTCGCGCCGGGAAGGGATGGTGATGGGGGACTGACAGGAGGTCAGTGCCTCAGCCAGTTGCGCAACTTGACCAGCAGCAGGGCGCCGTCGCTGAGCTCGCGGCGGTCGTCCAGCAGCTCGGCGAGCAGTTCCGGGCGGTCGGTGATGATGGCGTCCACGTCCAGATCGATCAGCTGGGACATGCGTGCCCGATCGTTGATCGTCCAGGCATGGACCTCATAACCGTAGTGCCGGGCCAGGCGAATCTCGCTCTCGGTGATGCGGTTGTGGCGCAGCCCCAGGGCGTCGAAGCCGCGACGGTCCAGGGTGCCGGGGAGGATCAGCTGGGCCAGCAGAGTCACCCTGAGCGCTGGCTCCCGGGCGCGAATCTCCTCGATCAATGCCGCCGACATGGTCGCCAGGCGCATCTCGCCGATCACTTCCACATCGCCGCAGGCCGTGGTCGCCTCGTCATCCGGGGCCTCGTCGTGGCAGGTCTGCCGCGCCTGCGCCTCGGCGTGGAGGGAGGCGATCACCCCCTCCACCAGCGCCACCTCCCGCCCGGGATCCGGCTTCATGTCGATCATCAGGGCGCCTCGGCCGCGCACCGCGGCCAGGGCCTCGTCGAGGCCGGGGATCGGCTCGCCCTGGAAGGCGTCGCCGAACCAGCTGCCCACGTCGAAGGCCGCCAGCTCCTCCCGCGTCACCTCACCCAGATCACGCGGATCGCCGGTGAGACGGGTCAGGCTGCGGTCGTGGAACAGCACCACCTCGCCGTCGGCGGTGAGGCGCGCGTCGATCTCCACGTAGTCGGCGCCATCGGCCAGCGCCTGCTTCACCGCGGCCAGGGTGTTCTCCGGCGCGGCCATGGAACTGCCGCGATGGGCGATGATGGCGACCTCGTCGCGCAGCTCGAAGCTGTTGACGATCAGCCACGCCTGGGACAGGGCAAAGGCGATCACCCCCAGCTCCAGCGCCCATGCCAGGCGGCCGGGGTGGGCGTTGCCGGGGGGTGGGGCCGGGCGAGGTTCGCGGTGGGCCAGGCGCAGGGTGAGACAGGCGGAGAGCAGGGCGTTGGCGGCGATGCCGACGAAGGTGATGGCCAGGGTCAGCAGCACATAGGTGGTGAGGTAGGCCAGCGTGGCCGGGACCAGCACGGCGTTGCGTTCCGGCAACCACCACAGCATCGGCGTGAACAGCCGGTCGAAGAGCAGGGTGGCCAGCAGGGGCAGGGCGATGATCACCAGCAGCAGGGTGATCACCGCCACGGCGATGGGGCCCTTGCGTCCGTGGGTCAGGCGATGGCTGCGCCCCAGCGCCTGGCGGGGCCACAGCCCCTCCACGGCCACCAGCGGCAGGGCCAGGATCCACCGGAAGTAGAGGGTGGCGGCGATGGCCGCCCAGGTGACCACCAGCGGCAGGCCGATGGCCAGGAACTGCCACAGCGCCGGTGGGCGTACCCGCTGGATATAATAGGGGTCGAGCCCGCCCAGGAAGGCGCCATAGAGCCAGGCGATGGCGAAGACGACTGGGATCGCCAGCAGCAGGTGGGCGCCCACCTGCACCACCACCAGCGCGGCCAGCTGGGGCAGCCGGCGCAGGGTCCACCACAGCGCCTCGAAAGCCAGGTGCACGTGGTTGTCGCGGGGGCGCACCGCCACCAGGATCATCCCCGCCTGCTGGAGGTAGAGCACCAGGAAGGTGAGGCCAACGGCGGCCAGCAGCCACAGCGCACCGCCGACGCTCATCAGAATGTCGATGAGCTCGGCATTGGTGATCACCGGGCGGCCGAAGCGGGCGAGCAGCCTGGTCAGGCTCCAGGCCACTGCCGGGAGCAGCAGCAGCGAGGCCAGCAGGGTGAAGAACAGATGATAGACAATCAGCGGCCGCAGGTGCTCGCGCAGGGTGCGCAGCACATCGCGGCTCAGTTGGGAGAGGGCCAGCATGGCGCGTTCGCTGTGAGGATCATGGGCTCAGGGTGACACCCGCCTGTACCGGGCTGCAAGGGGCTGCCCGGTGCCGCCGATGGCGGCTCAGCCCTCCAGGGGCAGGCGCTCATTGGCCACCACGATGCCGTTGTTGTCGGCGTAGAGCCACTCGCCGGGGGTGAGCGTCACACCGGCGAAGGTCACCGGGATATCACGCTGCCCCTCGCCGCGCTTCTCACTCTTGCGCGGATGGGCGCCCAGGGCCTGTACGCCCAGCTCGGTTTCGGCCAGCACATCCACGTCACGCACACAGCCGTACAGGACCACCCCGCTCCAGCCGTTGTCGGCGGCCTGCTCGGCCACCATGTCACCGAGCAGGGCGCAGCGCTGCGAGCCCCCGCCGTCCACCACCAGCACCGCACCCTCGCCGGGCTCGGCCACGGCCTGCTTGACCAGGGAGTTGTCCTCGAAGCACTTCACGGTACGGATCTGCCCGCAGAAGGCCTCGCGGCCGCCGAAGTTGACGAACAACGGGTCAAGTACCTGCACCTCGGGATGGGCATCGCAGATATCGGGGGTAATGATATGGCTCATGTCGGGGCTCCTTGCACCGGGTATCGAGCTTCGATGATGCCATAGCCGGACCGATCAGACAGGACGGCTTTGGAGGAAACGAACGCTCACGCAGGACGCCGCAACGAAAAAAGCGCCCCCAAACGGGGGCGCTTCTACCGTCGGCTCAGGCCGCCACGAGGGCGGCCATTCGATGTTGCGAGCATCGGAGTCGAAGCTGAGGATATCAGAAAACGGGGCTATCAGGCTTCCTGGGTGACGGGAATCACGTTGGAAGCGGCGTTCTGATACTCCTCGATCTCGTGGAAGTTCATGTAACGATAGATCTCGCCGGCCATGGCGTCGAACTCGCCCATGTAGCGGCGGTACTCGTCGACGGTGGGCAGGCGACCTTCCACGGCGGCCACGGCCGCCAGCTCCGCAGAGGCGAGGTACACGTTGGCACCGTCGCCGAGACGGTTCGGGAAGTTGCGGGTCGAGGTGGAGACCACGGTGCTCTTGGCGGCGACGCGGGCCTGGTTGCCCATGCACAGCGAGCAGCCGGGCATCTCCATGCGCGCACCGGCGCGACCGTAGATGCCGTAGTAGCCTTCCTCGGTCAGCTGGTGCTGGTCCATCTTGGTCGGCGGGGCGAGCCACAGGCGGGTCTTCAGGCTGCCGGCCGGCTGCTTCTCGAGCAGTTTGCCCGCGGCGCGGAAGTGGCCGATGTTGGTCATGCACGAACCGATGAACACCTCGTCGATCTTCTCGCCGGCCACGTCGGAGAGCAGGCGGGCGTCGTCGGGATCGTTCGGGGCGCAGAGGACCGGCTCCTTGAGCTCCGCCAGGTCGATCTCGATGATCTCGGCGTATTCGGCGTCCTTGTCGGCGCGCATCAGGCTCGGATTGGCCAGCCACTCTTCCATGCCCTGGATGCGACGCTCGATGGTACGGCGGTCGCCGTAACCGTTGGCGATCATCCACTTGAGCAGAGTGATGTTGGAGTTCAGGTACTGGCTCACGCTATCTTCGGACAGGGTGATGGTACAGCCCGCGGCGGAACGCTCGGCGGAGGCGTCGGAGAGCTCGAAGGCCTGCTCGACGGTGAGGTCCTCAAGACCCTCGATCTCCAGCACGCGACCGGAGAAGGCGTTCTTCTTGCCGGACTTCTCGACGGTCAGCAGGCCTTCCTTGATGGCGTAGTAGGGAATGGCGTGGACCAGGTCACGCAGGGTGACGCCCGGCTGACGCTCGCCCTTGAAACGCACCAGCACCGATTCCGGCATGTCCAGCGGCATCACGCCAGTGGCGGCGGCGAAGGCTACCAGGCCAGAGCCTGCCGGGAAGGAGATGCCCAGCGGGAAGCGGGTGTGGGAGTCGCCGCCGGTGCCGACGGTGTCGGGCAGCAGCATGCGGTTCAGCCAGCTGTGGATGATGCCGTCGCCCGGACGCAGGGAGACGCCGCCGCGGTTCATGATGAAGTCGGGCAGGGTGTGGTGGGTGTCCACGTCGACGGGCTTGGGGTAGGCGGCGGTGTGACAGAAGGACTGCATCACCAGATCGGCCTGGAAGCCGAGGCACGCCAGGTCCTTGAGCTCATCGCGGGTCATGGGGCCGGTGGTGTCCTGGGAGCCCACGGTAGACATGGCCGGCTCGCAGTACATGCCCGGGCGCACGCCGTCCAGGCCGCAGGCCTTGCCGACCATCTTCTGGGCCAGGGTGAAGCCCTTGCCGGTGTCGGCGGGCTGCTCGGGCAGGCGGAAGACATCGGAGGGGGCCAGGCCCAGGGACTCGCGCGCCTTGGTGGTCAGGCCGCGGCCGATGATCAGCGGGATACGGCCCCCGGCGCGAACCTCATCGAGGATCAGCTGGGTCTTCAGCTCGAAGGTGGTGAGTACCTCGTCGGTGCCGTGCTTGCACACCTTGCCCTCATAGGGGTAGACGTCGATGACGTCGCCCATCTCGAGCTTGGCGACGTCCATCTCCACGGGCAGGGCACCGGAATCTTCCATGGTGTTGAAGAAGATCGGAGCGATCTTGCTGCCGAAGCAGAAGCCGCCGGCGCGCTTGTTGGGCACGTAGGGAATGTCGTCGCCGAAGAACCAGAGCACCGAGTTGGTGGCGGACTTGCGGGAGGAGCCGGTGCCGACCACGTCGCCGACGTAGGCGACCGGGAAGCCCTTGGCCTTGACGGCCTCGATCTGCTTCAGCGGGCCGGTGGTGCCGGGCACCTCTGGCTCGATGCCGTCGCGCTCGTTCTTGAGCATGGCATTGGCGTGCACCGGGATATCGGGACGCGACCAGGCGTCAGGCGCGGGGGAGAGATCGTCGGTGTTGGTCTCGCCGGTGACCTTGAAGACGGTGAGGGTGATCTTCTCCTCCAAGGCGGGCTTGGAGAGGAACCACTCGGCCTCGGCCCAGGACTGGATGACGTCCTTGGCCACGGCGTTGCCGGCGCGGGCACGCTCTTCCACGTCGTGGAAGGCATCGAACATCAGCAGGGTGTGCTTGAGCTGCTCGCCCACTTCCTTGGCCAGCTCGGCGTCGTCCAGCAGCTCGACCAGGGAGACGATGTTGTAGCCGCCCTGCATGGTGCCCAGCAGTTTCACCGCGTGGATCTTGTCGATCAGCGGAGACTCGGCTTCGCCCTTGGCGATGGCGGTGAGGAAACCGGCCTTAACGTAGGCGGCCTCGTCAACACCGGGGGGAACGCGGTTAGTGATCAGGTCGAGGATGACCTCTTCCTCGCCGGCCGGCGGGGTCTTCAGCAGCTCGACCAGTGCGGCGACCTGTTCTGCGTTCAGCGGCTTCGGCGGCACGCCTTCCGCGGCGCGCTCCTCGACATGTTGGCGATAGGCTTCAAGCACGTTAGGGCCCTCATTGCTAGTGGAGCCAGAGTGGCGCGGCTCGGCAGAATCCTTGCCGAAACAGGCTTCTGGCACGGGAGTCAGGGGTGCAGGATCCCCCGTCCTGAATGGCCGCGATTCTACGCGAGACTGTCGACAATGTTAAGTAAGCCCCGTCCCGCGGGGCCTAGCACTTTGGTCGGCGGGGTGTGGGTCTGGCTACACGCCGAGGAAAAGTAGTGCTCGGCCCGGCCGTATAGGACAATGCCGCCTTCACGCTCAGCCGGTCATGGGGTTAGCAATGCGCATGATGCCGAACCAAGAAAGGATCTGGCACCAGCCAAGTTCATCGGCACCTGAAGGCGAGGTGGCCGCTACATGCTGCTGATGGGCATCTACCTGCTGGCGAGCCTGGCGGCGGTGGTCCTCTATCGCATCGACAAGGCGGCGGCTCGACAGGACAGGCGGCGTATCCGCGAGTCGATGTTGCACCTTGTCGCCGTCATGGGCGGTTGGCCGGGAGCCCTGCTGGCTCGGCGCTGGTTCCGCCACAAGACCCGCAAGCAGCCCTTCGGGAATATTCTATGGGGTTGTGTGGCGGTGAATACCGGACTGGTGGCCTGGCTGGTCATGGCGGACGGCGCTGCGGGCCTGCGGCAGCTGGCGGGTCTGGAGTAGGACACTTGACGAACCATGGCTCCGCACAGGGGGAAGTCATCTCCCGGCGCGGCTTTATCCTCACCCGCCACTGGGAGGAGACCCCCCAGGGCACCGAGGTCACTCTCTGGCTGGCCACCGACCAGGGCCCCCTCAGGGTGCGCCTGCCGGCACAGCCCTCGGTGGCCTTCCTGCCTGTGCGGCAGCGTGCGCGGGCCGAGGTGCTGCTGGCCGGCGAGCCGGGCGTCAGGCTGCGCGAGCTCGCACTTCACGACTTCCACCGGCGCCCGGTACTAGGCCTCTACTGTGGCCACTACCGCCAGCTGACCCAGCTTGACCGGCGCCTGCGCGAGGCCGGGGTCGAGCTTTACGAGGCGGATATCCGTCCCCCGGAGCGCTACCTGATGGAGCGCTTCATTACCGCGCCGGTGGAGGTGATCGGAAAGCCAGACGGGCAGGGCGGCCTGGTGGAGGCGCGCCTGAGGCCGGAGCCAGACTACCGCCCGCGGCTGCGCACGGTGTCGCTGGACATCGAGACCAGCGCCCGGGGTGAGCTCTACTCGATCGCCCTGGAGGGCTGCGGGCAGCGCCAGGTCTATATGCTGGGGCTGGCCAACGGCAGGGAAGGCGAACTCGATTTCTCGCTCGACTATTGCGCGAGCCGCGTCAAGCTTCTCGAGCGCCTCAATGCCTGGTTCGCCGAGCATGACCCCGACGCCATCATCGGCTGGAACCTGGTGCAGTTCGACCTGCGCGTGCTGCGCGAGCACGCCGAGCGGCTCGGCGTACCGCTGCGGCTGGGGCGCGGAGGCACCGAGCTGGAGTGGCGCCCCCACGGCCACCAGCCCAACCACTTCTTCGCCTCCGCCGCCGGGCGGTTGATCATCGACGGCATCGAGGCGCTGCGCTCGGCCACCTGGCGCTTCCCCTCCTTCAGCCTTGAGTCCGTCGCCCGGGCGCTGCTCGGCGAGGGCAAGGCGATCGACAACCCCTACCAACGCCTCGACGACATCCTGCGCATGTTCGCCGAGGACAAGCCGGCGCTGGCCCGCTACAACCTCAAGGACTGCGAGCTGGTCACGCGGCTCTTCGCAAAGACCGAACTGCTGACCTTCCTGCTCGAGCGGGCCACGGTGACTGGCCTGCCCGCCGACCGCAGCGGCGGCTCGGTGGCGGCCTTCACCCACCTCTATCTGCCGCGGCTGCATCGGCTGGGTCTCGTGGCGCCCAGCCTCGGCGCGGGGGAGGGCGCCGAGAGTCCCGGCGGCTTCGTCATGGATTCGCGTCCCGGCCTCTATGAGTCGGTGCTGGTGCTCGACTTCAAGAGCCTCTACCCCGCGATCATCCGCAGCTTCCTGATCGACCCTGCGGGGTTGGTGGAGGGGCTCGCCGACCCGACAGACGTCGCCTCGGTGCCGGGCTTTCGTGGTGCCCGCTTCTCGCGTACCCGCCACGCCCTGCCGGCCATCGTCGAGCGGGTGTGGGCCGGGCGCGAGGCCGCCAAGCGCGCCGGCAATGCGCCGCTCTCCCAGGCGCTCAAGATCATCATGAACAGCTTCTACGGGGTGCTGGGCTCGAAGGGCTGCCGCTTCTTCGATGCGCGGCTCGCCTCGTCGATCACCCTGCGCGGCCACGCAATCATGCGGCGCACCCGGGAACTGATCGAGGCCGAAAAATATACCGTTATCTACGGCGACACCGATTCCACCTTCGTCTGGCTGGGCCGGGCCTTCGACGAGGCCGACGCCGTGGCCATCGGCCACGAGCTGGTGGCCCGGGTCAATGCCTGGTGGAGAGAGCAGCTGGCGAAGGAGTATGGCCTGGAGAGCGCCCTGGAACTGCAGTTCGAGACCCACTACCGGCGATTCCTGATGCCCACCATCCGCGGCGCCGAGGCGGGCAGCAAGAAGCGCTACGCGGGACTGGTGCAGGAAGCCGATGGCAGCGAGCGGCTGGTGTTCAAGGGGCTCGAGACGGTGCGCACCGACTGGACGGAGCTGGCCAAGGTGTTCCAGCAGGAGCTCTACCGGCGCGTTTTCACCGGTGAGCCCTGGCGGGACTTCGTGCGTGACTATGTGCAGGCCTTCCTTGAGCGCGCCCGGTCGGGAAAGTTCGACGAACGGCTGGTCTATCGCAAGCGCCTGCGGCGGCACCTGGACGACTACCGACGCAATGTGCCGCCCCATGTGCGCGCGGCGCGGCTGGCCGACGCGGAGAACGACCGGCTGGGCCGGCCGCGCCAGTACCAGCACGGCGGCTGGATTCGCTATGTGATGACCTTGGCTGGCCCCGAGCCTCTGGAGGCGAATCCGTCGCCCATCGATACCGACCACTACCTGACCCGTCAGCTGCAGCCGGTGGCCGACGCCATCCTGCCCTTTGTGGGCGACGACTTCGCGACCCTGATCGACCGCCAACTGGGGCTGTTTTGAGCGGGCTTGCGGTGTTAGTAGGCTGAGTGGGTCTCGGCCTCCGAGTCCGCATGGTGCCGCCCGAACTGCAGCTCGGCCAGGTGGCGGTAGAGCGGGCTGGTCGCCATCAGCTCGACGTGGGACCCAGCGGCCACCAGCCGCCCCTCGTCAAGCACCAGCAGGCGGTCGGCGGCCACCACCGTGGCCAGGCGGTGGGCGATCACCAGGCTGGTGCGCCCCACCATCAGCCGGTCCAGGGCCTGCTGCACCATTCTCTCGCTCTCGGCGTCCAGGGCGCTGGTCGCCTCGTCCAGCAGCAGCACCCGCGGATCCTTGAGCAGCGCACGGGCAATCGCCAGGCGCTGGCGCTGGCCGCCGGAGAGCTGCACGCCGCCGGGTCCCAGCGGGGTATCGAAGCCTTGGGGCAGGGCCTCGATAAAGGCCAGGGCGTTGGCATCCCGCGCGGCGTCACGCAGTGCTTCAAGGCTGGCATCGGCGTCGCCATAGCGAAGGTTGTCGGCCACGCTGCCGGTGAAGAGTACCGGCTCCTGAGCCACCAGGCCCAGCGCCGCGCGCAGCTCGCCGGGGTCCAGCTCCCGAAGATCGATGCCGTCCAGCAGCAGGGTGCCGGCGTTGGGGTCGTGGAAGCGCAGTAGCAGCGCGAGCACGGTACTCTTGCCGGCTCCGGAGGGTCCCACCAATGCGACCCGCTCCCCCGGGCGAATCGTCAGGTCGAATGCCTCCAACGCTGGGGTTTCCCGTCCCGGATAGGTGAAGCTCACCCCCTCCAGGCGGATCTCGCCGGTGAGCGGCCTGGGCAGCGGCACGGGCTCGGCCGGTGGCGCAATGCTCGGCCGAGTATCCAGCAGTTCCAGCAGACGCTCCGCGGCACCCGCCGCACGCTGCACGTCGCCGGCCACCTCGGCAAGGGTCGCGACGGCGCCGGCCGCCAGCACTGCGTAGAAGACGAAGGCCGAGAGCTCGCCGGCGGTCATGGTCCCGGCCAGCACCGCCTGGCCGCCCTGCCACAGCATGATGCCCACCGCCCCGAACACCGCCAGCATGGCGATACCGGTCAGCCAGGCGCGTTGGCGGGTGCGGTCGATGGCGCTGACGAAGGCCTCCTCGACGCGACCCGCGTAGTCGCGACGGTCGATCGCCTCGTGGGTGAATGCCTGGACGGTGCGAATGCCGGAGAGCGCCTCGTCGGCATAGCGACCGAGTTCGGCCACCCGGTCTTGACTGGTGCGCGACAGCCGTCGCACCCGCCGCCCGAACCACAGGATCGGCAGCACCGTGGCGGGAATGCCCAGCAGGACGATGGCCGAGAGCCACGGCTGGGTCACCAGCATCAGCGCCACGGCACCAATCAGCATCAGCAGGTTGCGCAGGGCCAGCGAGACCGAGGAGCCGAACAGGCTCTGCAGCACGCTCGTGTCGGCGGTGAGCCTCGAGACGATCTCGCCGGCTGCCTGACCGGGCGCCTGGGCGCTTTCGAAGAAGCCGGGCTCCAGGGTCAGCAGGTGGTCGAAGACTCGGCGGCGCAGGTCGGCGGCCAGGCGCTCGCCGATCCAGGTCACCAGGTAGTAGCGCAGCGCCGAGGCCATGGCCAGCACCGTCACCACGGCGAGCATCAGCCCCAGGGCGTGGCCCAGGGCGGCACTGTCGGCGGCCATGAAACCGCGGTCGATCACCAGGCGCAGCCCCTGGCCGAGCAGGAGCACGCTGCCCGAGGCCACCAGCAGAACCAGGGCCGCCAGGGCCAGGCGCCATCGATAGGGGGCCAGCAGGCCCAGCAGGCGCAGCAGCACGCGCGGGTCGGGGCGTGAACTCATCGCGGATCTCGGCAGACAGGAAAGTAAGGGAGCATGCGCCGACGATAGCAGCCCGGCAAGGCCGCCGCCTGGCAGGGAGGAAAGCGAAGGGGGTGGCGCGTCGCGATGTCGCTTGAAGGGCGAGTGATCAAGCGCCATATTCGGCTTCAGACAACGCTACCCTGAGAGACCCCCATGACCGACTCCCTGACCCTTGGCTGCCCACACTGTGGCGCCGTCAACCGTGTTAGTCAGGCCCGCCTGAACGACGGCCCGAAGTGCGGGAAGTGCAAACATTCGCTGTTCACCGGCGAGCCTGTGGCGCTGACGGAAGCCAGCTTTCATGCCCTGGTGGAGCGCAGCGAACTGCCAGTGGTGGTGGACTTCTGGGCCGGCTGGTGCGGCCCCTGCAAGATGATGGCGCCGATCTTCGCCGAGGCGGCCCGCGAGTTGGAGCCCCGCATGCGCTTTGCAAAGATCGATACCGAGGCGGAGCAGGCTCTGGCCGGGCGCTTCGGCATCCGCAGCATTCCCACCCTGATCGTGTTCAGGAACGGCCGGGAGGTAGCCCGACAGCCAGGGGTGCTGCAAGTGACCCAGCTGCGTCAGTGGCTGCGTCCGCATCTGGCATCGTCATGAGACAGGAGGCCCAGTCGGGCCTGCCGATCGGCGAATGGGCATCCGGCAATGGCCGGGGGGATATCACCACGCGGTTGCGACCCCGTGCCTTTCCCTCGTAGAGCGCCCGATCGGCGCGAAGCAGGGCCGGGTCGAGCCGCGACTCGCCTTCCTCGACACGGCTGACGCCCACGGTGACGGTCAGCGAAGTCGCGTCTCCGAGCATCGGCAGTGTTAGAGAACTGACCCTCTCGCGCAACCGCTCGGCGATGGTCGTCGCGGTATCCAGGTCAGCCAGCGGCAGAGCGATCACGAACTCCTCGCCCCCATAGCGACCCAGCACGTCGGACTCCCGCAGTACCGACTGGCAGCAGCCGGCCACCGTGGCGAGCACCAGGTCGCCCAGCGCATGACCGTGACGGTCATTGAGCTGCTTGAAGAGGTCCACGTCGACCATGCATAGCGCCAGGGGGGTCCCGTCTCGACGGGCGCGGCGCAGTTCCTGCTCGGCCAGCTCGAAGAAGTGTCGACGGTTGGCAATGCCGGTCAGGCCGTCGGTGCAGGCCATGTGGCGCAGCCGTGCCTCCAATTCCTCGCGTTCGTGGATCTCCTCCTTGAGTCGGCGATTCGTCGAGCGCTCCTCCAGCAGCAGGGCAAACTGCTCGCGCTTGAGGCGCTTGATCCGCGTGATGGTCATCCAGCCGAGGAGGTTGACGAAAATCAGCAGCAGCAGGCTGGTCATCACCAGCACCGGCGGCAGGTTGGAACCAATGAGTGACGCCGTCAGGAAACCCGCGATCAGGTAGGCATTGCCGGCCAGCATCCAGGGCAGGCGGTTGGGCAGGAAGAGATAGAGCGCCATGCTGGCCACCACCAGCGAAGCGACGTGGATGCCCTCATGCAGGGGGCGCAGCAGGATGGTCAGCAGCATCACGGACAGGCACAGCAGGCAGACCAGGTTGACGGGCAGTATCATCTGGGCCACCGCCGGCCGTCGCCAGACTGCCAGAGCCACGACTAGGCAGGCCACCACGGTGACCAGGCGAAAGGCAAGCAAGGTGGCAAAGCTATCGCCGAATCCGAGAAGTACATAGTCGGCCAGAACAAAGGCCAGGAAGAGCCCCGCAATCAGGCCAAGTGCCAGGCGCAGTTGGCAGGCGTGATGCGCCAGTATCGAGCGCTTGAACAGCGCCTCCATGGCCGGGTCCCTGAACTCAGCCTGCCAGTTCAGGAGCTCAGCCTCTCCAATCAGTTGCCGCATGCCAGATCCCTCGGGTACCGGGCTCATGACGAGCGCGGGACGCTTTTCGCTTGGGTATCTGATGCATCTTGGTCGGGAATCTGGCGGGGCGCCAGCCCCTTAAATGGGCTGTCCTTTATTGCCTACATTTCTTGTAAGCCAAGGCTTACGTTATTAGATAATCCTTGATAATCAGGCTGCTAGCCTGAGTTATCTCATTCTTTCTGGATCAGTTCTTTCCTTTGAGTTGTTCTTTCAACTGCTTGGGCACCTGCTTGATGATCAGCCGATCGGCGTTCTCGTCGTACTCGACGCTGGAGCCGAGCAGGTGGGAGTCGAAGCTGATCGATACCCCCCCGGCGCGGCCGGCGAAGCGTCGAAACTGGCTGAGGGCCTTTCGGTCCGGCGGGATCTCCGGCGAAAGGCCGTAGTCGGCGTTGCGGATATGCTCGAAGAAGGCTCTGGGCTGCTGATCGTCGAGCACCTCCGAGAGCTCCTCCAGGGTGATCGGCTCGCCGCGGCTTGCCTGGTCGCTGGCATAGTTGATCAGCGCGTCGGTCTTCTCGCGACTCGCTTCCTCGGGGAGATCCTCTTTCTCGACGTAATCGCTGAAGGCCCTGAGCAGGGTACGTGTCTCGCCGGTGGCATCCACCCCTTCCACGGCGCCGAGCAAGGCGGCGAAGCCTTCGGCAAGCGCCTTGCCGCCGCGGTCGCGGATCCATGAGAGGTACTGGCGGGAGTCGCCGGTACGCCACTGGGTCAGGTCGATGCGCGCGGCGAGGCTCATCTGGGCCAGGTTGAGCTGACGCGCCGGCACCACCGCGAGGTACTCGTCTACCGCGAAGCCCTCGCGATGGTGCAGCAGGGCCAGGGTGAGGAAGTGTCCGTCCCCGAAGCGGGTCTCCAGTACAATCATGTCGCCGGACACCGACAGGTGGGTGTCGAGCAGGGCGGTCAGGCGCTCGGCGATGCCGCGGGTCAGGGACGTGAAATCGCGGCCCTCGGCGAGGTAGTCGGCCAGTTCCCCGGGCAGCGGCGAGGTACGCTTGCTTCCCTCTTCGGCCCCCTCGGCGCTCTCCGTAGCGTCCGGAAAGTGGCCCCACGCCTTGCTCTTGCCGTGGTAGGCCCTGTTGAGCCCCTCCAACAGGGCGTCCAGGCTATCGGCCTGGGGAAGTGGCGCCTCGGCCGGCACCAGCCTGGCCGGGGCGTCGCCATTCTTCTCGATGCGGTGAACGATGGCGTTGAGGATCGGCATGGGGGCCTCCCGGGGTGGTGGACGAGGGCGGCGATGATACCTGCCTCGGTGCCATGCCAACAGTCATCTAGGGTCTGAGCCGGTACCCCGTGCGGAAGATCCGCTCCACCACCACCAGTGCCACGGTCAAAAACAGCAGGATCATGCCGAGGCTGACCACCGGGCTGACGTCGCTGATGCCGTAGAAGCTCCAGCGAAAGCCGCTCACCAGGTAGACCACCGGGTTGACCAGGGTTACCGCCTGCCAGAAGGGTGGCAGCATGTCGATGGAGTAGAAGGTGCCGCCGAGGAAGGTCAGCGGGGTGATCACCAGCAACGGCACCAGTTGCAGCTTCTCGAAGCCGTCGGCCCAGATGCCGATGATGAAGCCCAGCAGGCTGAAGGTCACCGCGGTGAGCAGCAGGAACAGCACCATCATCAGCGGGTGCTCGATGGAGTAGGGCACGAACAGCCGGGCGGTGACCAGCACGATCAGCCCCAGAATGATCGACTTGGTGGCCGCCGCCCCCACGTAGCCGATCACGATCTCCCAGTAGGAGATGGGCGCCGACAGGATCTCGTAGATCGAGCCCGAGAAGCGCGGGAAGAAGATGCCGAAGGAGGCGTTGGAGACGCTCTGGGTCAGCAGCATCAGCATGATCAGCCCCGGCACGATGAAGGCGCCGTAGCTGACCCCGTTCACCTCGCTGATCCGCGTGCCGATGGCCGCGCCGAACACCACGAAGTAGAGTGAGGTGGAGATCACCGGGGAGACGATGCTCTGAAGCACGGTGCGCAGGCTGCGGGCCATCTCGGCTTGATAGAGGGTCTTCACGGACTGCAGGTTCATGCCGTCTCCTTGACCAGGCTGACGAAGATCTCCTCGAGGGAGCTCTGGCGGGTGTGCAGGTCCTTGAAGCCGATGCCGGCGGCCTCCAGGTCGGCGAGCAGCTCGGCGATGCCGGCCTGGTCCTCGCCCGGTACGTTGGCGTCGTAGGTGTAGACCAGCGCGTGGCCCTCCTCGGCCAGGGCCAGCTTATGGCGGGCGAGGGAGTCCGGCACCGCCTCCAGCGGCTCGCGCAGGTGCAGGGTCAACTCCTTGCTGCCCAGCTTGCGCATCAGGGCCTGCTTCTCCTCCACCAGCACCAGCTCACCGCGGCGGATCACCCCGATGCGGTCGGCCATCTCCTCGGCCTCCTCGATGTAGTGGGTGGTGAGGATGATGGTCACGCCGCTGTTGCGCAGCTGCCGCACCACCTCCCACATGTCGCGACGCAGCTCCACGTCGACCCCCGCGGTGGGCTCGTCCAGGAACAGGATCTCCGGCTCGTGGGCCAGTGCCTTGGCGATCAGCACCCGGCGTTTCATGCCGCCGGAGAGGGTGATCAGGCGGTTGTTGCGCTTGTCCCACAGTGACAGCGAGCGCAGTACCTTCTCGATATGGGCCGGATTCTTGCCCTTGCCGAACAGCCCGCGGCTGAAGCTCACCGTATCCCACACCGTGGTGAAGGCCTCGTTGGTCAGCTCCTGGGGGACCAGGCCGATCCGCTCGCGAGCAGCGCGGAATTCGCGCACGTTGTCGTGACCGTCCACCAGCACTCGGCCGGAGGTGGCGTTGACCAGGCCACAGATCACGCTGATCAGGGTGGTCTTGCCCGCCCCGTTGGGGCCCAGCAGGGCGAAGATCTCGCCGTGGCGGATCTCCAGGCTAATCTCCTTGAGTGCCTCGAAGCCCCCTGCATAGGACTTCGAGAGCCGCTCGACGGCGATGACCGGGGCGTCACTCAAGGGTGATGTCTCCGTCGAAGTCCAGGGCCAGGCTGAGGCCATCCACCTCCACGGTGACCCGGGCCGGCAGCGTTTCGTCGCCGTTGAGATGACCCTCGGCCAAGCCCTGCTGCACCGCTTTCTCTATTTCCTGCTGGGTGGTAACGCCCACGGTCTTCAGCAGTTTGCGGATGCTCGCCTTAAAGGTCTCGTCGTTCATTTTGTCCGTCTCCCGATATGTTCGATGGTGTCTCCCATCCTAACGCGACTCGACGAATGATACAGGGGGTGTGGGATCTACCGTATATGTACAAGAAAAAAGCCGCTCAGGGGGCTACCCTGGGCGGCTTTAACCAGCGGGGCAGGCGATCAGCTGCGGCTGGTGATCTCGAGCAGGTGATAGCCGAACTGGGTCTTGACCGGGCCGTGCACCTTATTCAACTCGCCGGAGAACACCACCTCATCGAACTCAGGAACCATCTGGCCTGGGCCGAAACTGCCCAGGTCGCCGCCCTGGCGGCTGGAGGGGCAGCTGGAGTTCTCGCGGGCCACCTCGGCGAAGTCGCGGCCGCCCTCGATCTCGGCCTTGAGGGCCTCACACTTCTCCTTGCTGTCTACCAAAATATGTCGCGCGGTTGCCTTGGCCATGGAAGTCTCCTGTTAAGGTTGGCTCTCGGGTGCCGGCAAGACTGCCGGCGGGTCACGGCGAGGATAGCATGCCCCTGCCCGAGGGGCAGGGCCGGCACCACGGCTCAGCCACCCAACCCGATGCTGAGCCGCAGGGCCTGCAGGCCGTCGAGCTCCAGGCGAACCTCATCCGAGAAGACTGGATGGCCCATCACGCGGACATCCAGCGTGGCATCAACGCCGCGATAGCGGATTCTGACGGCGATATCCGCCTCCTGGCTCACCGGGGCAAGCAGTCCGTAGTCGAGGCTTTCCACCTCGACGGCGGTGAGCCCGCGGGCCTCCAGCTGCTCCTTGATGGCCTGACGTGCGGCGTGGCCGTAGTAGACATAGAGCCCGCCGTAGACCAGGCCGGCGAGTACCGCGAGAGTGACGACGAAACGACCCATGGCATTCTCCCTGTGGGCAATAATGAAAGTCCGGTGCCGGGTTATACCATACCGATCCGAGCGGCGGCGCGTGGCGCGCCTGTGCCGCCCGCCATGTCACAATGGCGGTCAGGGGGCTCACCCCGGGCTGCGAGAGTACGTTCATGCGAACCGACCGATGACCCACACCGAGCGCTTTACCCAGCTTGCCCAGCGGCTGGCCGAATGGCAGCCGCTGTGGCGCTGCCTGCCCTTCCAGCATCCGCGGCTGCCCTGGCAAAGTCGCTGGCCGGGGCTTGCCGAGGCCCTTCTGGCGCTGCCGGACGTCGAGGTGGTGCGCCTGCAGGAGGCCCCCTTCATTGACTCTCCCCTGGCCGGCTGGCTGCCGGTGGGGGAGCTGGCTCGGCTGGTGACCCTGACGTCGCTGGCGGGGCAGGGCGAGGCACTTGCCGAAGGATTTGCCGAGGGGCTGCCCGAGGCCTGGGCAGAGGGCGTTGGCGAGCGCAAGTGGTGCCAGATCCAGGCCTTTCTGCCTCGGGTCGAGGTTACGGGGGGCGAGTCCCTGGTGGAGTGGTGCGCCGGTAAGGGGCATCTGGCCCGGGCGCTGTCGCACCGCCATGCCATGGAGGTGACCGCCCTGGAGTGGCAGCCGGCGCTGTGCGAGGCGGGCCAAGCGATGGCCGAGCGGCAGGGCGCGCGGGTGTTGCTGCAGGAGCAGGACGTGATGGCCAAGGGCGCCGGGCGCTGGCTCGACGCACGCACCCGGGTGGTGGCGCTGCACGCCTGCGGCGACCTGCACCGTCGGCTGCTGGAACTCGTCGTGGAGGCGGGCAGCGCCGTGACCCTGGCGCCCTGCTGCTACCAGCGCACCACGGAGGACATCTACCGGCCGTTCTCCGGGCTTGGTCGCAGCCTGGCCGAGGCCCACGGCCTGGCGCTCGAGCGCGATGACCTGGCGCTGGCCGTGCAGGAGACGGTCACCGCCCCCCGAGCGGTGCAGCGCCACCGCCAACGGGCCGGGGCCTGGCGGCTGGGCTTCGACCGGCTGCAGCGCGACGTGCGTGGCGTCGACGCCTATCTGCCGGTGCCGAGCCTCGCCTACGGGCAGATGCCGGAGACCTTCGAGGGGTTCTGCCGCTGGGCGGCGCAGCAGAAGGGGATCGTGCTGCCGGCGGGGATCGACTGGAGCGGCCTCGAGGCGGCAGGCTGGGAGCGCCAGGCCGAGGTGGCGCGGCTTGAACTGGTGCGCCACCTGTTCCGCCGTCCCCTGGAGATATGGCTGGCGCTGGATCGTCTGGTCTTTCTCGAGGAGGCCGGTTTCACGGCGGAGCTCGGCACCTTCTGCGCCCGAGCGCTGACGCCGCGCAATCTGCTGTTGCGGGCCAGGCCGGCCTGAGTCTGAGCCACGCCGGGCCGATTCTCAGGGCGTTTCGAGTCGGTCTTGGTCCTCCCGGACTGTCCTTCTAGCCGCCGGCTCCCGTTCCTCCAGCCAGGCCGAGAAGTAGTCGTCCAACCGTGACCGAGTGCGAGCGTACCAGTCCTCGTCCTTGACGATGGCGCCTGCGGCATTCAGCGGATGGGTGGGGATGTGCAGGCGCATGTCCAGGTCGCTGTCCGGGTGGGTGGTGACCTGGAGGGTGGCCGAACGGCGCGCCGGGCCATAGGGAATGCGCCGGGCCAGTTCGACGAGGCGCTCGGTGGAGGTGGCGAAGCGGAGGAAGGCCCGGGCCGCCTCCGGGTGGCGGGCGTGGCGAGGAATGGCCCAGGTCTCGTGCTCCTGGACCTGAGCGTCCCAGAGGATCTCGATGCGCTCCCCCTGGTTGACCATGGCATCGAAGAAGCGGCCGTTGTAGCCCGAGGCCATCACCACCTTGCCTTCGGTGAGCAGGCGCGGCGACTCGTCGCCGGCCTCCCACCAGTGCGTCTCCTCGAGTTCACCCAGTCGCTCCAGAGCCAGCCGCAGCCCGCGCGGGGTGCTGAGCAGTCGGTAGAGCTCCTCGCGTGGCACCCCGTAGGAGAGCAACGCCCACTCCAGATTGACCGCCGGGGTGCGCTGCAGGGCACGGGGCCCAGGAAAACGCTGCTGGTCGAAGAGGTCGGCAATGCGCGTGGGGCGCCGCCCCGGGAAGGCGTCGGGGCGATAGGCCACCACGGTGGCGAAGAGCGAGTGGGTGAGCGCGCAGTCGCCGATGGCGCCGGGCAGGAAGTCCCGTTCGGCAGGGGTGCCGTCGGGCGCCGGGGCGGGCAGGTCAAGAGGCAGAGGCTGCAGCAGCCCCTCCTGGCAGGCGGCCATGGCCTCACTGCGGGTCATGTCGATGACATCCCAGGGGGCTTCGCCGGCGGCCTCGGCACGACGCAGTTCCTCGAGGCCGCCATCGTATTGGTGGACGTCTACCGCGAGGCCGGTCTGCTCCGTGAAGGGGGCGAACAGCGCCTCCTGCTGGGCGCCCTCGTAGGCACCACCCCAGCTGAGCACTCGTAGCGGTTCGGCGAATGCGTTCGTTCCCCAGGCGGTCAACCCCAGGAGCAGGGCGATGATCAGGCGCCTAGCCATGGCCGTGCTCCTCGCGACGCAGGGCGTCGCTCTGGTGGAGGTAGGCATGGGCGATATGTACCTCGTAGACCACGCCCCGGAAGACGCCTTCATCCACCACGGCCAGGGCCTCACCGGTCACCTCCTCGAGTAGCGCCATGGCCTCCCAGAGGGTGGAGCCGAGGCGCAGGGTAGGGCGCTCCGGATCCACGCAGCCACGGGTCCGCCGGTGCAATCCCGCCTCCTGCCTGGCCGCTTCCAGCTCGGCCAGCGACACACAGCCGTGATAGCGGCCCCGTTCATCCACCAGATAAGCCTCGCTGTGGCGTTCCCGGGCCAGGGTGGTGATGGCTTCGTCGAGGGTGGCGTCGGGGGAGAGGGTGACGCAGTCCTGGGTCATGAAGTCGATCACCGGCGTGTCCATCAACAGGGCCCGGTCGCGACCCGAGGAGAGGTCCAGGCCACGACCGTGCAGCTGGATGTCGAACAGTGAGCGGCCGAACAGCTGGGCGGCGATGGGGCTGGCCAGTGTCACGCTGGCCAGGGCGGCGGTGGTCAGCGCGTAGTTGCCGGTCAGCTCGAAGACGATCAGCAGGCTGGTCAGCGGGGCGCCGATCACCGGGGCGGTGACGGCGACCATGCCGCAGACCGCATAGAAGATGAAGGTCTCCTGGGACGCGCCGCTGATACTGGCGACCAGGGTGCCGCAGAGCGCCCCGAACAGCGTGCCGATCACCAGGGCGGGACTCAACACGCCACCGCTGAAGCCCATGCCCAGGCACAGGGCAGTGGCCGCCAGCTTGAGGATCAGTACCAGCAGTAGTTCGCCGCCGCCGAAAGCGCCGGGGATGGTGGCGAAGCGCAGGGTCTCCTGGCCCATGCCCAGGATGTCAGGCACCCAGAGTGCCAGGGTGCCGAGCATGGCGCCTGCCAGGGCCGGGCGCAGCTCTGCGCGCAGGGGCAGGCGGCTGGCCAGGCGGCCGACACCGAGGATGGCGTGCATGTAGGCGCCGGCAACCAGGGCGCCGAGCCCGCCAATGGCGACGAAGAGGCCGAATTCCCAGGCCCTTGGCACCGCGGTGTCGGCGACGTGGAAGAGCGCACCCTGGGCCAGTGCCTGGGTGGCGATCACATGGCCGACGATGGCGGCGGCGGCGATGGGCGCGAAGGCACGCAGCGCATAATGGCGCAGCACGACCTCATGGGCGAAGATGATGCCCGCCAGCGGGGCATTGAAGGCGGTGGCAATGGCCGCAGCAACGCCGCAGGCGATGGTGATGTTGTCCTCGGAACGCCCCAGGTGCAGCAATCGGGCCCCCAGCGAGCCCAGGGTCGCGCCCAGGTGGACCAGGGGGCCGTATTGGCCCACCGAAGCGCCGGCGCCCAAGGATATCAAGGCGCTCAGCGCGGTGATGCCCCCGGCGCGGGCCGGCAGTCGACCGCGGCGTGTCTGCACCGCGGCGATGGCATCGGCGGGGGTATGGGGGCGGCGTTCGGGAATGCGGCTGTGAAGGTGGCCGACGATCAGCCCGCCCAGGGATGGTACGGCGATCGTGGCCAGCACCAGAAGCCCCGGGTAGGGGAGCATCACCCGGCTGCGCGGGGATATCAGCAGCAGCTCGTTGAGCCACAGCACGCTGCGCACGAAGCCGGCCGCAAACAGCGCGGCCACCCCGCCGATCACCGCGCCCAGCAGCACCAGCCCCAGGAAGCGAAGCACCGGCAGGGGGCCGCAGCCGGGGAGAGTCGGATCGGGAGTCATGTCCCAAGGTGTAGGCCTCTGTGGCGATCGGGTCCACTGTTGCTGGCCGTCCCACCGGCTGGGTAGCGTTGAAATCCGCCATCCGTCGTGTCTGTCCTTTCGCGCCCCGGCTCGGTCACTGTAGGAGGCCTGAAGCCTTGTCGGGAGCAGGGATGACACCATGAGAGGCGTGGGACTGGGCATCAGTGCTCTACTGCTGGTCGCGGCAGTGACCGTGGCGCTGTGGCCATCGGGTGACAAGCCGGGGTGGCAGAGGCCCGGGAGCGAGTCGCCGCGCCCGGAGGTCGAACTCGACCGGGAGGCCTTGGCCCGGCGCAGCGGGGCGCTGCTCGACGAGATTGTCTTCCTGCGCGAGACCGACCTGGGTCGGGTCACCGGCCTGATCGAGTCGGGCAGCCACCAGCTCTTCAGCCAGGGGATCTCCAGTCCCACGGTGGTCAACCGGCTGCGCGACTCCGTCTGGGCCGACGTTGATCTGGCCTACGGCACCGCAAGCGAGTTGACCCTCAACCCGGCCGGGCCGGAACTCGACGACGGCAGCCTCAACCCCTTCGCCCTGCCGGAGATCCGCGAGGCGCTCAACTGGCTGATCGACCGGCGCCACGTGGCCGAGGAGTTCTATGGCGGCCTTGCCGTGCCGAGAGTGCTACCTCTGTCCACCGCCTTTCCCGACTATGCGCGCCTGGCTGAGGTGGCCCGGGAGTTGGAGCTGCGCTATGCCCACGACCCGGAGCGCGCCCGCGTGGCGATCGATGCCGGCATGCACGAGCTTGGCGCGCGGCGTGAGGGCGGGCGCTGGACCTGGCGTGGCGAGCCGGTGCGCCTGCGCCTGCTGATCCGCTCCGAGGACGAGCGCCGCCGGGTGGGGGACTACCTGGCCAACCTGCTGCAGGAGCTCGGCTTCGAGGTGGAGCGGCGCTACCGCACCGCCGAAGAGGCCTCGCGACTGTGGATCGCCACGGACCCCGCGGCGGGTCACTGGCATCTCTACACCGGCGCCTGGATCTCACTTGCGATCCAGCGCGACCAGGCCGACAACTTCAGCTTCTACTACACGCCTCGTGGGCGCGCCGAGCCACTGTGGCAGGCCTACCGGCCAACGCCTGAGTTCGATGCGCTCGCCGAGCGGCTGTCGCGGCGCGACTACCGGGACTGGGCGGAGCGCCAGGCGATGATGGCCGAGGCCCTCTCGCTGGCCATGGAGGACGCCTCCCGGGTGTGGCTGGTGGACCAGCTCAACGCCTCGGCGCGGGCCGCCAACGTCGAGGTGGCCGTGGACCTCGCCGGCGGGGTCTCCGGCTCGGCGCTGTGGCCCTACACCCTGCGCTACACCGACCGTCTCGGCGGGCGCATGGTGGTGGGGCTGCCGGGCCTGCTGGGCGAGCCCTGGAACCTCGTGGCCGGCAGCAACTGGGCCTTCGACCGCATGATCTCCCGTGCCACCCAGGACCCGATGGTGCTGCCCGACCCCTATACCGGGCTCTACCACCCCCAGCGCATCGCCCGCGCCGAGGTGGCGGTGGAGGAGGGCGTGCCGGTGGAGCGCACCCTCGACTGGCTGGAGGTGACCCGCGAGGCGCGAATTGCGGTGCCCGAGGCGGCGTGGGTCGACTGGGACCCCCTCCATGGACGCTTCATCACCGCAGGGGAGGCCCACCCCGATGGGCTTGCGGCGCGCACCCGGGTGCGGGTCCACTACGACGCCGATCTGTTCGACCGCCGCTGGCATGATAACGCCTGGCTGACGCCGGCGGACTTCGTGCTGCCCTGGATACTCGACTTCGAGCGCGCCAGCGAGACGAGTCCGCTCTTCGACCCCGCCCACCTGGCCACCTTCGAGGCCTTTCGGCGCCACTTTCGCGGCTGGAGGATCGTCTCCACCGAGCCTCTGGTGATCGAGGTCTACAGCGACCAGATCTTCCCCGATGCCGAGAGCATCGTCGCCGCCCGGGCGCCAAGCCCGCTGCCGTGGCACGTGCTGATGCTGGGGATCCTTGGCGAGCGCCGCGGCGAGCTGGCCTTTTCCTCCAACAAGGCCGACCGCCATCGAGTCGACTGGCTGAGCCTGGTGGCCGGCCCCAGCCTGCCGGCGCTGGCGCGGCTGCTGGAGCAGGCCAGGGAGGCCGCGGAGCTGCCTTACGAGGTGGCCCTGGGCGAGTGGCTGGCGCCAGGGGAGCGCGAGCGGCGCTTCGAAGCTCTCACCGCCTGGCATGAGGCCTTCGGCCACTTCTGGGTGGGCAGCGGCCCCTACCGGCTCCACTCGGTGCACCCTGTGGCGGGCAGCGTGGTGCTGCGCCGCTTCGAGGGCTACCGCGACCCGGCGGATCGCTGGCTCGGCCTGAGCAAAGCGCCCATCCCGGAGCTGGTGCTGGATGGCCCCCTGGTGGTGGCGGCGGGCGATCCTCCCGGATCCAACGCCGTGGCCGCGGGCGGCGCCGAGGGGCGCGAGGCCGCGGCGTTTCGCCTTAGTGTCACCGTGGAGGGCGCCCCCTATCCCGAGGAGGCGATTCAGGAGGTGCGCTATCTGCTCTTCGATGGCCGGGGGACGCTGGCACAGCGCGGCGAGGCCAGGTCGCTGGGCGACGGCGAGTGGCGGGTGCTGCTGGATGCCGAGGCGCTTGCATCGCTCGGCAGCGGCGCCAACAGCCTGGAACTGGCGGTAACCAGTTACCGGGTGGCGCTGCCGGCCTTCGCCTCCCATGTGTTCGCCACCGTGCCACCCGGCGAGGAGGTGCTGCGATGAAGCCCGATGCCTCGGCCGAACCGCGGCCGCCCTCCCTGCGCCGCGCCCGCCTGCGCGACCTGAGCCATCTGCTGCTCTTCGCCATCAAGCGCCTGGCGGCGCTGCTGGTCACGGTGCTGGTGGGGGTCTACCTGACCATCCTGGTGGCCAACATGGGCGGCCAGGTGGACGAGCTGCGCCTGGTGCAGATCAGAAGCGAGGTGGTCGAGTCGGTGCGAGCCGATCCGGCCTTCTTCGACATGCCCGGCGAGGAGCGCAACGCCCTGGTGGCCCGCCAGGTGGCCTTGGAGGTGGAGCGGTTGCGACTCGACCAGCCCTTCGTGGTGCGCAGCCTGGACTACCTGCAGCGCGCCATGAGCCTGGACCTGGGTCGCGCCGAGCAGATGCACAGCGATCGCGGCTCCCGGGAGGTGCGCGACATCATCACCGAGCGCCTGCCGGCGACCCTGCTGCTCTTCGGCACCGCCAATCTGCTGGTCTTCTTCACCGCGGTGTTCGCCTCCCTGCGGTTGTCGCGGCATTACGGCAGCGCCCTGGACCGGACGGTGATCGCCCTTGCGCCGAGCTCCGCCGCGCCGGGCTGGTTCTACGGTATCTTCCTGATCCTGCTGCTGGCCTTCCTGTTCCCGCTGTTGCCCGCCGGTGGCATGGTTACGGCACCGCCCCCCGAGAGCCGGCTCGAATACGCCGCCAGCCTGGTGCGGCACATGCTGCTGCCGGTGGCGGCCATGTTCCTCTCCTCGATCTTCGTCTCCATCTACGCCTGGCGGACCTTCTTCCTGATCCATTCGAGTGAAGACTACGTGGAGATGGCGCGCGCCAAAGGGCTGTCGTCCCGTCGCATCGAGCGGCGCTACATCCTGCGCCCGGCCCTGGCGCCGATCATCACCAGCTTCCTGCTGATGCTGATCGGCCTGTGGAGCGGGGCGATCATCCTCGAACAAGTGTTCAACTGGCCCGGGCTCGGCTCGCTGCTGTTCCAGGCCATCGGCCACCGCGACACCCCGGTGATCATCGGCGGGGTGGTGATCTTCGCCTACCTGCTGGCGGGCACGGTGTTCCTGCTTGATATCCTCTATGCGCTGCTCGACCCGCGGGTTCGGATCCAGGGAGGTCGCCGATGAGCATCGTGATGGAGCGCAGGGCCTGGCGGGAGCTGGCGCGCTACCCCTCGGCCCTGGTGGGAATGATGATCATCCTGCTGCTCAGCGGCGTGGCCCTCACCACTCTGGTGGTGATTCCCTACGGCGAGGCCCTGGAGCGCTGGCGGGGCGGCGAGATGTGGCAGCGCCACCCGGTCAACGCCTCACCCGCCTGGGTCGACCGCCTGCGCGGCGGCAACGCCGCCCGTACCCTGGTGGTGGCCAGCCGCGATGCCGAGGTGGAGGAGGCGCCCTTCCCGGGCGGGCGGCGGCTGCAGATTCCGCTGGAGTTCGACTATGCCTATGGCGGCTTCCCCAGCGAAATCAACCTCTTCCTCACTGCCGAGGGCCATGCCCGTACGCCCTTCGTCAGGCTGCTGTGGCAGGCGCCGGACGGCCGCGAGATCGCCCTGGGGGGGTATCGAATCGGCCACCAGGAGCGCATCTCGCTTTCCCAGGACCGCAGCCTGGAGCGTCGCCTGGGCGGTCTGGCGCCGCATATCGGCCTGCTGGCCGACCCCGGCGATCAGGCAAGCACGCCGGCCGAGCCCGAGGTGCGCCAAGGACGCTATCGGCTGCTGCTCGACGCCGTGGTGTTCGACGAGCAGGCCGGGATCGAGGCCGAACTGGTGCTCTATGGGCGGGTTCATGGGATCGCCGGCACTGACCATCAGCGCCGCGATCTCAGCCTGGCGCTGCTGTGGGGTACGCCGGTGGCGCTGGCTTTCGGGCTGATCGCCGCGGTGGGTACCACCCTCACCACCCTGGTGATCGCCGCCGTCGGGGTCTGGTACCGCGGCTGGGTGGACGCGGCGATCCAGCGCCTCACCGAGGTCAACATGATCCTGCCGGTGCTGCCGATTCTGGTGATGGTGGGTACCCTCTACTCCACCAGCATCTGGCTGATGCTCGGGGTCGTGGTGCTGCTGGGCATCTTCAGCGCCGGCATCAAGACCTACCGCGCCATGCTGCTGCCAATCCGCGAGGCATCCTACATCGAGGCGGCGCTGGCCTACGGCGCCTCGGATCTGCGCATCGTATGGCGCTACATGCTGCCGCGCATCCTGCCGGTACTGATTCCCACCTTCGTGACCCTCATCCCCACCTTCGTATTTCTGGAGGCGTCGCTCGCGGTGCTGGGCCTGGGCGATCCCGAGCTGCCCACCTGGGGCAAGGTACTCAACGATGCCCAGTCCCAGAGCGCGCTCTACAACGGCTACGTCTACTGGGTGGTGGCCCCGGCGATCCTGCTGATGCTCACCGGCCTGGGTTTCGCCATGCTCGGTTTCGCACTGGATCGGGTCTTCAATCCACGCCTGAGGAGCCTGTGATGGCGGACACCCTGCTCAAAGTCGAGGATCTGGCCCTACACTACCGCACCCGCGGGGGCGCGGTGCGTGCCGTGGATGGAGTGAGCTTCGACGTGCAGCGTGGCGAGGCGCTGGTGATCCTCGGCGAGTCGGGTTGCGGCAAGAGCTCGCTGGCCCGGGCGCTGATGCGCCTGCTGCCGCGCAACCTGGCCCACCACGGCGGCCGAGTCAGCCTGGGCGATACCCCGATCAGCGAGCTTTCCGACGAGCGCTTTCGTCGCGAGGTGCAGTGGTCGCGCATGGCCCTGGTGATGCAGGCCTCCATGAACGCCCTTAACCCGGTGGTGAAGGTGGGCGAGCAGGTGGCCGAGCCGCTGCGCGAACTGAAGCGCTGGCCCAGGCGCCGGGCGCTCGAGCGTGCCGCCGAGGTGTTCCAGCGGGTGGGGCTGCCGCTGGACTTCATGGCCCGCTACCCCTTCGAGCTTTCCGGCGGCATGCGCCAGCGGGCGGTACTGGCCATGGCGCTGGTGGCGGAGCCGGAGCTGGTGATCCTCGACGAGCCCACCTCGGCGCTGGACGTGCTGACCCAGGCGGCGATCATGAACGTCCTGAAAGCGCTGAAACGTGACCTTGGAACCAGCTTTATCCTGATCACCCACGACGTGGCCACCTCCAGCGAGCTGGCTAACCGGGTGGCGCTGATGTATGCCGGCGAGCTGGTGGAGGCCTGCAGCGCGGCGCGCTTCTTCGGCGAGCCGGCCCACCCCTATTCGCGGCTGCTGATGAAGAGCGTGCCGCGGCTTCATGAACGCGAGCGACCGCGGGCCATTCCCGGGCAGCCGCCGAGCCTGCTCGACCCGCCGAGCGGCTGCCGGTTTGCTGCGCGCTGCCCCGAACGGTTCGTCCGCTGCGCCGAGCCGCCCCCGGCGTTTGATCCGGGAGGGGGCGCCCTCGATGGGGTGGGTGAAGGGGCAACCGAGAGCCGTCATCGGGTGCGCTGCTGGCTGCATGCGCCGAGCGGGGGAGGTGGACATGGCTGATACGCCGCTGGTGGAGGCACGTGGCCTGCACACCTGGTTCGAGCTGCGCCAGTGGGGCTTCCTGCGGGTGGGAGCGGTGCGCGCCGTGGACGACGTGAGCTTTACCCTGGCCCGGGGCGAGGCGGTGGCCTTCGTCGGCGAGAGCGGCTGCGGCAAGAGCTCCCTGGTGCGCACCCTGCTGGGCCTGCATCGCCCGACTCTGGGCGAGGTGCGCTTCGAGGGGATGTCTCTTGCCGGCCTGACGGGTGGCGCGCTCAAGGCGTACCGGGCCCGGGTGGGCTACGTGCAGCAGGACCCCTTCGGCGCGCTGCCGCCCTTCCTGGACGTGCGGGACATCCTGGCCGAGCCGCTCAAGGTGCACGGCGTCAAGAATCGCGCCGAGCGCGAACGGCGCATCCGTGCGGCCCTCGCGGAGGTGCGGCTGACGCCGGTGGAGGAGGTCCTGGGCAAGTTTCCTCACATGCTCAGCGGCGGCCAGCAGCAGCGGGTGGTGATCGCCCGGGCGCTGATCCTCGAACCGGTGCTGGTGATCGCCGACGAGCCGGTGTCGATGCTCGACGCCTCGGTGCGGGTGGAGATCCTGGAGCTGCTGCGGGGCATTCAGCGCGAGCGGGGGCTGACCCTGGCCTTCGTCACCCACGACCTGGCCACGGTGCGCCACTACGCCGAGCGCATCTTCGTGCTCTACGCCGGCAAGGTGGTGGAGCGCGCCCCGGTGGACGAACTGCTCGACGCGCCCCGGCACCCCTATACCCGGGCACTACTGGCCGCACTCTCCGACCCGGACGCCGCCAACGCCACCCGCCTGCGCGAAGTGCCCGGCGGCGAGCCGCCGAGCCTGATCGACCCGCCGGCCGGCTGCCGTTTTCACCCGCGCTGCGACTGGGCCATGGAGGGGCTATGCGATCGGGAGATGCCCCCGGACTTCACGCCGCGCCCGGGCCACAGCGCCGCCTGCTGGCTGGTCGACCCGAGCCGCCAGGGCGGATAACCGATTCGTTGACGTCTCGAAGCGCCTGCCCCCGGAGACGCAAGAAGCTCGTGCTGTCTCTAGGCTTGGCCGAAGCGCTGGTGCAGCCAGGCGTTGATGGCGTCGGATTCGTAGAGCCACTCCTCGCGGCCGTCGTCCTGGGTGATCTTCAGGCAAGGAACCTTGACGCGCCCACCGCCCTCGGCCAGGGCCTTGCGATGCTCGGGGTCGAGCTGGGCGTCGCGCACCTCGATCGGCAGGCCCAGGCGGGCGATCTCCTTGCGCACCTTGACGCAGAAGGGACAGGTGCGGAACTGGTACAGGGCGAGGTTCTCGCAGGCGCGGTCGACCTCGGCCTGCTGCTCGGGAGTGCGTGCGATGGACGTCGGGGTGGAGAGCTTCTCGGCGATCAGCACGACCGGTGCCAGCACCAGGCGCAGGCCGCGAAAGAAGGTGCGGATAATGATTCGCATCGGGTGATTGACCTCGGGAACGTTGCAGGAAACGGCGCCCATGATGCCTGCCTGGGGCGCGACTGGCCATCCCCGGCGTCCCTCACTGGTGGTTGGCCTCTGTCTGACCTAGTCAGTGAACTCCACCCGGAGCGGATTCTCGTCCGTCGGCCAGGTGCCGGCGTCGCGGGTCTCGCCGTCCTCGCCCAGCACCAGGTGGCTGCGCTGGCCGTGGTGGCGCAAGCGGGTGGCGAGCATCGCCAACGCCTCGGAGTCGTCGCCGCTGAGCAGGCCGATGGGGTCATCGGGGTGCATCCAGACCCTTGCCCGGCCGGCCCGCTCCAGTCCTTCCTGCGGCGGGGCGGTGAGGCCCTGGCTCTGGCGCCACTCGATGATCTCGTCGCTGGTGCCGACCACCAGCAGCGGCGCAGCAGCGTCCCGCCCGGTACCCAGTGCCACATCGTCGGACAGTGCCTCGAGCCGGAAGCCCAGGGCGCGCCGGGCCAGCCCTTCCAGCTCCGCTGCCCGGCCCGGCGTCAGGGCCAGGAGCCGCGTCTGGGGGTCGAGCAGCAGCCGGCGCAGCACGCTGGGCCGCGCTACGGGATGGCGCAGCAGATGGGCGTCCGGGTCCACCTCAACGGACAGTGGCCTGGCCGAGAGAAAGACCGCGAAGGGCTGGCGCTCGATGTCCATGCGCTGGATCAGTGTGACCGTCTCCTCGCCCGTCTCCACCACCAGGGGCACGTCCAGCGGCCAGGGGGCATGCGCGCCGCGCTGGACCAGCACGCCGTGCAGCCAGCCGCCGCGGGGGCTGGGCTCGAACCGCACCACTTCCAGGGCGAGCTCGGGGCGGCCGGGGCGGTCGCGCCAAGCGGCGAAGAAGGGGGCGAGGTCCTCGCTGGCCGCCTCGCTGAAGGTGGCCTCCAGCGTTTGCCAGCCCGCGGACCGGTGCATCCAGCGCTCGGCGAAGGTGCCCAGGGCGGCGTCGAAGGTGGTATCTCCCAGCCGCTGGCGCAGCCCATGGAAGAGCAGGGCGCCGTGCTGGTAGCCGATCAGGCGGCCGGCGGGGTCGGGGCCGCCGCGGAAGTCGCGCAGTGCCGCGTCACGGCTGGCGGGCAGTGACGCCAGGTCGAGCAGCCAGCCCCGGCGCAGCGCGGCATCCTCGCCGCTGGCCTCGGCCACGGCGTGGTCGGCCAGGTAGGTGGTCAGCCCCTCGGCCCAGTTCCCGCTCGCTACGTCGACCTGCACCCCGGCGCCCCACCAGGCGTGCATGATCTCGTGGGGCAGGGAGGTGTCGGGGACGAAGGGCAGCGGAATCACGCGCTCTCCCAGAAGGGTGAAGCCGGGAAAGGCGACCCCCACCGGCGCCGGCGAGGCGGCAATGCTGAAGCTGTCGAAGGGAAAGCGCCCCAGCCGGGCCTGGAAGGCAGCCAGGTGGTACGCCGCCCGTTCCAGGTAGGTCTCGCCGAGGGCGGCGTCCAGCGCCTCGGGAAAGAGCACGCGCAGGGTCACGCCGTTCACGTCGCGGTCGCGCAGCGCCCAGGGGCCGGTGGCGACCTCCACCTCCCGGGTGCGGGGATGGTGGAAGCGGGCGAGCCTGCCGTCCGCCGTCGCCTGTTCTTCCACCAGCGAGCCGCTGGCCACCGCCCGCTGGCCCGGCGGGGTGTGAATCTCCAGCCTCAGTGGACCGGCGTCATCCACCAGATGGGGATACCACTCGCCGCGGGTGGGCAGGAAGGTGCCAGCCTCGCCGACGGCAT
Organism: Halomonas salsilacus; assembly: GCF_051216275.1. NCBI lineage: Bacteria > Pseudomonadati > Pseudomonadota > Gammaproteobacteria > Oceanospirillales > Halomonadaceae > Halomonas > Halomonas salsilacus. The sequence goes on from NZ_JBPKAQ010000006.1 coordinate 79,637, forward strand.
GACGTTGCTCCCGACTCGGCCTCTCGAGCCTGCCCTGCCAGCTCAGGGTGATCGTCGGCGCCGAACAGGCCGGGACCACCCAGCGGCCGTCTGTGTCCCGTGCCAGCTCAAGCGGCTGCTCGCCACAGCGGGCCGCGCTGACCGACAGGCCATCGAGCAGCGCGAAGCGCCCACCTGCGGGCAGCGGTTGGACCAGTTCGCCGGCCAGTAAGCGTTCGGCGGGGTCGAGGTGCAGCGTCATCTGGCGCGCCGAGCCGGGCACCGCCGCCCAGGCGGGAGCGGCCAGCACCGCGGCGAGCAATACCCAGGCCAGGGCCGAACGACGGCGAGGCAGGCGCAGCGTCGCCATGGTGATCAGCGGACCCCGTCGCGCAGTGGGAAGCGGGCCAGCAGCTCCTCGGTAACCCCGTTGCGGGTCACGGTGAGGGGTAGCAGGGTGCCCGGGGTCTGGCGGTGCACCAGGTCGGTCAGTTCGACGGGGCGGCGCACGGGCCGGCCGGCGGCCTCGACGATCAGGTCCCCCTCGACGAGGCCTAGCGCCTCGGCCAGGCTCTGTTCGCCCACCCCGACCACCCGCACGCCGTCCTCGTGGGCGGCAATCAGTATTCCCAGACGCTGGGGTTCGGGGGGCTCGAAGGCGGTTTCGTCGCCAAGGGTAAAGAGGGCGTCGGCGACTCCCTCCGGCGGAGTGCAGTCGTCGTCCCGCTGCCAGGGCAGCAGGCTGACGGCAGCGTCGATCCCCAGATCGGCGAGTTGATGAGGCACGCCGTGGCCGTAGCTGACATGACCCTGGCCCATCAGCCCCACCACCAGCGCCGCCTCCTCCGTGGCCTCGGCCAGGCCCTGGGCCATGGCGCGGTCCCACACCAGCTGGGCGTCGATGAAGCGCTCGAGGCCCGCCTCGTACTCGCCTTCGCTGGGGTGGTTGGCATAGATCGCGGCCAGCGCCTCGCGATAGCCCGCCGAGGCCGCCGCCGGCGGCGTGATGCCGTGGCGCTCCGCCACCGGGACCGCCTCCCAGCCCTCGGCGGTGAGCCGCTGACGCAGCGCCGGGGTGACGTTGAGGGCCAGCAGCGGGATGCGCTGCATCCGTGCGAAGTGCAGGATCGGCAGATAGAACTCGGGGTCGTAGCCCCAGGCGCCCAGCCAGTCGCTCTCGGCCAGGAAGGCGGCCTCGTCGAGCTCGCCGGCGACCCAGGCGTCCAGCGCCGGCTGGGCCTTGCGGGGCAGCATCTCCAGGCCGACGGCCATCCCGGGCTCTCGGGCGTGCAGCCCGGCCAGGGTGTGCAGCTGCCAGCGATGGTGGGCCAGGCGTTCGTGCTGCTCGCCGAGCAGCACCACGCGGTGCTCGGCCAGCTCGGCCATCAGCGTGGCGGTGTCGACGACATTGCCTTCACGCTGCCACTGGCCGGGGGCGGGGCAGTCGCTGGCCAGGGCGGCGGCGGACAGGTCGGCGAGGGTCAGGGCCAGCAGGGGCGCGGCGATGGAAGAGTAATGGGGAAGGGGGCGGGAACGGGGACGGCGATGTGACATGGGAGCTCCTGACGGGCGAGTCGGCGGGCCTCAGGCCGCTACCATAGCGCAGTCGGGTCGCCAGCATGATAAGGCCGCGATCAACGCGGATCGCGGCCCGGCAGGAGGCGCTGGGTGCGCCTGGGTCAGTAGTGGCGGCTGAAGCGCCCGTGGTGGCTGTCGTGCATCAGGCGGTCGAACTCCCGCCCGCTCATGTGAACCAGGGTTTCATGGTCGCCGGCATCGAAGTAGACGTCCGGCTGGTGCCTGAGCATGTCGTCCACATAGACCTGCAGCCCCCAGGCCTGGCCGACCGGGGAGGTGGCACCGGGGTCGCAGTCGCGGAAGTGCTCCATGATCTGATGCTCCGAGGCCAGCGTGACCTTCTCGTGCAACAGATGAGAGAGCTGCTCGAGGTCGGCGTCGCTGCTGCTGGGTACAACCGCGAGGCGATACCCGGAGTCACTGTGGAGCATCACCGCCTTGGCCATGCGCTCGCGGGCCACCTTCGATAGCTCGGCGATTCGGCTGGCGGTGCTCTCGCGGGGATGAGGAAGTTCCTCGTAGTCGATGTCACAGGCCACGAGATACTCCTTGAGGGTCATGGGCATGGTCATGGCGCACTCTCCTTCGGCCGCACGGGCCGGGAGCCATCGATGGTTGCCGCCATTCCTGGCATTGCGGGTATCCTCTCTACAAAATAGTGCTTCACTGTCCCGCTGCAGCATGATCCTTTTCATCCCGCGAGATGGAGTGGCGTCCCACCGATGGAGTTGCCGATACACTTTTTACGGGTCATGTTGTCTGGCATGCGATGAGTCTGATGGCCCCACAGGAGGCGTTATGGCGAATCGGAAAAAAGGCTGCATCCTGCTGATGGCGCTTGCGCTTGCGCTTGCGCTTGCGGGCTGTGGCGGCGATCCGCGCTCCAGCGAGGTGACGCTGGCGGTGCTGGCCGGCAACGCCGAGGCCCATGACGGTAGCCGCGTGGTCACCGAAGGCGTGGTGCGCCATTTCGAGGAGCCGCTGCACTACTGGATCGAGGACGAGGACCTCAATCGGGTCGAGCTCTTCCCACACGACGCCATCGCGCCGTACCTGGGCGAAAGGGTGCGGGTGGAAGGCCAGTTCGCCTTCTCCCGGGAAGAGGGGCGCCGCCTCACCCTAGACAGCGTCGAAACGCTGGACGCCGGGGACTAGCCCCGCGGGTCGCACCGAGGAGGCGGAGAGATGCAAGGGAAGGCAATTTGCCAACGGCTCGCCGAGCGCGCGCAGCTGCCGCGGGCCGAGGGGCGCATCGAGGCCATCGACCTGGCCCGCGGCATCGCCATCGCGCTGATGATCGTGAGCCATGCGGTGAGCGGGCTCTATGGCATTCGTCAGCTGCCCGACTGGGGCCTGGTGCCGATCCACTTGCTCACCAAGTTCTCTTCCTCGCTGTTCATCGTGGTGTTCGGCATCGCGCTCGCCGTGGCCTTCCTGCCCCGGGTCGGCGACGCGGACTGGCCGCGGCGGCGCCTCAAGCTGATGCTGCGTGGCCTCGAGGTGCTGTTCTGGTACAAGGTGCTGACGGTGGTGGAGATGCTGCCGCTCCACGCGTCTGAGGACATCCTCGACGCCCTGCTTTACCAGCGCTTCCCGATCTGGGTCGAGATCCTCGGCTTCTACGCCATTGCCCTGCTGTGGCTGCCCTGGGTGCTGTCGCTGTGGCGGCGCCTGCCGCTCTGGACGCGGCTGCTGTTGCCCGTGGTCATCGCCCTGGTTGCCAGCTGGCTGGAGCGCCACGTCACCTTCTGGGGTATCGAACCGCTCAAGGCGATCCTGGTGGAGGACGCCGAGCACTACACCTGGGGCCAGCTCTCGCGGCTGCCGCTGGTGATGGTTGGCCTGCTGATCGGCGAGGCGCTGCTGCGCGGTTACTGGACGCCGCAGCGCCGCCGACTGGTGCTCGCCATCGCCGGCGCCGGTGGCCTGCTGCTGCTGGCCTTCTTCGTGTTGGCCCTGGTCGCGGCGGAGGGCACTACTCATGACGCCCTAGTGGCGGTGGCGCGCAACGTCGGCAAGCACCCGCCGGAGCTCGCCTTCATGCTGTTCAGCCTGGGCGGTGCCCTGGTGATCCTGGCGCTCTGCCTGCAGGGCGGCTCGGCGGCGGCGCGCTGGCTCAAGCCGTTGACCCTGATCGGCGGCGACGCCCTCAAGGCCTTCGTGTTCCATATCGTGGTGATCTTCGGTGTCTTCCGTTACCTGCTGGAGGCCTGGCAAGTCTACCCCTACCCGCAGGTGCTGGGCATCGGGGTGGCGCTGGTGCTGGCTACTGCCGGGTGGATCGCCCTGACCCGTTGGTTCAAGGAGCAGCGCACATGAGTCGCCGGATGATGGCCATGCTGGTCGGCCTGCTGCTGGCCCTGCCAAACGCTGCCCTGCCGGGCACTTCTCCGTCGGGCACTGCCGCGCCTACCTGGGGCCCGGTGCTGGCGGCGCGTCTGGCCGCACTGGAGGCCGAAGGGAACGACGAGCTGGGCCTGCACCTGAAAGTGCTGGGGGAGGGCGGCGAGCGCTTCAGCTGGCGCGATGACGAGATCTGGTACCTGGCCTCGCTGATCAAGGTGCCGGTGGCCGTGGAGCTGCTGGCGCGGGTCGAGGCGGGCGAGCTCTCGCTGGACGAAACGCTGGTGCTGCGCGAGCGTGACTATGTCGACGGCGCCGGCCCCACCAACTGGGCGGAGCCCGGCACGGCCCTGACCCTGCGCGAGCTGCTCGAGCCGATGCTCACGGTGAGCGACAACACCGCCAGCGACCTGCTGATCGCCCGCCTTGGCCTGGCCGCGGTGAATGACCGGGCCCAGGCCCTGTCGGGGGGCGGCCTCGGCCCCATCACGCCGCTGATCGAGGTGCGCCGCGAAGCCTACGGCCAGTTGCATCCGGCCGCGCGCATCCTGACCGGCATGGACTTTATCCGGCTGCGCCGGGTTGAGGAGGACGCGGCGCGCCTCGATGCCTTGGCCCAGCGGCTCAGAGTGCCGCATGCGGCCCTGGCCTTGCCGAGCCTCGATGACGCCTTCGAGGCCTACTATTCCAGTGGGGCGTCCAGTGGGGGGTCCAGTGGCGCGAGCGTCGGGGCCACTGGACTGAACGCGGGGCGCCTGGACGCCTTCGGCGAGCTGCTGGCGGCCATTGGCGAGGGCCGGGCGCTGGGCGCCGCGGCTACCGCCGATCTGCTGGCCATCATGGAGCAGACCATCAGCGGCGAGGCGCGCCTCAGGGCCGGCCTAGGCCCCGAGATACGATTCGCCCACAAGACCGGCACCCAGCACCGCCGAACCTGCGACGCCGGTATCGCCTCCCGTGGCGAGGGAGCCGCCGAGCGTCGGTTGGTGGTGGTCGCCTGCACCCGGGGCGAACGCGATAGCAAACGCTCCGAGCGGGTGCTGCGCAAGGTCGGCCGGGCGATCCTCGCGTCGGGCGTATTCAGGCTGAAGGAATGACCCGGTTCACGGCCCGAATCCTGCAGGCAGCCTCTACCAAGGTCTGGTTTCCTGGGGCCGCTTTTGCATTGACAGCTTAAGGGTGGGGACCTAGTCTATTTCCGTTAGTTACCGGTAACAGTTACCGGTAACTAATTCCCGGATATCACGACTACACGAGCGAATGCCGCCATGCTCTCCAATCTTGTTCTCGGTGCCGTGCTGATTGCTTTCTCGCTGGTCTTCTCGCTCCAGGTGACGGATCTGCCCAGCCGTTCGGCGATGTTTCCCCAGTTCGTGCTCTGGGGCCTGGGCATCACCGGTGCGCTGATGATCGTCGAGGCCCTGGTCAAGCGCCTGCGCACCCAGCCAGCCGGGGAGGGCGCCGCCGAGGCCGAGCAGGAGGCCCGCAGGCGCTTCATCGACACGCTGCTGTTCCAGATCCTGGTGCCCGGTGGTTTGATGCTGGCCGCCTTTGGCCTGCTCACGGTGGTGGGCTTCTATCCCGCCTCCGCCTTCCTGGTGTTCGTGATCTATTGCTACCACGACTACCGGGTCGACCCCTCCAGCCTCACGCGCCGGGTCTTCGTCAAGGCCGGGGTGTTTGCCCTGGTCATCACCTTGCTGATGTACCTGATCTTCACCCTGTTGCTGGGGCTGCCGGCTCCCTCCGGGGTCTTCTTCTGATCGGATGTCGATCGGAATGCCGTAGGCATCATCCATCGCGCGTGGAGATGATGTGGAATGACACGCCAACCGAGGTAATGACAATGAAAAGCAAGCTTACCCTAATGCTGAGTGCTCCCTTCCTGCTGGCCGGTGCCGTCCAGGCCCAGGATTATCCCACCAAGAACATCCAGATCATCGTGCCCTACAGTGCCGGCGGTGGCGGTGACACCGTGGCGCGAATCGTCGCCGACCGGCTCAGCGATGAGTTGGGACGCCAGATCAACGTGGTCAATCGCGAGGGCGCCGGCGGCGAGATCGGTATCGCCGAGATCGCGCGCAGCGACGCCGATGGCTACACCTTGGGGGTGTTCGGCTACCCGGACAACTTCGTCCTGGAGCACACCCGCGACACCAGCTTCAGCTTCGATAGCCTGGAGTACCTGGCCAGCTTCGACGACATGCCAATGGGCATCTTCGCCTCGCCGAGCAGCCCCCACGATTCCCTGGAATCACTGGTCGAATACGGCCAGGCTAACCCCGGCGCGCTGGTGATCGGCGAGTCCGGCGCCCTGGGCATGCTGCATGCTCTGGCCTTCAGCGAGCAGGCGGGGATGACCACCACGCCGATTCGCTATTCCGGCGGCGGCGAGCTGATGAACGCCCTGCTGGGTAACCATATCGATCTGGCCTCCACCTCCTCCATGAGCCATGACCCGATCACCGATTCCGGCGGGACGCCGATCGGCTTCGCTGCCGAGGAGCGCATGGCGATGTTCCCGGATGTGGCCACCTTCAAGGAGCAGGGACTGGACCTGGTGATGGGTGTTTCCCGGGTGCTGGTGGCCCCGGCCGGCCTGCCCGATGACGTCCGCGATGCCCTGACCGCAGCGCTGGACGCCATCAGCGGCGACGAGGCGATGATGGCGAACTTCGAGAACGCCGCCATTCCCTACCGCTACCTGGATCACGATGCGGTCAACGAGCAGCTCGAGCAATCCAACGCCGTGCTGGCGCCGGTGATCGAGGCCAACCTCGACCAGTTCACCAACTGAACCTGCCCCTCGGCCGGGGACCCGGTCCCCGGCCTCCCTTCACGATGCCCTGGTAGCCCCATGGATATAACCTCGATCCTGCTCAATCTCCTTACCCCCAGCGTCTTCCTGGTGGTCTTTGCCGGTGTGCTGATCGGCATCGTGGTGGGGGCCATACCCGGGCTTAACGGGGCCATCGGCATCTCACTGCTACTGCCCCTGACCTTCGCCATGGAACCCCAGATCGGCTTGCTGCTGCTCGGCGGCATCTACATGGGCGGCATGTACGGCGGCTCGATCACCGCCATCCTGATCAACGTACCGGGGGATGTTGTGGCCGCGCCCGTGGCCATGGAGGGTTATCCCATGACCCAGCAGGGCCGCGCCAAGGAGGCCCTCTACTATTCGATCTTCTCCAGTATGTTCGGCGGCTTCATCGGCGTGCTGATCCTGATCCTCTTCACCCCGCCACTGGCCCGCTTCGCTCTGCAGTTCGGTCCGGCGGAAATGTTCTTCGTCTCCCTCAGCGGCCTGATCATCGTCGGCGCGCTCAGCGGCAGCTTCCTCAAGGCGGCCTTCGCCGTCCTCTTCGGCCTGTTCATCAGCACCATCGGGGTGGACATGATCGCCGGGGCGGAACGCTTCACCTTCGGCAGCTCGGAGCTGCGCTCCGGCATCTCGGTAGTGCCGGTGGTGCTGGGCCTGTTCTGCTTCGCCGAGATGTTTCTCAACATCGGCAAGAAGCCCAGCGAACAGGTGCCGTACCGCGACCAGCAGATCTCTCGCATGACGGTGGTGAAGGATATCCTCCGCCAGCGCTTCCTGGTCTGGAAATCCGGCATCATCGGCACCGTGGTGGGTCTCCTGCCCGGGGTGGGGACGACGCTGGCGGTGTTCATGTCCTATGGCGACGCCAAGCGGGTCTCGAAGCGGGGGATTCCCTTCGAGACGGGCAACCCGGACGGCATCATCGCCGCCGAGAGCGCCAACAACGCCACCGTGGGCAGTTCCATGGTGCCGCTGCTGGCACTGGGTGTGCCGGGCAGCCCCACCAGCGCCATCATCGCCGGGGCCCTGGTCATCCACGGCATCGTCCTCGGCCCCAGCCTGTTCGTGAACCGCCCGGACGTGGCCTTCACCTTCCTCTACGGCATGCTGCTGACGGTGGTGGCCATGACCCTCATCGGCGCCGTGGGCATCAAGTACTTCTCCTACATCCTCAAGATCAAGATGGAGTACATCGTGCCCACTGTGCTGGTGTTCGCGCTGTTCGGCGCCTACAGCCTGCGCAACAGCCTCTTCGATGTCTTCATCGCCATTGCGCTGGGCATCGTCGGCGCCATCTTCAAGAAGATCCAGGTGCCACTGGCCCCGGTGATCATCGGGGTGGTGCTGGGGCCGTTGATCGAGACCAACCTGGCGCGCTCCCTGCGCATCGCCGGTGCCCGGGACATGCCGCTGGTCCAGTACCTGCTCGCCACGCCCCTGTCCATGGGCCTGCTGGCCATGGTGATCGTGCTGCTGCTGGTGGTGATCCGCATGCGTCGCAAGGAACAAGCGGCCAGCAAGGAGACCAACAATGCCTGAGTGGATGACACCGCCCAAGGTGGTGGTCATGGGGGTCTCCGGCTGCGGCAAGAGCCTGATCGGCGCCCGGCTGGCCAGGGAACTCGGCATCGCCTTCTTCGACGCCGATGACTTTCACAGTGCGGCCAATGTGCAGAAGATGGCCGAAGGCATCCCGCTCACCGATGCCGATCGCGCCGACTGGCTGGAGGCACTGGCCGGGCTGCTGGCCCGGGAGCCGGCCCTGGTGCTGGCCTGCTCGGCCCTCAAGCGTCGCTACCGGGAGCAGCTTCGCCAGGCAGTACCGGCGCTGCGCTTCCTCTACCTGGAGGGGGATTTCGCCACTATCCGCGGGCGTCTCGCCGGTCGTCATGACCACTACTTCAAGGGCGATGACATGCTGCGCAGCCAGTTTGCCCAGCTCGAGCCGCCCGGCGTGGACGAGGCCGTTGCCGTGTCCATCGACCAGCCGCCGGTCCGTGTGCTGCAGCGTTGCGTGGATGCCCTGAGCGCCCCGGGCGTCTATGATGGGCACCGCCAATGACCGGGCGGGGTGTCACGGCGCCTTGCCCATGCCTTTGCTAGAGCGCTACCCTCGTGAAGAAGAAACGCCCCACGCTGCAGGACATCGCCGACCGGGTCGGCGCCACCAAGATGACCGTCAGCCGCTGCCTGCGGGAACCCACGTCGGTGTCCAAGGCGCTGCGGGAGCGTATCTTCGAGGTGGCGGAGCAGCTCGGCTATATTCCCAACCGCGCCCCCGACCTGCTCTCGCGCTCCACCAGCCACTCCATCGGGGTGCTGGTGCCCTCGCTCACCAACCAGGTATTCGCCGACGTGCTGGTCGGCATCGAGTCGGTCACCGAGCCTGGCGGCTATCACCTGATGCTCTCTCATTACGGCTACAGCCAGGAGCTCGAGGAGCGCAGCCTGGCGTCACTGCTCTCCTACAACGTCGACGGGGTGATCCTTTCCGACAGCCATCACAGTGCACGCAGCCTGAAGATGCTGGAGACTGCCGGTATTCCCACCGTGGAGATCATGGACAGCCGCACGCTGCCGCTGCAACAGGCGGTAGGCTATGACAACGTGGCCGCGGCCCGTGAGATGATCGAGACGATGATCCGCGGTGGACGGCGCCGGATCCTCTACCTGGCGGTGCGCCTCGACGAGCGGACCCGGCAGCGCGAGCAGGGCTATCGCCAGGCCATGGAGGGTCATGGCCTGGCGCCTCTGACCCTGCAGCGTACCCAGCGCTCCTCCTACAGCGTGGGGGCCGCGCTGATGGCGGAGATCCTCACCGAGCACCCCGAGTGTGATGGGATCTTCTGCACCAACGACGACGTCGCCCTGGGCGCCTACTTCGAGTGCCTGCGTCGCGGGGTGGTCGTGCCGGAGTGTGTCGCCATCGCCGGTTTCCATGGCCACGATGTCGGCCAGGTGATGACCCCGAGACTCGCCAGCGTAATCACCCCGAGGGAGGCGATCGGCCAGCGCGCCGCGGCCGAACTGCTGGCGCGCATCCGCGGCGAGGCGATTGGCGAGCGCGTGATCGACCTCGGCTACCGCATCGAGGCCGGCGGGACGCTCTGACTCCCCCCTATGGGCCAGGTAGGCGCAGCCAATTAGCAAAGGGGGCTCGACGCGGTACCCTAGGGGTAATGTCCATGGGCAGGTTATTCTTCGCCAAGGTTCTGCCCCGCCGGGGTGTCCGCACAAGGAGTCCGAATGTCGTTGCTGCGTCTAGTTGCCTCACTGGCAGCGCTGCTGCCCATCCTGCTGATGTCCCCGGCGCTGGCCGAAGAGGGCCGTCGCCTGCAGCTGGTGGCCACCACCGGCATGGTCGCCGACGTGCTGCGCGAGGTGGGCGGGGATCGGGTGGAGGTACGCGGCCTGATGGGCCCCGGGGTCGACCCTCACCTCTACCGCCAGACCCGCAGCGATATCACGGCCATGACCCGGGCCGATGCGGTGTTCTGGAACGGCCTCTACCTGGAGGCGCAGCTCGAGTCCTTCCTCGAGCGCCTGGGGGAGCGCCAGCCGGTGATTCCGGTGGGGGAGGCGGTGCCCCGTGAGGCGCGCCTGGCCGATGAGGAGTACCCCGACCAGCACGACCCCCACGTCTGGATGGACCCGGGCCGCTGGCGTTTTGCCGTGGAGGCGATCCGCGATGCGCTGACCGAGATGGCCCCCGCCCACGCCGAGGCCTTCGCCGAGCGCGCCGATGCCTATCTCGAGGAGATCGACGCCCTCGACGCCTACGCCCGCGAGGTGCTGGCGAGCGTGCCCGAGGAGGCGCGGGTGCTGGTCACCGCCCATGACGCCTTCGGCTACTTCGGCGACGCCTACGGCTTCGAGGTGCTCGGAATCCAGGGCTTCTCCACCGAGAGCGAGGCGGGCCTGGCGCGCATCGAATCGCTGGTGAACCGGCTGGTGGAGCGCGAGATCGGCGCGCTGTTCGTGGAGACTTCGGTGTCGGATCGCAACGTGCGGGCCCTGGTGGAAGGGGCGGCCGCCCGCGGCCACGAGGTGCGCATCGGCGGCGAGCTCTATTCCGACGCCATGGGGCCCGAGGGCAGCTACGAGGGTACCTGGCTCGGCATGCTCGACCACAACGTCAGCCAGATCGCCATCGCCCTGGGCGGCGAGGTGCCCGAAGGTGGTCGCCTGGGCCGGCTCAGTCATCTCGAGGAGCGTCCCTGATGCCCGATGCCCGGTTCGACAAGGCGATCCTCGCCAGCCCGCTGGCGATCCACGGCCTGACCGTGAGCTACGACCACCGTCCGGTGGTCCATTCGGTGGATTTCGTCACTCCGCCGGGCAGCATGAGCGCCATCATCGGGCCCAATGGGGCCGGCAAGTCGAGCCTGCTCAAGGCCGCACTGGGCATCACCCGACGCCTCACCGGCGACGTGCGGGTCTTCGGCCGCCCCTATGCCCAGATGACCCGTCACGTCGCCTACGTGCCCCAGCGCAACAGCGTCGACTGGGACTTCCCCGCCCGGGTGATCGATGTAGTGGTCATGGGACTGTTCCGCGACCTGCGCTGGTGGCAGTTCGGCGGTCGCGAGCAGCGCCGCCGGGCGATGCAGGCCCTGACCCGGGTGGGCATGGAGGCCTTCGCCGAGCGCCAGATCGGCCAGCTCTCCGGCGGCCAGCAGCAGCGGGTCTTCCTGGCCCGGGCGCTGGTTCAGGAGGCTGACCTGACCATCCTTGACGAGCCCTTCGCCGGGGTCGATGCGGCCACCGAGACGGCCATCGTCGAGGTGCTCAAGTCGCTTCGCGACGAGGGGCGCACCCTGCTCTGCGTTCACCATGACCTGGCCACGGTGCGCGACTACTTCGACCACGTGCTGCTGCTCAATGTCCGGCGCATCGCCGCCGGCCCGGTGGACGAGGCGTTCACCGAGGCCAACCTGCAGGCCACTTACGGCGGGCGTCTCAGCTCGGTGCAGCTGGCGCGGCTGCTGGAACCGGCCCTGGCGGCCAGGGAGCGGTGATGGAGACCTGGTGGCGCGCACTCACCTTCACCCTCGGCTACAACACCGGCGTGGTGACCCTGGGGGCCATGCTGCTGGCGGCGGGCGCCGGCATGGTCGGCACCTTCGTGCTGCTGCGCAAGCGCGCCCTGGTCAGCGACGCGATCAGCCACGCGACCCTGCCAGGCCTGGCGCTGGCCTTCATCCTTGTCGGACTGACCACCGGCGACGGACGCTACCTGCCTGCGCTGCTGCTCGGCGCCGCCGCCAGTGCCGCGGTGGGGCTCTGGGCGGTACAGGCGATCAGTGATCACACCCGACTGGGGGAGGACGCCGCCATCGGCGCCGTGCTCTCCACCTTCTTTGCCTTTGGGGTGGTGCTGATCACCGTGATTCAATCCATGACGGTGGTCGGGCAGTCGGGCCTGACCGGCTATCTGGTAGGTGCCACCGCGGGCATGCTCGCCTCGGAGGCCAAGCTGATTGCCGCCTGCGCCCTGGGGTTGCTGGTGGCGGTTCTGGTGCTTCGCCGCCAGCTGTTGCTGGTCTGCTTCGACGCCGACTTCGCCCGCACCCAGGGACTCGACACCGGTCGTCTGGACCTCGTGCTGCTGATGCTGCTGATGGCGGTGGTGGTGATAGGCCTCAAGGTGACCGGGCTGATCCTGATTGTTGCCCTCACCATCATCCCGCCGGTGGCGGCGCGCTTCTGGACCGATCAGCCAATGCGCATGGTGGCCCTGGCCGCTCTGCTCGGGGCCCTGGCCGGCTATCTGGGCGTGACCCTCTCCAGCGTGCGCGAGGGGCTGCCCACCGGCCCCCTGATCGTGCTCAGCGCCTTCGGACTGTTCATGCTTTCCTTCCTGTTTTCGCCGCGGCGTGGCGTGCTGGCCTCGCTGCTGGCCTACCGTCGGCTGCGCCGCCGGGTCCACCTGCGTCAGGGGCTGCTGGCGCTCGCCCGTGACGAGCCGATCTTCGACGACCTCACCCTGACCCTGCTGCGCCGGCGAGGCCATATCCGCCGCGATGGCGTGGCGACCCCGGCCGGGCTCGCCGCCGCTCGGGACGCCGACCACGAGGAGCGGCTCTGGGCGCTCTACCGGGCGCGCTACCCGGACGATGCCCTGCACCGCGAGCACGCCGGGCTGGTGCCCATCCATGAGGTGCTCTCGGGGGATGCGATCATGGCACTGGAAACCCAGCTGATGGGCCGCGGAGGTGCCGCACGATGAACGAGTTCATGATGTTCAGCCTGGTGCCGCTAACCGTGGCGGTGATCATCTCCATGACCTGTGCGCTGCTCGGCAACTTCCTGGTGCTGCGCCGGCAGAGCCTGATCGGCGACGCCATCAGCCACGTGGCGCTGCCTGGCATCGTGGTCAGCTTCCTGCTCACCGGCGTGCTCTCCTCCTCGGCGATGATGCTCGGCGCCGGGGTCTCGGCGTTGGTCACGGTGGGGATGATCGAGCTGATTCGCCGGCTGGGGCGGGTGGAGGCGAGCGCCGCCATGGGGGTGGTGTTCACCAGCCTGTTCGCGCTGGGGGTGCTCTTGCTGGAGTGGCACGGCGCCAGCGGCGTGCACCTGGACGTGGAGCATGCCCTCTACGGCAACCTGGAGAGCCTGATCTGGTTTGAGGGCACTGGCCCCGCGGCACTGGTCGATCCCGTGGCCCTGGCCGACCTGCCGCCCCAGCTGGGCCGCGCCGCCTGGGTGGGTCTGGTGGTGGTCGCCATTCTGGTCGTGCTGCGTCGCCAACTGGTGCTGGGCAGTTTCGACCCGGAGTTCGCCGCCAGCGTTTCCGCTCGCCCGGCGCTGGTCGACCTGCTGCTGGTCACCCTGGTGGCCATCGCCGCCATCGCCGCCTTCGAGGCGGTGGGCTCGATCATCGTCATCGCCATGTTCATCTGTCCTGCGGCGGCGGCGCGGCTGATGACCAACCGGCTCGGCCGCCAGGTCGCCTGGAGCCAGCTCTTCGCGGTGGTCTCCGCGGTGCTCGGCTATCTGCTGGCCGGCCACGGTCCCGGTTGGCTGGGCTTCGAGGCCTCGGTCAGCGCCGCCGGCATGATCGCCACCGTGGCGGGACTGATCCTGCTGGCGGCCTGCCTGTTCGGCCCTCGCCGCAGGCGCACCGGGGCCGCGGTGGCCTGACATTCTCTCTAGAGAAGAGCGGCCCCTACCAGCGCCAGACTCGTGCCCGCGAGCACGAAGGTGATAAGCGCCAGCAGCCCATCACGTGCCATCAGCGCCAGCTCCAGGATATCCTCGAAGCGGACCCTCCCCGACGGGGCCTCGAGCGCCTCGATGGCCGCCAGCAGCTCCTCGAGGTTCCTCGGGGCACTCGCTTCGTCGTGGGAGCGCTGTCGTGGGGTGTGGCTGACATCCAGGCTCCAGGCAGGGTCGTGAGTTCCGAGGCGTTGCAACTCACCATGAAGTGTACTTGTATAAGTCATGTCGTCCAGAGCGACGGCATGCCGGGGACCCCTCTTCCGCCCACAGGGTCCGCAACGCTGGCTCCTTTCGAGGCTGGTCAGAGATATGAAAACACTCACCGCATGGATCCTGCTGGCGTTGGCCATGACGCTATCTTTGCCGAGCATGGCTCAGGAGGACAAGGAGGAGGAGAGGCTATGGTATTCCGTGGATGCGCTGAATACCGGCCTGGAGGAAGCCCCCGAGGAGGTCAGGCGGGTGACACCGCGAGAAGCGGTGCGGAACTTCATGCAGCTGACCGAGGAGGGGGAGTTCGCGTCGGCGGCGCATTTCCTCAACCTGTCAGATCTGGCGCCCGAGGAGCAGTCAGCCCAGGGGAGTGAACTCGCCAGGCAGTTGGCCGAGGTGCTCCGTCGCGGCGAGTGGCTCAATGTCTCCGACCTTCCGGCACAGCGGGATGCCCTTGTCGAGGATGCCTCGGGCCAGCACCCCCGGGCGGGTCAGCCGCGTCGTGACCTTCCCCTGGTGACACTGGATGCCAAGGGCCAGTCCTATGACGTCCGGCTGGGTCGCTATCGGGCGGGTGAAGACGATGCGGTCTGGCTGTTTACCCCGGAATCCCTCTCGGCGGTGGCCCCACTCTACGAGGCTTACGGTCCTTCCTCGCTGGAGAAGCACATCCCGGCGCGTTACAACAAGTCCTACGGCATGCTCAAGCTCTGGGAGTGGGTCGCCATCCCGATCTTCCTGGTGGTGATCGGGCTGCTGGGTTGGGGCGTCATCGCCCTGGTGGGTTTCGCGGCACACCTGGTACCTGCCGGGGTGGCCCGGGTCTTCATCGGCCAGGTCCGGGTGCCGCTGGCCTTCATCGCCATGTCGCTGATGGCTCGGTTCCTGCTCACTTATGTCGTCTCCTTCTCGGGCGCGGCCACGGCCAGTTTCCGAGTGCTGCTGACGATTATCTTGGCCTGGGGCGTTGGGCTAGTGGCCCTTCGCCTGCTGGATACCTTCCTGCAGAGGATGACGCGGCGAATGGTGGGGGAGATCGACGATACCAAGTACCGCGACGAGCGAATCCTGCTCACCTCGCTGTATGCGCTGCGACGAGGCATCATCCTGGTCACGGTAGTCGCCGTGACGTTGTATATCCTGGCGCAGATCGACCTCTTTGGTACCCTGGGAATGTCGCTGTTGGCGTCGGCCAGTGTCCTGACGGTACTGGTGGGGATCGCGGGCCAGGCGGTGCTGGGGAATATCCTTTCGTCCTTTCAGGTGTCGCTGGCAAAGCCCGTACGGATCGGCGATCTCGTGGTGTTCGAGGACGAGTGGTGCTACGTGGAGAGCATCTTCTACACCTTCATCCGCCTGCGCACCTGGGACGAGCGACGCTTGATCGTACCGGTCAGGTATTTTCTCTCCAAGCCCTTCCAGAATCTCTCGGCCAAGGAGGCGAAGCAGTACCGGAGGCTCGTGCTCAATCTGCACCTGAATGCCGACATCGCCGACCTGAGAGAGCAGTTTCAGACGTTTGCCAAGGCGGAAGACAAGGTCATTGAACACGACAAGTTGACGTGTTTCGTGACGGGCCAGAGTGAGACCTCCATGGAGGTCTCCTTCTACCTCATGGGGTCGGAACCCGTCTGCGCCTGGGAGGCAGAAGCCCATGTCCGGGAGAAGCTGATCGCCTATATTCGCGATTACCATCCAGAGTGGTGGCCCCGCGATGTGGTGGTCCTCAGCCACCGTGACGTGGCCGGAGGTGTTCGACCCGCCACCCGCAATGTGACTCGCCCGGCCACCGTGGAAGACGTGACCAACAGGGAGCCATGAGCATGGCATCGTGGCACCGTCGAGGTGAGTTCAATCCGTGAGCTGCCGCCCCGGGACCCGACGGCCGAGTCTGCCCCGTCCCGGTCCCCCATCGGCGGAGAGCCCCATGCCCTACGACGGCAAGCGACTGATCTTCGGCGGCTTCGAGGTGGTGGTGGACGCATAGGAGGCGCGGCGTCCCTTGCCATGGGCCGATTGGCCGGGGGCAGCCGGCATGGTATTGATAGTGGCTGATTTCATCACCACAAGGACCCCGTGATGACCCATGCCTCCCACACTCCGCAGGCCAACCCAAAACCGGGCCGCCCATGACGGCGATCCGTCCCGCCGCGACCCTCGCCCTGGTGCGCGACGGCGACCGAGGGCTCGAGGTCCTGCTGCTGCAGCGCACCTGGCAGGCGGCCTTCCTGCCCGGCTACTTCGTTTTTCCCGGCGGCGCCGTGGACCCCTGCGACCCGGACGTGCGGGCTTGCGCCTCGGGCTGCGGTGACGCCGCCATCAGCCAGACCCTGAGCCTCGACGAGGGCGGGGCCGACTACATGATCGCCGCCCTGCGCGAGTGCCTGGAAGAAGCGGGCCTGCTGCTGGCCGTGGATGGCCAGGGGCGCCAGCTGCCTGGGGATCATCCGATATTGACCGAGGGCCGCGAGGCGCTGCATCGCGAGGAGAGTGGCTTTCGTGAACTGTGCGAGCGCCATGGCCTTACGCTGCCGCTGGACCGGCTGGCCTACGTGGGCCACTGGGTCACGCCGCCGGGGGCGCCGCGACGATTCGACACGCGCTTCTTCGTGGCCCTGGCGCCGCCGGGCCAGCAGGCGAGCCACGACGGCAGCGAGACCATTACCCATGCCTGGCTGACCCCAGCCGACGCCCTGGACGCGCATCGTCACGGCCGGCTGGCGCTGGGCTATCCCACGCTGCGCACCCTGCGCTTGCTTGCCGATTTCACCACCAGCGAGGCGCTCCTGCGCCATGCCCATGCCAACCCGCCGACGCCGCGCCCCAGCCGCCCCTGGCCGGCTCGCAAGGGCGGCGCCGAGTGGCAGGTGGAGCCGGATGCACCGGCCTATGTGGAGGTCTCCCGCCTGGACCCGCATCGCCAGGGCACGGCCAGCGCCGAGATCGTGCCGGGCAGGGCGGTCGCGCTGGCGCCGGGGGTGACCCGGGTGACCGCGCCCAACCCTGGCGTGATGACCGGCCCCGGCACCAACAGCTACCTGCTGGGCGACGGTCGGGATCACCAGGTGATCGATCCGGGCCCCGAGGACCCCGCCCACCTGGAGAGGCTGCTGGCGCTCGCCGGTGGGCGGATCTCCCGGGTGCTGGTCACCCACACCCATATCGACCACTCCCCGGGGGCGGCCTGGCTCAAGGCGCGCACCGGTGCCCGGCTGGTGGGTCTGCCTTCCCCGGCTGGGGCCAGCCAGGATGCCACCTTCACGCCGGACCATCGGCCGGGCCACGGCGAGCGCCTCGACACGCCCGCCGGCCCGCTGAAGGTACTGCACACCCCGGGGCACGCCTCCAACCACCTCTGCTACCTGCTGGAGCCGGCGCGGCTGCTGTTTTCCGGCGACCAGGTGATGCAAGGCTCCACGGTGGTGATCAACCCCCCGGACGGCGACATGGCGGCCTACCTCGCCGCCCTGCATGCCCTGGGTCAGGAGTCCTTCGACACCATCGCCCCGGGCCACGGCTTCCTGATCGGGCAGGGCCACGCGGCCATCGACTTCCTGATCACCCATCGCCTGGCTCGGGAGCACAAGGTGCGCCGGGCCCTGTCGCGCCATGGGCCGGCCAGCCTCGAGGCGCTGACGCGCCACGCCTACGACGACGTGCCGGAAGTGCGGCTGGGCGTGGCGGAACGCTCGGCCCTGGCCCACCTGCTCAAGCTGGAGGCGGAGGGGCGCGCCGAGCAGCGGGCGGGGCAGTGGGTCTCGCGGGCGGGGCAGTGGGACTCGCGGCAGGGCTGAGGATCGCTGGCTGGCCCGCGGATGGCGAGCCGCGCCACCACCAGGGAGAGGCCCGACATGGCCGCATCGATGGTGGAGAAGACGCCGTCGAAGAGGATCGATCGGGAGCCGGCGAGCAGGCCGAAGGTGCCCCCCAGGCTGGAAACCAACAGGGTAACGGCGATGGAGACCTTGAGGGCGCGCTGTTCAAGGGTGGCCTGCATGATGGTTCTCTGATTCGAAAAGCCTGCCATTCTAGCCCAGCCGTTGAGGCGATCACGATTGCCAAGGTCGCCGGAGCTACTCCAGACTGGGTCTATCACCTCACTTTTGCCAGGAGCCCGTCATGAAACAACCCATCATCGCCGACAACCCACCTAAGCCGGAGCCGCAGGGGTGAGCCCTTTCGCAATGAGGCCGCCGGGTGAGGCCATCGTGACACCCAGGAGCGCGGCCGAGGACGAGGTGCGCCTCGAACGCCTGACCCCCGCCTCCCCCCACGTGCTGAGTCTTGCCCGCTGGGAGTTCCAGCAGTGGAGTTATCTGGACCCGGAGCGGCGGCTGGATGAGGCCCTCTTTGCCTTTCGCGAGCAGTGTGGCCCCGGCGGCGTCCCCTCGGTGTTCGTCGCCCTGTGCGGCGATCTCCCCGTGGGTATGGCCAGCCTGATCGCCGATGACATGCACGACCGCCCGGACCTTACGCCCTGGCTGGCCTCGGTCTATATGCTGCCAGCCTGGCGCGGCCGGGGCATCGCATCGCGTCTGGTGCAGCGCGTGGAGGAGGAGGCCCGGGCCCACGGCATCGAGCATTTCCATCTCTTCACCTCGGACCGGCAGTCGCTCTACCGGCGGCTGGGCTGGGACGAACAGGAGCGCTGCGTCTACCGCGGCGAGGCGGTGACGCTCATGAGCCGAAGGCTGCCGCCCGCCGCCGATGGCCCGGAACCGGCATAGGCCTCAGGGCCGGCAGACGAAGTAGTCGTTCTGGATGTCGTGCTCGAGCTGGCTCACCTCGATATCCCGGAAGCCCGCCTCCTCCAGGTAGGCCAGCGCCCGTTCCCTGCCCCACATGGTGCCCAGCCCCTCACCGCCCTGGGCCAGCGACACCGTCATGCAGTGGCTCACCGACACGGCGTAGAGCAGCGACCCCAACGGGTGCTCGCGGTCAAGATGGTGGTGGCTCGAGGCGTGGATGTCCTGCACCAGGTAGAGGCCATCCGGGGTCAGGCTGCGGTGGATCCCCGCCAGCAGCCGGCGCGGCTGGCCCTGGTCGTGGATGCCGTCGAAGGTGGTGACCAGCTCGAAGGCGCCGGGCTCGGCGGTGGCATCGAAATCGCTCAGATCGCGGATCTCCAAGGTGAGGTTATCCAGCCCCGCGGCGGCGGCCTGCTCCTGCCCCCAGTCGATCGCCTCCGCCGAGAGGTCATAGCCGACGAAGCGGCTGGCCGGATAACGCTCGGCCATGGCCAACAGCGCCCGGCCTCGCCCGCAGGCGCAGTCCATCACGCGGATGCCGGCCTCGAGCCGCTCGGGGAGCCCCGGCGCCAGGGGCAGGATGGCGTCGAACAGCGCCGGCAGCACGGTCTGGCCACTGTCACTGGCCATCACCTCCTGGAAGCGCGGGTAGCGGGAGTAGGGCACGCCGCCCCCCTCGCGAAAGCAGCGCACCACGTCGTCCTCCACGCCGCCGAGCATGGCGATGAACTGGGCATAGACGGCGAGGTTGGCGGGGCCGGCATCGGTGAGCAGCTCGGCGTGTTCGGCCGGCAGCCAGTAGGTGCGGTTCGACGGGGCGGTGTCGACGACGCGGCCGGCCACCATGCCGCCCAGCCACTCGCGCACGTAGCGCTCCTGGAGTCCGGTTTGCTCGGCCAGCGCCTCGGGCGTAACCGGTCCGGCCTCGGCCAGGGCCTCCAACAGGCCGGTCCGGTGGCCGAGGGAGGTCAGCAGCATCAGGCCGCTTTCGTTGAGTGCCGTGACGAGGCGCGCCTCGAAGCCGTCGGTGCTAGCCTTGTGGTCATGAGTCAGGGCGATGTCGCACATGATCGGGTCCTTTTGTTGTTGAAGAGAGGGACGGACTCAGCATATGGCGGCGACATGGCCAATACGCAGGCGCATCGCGCCGCAACCGGGGGTTTCCTGCCATGCGCGAACCCACCGCTACCATCGCACTCCTGGCGGTGCCCGAAACCACCGCCTCCACCCTCTACGGCATGTTCGACCTGTTCGGCGCCGCCGGCCGCGACTGGGAACTGCTGGTGCACGGCCGCAGCGGCCTCTCGCTGCTGCATCCGCGCATCGTCTCCCGGGACGGACGGGGCTTTCGCACCGCCAACGGTGCCTGGATCCAGCCAGACGATACCCTTGAAGATATTCGTGAACCCGTGGCCATCTGCATCCCCGACCTGCTGGTGGCGCCCGAGGAGCCCCTGACCGGGCGCTACGCGGCCGAGATCGCCTGGCTGCGGGCGGCCCACTCCCGGGATATCCTGCTGGCCGCCGCCTGCACCGGCGCGCTGCTGCTGGCAGAAGCCGGGCTGCTCGAAGGGCAGCACGCCACCACCCATTGGGCCTACTGCGATGTGCTGGCCAGGCGTTATCCCGGCGTTCAGGTGCATGCCCACCGCGCGCTGGTGGTGAGCGGCGAGGGGGAGCGCCTGATCATGGCCGGCGGCGGCACCACCTGGATGGACCTAGCGCTGTTCCTGGTGGCGCGGCTGGTGGGCATCGACGAGGCGATGCACCTGGCGCGTATCTATCTGATCGACTGGCACGGGGAGGGGCAGCAGCCCTACGCCGCCCTGACCAGCGCGCGCCAGGCGGAAGACGCCGACATCGCCCGCTGCCAGGTGTGGGTAGCCCGGCACTACGACACTCACTCGCCGGTGGCTGGCATGGTCGAGCAGAGCGGCCTGACCGAGCGCTCCTTCAAGCGCCGCTTCAAGCAGGCCACCGGCATGACGCCGATGGTCTACGTGCACACCCTGCGCCTGGAGGAGGCCAAGCAGATGCTGGAGAGCGGTGATGCGCCCATCGACGAGGTGGCCGAGGAGGTCGGCTACGCCGACCCCAGCTTCTTCCGCGCCCTGTTCCGCCGCCGCGTCGGCCTCACCCCCAGCCACTACCGCAAGCGCTTTCGCAACATGCGGCTGCGATTGGAGTAGCGACGGAGGCAGGAGTCGCGGTGGCCGGTAAGGCGGAGCCGGCCGATTACGCTGAAGGGATGCGAAGAAAGGAAGACGCGAGAGGGAGACAGAGACAAGCCGACAGGCAGGGCCACGGTGCCCATCGGATTGAGGCCGTGGCAAGGAGGTACCCATGAGCGAAAAACCGGATGTTGACTATCAGGCCGTGACCGCGCGGCAGCAGGCGGTGTGGGCCACCGGTGATTTCCACGAGATCGCACGGCAGAACGTGGTCATGGCCGAGGCGCTGTGCGCCGCGGTGGATCCTCACGGCGGCGAGCGCGTGCTGGACATCGCTTGCGGCAGCGGCACCGCCGCCCTGGTCGCCGCGCGGCGCTACTGCGAGATGACGGGCATCGACTATGTTCCGGCGCTGATCGAGCGCGCCAGGCAACGCGCCGCCGCCGAGGGGTTCGACGTGGACTTCCGGGTGGCGGACGCCCAGGCGCTGCCGTTCCAAGATGCCAGTTTCGATGCCGTGCTCTCGGTGTACGGGGTGCAGTTCGCCCCGGACCAGGCCCGCGCCGCCGAAGAGATGCTGCGCGTCTGCCGCCCGGGGGGGCGGATCGGCCTGGCCACGCCGATCCCGAAGGGTTGGAGCGGCGACTTCTTCGCCACCCACGCCAGGTATATGCCGCCTGCGTCCGGCCTTCAGCCGCCGCTGCGCTGGGGGACCGAGGCCGGTCTCATCGAGCTGCTCGGCACCGGCACCAGCGCCATCCACAGCGAGGAGCGCACGGCGCTGCAGTACTACCGATCTATCGACCACGCGGTCGAGGTATTTCTCAACTATTTCGGCCCCGTGATTCGGGCCTTCGATGCGGCAGGAGATGAGTCCCGCGAAGGCTATCGAAGCGACCTTGAGGCGGTGTTCCGCCGCTACAACCGCGCCACGGATGGCACGGCGGTGATCGAGAACGGCTACCTGCTGACCGTCGCCACACGGGCGTAGACGATGACCACGAGCCTCGGCTTGATCGTGATGGTGTCCCTGTCGGCGGTTGTCGGAGTGGCCCTGCTGCGCGGTCACGGGAAGAAGCGTCCAGCCAGTTGGCAGCGCCTGGTGGCGTCTGTGTTGGCCGGAATCGTGATTCTCTTTCTGGTATGGATGGCCATCATGGTGCTGGTGGTGGGCCCCGGCATGCGAACGACCTGACGGGGCCTCACCGCCAGGTGACGTTCGTCGAGTCCTGGCGGTCAGGAGCTATCTTTCTCCATCTTTACCCCTCTCCATCTGTTGCCCCCTCCATCGTTTTTCTGGGCTATATCTTGCCCATTAAAAACAGGATGATCAGGATGATCAACACCAGCCCGAGCCCCCCGCTGGGCCCGTATCCCCATCCCCGGCTGTGGGGCCAGGCAGGTATCACGCCGATCAGAAGCAGAATTACAATTATCAGTAGAATGGTTCCTAGTGACATGTCATTTCTCCCGGAAATGAGGGGCGGGACAGCGTCCAAGCACAAGCTCGCCGTGCAGCGTCCGTTGCGAACAGGAACGATGACCATGCGTTCCAGCACTTGTGGCCATGTCCTTCATTGACACTAGACGACTGGAAGCCAACCGTCCCTACGCGCTACTGCAAGAGGACTATGGTTCCTATCTAATTGAGATAAATGGTCCTCTCAAGGCTGATTCCCTCTGATACGCTACGCATTAGCTGCATGATGTTTTCAGGAAATACGATGGTCGTTACAACCGAGTACAGGAGAGCGATTCCTCAGGAAAGGGTGCCTCGGATCAGCATGAGCCTCCCCGATACGTCTGACTAAGAAGGCATCCCGACAGCCACGCACTATTATTCAATGGCACAAGCCAGCGCCTGCCCCGGGCTGGGCAGTAGACGTTCTGGCGGTTAGCACACGGACGGGGGAAGGGGATATGCGGCATACCGAAAGCCATAGAACCCAGCGGATTGGCTGGCTTCGCGCGGCCGTTCTTGGTGCCAATGACGGTATCGTGTCTACGGCTAGCCTGGTCTTGGGGGTCGCTGCCGCGGGGGCTGATGTTCGGGGCATCCTCGTGGCAGGCACGGCGGGCCTGGTGGCCGGCGCCATGTCAATGGCCGCTGGCGAGTACGTCTCGGTCAGCTCGCAGTCCGATACCGAGCGGGCCGATCTGGTCCGGGAGCGCGATGAGCTGGCCGCCAGTCCCGTCCAGGAGCAGGCAGAACTCACGGCGATCTACGTCAAGCGCGGGCTGAATCCGGACCTGGCGGAAGCCGTGGCGAGGCAATTGATGCATCATGATGCGCTCGGCGCACATGCGCGTGATGAGTTGGGTATTTCCGATACTCTGGCGGCTCGGCCCGTGCAGGCCGCGCTGGCATCCGCCGGCACCTTTTCGGTGGGCGCGGTATTGCCGCTGCTGGTCGTGTTGCTGTTTCCGGCTTCCGCGATGATGTGGGCCGTCTCGGTCAGTTCGCTGCTGTTCCTCACTCTGTTGGGGGTCGTGTCGGCGAGGGCCGGCGGCGCTCCGGTGATCGTTGCCGCTTCGCGTGTCACCTTCTGGGGGGCCCTGGCCATGGCGCTGACCGCCGGGGTGGGGGCTCTCTTCGGAGTGGCGGCATGATGAAGTGGGGAATGGTGAAGGTATACCTACTTCCCGCTTCTTTTTTTACCGATGCGGTTTTATCAGGGTTCGGCAGCGTTTCCCTGATACGGAGGAAAGATCATGAGACTTGCAGGCTCATGCCACTGTGGCGCGGTTGGTTTCTACGTTGAATCAAGGCCCCCCTATCCCTACCAGCGCTGCTACTGCTCGATCTGCCGCAAGACCGCCGGTGGGGGTGGCTACGCCATCAACCTGAGCGGGCGGGCCGAAACCCTCATTGTCGAGGGTGCCGAGAACAAGGCTGTCTACCATGCCGTCATCGACGGTGAGGCGAGCGCCGGCGAGCGCCCTTAATATTGCGATGCCGTATCCTGATTTCGAACAGGCTCCATCGATGGAGGTGGTGATGAATAAAGCCAGAAATCCCATGCTGATTGTAGTTGGAGCGTCCGCGGGTGGCATGGCTGCATTAAAGGTGCTAGTAGCTCAATTTTCTAAGGATTTTCCGGCTCCCATATTTGTTGTCAACCATATGGGCCCGCACACCACCGGCGAAGCGCTTGTCAAGATTTTGAATGAAAGCGGAAGTCTTTCCTGTGTACATGCCCAGCATAATGAAAAATTTAAACGCGGTTATATTTATCTCGCGCCGTCAGATCAACATATGCTGATTGTTAAAGACAAGATTCTCATTACCAAAGGTGCCAGGGAAAACCGTTCAAGGCCAGCTATCGATCCCTTGTTCCGTTCCGCAGCAGTGGCCTATGGAAACCAAGTTATTGGAATCATTCTGACAGGATACCTTGATGATGGCACCAGCGGCATGATGGCCATAAAGAGATGCGGTGGAATCTGTATTGCACAAGATCCTGATGACGCATCTTATCCAGATATGCCGCAGTCAGTTATATCGAATGTTGGTGCCGATTATTGCTTGCCGGTAGCCGAGATGGGGGCATTGCTATCCGATCTTCTAAGCAGAGATCTACCGGAGAGTCAGCCAGTTCCGGAAGACATTGTGATCGAGGCAAAGATCGCTCAGCGGGTTTTGAGTGATTTGCCTTCCGTTGAGGCGCTCGGCGACCAGGTGCCGTACAATTGTCCGGACTGTGGTGGGGTGTTATGGGAAATAGAGGAAGAGAAGCTGCTCAGGTATCGTTGTCATACTGGCCACGCGTTCACCTCATCGGCGCTGCTGGCTCAACAAACTGACAAGATTGAAGAAACCCTTTGGGTCGCGTTGAGGATGTTTGAGGAACGCCAGAATCTGCTCGTAAAAATGAGTAATAATGAAGGAAATCGTTCTTTATCATCGATTTCGCAGCGCGCTCAAGACTCTCAGGTTCACATTGAACGCATTCGGACCATGTTGAAGGCTACTGACAAAGATCTTCACGGATAACGAACTTGGTTACGAAGGCAGCGTCGAAGATGCAGTAATGCCAAAGTGCCATTGAATAATAAGGAATAAGTGCTGTGATTGTTGTGATATTCGAAGTCTGGCCGAAGCCAGATCATCAGCAGGATTATTTCGATATAG
Source organism: Halomonas salsilacus (assembly GCF_051216275.1). NCBI lineage: Bacteria > Pseudomonadati > Pseudomonadota > Gammaproteobacteria > Oceanospirillales > Halomonadaceae > Halomonas > Halomonas salsilacus. The sequence goes on from NZ_JBPKAQ010000006.1 coordinate 104,849, forward strand.
CCGCCTATTTGAAGACAATACTGGAAACCATTGATGGCTTCATCTCTGTCGAGCGTTTCGAAAGCGTATCTGAAAAGGGAAAATTTTTGTCGCTGTCATTCTGGCGTGACGAAGAGGCGGTGCACGCCTGGCGTAATGTGGTAGAGCATCGACGTTCCCAGGCCAAAGGGCGGGCAACCATCTTCGACAATTACCGCATACGAATTGGCGATATCATCCGTGATTACGGCATGAACGATCGTGCACAAGCGCCCAGGGACAGTCGTGAAACTCTTGGATAGGACCAATGGTCAACTCAATTCTGGACGCGAACTTATGGCTGCTCGTACAGGCACCTGTTCAGACAATGAGCGAACTAAAACCTATCTAGCCACGCCACCTCCAGCCGAAACGCCCCGGCGGTCTTGTCGGCGATCATCACCCCCAGCTGCTTGATTCCCGCGGGGTCAATAGGCGGAGCATTCTTGAGCAGCCGGCCGCGGAATACGGGCTCGAATTCGTGCCAGGGCAGCTCGACCCGCTGCCATGTATTGTCGGCGGTCTGGAAGGTCGCCCGGTAAGCCGCTCCCTCCGGCAGCTGTTCGGTGTAGAGGCGAAACTGGTAGGAGCGGCCATCGCTGCGCACGTAGAGTGCAACGCCCGGGTGGGCGCTCAGGTCGAAGGCCTCCGGGTCGCGGCGCACCGAGGCGAAGCCACCGTTGTTTTCAAGCGACGTCTCGCCGCTGAACACGCCGACGCCGCCCTCCACCGTTATTCCGCCCCGGGAAATGCCGCCCATCACGTTGTCGTTGATGGCGCACCAGCGGTTCGGCTCGTCGGGGTCATGGAAGTCGATGAGACGTGTCGTCATTGGGGCCTCCAGGGTTGCGTTGCGCTTGGTGACCAGCATGCCTGCTTGGGCGGGCGCTGTCTCCGGTACCTTTTTGACACCCCAGCATGACGCCCGGCGGGAAAAGCTGGATAATGGCGGGTTTTCTGCCCCCGCTTAGCCCAACTCGTCCGGTGCCCCATGGAAATCAAGGTCAACTATCTCGACAACCTCCGCCTGGAGGCCAAGTTCGACGACTTCACGGTCATCTCCGACCAGCCCATCCGTTACAAGGGCGACGGCTCGGCGCCGGGGCCGTTCGACTACTTCCTGGCCTCCTCGGCCATGTGCGCGGCCTACTTCGTGAAGGTTTACTGCAACGCGCGGGACATCCCCACCGAGAACATCCGCCTGTCGCAGAACAACATCGTCGACCCGGAGAACCGCTACCAGCAGATCTTCAAGATCCAGGTGGAGCTGCCCGAGGATATCTCCGAGAAGGACCGTCAGGGCATCCTGCGCTCCATCGACCGCTGCACGGTGAAGAAGGTGGTGCAGGCCGGCCCCGAGTTCCAGATCGAGGTGGTCGAGAACATCGACGAGGACGCCCAGGCCCTATTGATGGGCAAGTCGATGGGCAAGTCGATGGGCAAGTCGATGGGCAAGGCGAGTGGCGAGAACGGCACCTGGATCGAGGGCAAGGACCTGCCGCTGGAGCAGACCATCGCCAACCTCTCCGCCCACCTGGCGGAGCTCGGCATGAAGATCGAGATCGCCTCCTGGCGCAATATCGTGCCCCACGTCTGGTCGCTGCATATCCGCGACGCCGCCTCGCCGATGTGCTTTACCAACGGCAAGGGTTCCACCAAGGAGAGCGCGCTCTGCTCGGCGCTGGGCGAGTTCATCGAGCGGCTGAGCTGCAACTTCTTCTACAACGACCAGTTCTTCGGCGAGGCGATCGCGGCGAGCGACTTCGTCCACTATCCTAACGAGAAGTGGTTCCAACCGGGCCCGAATGACGCGCTGCCGGCGGATATCCTCGATGAGCATTGCCGCGAGATCTATGACCCGGAAGACGAGCTTCGCGGCTCGCACCTGATCGACACCAACTCGGGCCGGGCCGATCGCGGTATCGTCTCGCTGCCCTTCGTGCGCCACTCCGACGGCGAGACGGTCTACTTCCCCTCGAACCTGATCGAGAACCTCTACCTCAGCAACGGCATGAGCGCCGGCAACACCCTGGCCGAGGCCCAGGTGCAGTGCCTGTCGGAGATCTTCGAGCGGGCGGTGAAGAAGCAGATCATCGAGGAGGAGCTGGCGCTGCCCGACGTGCCGAAGGAGGTGCTCGCACGCTACCCCGAGATCGTCGAGGGCATCGAGGCGCTGGAGGCCCAGGGCTTCCCGGTGCTGGTCAAGGATGCCTCGCTGGGCGGCCAGTTCCCGGTGCTGTGCGTGACTCTGATGAACCCCAGGACCGGCGGCGTGTTCGCCTCCTTCGGCGCCCACCCCAGCTTCCACGTGGCGCTGGAACGCAGCCTCACCGAGCTGCTGCAGGGGCGCAGCTTCGAGGGCCTGAACGACTTCCCGCCCCCCACCTTCAACTCCCTGGAGGTCTCGGAGCCCAACAACTTCGTCGAGCACTTCATCGATTCGTCCGGGGTGATCTCCTGGCGCTTCTTCAGCGCCCGCTCGGACCTCGCCTTCAGCGACTGGGACTTCTCCGGCAGCGGCTCTCGCAGCGGTTCCAGCAGTACCGAGGAGGAGGCGGCAACCCTGTTCGGCCTGCTCGAGGAGCTGGGCCTCGAGGCCTACATGGCCGTGCATGAGGACCTGGGGGCGCCGGTGTGCCGCATCCTGGTGCCCGGGTTCTCCGAGGTCTACCCGGTGGACGACCTGGTGTGGGACAACACCAACGTGGCGCTGCAATACCGCGAGGAGATCCTCAGCCTCCACCGCCTGGGTGACGGCCAGCTGGCCGACCTGCTCGAGCGCCTGGAGGAGAGCCAGCTCGACGAGCACATGGACATCATCACCCTGATCGGCATCGAGTTCGACGAGAACACCGCCTGGGGCCAGCTGACCATCCTCGAGCTGAAGCTGCTGATCAACCTGGCGCTGGAGCAGCACGAGGAGGCCCTGGAGCGGGTCGGCATGTTCCTGCAGTTCAACGACAACACCGTCGAGCGCAATCTCTTCTACCGCGCTGTGCAGGCGGTGCTGGAGATCGTGCTGGATGAGGAACTCGAGCTCGACGACTTCCACGTCAATCTCGGGCGCATGTTCGGCGCGGCGACCCTCGAGGCGGTGGTGGGCTCGGTGGAGGGCAGCGTGCGCTTCCATGGCCTCACGCCGACCAGCATGGCGCTGGAGGGCCTGGAGAGGCACCAGCGCCTGATCGACAGCTACCGGAAACTGCACGCCGCGCGGGCCGCCAGAGCGGGGCTGCGCGTGCCGAGGGCCTGAGCTCTCGACGCACCGACTCACAGACGCATCGGCCCCGGGCCATTGTCGCGAGCGGCATCCTCATGAAACCCCGAGCTGGTTTTCCGTCGTCTCGGGGCTTTTCGTTGGCGGTAACGACTCCTACCATGAGCGAACCGCGGGCTTACCCATGTCACAAGGAGGCCACATGGCAAGATTCAGCACCCTGTTCGTGATGCTGGCGGCCCTCTTCTGGGGGCTCTCCGGCGGGATTGCCGGCATGCTCATGGCCGAGGGCTGGGCGCCGCTGGTGGTGTCGTTCTACCGGGGCGCGATCGGGCTGGGGGTCGTGGTCATCTGGTTGTTGCTGCGCCCGCAGGGCAACGGTCTTGCCAATCGCACGCTGTGGGGCTGGTCGGCGCTCGCCGGGCTCGGGGTGGCCGGTAATTTCTCCTTCTATTTCGTGAGCATCTCCGAGGGCAGTGTCGCGGTGGCGGCGACGCTGATGTACTGCGCCCCGGTGTTCGTCTATCTGGTCTCCTTCGCCCTGCGGTTGGAGCGCCCCACGCCGCTCAAGTGGGCGGCCATCGCCATGGTCATGGTGGGGATCGTGCTGTTGACGCGTATCTACGAGGTGGGGGCGGGCGGTGTCACTCCCCTCGGTGTCGCCGCCGGGCTGCTGTCGGGGCTCTCCTATGCGGTGTTCATCTTCGGCTTCAAGTATGCCGCCCCCCACGGCAGCCCCCAGGCGATCCTGGTCATCGCCCTGGCGGTGTTCTCCGTGGTCCTGTTCGCCGTGGGAGATACCGGGCAGATCCTGGCGGTGGTGGGCACGTCGAGCTGGCCGCTGTTCGCCGTGATCGGGATCCTGGGCGCCGGCCTCTCGTTCATCCTCTATATCATCGGGCTGAACTACACCGCGCCGGCCGTGGCCTCCATCGTGGCCATGGTCGAGCCGGTCACGGCATCGCTGTTCGGGGTCGTGGTGCTAAATGAAAGCCTGGTCGCGATCCAGCTGCTCGGCATGGCCTTGATCCTGGTCACGGTGACGGTGCTGAGCGTCTCGTCCAGCGCTTGATAAGTGATTTGATCTTGTTCGGCGGCAAGAACACTTCCGCAATTTCAATTTCAACCGATCCTATCACCCACGAATGGATTTAACGATATGGAAGCCTTGGCGTTCCTGGGGCCGGCGGCGCTCTACATGATCTCCATGACCATCACCCCGGGCCCCAACAACGTGATGCTCACCGCCTCCGGGGCCAACTTCGGCTTCCTGCGGACCCTGCCGCACATGCTGGGCATCCTGGGGGGCTGCTTCCTGCTGTTTGCCGGCATCGCCCTGGGGCTGGGCCTGCTCTTCGAGCGCTACCCGCTGGTGCAGACGATCCTGCGGGTGGTGGGCAGCGGCTACCTGCTCTACCTGGCCTGGCGCATCGCCACGGCGCCGCCGCCGGACCAGCGCCGGCGCGGCGAGGGGCGCCCGCTAGGCTTCTGGCAGGCGGCGGCCTTCCAGTTCGCCAACCCCAAGGCCTGGGTGATGGGGCTGGCGCTGATGGCGGGCTTTCTGCCCGGCGATGGCAATACCCTGGTCAACGCCCTGCTGCTGGCCGGCTTCGCCGAGCTGGTGGCGCTGCCCTGTATCGCACTGTGGGCGGGTTTTGGAGTGGCCATCGGCCGCTGGCTCGACACGCCGCGCGCCTGGCGGATCCTCAACGGCGTGATGGGGGCGCTCACCGCCGCCTGCGTGATCTTTATCCTGGGGTGAGAGGAGGGGAGATGAAGACGATAGGGCTGATCGGCGGCATGAGCTGGGAATCGAGCCAGACCTACTACCGGCACCTGATCCAGGGGGAGGATACGGACGTTCCCCTCTTCGACAGCACCGCCATCCACGCCAAACAGGCGGTGGAGGCCGCCCTTGTGACCCTGGAGTCGTAGCGCATGCCGGCGAAGCCCCGTTGGATCGGCCTCCTTTGAAAACCTGTAATCATGATGGAGGCGCCTATGACGACGATTGCCAAGAACACGATTTGCCTCTGGTACGAACGCGATGCCGAGGAGGCGGCGAGGTTCTACGCCAGGACCTTTCCTGATTCCTCCGTGGGCGCGGTCCATCGCGCGCCGGGAGACTACCCGGCGGGCAAGCAGGGTGACGTCTTGACCGTCGAGTTCACCGTGATGGGCATACCCTGCCTGGGGCTGAACGGTGGGCCAGGCATCCAGCACAACGAGGCCTTCTCGTTCCAGGTGGCCACCGAGGACCAGGCCGAGACCTACACCAGCCCCGACCGTGCAGCCGCCAAGCGGGCGTTCGATGCCATGATGACGATGAAGAAGATCGACATCGCCGTGATCGAAGCGGCGGTTCGTGGCGAGAAGCCTTCGGCCTAACAACGGCATGCGGTTCACTGCGCTGCGTGTCACCGCCGCCGCTGATGCTGAGCGTTGACCCCCAAGCAAGGCCCCCAAGTCATTCACCTGGCTCGGGGGCCTTGCCACCACTGCGACCAATCGGGTGTGGCATCCATCGTCTTTGTTGAATACGCTGGTTTGTTAAGGTCGCTTAGACGATCAGGCGATATGCCACTACACGCAGCGCAGGGATGGCAGTAGCTCAGTCAGCAACCGGTCGGGGCCATAGTGTGTCAAAATATCAACTTTGTGACCGACACGTTCATTATAAATACCTGTTAGCCTGCAATGACTGAGAGGATATGCCGCCCAAAGCGGATAGACCTATGAATTACACCAAATCCAAACAGCGCGTAGCCGATCACGGGGAAGTGTTTACCCCAGCGTGGATGGTGGTAGCCATGCTCGACCTTGTGAAGGGGGAGACGGAACGCATTGATTCCCGCTTCCTGGAGCCAGCCTGTGGAAGCGGCAATTTCCTCGTGCAGATTCTCCAGCGCAAGCTCGCCGTGGTGGAGCTCAAGTACGGTAAGTCTGACTTTGAAAGACGTCACTACGCGCTGCTCGCGCTGATGTGCCTTTACGGCATCGAGTTGCTGCCGGACAACATCGCTGAGTGTCGCGCGAACCTGTTGGAGATTTTCGCGGAGTACCTTGGCGTGGACGCCACGGATGATTTCTATCTTGCGGCGTCCTATGTTCTATCCCAGAACCTTATCCACGGTGATGCACTGAAAATGCGCACCCACTATGATCGACCGATCACCTTTGCCGAATGGGGTTATCTGGGTAAGGGAAAGTTCCAGCGTCGTGACTTTCATCTCGACGTGCTCGCTACGTCGTCACTATTTAGTGCGCAGGATTCGCTCTTCGCCCACCTCGGCAAGCAAGAGATCTTCCAGCCTATCAAGACCTGGCCAACCATGACGGTGAGCGCACTAGCAGCCACAGGGATCGCCGATGAAAACAAGGGGGCACCGGTATGAGCGGACAGGCAGTATTCACGCTGCGCGGCCGAAATCCAGATGTACTGACGTGCATTGCCAACCTCTCGAACGATGAGGTTTTCACGCCACCGGATTTTGCTAACCGGATGCTGGATACGCTGGCTGAGGCTTGGGCGGCCGATCACGGCGGCGCAGACCTGTGGGCAGACGGGACAGTAAAGTTTCTCGATCCGTGTACCAAGTCGGGTGTGTTTCTGCGCGAGATCACCAGTCGCCTCACCAAGGGGCTGGCGGACGAGATTCCGGATCTCGAAGCCCGCGTCGATCATATCTTAACCAAGCAAGTGTTCGGCATCGGTATCACGCAGCTCACGAGCCTGCTGGCGCGCCGCAGCGTGTATTGTTCGAAGCATGCCAACGGCCACCATTCCATCGGCAGGAGCTTTACGAGCGATGCTGGCAACATCTGGTTTGAACGGATGGAACATACCTGGGAGGGCGAGCGGTGCCGATTCTGTGGCGCCAGCAAAATGATACTCGACCGCGGCGAAGGGCTGGAGTCCCATGCCTACTCTTTCATCCACACCAACGACATCAAGGCTCGAATTGCCGAGCTTTTTGGGGGCGACATGCAATTCGATGTGGTTATTGGAAACCCACCATATCAGTTGAGTGATGGCGGATACGGGACAAGTGCGGCACCTATCTACCATATGTTTGTAGAGAAGGCTTTTGATCTTGATCCACGGTATGCAGTCTTCGTTACGCCATCGCGTTGGATGGGTGGCGGCAAAGGCTTGGATAAGTTCAGAGAACACATGCTCTCCGACAAGCGGATGCGACGCATCGTAGACTACCCGAAGCTCTACGAGGGCTTTCCAGGAGTGAAGATTCGCGGAGGGATTTCCTACTTCCTGTGGGATCGAGAGCACAGTGGCCCGTGTGAGGTACAGACGATCTGGGACGGCCAGCCAACTGGGCCGGCGGTGGCTCGCCATCTCGATGCTTACGATATTCTGGTGCGGCGCAATGAAGCCGTGCCGATCCTGGAAAAGGTCAGAGTCAAGGGCGAACCAACCCTCAATACTCGCGTGTCCAGTCGTAAGCCTTTCGGCCTAGCCACGAATTTCAAGGGAAAGTCATCCAAGTCGGGTTTGAAAAGTCCGGTGAAGCTGTTTGAGAACCAGAAGATTGGTTGGGTCGAACGTAACAGCATTCCGACAAATTCTGCATGGATTGATGAGTGGAAAGTTTTGATGACTGCCGTGCAGGGAACTAGCGCCGCTATTGAGACCAAGTTTCTCAGTAAGCCGATTATTGCCGAGCCGGGTAGTGCTTGCACAGAAACCTACCTTGTGGCTGGGTGCTTCAGTGACAAGGATGAGGCGACAAACTTTGCGCTGTACCTTCGCACGCGTTTCGTTCGCTTCCTCGTATCACTTCGTAAGGCTACACAGCACGCTACTCGTGACGTTTATGCCTTTGTGCCTGACTTGCCGCTAAGTCAGGAGTGGACGGACGAAAAGCTCTACAAGCGCTACGGACTGACCACGGACGAGATCGCCTTTATCGAGTCACAGGTTGCGGAACACGACAGAAAACTGTTCGACTAGACATCTACCAAGGAGGGAGATGATGAGTAAAACCATCGAGGAAATCTTCTCGCCCAAGCCGGTAGCTCGACCCCGTATCTACGCCTACTCGATCGATGACGAGGCGCACAGGGGGCTTCTCAAGGTGGGCCAGACTACGAGAGAGGTGAAGCGTCGCGTCGCTGAGCAGCTTAAGACCGCCGCCATCCAAAACTATCGAATCGAGCTCGACGAAGCCGCCGAGCGAGAGGATGGCAGCAGCATATCTGACTTCGAAGTCCGTGCAGTACTCGTGCGCAAGGGTTTCGAGAAGGCGAACCTGGAATGGATGCGCTGTACGTTAGCGGATGTGCAGACGGTGTTGGCCGAGCTACGCTCCGGTCAGCGATTCACCGGCACGCACCACCAGTCCTTCACCATGCGCAACGAGCAGGTAGAGGCGGTCAACAAGGCTTACGATTATTATCAATCCGTCTGGAATGAGCAGAAGCAGACCGTCCCGCGCTTTCTCTGGAACGCGAAGATGCGTTTTGGAAAGACCTTCGCCACCTACCAGCTCGCGAAGAAGTTAGGTGCGAAGCGTTTGCTCATTGTGACGTTTAAGCCTGCTGTCGAGGATGCCTGGCAGACGGATCTCGAAAGCCACGTGGACTTCGACGGTTGGCAGTATATGTCGCGCAACTCGGGCGGCGATCCAACGGAACTCCCTGCCGATCAACCGCTCGTCTATTTCGGCTCCTTCCAGGACCTACTCGGTCGTGACACGGTGGGGAACATCAAGGCCAGAAACGAATGGATTCACACCATCAACTGGGACCTTGTTGTCTTCGATGAATACCACTTTGGCGCCTGGCGTGACAACGCCAAAGAGCTTTTTGAAGGCGAGGAGGAAGTCAGTAAGGAAATAAAAGCCGAGTACGGTACGACCCTATCTGGCCGCTCCGTAAAGAGTGCCAGTATTGAAGATTTCGAGCGAGAGTTTGAGGAGCTCGCAGAGGCCGAGAACGAATTCTTGCCGATCACCACTGAAGCTTATCTCTACTTATCCGGCACGCCGTTTCGGGCACTGGCCTCGGGTGAGTTCATCGAGGAGCAGATTTTCAACTTGACCTACACCGACGAGCAGCGGGCTAAAGAAGCGTATGCTGCGAACCATCCGGACGAGTGGAATCCGTATGGCGCCTTGCCAGAGATGCGGCTGTTGACCTATCAGATGCCCGATGAACTGCTTGGGATCGCTAGCGCCGGGGAGTTCGACGAGTTCGACCTCAATGCGTTCTTCGAGGCGTCCGGCATCGGCAAGGAGGCACGTTTCAAGCACCAGAACGACGTGCAGAAGTGGCTTGACATCATCCGTGGCCAGTACCTGCCAAGGGCGACCGAGTATCTGAAGACCGGCACGCGTCCGCCCTTTCCGTATTCGGATGTGCGTTTGTTACCCTATCTCCAACATTCGTTCTGGTTCTTGCCAAACGTGGCGGCCTGCCACGCGATGGCTAATCTACTGGCCGAAAAGCACAATGTTTTCTGGCACGGCTATAATGTTGTGGTTGCCGCCGGCTCAGCAGCCGGTATCGGTCTCGATGCGCTGCCGCCGGTGCGCAAGGCAATCGGCAGCGGCTTTGACACCAGTACCATCACACTCTCCTGTGGCAAGCTCACCACCGGCGTTACCGTGCCGCAGTGGTCGTCCATCCTAATGCTACGCAACTTGAAGTCGCCTGAGTCCTACTTCCAGGCCGCGTTCCGCGTGCAATCGCCGTGGTTCATCAAGAACCCCGACGGCGACGACCCGAACAAGGAGGAGATCCTCAAGCCGGCTTGCTTCGTTTTCGACTTCGCACCTACGCGTGCGCTACGCCAACTCTCCGAGTACGCGATCGGTCTTTCGCCCAATGAGCCTAACCCGGAAAACGCGGTTAAGGATCTGGTGTCGTTTCTTCCGGTGCTGGCCTATGACGGTGCGAACATGACGCAGATCGATGCCGGCGGCATTCTCGACATCGCCATGGCGGGCACCTCGGCCACGCTGCTCGCTCGCAAGTGGGAGAGTGCGCTGCTAGTGAACGTAGATAACGACACACTGCGTCGTATTATGGATAATACCGAAGCTATGGCTGCCGTGGAGCGTATCGAGGGTTGGCGTGCATTGGGTGACAACATCATCGAGACCATTATCAACAAGAGTGAGAAGGTAAAGAAGCTCAAGAAGAAGGCCAAAGCGGAGGATTTGTCGCCAAAGGAGAACAGAGAACTTACTGAAGAGGAGCGGGAGTACAAGTCCAAGCGCAAGCTAGTGCAGGAGAAACTGATCAAGTTTGCGACGCGGATTCCCGCGTTCATGTACCTGACCGATTTCCGTGAAAATACGCTCCAGGATGTCATCACCAGGCTCGAACCTGACCTCTTCCTCGCGGTTACCGGCCTGACGGTGCAGGACTTTCACCTGCTCGTGCGGCTTAGGGTTTTCAACACTGAGCAAATGAACCAGGCCGTGTTCGCCTTCCGGCGCTATGAAGATGCCTCGCTTCACTACACCGGCATAGAGAGCCACTCGGGCCTGACACATTATGGGCTGTACGACACCGTGGTGGCACGGGAAGAAGAAGCACCATACGAGATCACGGGCTAACAACAGTGTGCAGCGGACGGCGCTTTGCACTACTGCTGATGCTGGGCGCCATCATCCGTAAGCAAAGCCCCGAGTCAGTCACCTGGCTCGGGGCTTTTGCTTGTTGGCGATGCGATTACCTGGCAGCCAGCGCCACCCCCACCCTGGAGCGGTTGGGCCGCCCGATGGTCTGGGTGATCCAGGTGCCGGTGTCGGCCAGCACATCCAGGTCCACGCCGCTCTCGATGCCCAGCCCGTTGAGCAGGTAGACCACGTCTTCGCTGGCGACGTTGCCCGAGGCGCCCTTGGCGTAGGGGCAGCCGCCGAGGCCGGCGACGGAGCTGTCCACCACACTGATGCCTTCCTCCAGCACCGCGTAGAGGTTGGCGAGCGCCTGGCCGTAGGTGTCGTGGAAGTGGGCGGCGAGATGGGCCATGGGCACCTCGTCGCTGACGGCCTCGAGCATCCGCTTGGCCTTGAGCGGGGTGCCGACGCCGATGGTGTCACCCAGCGACACCTCGTAGCAGCCCATCTCGAACAGCGCCTTCGCGACTTCGGCCACCTTGGCGGGGGCGATCTCGCCCTCGTAGGGGCAGCCCAGCACGCAGGAGACATAGCCGCGCACTCGCACACCGGCCTCGCGGGCACGCTCCAGCACCGGGATGAAGCGCTCCAGGGACTCGGCCACGGAGCAGTTGATGTTCTTCTGCGAGAAGGCCTCGGAAGCGGCGCCGAACACGGCGACCTCCTCGACGCCGCACTCCAGCGCCGCCTCCAGCCCCTTGAGGTTGGGGGTCAGCGCCGCGTAAGTGACGCCGTCCAGCCGGGCGAGGTTCTGCATCACCTGGCGGTGGTCGGCCATCTGCGGCACCCACTTGGGCGAGACGAAGCTGGCCGCCTCGATGTAGGAGAGGCCGGCCGCGCCCAGACGGTCGATCAGCTCCAGCTTGGTGTTGGTGGCGATCGGTTCGGGCTCGTTCTGCAGCCCGTCGCGGGGGCCGACCTCGACCAGGCGCACGTGTTGGGGAAATGCCATGGGGTCTCTCCTTACTCGTCCGGGGCGAACTCGAGCAGCACATCGCCCTGGCCCACGGTGTCGCCGGCCTGGAAGTGGAAGCTTGCCACGTGGCCATCGGCGGGGGCGGACATGGTGTGCTCCATCTTCATGGCCTCCATGACCATCAGCGGCATGCCTTTCTCTACCTTCTGGCCTTCTTCCACCAACAGCGCTACCACGGTGCCGTGCATGGGGGCGGTGAGGGTGGATTCCGTCTCGTGCTGGCCGTGGTCGATGGCATCGATGCGGCGCCAGAACAGGCGGGTCTCGCCGCGCGGGTCGACCATCACCACCACGTTGCCGTCGCGGCGTGCCTGCAGGCGGCGGCGGTGGCCGTTGAGGGTGACCGCCACGGCATCGCCTTCCAGGTGCTGGAGCGAGGCGGTGAGGGTCTCGTCGCCGATGGTCAGCTGCCAGAGGGCATCGCCGCGCTCGCGGGTGCCGTCGACCACCACCACGGCGTCGGAGCTGTCGTCGTCCTTGGCGTGGGCCGGGTCGCACAGGGCGATGCGGATGGTGTGCGGGGCGTTGAGGCGGAAGCCGTCATGGCGATCCCAGGGGGAGTCGCTTTCGCACTCGCGGGCCAGCTGGTTGAGGCCCACCAGGGCGGCGCCGGCATACTCCTTGATGCTGTAACGACGGGGCGCGAACAGCGTCTCTTCGTTGCGCTCGATGAAACGGGTATCGAGATCACACGCCTTGAAGGCGGGGTGGGTGGCCAGCCGCTGCAGGAAGGCGCGGTTGGTGACCACGCCCTGCACGTCCAGGGCGGCCAGCGCCCGGTTGAGGGTGGCCAGCGCCTGGTCGCGGTCGTCGCCGTGGACGATCAGCTTGGCGAGCATCGGGTCGTAGTGCATGGAGACTTCGTCGCCGGTCTCCACGCCGCTGTCCAGGCGCACCTTGGCCGGGTCGAGGCCGGCGCCTTCCAGGTCCAGGGCGAAGCGGGTGAGCACCCCGGTGGCGGGCAAGAAGTCCTGCTCCGGGTCCTCGGCATAGAGGCGCGCCTCGAAGCTGTGGCCGGTGATGGTCAATTCATCCTGCGCGAGAGGGAGTCTCTCACCCATGGCCACGCGCAGCTGCCACTCGACCAGGTCCTGGCCGGTGATCATCTCGGTGACCGGGTGCTCCACCTGCAGGCGAGTGTTCATCTCCATGAAGAAGAAGGAGCCGTCGGCATCCAGCAGGAACTCCACGGTGCCGGCGCCCACGTAGCCGATCTCCTTGGCGGCGCGCACGGCGGCCTCGCCCATCTCGCGGCGCAGCGCCGCGCTCATGCCCGGGGCCGGGGCCTCTTCCAACACCTTCTGGTGGCGGCGCTGCACGGAGCAGTCGCGTTCGAACAGGTAGACGCCGTTGCCGTGGCTGTCGCAGAACACCTGGACCTCCACGTGGCGCGGCTGGGTCAGGTACTTCTCGATCAGCATGCGCTGGTCGCCGAAGGCTGACTGGGACTCGCGGCGGCAGCCCTCCAGGGCGGCCTGGAAGCCCTCGGGGGACTCCACCACGCGCATGCCCTTGCCGCCGCCGCCGGCGCTGGCCTTGAGCAGTACCGGGTAGCCGATCTTGTCGGCCTCGGTCTTGAGCAGGGCGTCGTCCTGGTCGTCGCCGTGGTAGCCCGGCACCAGCGGCACGCCGGCGTGGGACATGCGCTCCTTGGCGGCGGACTTGTCGCCCATGGCGGCGATGGCCGAGGCGGGCGGGCCGACGAAGGTGATGCCGGCCTGCTGCAGGGCCTCCACGAAGGCGCCGTTCTCGGAGAGAAAGCCGTAGCCGGGGTGGATGGCGCCGGCGCCGGTGCGCCGTGCCGCCTCGATCACTGCCTCGACCTTGAGGTAGCTCTCCCGGGCCGCGGCGGGGCCGAGGCGGATGGCCTCGTCGGCCTCGCGCACGTGGCGGGCGTTGGCGTCGGCGTCGGAGTAGACGGCCACGGTGCGCAGGCCCATGGCGCGCGCGGTGCGCATCACCCGGCAGGCGATCTCGCCGCGGTTGGCGACCAGCAGGGTATCGAACTTCTTCACTTCAGAGGTCATGAGCGGGGCTCCGCGGCACGGTTGTTGTGACTGACGTCGGCCGGTTGGTGATGATCGGCGGGTGAGTTCCAGTCGGGGCGGCGCTTCTCGAAGAAGCTGGCCAGGCCCTCCTGACCCTCGGCGCTGACGCGCAGTTCGGAGATCACCCGGCAGGTGTGCTCGCGGGTCGCCTGGCTGTCGGGGGCGCGGGCCACCTCGGCGAGCAGCGCCTTGGTGGCGCGCTGGGCCTGGGGCGAGCCGGCCAGCACCACCTCGAGCATGGCCTGCACGGCGGCGTCGAGGGCGTCATGCTCCACCACCTGGTGGGCCAGCCCCAGCGCCAGGGCGGTGGGGGCGTCCATCACCTCGGCGGTCAGCGCGTAGCGGCGCATCTGACGCGAGCCGATGGCGCGCTGCACGTAGGGGCTGATCACTGCCGGCGAGAGGCCGATCTTCACCTCGGAGAGGCAGAACTTCGCCTTCTCGGAGGCGACGACCAGGTCGCAGCAGGCGGCCAGGCCCACGGCGCCGCCGAAGGCGGCACCCTGCACGCGGCAGACGGTGGGGCAGGGCAGGGTATCGAGGCCGTGCATCAGGGCGGCGAGCTTGCGCGAGTCGGCGAGGTTGCCGTCGAAGTCGTATTCGACCATGCGCTTCATCCAGCCGAGGTCGGCCCCGGCGGAGAAGCTCTTGCCCTCGGAGCCCAGCACCACCGCGCGCACCTCGCCGTGGTGGGCGGCCTCATGCAGCCGCTCCAGGTGGGCGTTGAGCTCACTGATCAGGCTGTCGTCGAAGGCGTTGTGGACCTCGGGGCGCTCCAGCGTGAGCCAGGCGATGCCGCGGTCATCCAGTTCCAGCCGTGAGAAGGTCTGTTGTGTTGCCATGGGGAGATCCTTCCTTACATCCGGAATACGCCGAACTTGGTCTCTTCGACCTCGGCATTCATGGCGGCGGCCAGCGACAGGCCGAGCACGTCGCGGGTCTGGGCCGGGTCGATCACGCCGTCGTCCCACAGCCGCGCACTGGCGTAGTAGGGGTGGCCCTGGTGCTCGTACTGCTCGCGGGTGGGCTGCTTGAAGGCCTCTTCCTCCTCCTTGGTCCACTCGCGGCCCTCGCGCTCGATCTGCTCGCGTTTGACCTGGGCCAGTACGCCTGCTGCCTGTTCGCCGCCCATGACGGAAATTCGGGCATTCGGCCACATGAACAGCAGGTTGGGATCGTAGGCGCGGCCGCACATGCCGTAGTTGCCGGCGCCGAAGCTGCCGCCGATCAGCACGGTGAACTTGGGCACCCGGGCGCAGGCCACCGCGGTGACCAGCTTGGCACCGTGCTTGGCGATGCCCTCGTGTTCGTACTTGGAGCCCACCATGAAACCGGTGATGTTCTGCAGGAAGATCAGCGGCACTTTCCTCTGCGCACAAAGCTCGATGAAGTGCGCGCCCTTGACCGCGGATTCCGAGAACAGCACGCCGTTGTTGGCGACGATACCCACCGGGTAGCCGTGGATATGGGCGAAGCCGGTGACCAGGGTGTCGCCGTAGTAGCGCTTGAACTCGTCGAAGTCGGAGTCGTCGACGATGCGCGCGATCACCTCGCGCACGTCGTAGGGCTTCTTGAGGTCGGTGCCGACGATGCCGTAGATCTCGGCCGGGTCGAGCTTGGGCGGCTTGGGCGCCTGCATCTTGAGCTGGCCGCGCTTCTGCCAGTTCAGGCGCGAGATGCAGGCGCGGCAGAGCTGCAGGGCGTGAGCGTCGTTCTCGGCATAGTGGTCGGCCACGCCGCTCTTCTTGGCGTGGACGTCGGCGCCGCCCAGGTCCTCGGCGCTGATGCTCTCGCCGGTGGCGGCCTTCACCAGGGGCGGGCCGCCCAGGAAGATGGTGCCCTGCTCGCGGACGATGATCGACTCGTCGGCCATGGCCGGCACGTAGGCGCCGCCGGCAGTGCAGGAGCCCATCACCACGGCGATCTGCGGGATGCCCTCGGCGGAGAGCGTCGCCTGGTTGTAGAAGATGCGGCCGAAGTGGTCGCGATCCGGGAAGACCTCGTCCTGGCGGGGCAGGAAGGCGCCGCCGGAGTCGACCAGGTAGATGCACGGCAGGCGGTGCTTGCGGGCGATCTCCTGGGCGCGGATGTGCTTGCGCACGGTGAGCGGGAAGTAGGTGCCGCCCTTGACGGTGGCGTCGTTGGCGACGATCACGCACTCGACGCCCGAGACGCGGCCGATGCCGGTGACCACGCCGGCGGCGGGAATCGAGGAGTCGTAGACCTCATGGGCGGCCAGCGCCGAGAACTCGAGGAAGGGCGAGCCCTCGTCGATCAGGTGGTCGATACGGTCGCGCACGAACAGCTTGCCGCGGGACTCGTGGCGGAGGCGGGCCTTCTCGCCGCCGCCCTGGGCGATGGCGGCGGTCAGCTCGCGCAGCTTCAGCACCTCGGCGCGCATCGTTGCCTCGTTGGTCTGGAAGCCGTCGCTGCGCGGATTGATCTGGGTCTGCAGAATTGCCATGGGCCTACCCTTACTTGGATTCGTTGAAGAGTTCGCGGCCGATCAGCATCCGGCGGATCTCGCTGGTGCCGGCGCCGATCTCGTAGAGCTTGGCGTCGCGCAGCAGGCGGCCGGTGGGGTACTCGTTGATGTAGCCGTTGCCGCCGAGCAGCTGGATGGCGTCCAGCGCCACCTGGGTGGCCTTCTCCGCGCAGTAGAGGATGACGCCGGCGGCGTCCTTGCGGGAGGTCTGGCCGCGGTCGCAGCCGGCGGCCACGGCGTAGAGGTAGGCGCGGCAGGCGTTCAGGGTGGTGTACATGTCGGCCACCTTGCCCTGCACCAGCTGGAACTCGCCGATGGACTGGCCGAACTGCTGACGCTCGTGAATGTAGGGCACCACGATGTCCATGGCGGCCTGCATGATGCCGATGGGGCCGGCGGCCAGCACGGTGCGCTCGTAGTCGAGGCCGCTCATCAGCACGCGCACGCCACGGTTCAGCTCACCGAGGATATTCTCTTCCGGCACTTCGCAGTCCTGGAACACCAGCTCACAGGTGTTGGAACCGCGCATGCCGAGCTTGTCGAGCTTCTGTGCGGTGGTAAAGCCTGGCATGCCCTTCTCGATGATGAAGGCGGTGATGCCCTTGGAACCGGCATCGGGGTCGGTCTTGGCGTAGACCACCAGCACGTGGGCGTCGGGGCCGTTGGTGATCCACATCTTGTTGCCGTTGAGGATGTACTTGTCGCCATCCTTCCGGGCGCGCAGCTTCATGGAGACCACGTCGGAGCCGGCGCCCGGCTCGGACATGGCCAGCGCGCCAATGTGTTCGCCGCTCATCAGCTTGGGCAGGTACTTGGCCTTCTGCTCGGCGGTGGCGTTGATCTTGAACTGGTTCACGCAGAGGTTGGAGTGGGCGCCGTAGGAGAGGCCCACGGAGGCGCTGGCCCGGGAGATCTCCTCCAGGGCGATGCAGTGCGCCAGGTAGCCCATGCCGGTGCCGCCATCTTCCTCGGAGACGGTGATGCCGAGCAGGCCCATGTCGCCGAACTTTTGCCACAGATCGTTGGGGAACTCGTTCTTCTCGTCGATCTCGGCGGCGCGCGGGGCGATCTCGTCGCGGGCGAAGGCGTTGACCTGGTCGCGCAGCATGTTCAGTTCGTCGTCGAGGCCGAAGTCGAGGGGCTTGAAGGGCGTGTGCATGGGCGAGGCTCCGGTTCTTGTCGGGTGGTGAAATTCGATGCTGGCACAAGACTAGGCGAGGTTGACGTTAACGTAAAGTGCAGCCGTTGGCGGCTTAGACGAATGTCTCAAACCCAGGGGCAGGCGGCAAGCGAGAAACAGCGAGCCCGAACCAGGAACGCGTAGAAAGGGACGCCAACCAGGAAGGCCAACCAGGAACGCCGACAAGAGGGGCAGCCGGGAAGGCTGCCCCTGGTTGCCTTACCCGGCCAGCCAGGTGATCAGCTGGTGGTAGAGCGGGATGCCCAGGATCACGTTGAGGGGGAAGGTGAACCCCAGGGCGGCGAGCATGGCAAGACCAATGTTGGCCTGGGGAATGGCGGTGCGCATGGCGGCCGGGGCGGCGATGTAGGAGGCGCTGGCGGCAAGCGCGGTGAGGATCAGCAGCGAGCCGGTGGGCAGGCCCAGCGCCAGGCCCACGGCCAGGCCGGCCAGGGCCAGCAGCGGCGGGGCGGCCAGGGCGAAGGTCAGCAGCCGCCAGTGGTACCAGGGGATGGGGCGCAGGGTCTCGGCGGCGGTCAGGCCCATCTGCAGCAGGAAGAGGGCGAGCACGGCGTGGAAGGCGCCGGTGAGCAGGTCGGTAACGTTGGCACCCTCCATGGGGCCGTACATGGCGCCGATTACCGCGCCGCCGGCCAGCAGGATCACCCCCCGGTTGGTCAGCGTCTCGTGCCAGATGCCCTGCATCGCCTCGCCCCGTTCGGCACCCTTGTAGCGACGATAGAGGGCGATGGCCACCATGATCGCCGGCAGCTCCATCATCACGAGATACAGGGTGACCTCGGCGCCGATCGGCAGGCCGCGCCCCTCGGCGAAGGCCAGCGCCACGGCGAAGGTGCCGGCGCTCACCGAGCCGTAGTGGGCGGCCAGGCTGGCACTGTCGGCGGGAGAGAGCCGAACCCACCGGCGCAGCACCGGCATCAGGGCCAGCGGGATCACCGCGCCGAGCGCCGCCACGGCGAGCAGCTCTGGCAGCAGCGACCAGCCCAGGTTGCCGTAGAGCGCCATGCCGCCCTTGAGGCCGATGGTCAGCATCAGCAGCAGGCTCAGGGTGTCATAGGCGGCCTTGGGAATGGCCAGGTCGGACTTCACCACGCCGGCCAGAAGGCCGAGCAGGAAGAACATCACCACGATATCGGGCATCTGGAGACTCTCGCATTGCGGTTGGAGGAACGCCGCGCATTGTGAGAAAGCCGTGCTATTGATACCAATAAAGTCTTTGGTAACTCATCATTGATGATCATCTATGAAGGCGTGGAGACGACCATGAATATTCGCCACCTTACCTTCCGGCTACTGCAGGTCCATGTGGCGGTGATCGGGGCCGGTTCAATCAGCGAGGCGGCGCGCCGCCTGCACCTGACCCAGCCCACCGTCTCCCAGCAGCTCAAGCGGCTGGCCGAGGCGGTAGGCGAGCCCCTGCTCGAGAGCCACCAGGGACGGCTGGTACCTACCGAGGCGGGGGACGAGCTCTACCGGGCCAGCCGCGAGGTGCTGGGGCGCTTCGCCGACTTCGCCGACTACCTGGCCGCGCTGCGCGGTGGCGAGCGGGGGCGCTTCTCCATCGCCCTGGTCAACACCGCCCAGTATGTGCTGCCTCGCCTGCTCGGCCCCTACAGCCAGGCGTTCCCCGATGTCGACGTCACCGTGCATATCGGCAACCGCCGTCAGATGCTGACCCGCTTCGAGCGCCAGGAGGATGACCTCTACGTTTTCAGCCATCCGCCGTCTCTGGCCCACGCCCTTGCCGGGCGTTTCCTGCGCAACCCGCTGGTCGCGGTGGCGCCCCGGGGGCACCGGCTGGCCGAACGCGAGCGCATCGCCATGGGCGAACTGCTGGAGGAGCGCTTCCTGCTGCGCGAGCCCGGCTCGGCTACGCGCATGCTGTTCGAGAGCTGGCTGCAGGAGCAAGGGCTATCGCTGGGGCCGACTCTGCAGATGGCCAGCAACGAGGCGATCCGCGTCGGCGTGGCGGCCGGGATGGGCCTCGCCGTGCTCTCCGAGCACGTGCTGCCGCCGGAGCACTCCGACATCGCCATCCTGCCGGTGGCGGGACTGCCCATCGAGAGCCACTGGCAGTTCATCGTGCGCCGCGACCGCCGCCTCTCCCACGCGGCGCACGGCTTCCTGCGCTTCGCCGAAGGGAACCTGGCGGAGTGCGTGGAGGCCCGCTTCCTGGGCAACGAACTGGCGAGTCTGCTGGGGCGGCTGGATCAATCGGCACCGGGGTGAATATGACGAGAATCGGTCCGGGGGACGACCACAGTCTTGCTGCCTCCTCTATTCAATATGTATTCACTATACGTATTCACTATGCCGTTCAGAGTAATTCCCCCTTCGCTCTCCGCCATGTTTCGAGCCTTGGCCTGCCGCAGTGGAGGCTGTGGCAGGCGGCAGGTATCTCACCTCGTCAGGCAGGCCGGGCTCGACCCTTGCCCTGACCTGAAGGCAACAGCGCTTGGGCTATGCTTGTCTGGCACGATAGACGAGACATCCCAATGCTTTGTGGTAATGTAAAAAACGCCTTGTATTCTGGATAACGGACTTAAGTTTATTGAGCAAGATCATGGTGCCAGTCGAGAGTGAATGGCCGGCCGCTACGGTGTTGATGTTGTGGTAATAAATTGTGGGGTAATGAAAGGCTGGCGATTATGTCATGGTATAAGTCGATATGATTTCCTAAAAGAAAGAATGCTATCCCGTATTTTAGGCAAAGTTTTGGCAAAAAAATGGACCTGGGAAAGAGGGCCGGCCACGGTCAATAATCATATGTACATCGGTGTTCTTATATGGCCAAAATCATTTCGACGACTTCCGGAATCATAGAGGCAGAAGCCTATCAGGAAAAGATCCTGCCCGGGGTGTCGCGCAGCTTCGCCCTCACCATTCCACAGCTTCCGGCCGACCTGAGAAAGGTGGTGACCAACGCTTATTGTCTTTGCAGAATTGTGGATACTCTAGAAGACGAACCATCGCTTTCTTTCTTGCAGAAGGCAATCTTCCATGAACGGTTTCTAGGTGTGCTACGAGGAGAGGAAAAGGCACTTGATTTCGCCAGGCAGGTTACGCCGCTGCTCTCAGACGCCACGTCGTCGCATGAGCGAGAGTTGATGGCCAACACGCCATTGATCGTTCGTTGTACCCGTAGCCTGACGCCATCTCAGCAACAGGTGCTGATCAAGTGTGTGAGCATCATGTGTCGTGGCATGGGCTGCTATCAGGAAAAATCGAGTCTGGAAGGCTTGGCTGACCTGGGCGAAGTGGATCGTTATTGCTATCACGTGGCGGGTGTCGTAGGAGAAATGCTCACCGAGCTGTTTTGCGAATATTCAGGCGAAATACATGAGAAGCGTGCCGAGATGCTGGCGCTGGCGCCCTCCTTTGGAGAAGGTCTTCAGCTCACCAATATACTCAAGGATCTTTGGGACGATTGGCAACGTGGCGTCTGTTGGCTGCCGCGCAAGGAATTCAGGGAGTTTGGTGTGGAATTGTCTGGCATGGCCCCGGGAGGCAGTGCCCCGGCATTTGCAGCGGCACTGCGCTATATGATCGGTATTGCCCATGCCCATTTAGGCAACGCCCTTCGCTACACCTTGATGATTCCTCAGAGTGAACCTGGTATCAGGCGCTTCTGCCTATGGGCGATCGGCCTTGCCGTACTCACACTCAGGCGAATACATGCTCGGCCGACTTATCGCAGCGGCAAGCAGGTCAAGGTGTCACGTCGCATTGTGAAAGCCACCATCGTCAGTACTGGCCTTACGGCACGCCATAACGGAATGCTAAAACTACTGTTCGCTGGCGTGACCACGGGGTTGCCGCTAAGCCCAATTTCGGGCCCAGACTCTGAACTGAGTGCCTGGGCCTTCGAGCCGTCTGCTGGTGGTAGTTTTCCGATGGAACGTGGTGGTCAGCTGCTACGCAACGGCGGACAGTAGGCAGATGGGCTGAGGTGTCTGAATAATTTCTGTACCGTTGGTGTCTGGCACAAAAACAATTTCCTGTGGACAGGCAATCATCGCCTGCTGGAATCAGGCGACGACGACTAGATCATGGAGGTAGCTATTGATTGAAACAGGCGAAAGCGAACGCGACGAGATCGTGTCTTACGAGGATGAAGCGCTAATCCTGGTCGATGACCAGGACAGGGAGCTGGGTCATTTGAGCAAGCTAAAGTGTCACGAAGGCGACGGTGTTTTGCATCGTGCCTTTTCACTTTTTGTGTTCAATGGCCGCGGGGAGCTCCTGCTTCAACAGCGTGCGGCAGGCAAACGCTTGTGGCCACTCTTCTGGTCTAACAGCTGTTGTAGTCATCCGCGTCGAGGCGAGCGTATGACAGAGGCGGTTCACCGGCGGCTTTGGCAAGAGCTCGGCATCGAGGCAGAGCTCGATTACCTTTACAAGTTTCGCTACCAGGCTCGCTACGATGCGAGCGGAGCCGAACACGAGCTGTGCTCTGTATATCTCGGGGTCAGTGACGAGGCGCCGCGCCCCAACCGCCAGGAAATCGCAGACTGGCGCTGGATACCACCCGCAAAGCTTGATGCCGAGCTGGTCTCGCGGGCGGAACACTACACGCCTTGGTTCAAGATGGAGTGGAGGCGACTACGTAGCGAATTTGCAGATGAGATAAAGACATATACCCGATAGGGTAGACGGTGGGTAATCTCTTCTTGGTATTTTGCTTCTCCATCATTTCCACCCCACTCGGAATCCGTCGGTGCGCTGGGCATCGCCGCTGTCGGGGCGCGCGTTGGGAAAGAAGAGCGGCTCGCCATTAACCTTGAACCCAGCGATGGCCTGCTGGCCTTCGGCGGATAGCAGCCACTCGTGCCACTGGTCGGCCAGGTCGTGTTTCAGGTGGGGATAGCGCTCGGGGTCGATCCGCAGGCTGCCGTACTGGTTGAACAGCGCCTCGTCGCCCGCGAAGAGCAGAACCAGGTCCTGTGGGTTCTCGAAGGCGACCCAGGTGGCGCGGTCGCTCATCACGTAGGCGTCCATGGCGGCGGCGGTGTTCAGGGTCGGTCCCATGCCGCTGCCCAGTTCCCGATACCAGGCCCCGCCGGGATCGACGCCGGCGGCCTCCCACAGGCGCTGCTCGGCCCGATTCGTGCCGCTGTCGTCGCCGCGGGAGGCGAAGGGGGACTGGGTCTCGGCAATCAGCGCCAGGGCCTCGGACACCGTTTCGGCGCCGGCGATGCCGGCCGGGTCATTGGCGGGGCCGATGATCACGAAGTCGTTGACCATCACGTTGGCTCGCTCGGTGGCGTAGCCGTCGGCGACGAATCGCTCCTCGCCTTGGGTATCGTGGACCAGCAGGCTGTCGGCATCGCCGCGGCGGGCGATCTCGAATGCCTGGCCGGTGCCGACGGCCACTACCCGCACCTGGATGCCGGTGGCTTCTGCGAAGGCCGGCAGCAGGTGGCCAAAGAGCCCGGACTGCTCGGTGGAGGTGGTGGAGGCCAGGACGATATAGCCGTCGCTGGCCTGGGCCGCTGAGATGCCGGCCAGACCGACGAGGCCGGCCAGCGCCAGAGGGACGAAGGGTAAAGGGACGGGAGAAAGGAAGCGCTTCGTCATCTTGATGTCCACTCCAGGGGGCTACCAGACCAGCTCGCCGCGCAGGAATGCGCGGCCTTCCGGGGTTTGCGGCGCTTCGAAGAAGCGGTCGGCCGGGGTGTGCTCGATGAGCCGGCCACCGTAAAGCAGCACGACGTCGTCGGCGAGGCGGCGCGCCTGGTTCAGGTCATGGGTGGTCATGACGATTCGCGTGCCGCGTCGGTGGAAGTCGACCACGGCGTCTTCCACGGCACGGATCGCGGCCGGGTCCAGCGCCGAGGTGGGCTCGTCCAGGAACAGCACCTCGGGGCGGGTGAGCCAGGCCCGGGCCAGAGCGAGTCGCTGCTGTTCGCCGCCGGAGAGCACCCGGGCCGGGCGCTTTTCCAGCGCGGCCAGGCCGAAGCGCGTCAGCGCCTCGCGCGCCAGTTCGCGGCGTTCGCCGCGGGGCGTGCCGGTGACGGCCAGGGCGTAGGTGAGGTTGTCCAGGGCGGTGCGTCGCAGAAGCACAGGCCGTTGGAAGACCATGGCCTGGCGGGGTGTTGCCCCGTCCCAATGCACCCCCCCGGCGCTGGGCGCGAGCAGGCCGTGGGCCAGGCGCAGCAGCAGGCTCTTGCCGGCACCGTTGGGACCCATCACCAGGGTGCGGCGACAGCCCGACAGGCGCAGGGTCAGCGGGTGCAGGAGCACCTGATTGCGATGGTTAACGCTCCCGCCTTCGAAGACCAGGGGCGCGATCCCGGTCGAGGTGGCAGCGCGTAGCATGTCGTTCATCCCAGCCTCCGGCGTGCGGTCTCGCCGACCAGGTGGGCGGCGGCGTTGACCAGCAGCACCAGCCCCAGCAGCACCAGGCCGAGGCCCAGGGCCAGGGGCAGGTTGCCCTTGCTGGTCTCCAGCACAATGGCGGTGGTCATCACCCGAGTGACGCCGTCGATGTTGCCGCCGACGATCATCACCGCGCCCACCTCGGCGCTGGCGCGGCCGAAGCCGGCCAGTAATACCGTGAGCAGCGAGAAGCGGGCGTCCCACAGCAGGGTGGGCATCATGCGGGGCCGGGAGACCCCCAGCGAGCGGAGCTGGTCGCGGTACTCGCCGTGGAGCTCCTCGATCTGCTGGCGGGTCAGGGCCGCGATGATCGGCAGGATCAGGATCACCTGGGCGATCACCATGGCGGTGGGGGTGAAGAGCAGGCCGAGCGGGCCCAGGGGACCGGCTCGGGAGAGCAGCAGGTAGACGGTGAGACCCGCCACCACCGGCGGCAGGCCCATCAGGGCATTGAGCGCCACCACGATGGCGCTGCGGCCGGGAAAGCGCCACAGGGCCAGGGCCGCGCCCAGTGGCAGCCCGATGAGGGCGGCGATCAGCACCGCGGTCAGCGAGACCTGCAGTGACAGCGCCACGATGCCGAGCAGCACCGGGTCCATGCCCAGGATCAGGGCCAGGGCGGTCTGAAAGGCATTGGCATCACTGGGCATCGCGACCTCCTGTTGTGTCTGGTTGCATGATGGACGTTTGCCGGGTGAATCGCATCCAACGGTGAAAGTCATGCCGTCACGGGCATCCTAAAGCGACTGGCCACGTCGAGGCGCCGATTCAGGGGCTGATGGCCTTACCCGTGAGCCGCGCGTCAGTGAGCGAACCGAGACACTGGGGGGCTACGACGTCAGTGGGCTGGGCGAGGTGGTCTTCAATGCGTGATGGGTCGGAACGAAGCCGGGGGTTCCGCCGTGGCCTTGGAGTCGCTGGCGGATCCGCAAGGATGGGTTCCTGTCACCGGTTCCTGCCGTCAGTCTCTCCCAGCCGGAGCATATGATAAATCGCCCGCCACAGCGTCCAGGCGTCTCGCCAGTGCGACGAGACCTCCACATGCCCGAGCCCGCCGGCCGCAAAGAGTCGCGCCTGGCGGGAGGGGAGGGCATCCCGAAGGCGTCGCGAGTGGCTGATCGGAATCACCCGGTCGTCGGGGCCGTGAACCAGCACCAGCCGCGCCGTCAGGGCATCGAGATCCCGCGAGGCGAGATTCAGGGCGTCGAACTGGAGGAGCAGTGAGGGGGGCAGGGCCTCGAGCAGCGGCGTCACCCGTGCCGGGTCGGTGTTGGTCACCAGCGCGTAGAGCGCCTTTCCCTCGGGACCCAGGCCGGCCACGCCGGAGTCGGGCGCCTCGAAGCTCTCCTCGCTGTTCCCGAGGCGACGCCGCGCGATGATGTCCAGGCGCTGCCGATCCTCGGCATCCGCCAGGTGGTGGAGCTGGCTGCGCAGCAGGGCCCAGCGCAGGTCACTCTGGGGGGGCGGCGCCCGGCGACCGGCGCCACCGCGATCCTCCCCGGTGGTGGCATAGCGCAGCAGGTCGGTCAGGTCGTAATAGCCACCCACGGCGATCACGAAGCGTACCCGGTGGGCGGTGTCCGGCTGCATGGCGGCAAGCAGCGCCGGCCCGGTGGCGAAGCTGATGGCGGCGAGCGCCGGGCCTTCCTCGCCCATGGGTAACTCGGCGGCGGCGTGGCGAATGGCATCGGCGATGCCTTGAGCTTCGCGAGTACCGACCGAGAAGTCACGCAGGCCGTCCAACTCCGGCACCAGCACCGTGAAACCGGCTCGTGCCAGGGTGCGGGCGAAGGCCATCAGGCGCGGGTCCCGTCGGCCCTCGTCGGTGAGGCCATGCACCAGGACCAGGCTTCCCCGGCGTGATATCGCCGGGTGGTAGAGATCCGCCACATAGTCGCGCCCCTCCACGGCGTAGGCGAGTCGCTCACGGTCGGGAGTTTGGGTACGCTGCTTTAGCCGGCTCGGCGCGTCACCGGCTGCCAGGTCGCCGAGCACCAGCAGGGCCTCGTGCTGGCGTTCCAGTGCGCTGCAGCCGGTCAGCAGCAGGCCGAGAAGCAGGCCCGGAATCAGCCGAAGGAGGCCACGCCGGCGGCGTTCATCGTTCTCTCGCAAGCATCTTCCCCTGTCAGGCGCCGCGCTCCATCGACGCCTCGCTGATCCATCGGAGCAGGGCGGCGGTTACCCCGTCAGGGCCGGCCGGCCTTCACGCTACAGCGTAGCTGCCCTGACGGTCATGGATTCAAAATGACCCCACCAGGGTGCCCAGGGTGATCAGGAACACCAGCGAGATGACCGGGATCAGCACGGCCACCACCGCGATATCGAGGTAGGCCTGGCGGTGCGTCAGCCCGCAGATGGAGAGCAGCGTGATTACCGCGCCGTTATGCGGCAAGGCATCCAGCCCGCCGGTGGCCACCGCCGTGACCCGGTGCATCAGTTCCGGGGCGATGCCGGTGGCCTGGCCCATGGCCAGGTAGGTATCGCCCAGCGTGGAGAGGGCGATGCTCATGCCGCCGGAGGCCGAGCCGGTCATGCCGGCCAGCAGGTTGACCGCAATGGCCAGCGAGATCAGCGGATTGTCGCCACCCACCGAGGTGACCCAGAGGCTGATCGTCTCGAAGGCCGCCAGGGACGCAATCACCGAACCGAAGCCGACCAGGCTGGCCGTGTTGAAGATCGGCAGCAGCGAGGCATTGGCGCCGCTGTCCAGGGTGGTGGTGAGGTCCCCCAGGCGCTTCAGATTGGTGGCGATGAGGACCCCGATGGCGATCACCAGGGCGGCGATCACCGACCAGACGCCGCGCACCGACTCGATACTGGTGGCGCCAAAGGTGGGCTCGGCGAGATACCCGGTGTCCATGGCCGGGATCACCACCGCCGTGAACAGCAGGTTCAGGGCGATGACCAGCACGATAGGCAGCAGCGCCAGGGTCATGGGGGGCAGGTCGCTGGCCGGCTCCCGGGCAGTGACCTCGGCCAGATCGAAGCCTTCGCCGGACGCGTGTTCGCGCAGGTGAGTGGCCGGCGGGCCCTCACCCTGGTGGTCGCCGTAGCCCTCGCCGGCCACACGCGCCTGGCTCGCCCGACGGCTCAGCCATACCTGCCCCAGCCCCAGCATGACCAGGCCGGTGAGGATGCCGAGCCCCGGGGCGGCAAACGGCGAGGTGCCGAAGTAGGGCATGGGAATGGCATTCTGGATGGCCGGCGTGCCCGGCAGGGCCGTCATGGTGAAGGTGAAGGCCCCGAGGGCGATGGTGCCGGGAATCAGCCGCTTGGGCAGGTTGGCCTTGCGGAACAGCGCCGCGGCGATCGGGTAGACCGCGAAGGCCACCACGAACAGCGAGACGCCCCCGTAGGTCATCACCGCACAGGAGAGCACCACCGCCAGGATGGCGCGGGTGTCGCCCAGGCGCTCGACGATGGCGCTGGCCAGCACCTCCGCGCTGCCCGAATCTTCCATCAGCTTGCCGAACACCGCCCCCAGCAGGAACAGCGGGAAATAGCGGAAGATGAAATCACTGGCGGCACCCATGAAGACCTGGGTGTAGCTGGCGAGCAAGGGGGTGTCGACCGAGACCAGGGCCACCAGCACGGCCAGCACCGGGGCCAGGATCAACAGGCTGATTCCACGATAGGCCAGATACATCAACAGCAGCAGCGCGATGGCGATCGCCGAGATACCGATCATCGGGCGTTCCCTTCGTCAGTGGCTGGATCGTTCCGTCTGGTGTTGTTCGTTGCCATACCCGCTCCTGGTCATCCGTGAATGCTGCGGTGCAGTGTAGGCGTCCAGGTGGCAGTTGTCTCCTTCACGGCGCCGATCAATGGCAACCGTTTGTGGTGCCGGTCGGTGGTGCCGGTCGGTGGTGACGGTCGGTGGTGACGGTCAATATGGCGTGGCGGGTCGTCGGGGCCGTTCAGCACAGACGGCTGCCAAGCAGCAGCTGCGCGGCGTCAAGGCTCTGCCAGCCCCACCACGTCAGTGCCAGGGCGCTGGCGGTAAGCATAGCGGCGGCGAACGACAGCAGGCTGGAGCGGCTCATGCCTCGACCCCCGTGGGGGCGGGGCGGCTGACCGGCCGCTCGTTGATGAACCAGTGCAGGGCGGCGGCCGCCACCGAGAGCAGGATGGCGATATTCCACACCACGGTGTAGTCGCCGTGGAGGTCGTACAAATAGCCCCCCAGCCAGACGCCCATGAAGGAGCCGAGCTGGTGGAAGAGGAAGACGATACCGCCCAGCATGGAGAGGTGCTGCACGCCGAATACCGAGGCGACGATGCCGTTGGTCAGCGGCACCGTGGAGAGCCACAGCAGCCCCATGGCAATGCCGAACAGGTAGGCGCTGGCAGGGCTAAGCGGGGTGACCAGGAAGAGGGTGATGACCACGCCGCGGATCAGGTAGAGCCAGGTGAGCAGCCGTGGCTTGGAGTAGCGCCCCCCCAGCCAGCCGGCGGCATAGGTGCCGACGATGTTGAACAGGCCGACCAGGGCCAGCACGGTGCTGCCCACTTGCACGGCGATGCCGCTGTCAAACAGGTAGCCGGGCAGGTGAACGCCGATGAACACCACCTGGAAGCCGCAGACGAAGAAGCCCAGGCAGAGCAGCCAGAAGCCGCGATGGTTGGCGGCTTCGTTTAGCGCGGCGCTCAGGCTGATATCGCTGGCCGCCTTGGCCGAGGGACGATCGCGGAGCATGGCCCCCAGGGGCAGCATCAGGGCGGCGATGGCCCCCATGGCCAGCAGCGCCGCCGACCAGCCCAGCCACCCCATCAGGCCCAGGGTGCCGGGCAGCATGGCGAACTGGCCAAAGGAGCCGGCGGCGCTGACGATGCCCATGGCCATGCTGCGCTTCTCCGGGGCCACGGCGCGGCCCACGGCGCCGAGGATGACCGAGAAGGTAGTACCGGATAGGCCCAGGCCGATCAGCACGCCGGCGGAGAGGGTCATGCCCAGCGCCGACTCCGAGATACCCATGAACAGCAGGCCCAGGGCATAGAGGGCGCCGCCCACCACCACCACCCGGGCGGCGCCGTAACGGTCGGCGATTGCCCCGGCGAAGGGCTGGGAGAGTCCCCACAGCAGGTTCTGCAGAGCCAGGGCGAAGGCAAAGACGCCGCGGCCCCAGCCCAGCTCCGAGCTCATGGGCTCGAGGAACAGCCCGAAGCCGTGGCGCAGGCCCATGGCAAGGGTGACCACCAGGCCGCCAAGTATGATAATCAGCAGGGAATGGCGCCGCATGGCATCCATGTCAATCTCTCTATTTGCAGGCTAATGGATATCACTATGGCGCGTCTTGTTTCGATTGGCTAGCGCTTGAGCGCCGCTTCGAGAGTTGCCAGCCGGCCCGGCACCAGGGCGTCTTCCATCGCGGTGATGCGCAGCACATGGCCGAGTGCCGGGTCGGCGGGACGGGCGATCAGCTTGCCCTCGTCGAGCAGTGCCTGGTGCACACGCCCGGCCTGCTCGGCGCTGGCCAGGCGAAGGCCGACGAAATTGGTGCTGCTCGGCAGCACGTCGGCGCCCAGGGCGCGGAAATGCGCCGCCAGCCGCTCCCGTCGCTCGCGCACCGCGGCCACGTGGGCGTCGACCTCGTCGGAGTGGTCGAGCACCACCTCAGCGGCGGCCTGGGTCAGGGTCGACACCGCATAGTGGATCCTCACCTTCATCATCACCGCCAGCGTCTCAGGCTCGGCGATGGCATAGCCGACCCGCAGGCCGGCCAGGCCATGGGCCTTGGAGAGGGTACGCAGGCGTATCACCCCGGGCAGCACCCGCCGGCCGAACTCGCCGTCGGCATCCTCGCGGAAGTCGTGGTAGGCCTCGTCCAGCAGCAGCCAGCAGTCGTCGGGCAGCGCCTCGCGCAGGGCCTGCACGTCGGCGTCGCGGTGCAGGTGGCCGCCGGGGTTGTCCGGGTTGGCCAGGTAGACCAGCTGCGCGCCCTGCTCGCGGGCGGCAGCGGCCAGGGCATCGAGATCCGGCGCCAGACGCCCGGGCCCCTCGTCGTAGGGCACCTCCACCAGCCGGCAGCCCTGGCCCCGGGCGAAGTAGCCGAAGGTGGGGTAGGTGCCGGTGGTGCTCACCACCGGCACGCCGGGTTCGGCCACGGCGCGCAAGGTCAGCGCGATCAGACTGTCGGCGCCGGCGTCCACCAGCATCGCCTCCAGGGGAATGCCCTTCTGCTCGGCCAGGCGCCGCCGGATGCCCAGCGCCTCGGCGTCGCCGTAGCTGTAGACGTGGGCCGCCATGGCGTCGCCGAAGTGCGCGCGCAGGGCGCGGTGGGGCATGTCGAGCCCCTCGTTGGAGCCGAGCTGGTGGGGGATCTCGCGGCCCAGGCGGCGTTCCAGCACACGCACGCCGGGGAAGGGGTTGTGGGGGCCGTCACCGGTCAGGTGGTGGGGAAAGCGGGGCATGCAGAACTCCCGGTCAGTCGTCGTGTAAGGGTGTCAGGTATTGAGCTGGTAGGTCAGCCAATCGGTGCGGGTGGCGTGGCGGTCATAGACGCCGCGGGCCCGGTAATTGTCCTCGCGGGTGATCCAGCGCACGAAGGGCCACCCCTGGCGGCGCGCTTCCTCGCCCAGGGCGGCCAGCATTTCGTCCACGGCGCCGCTGCCGCGATGGGCGGGCTCCAGGAAGAGGTCGTCCAGGAAGCCGATGGTGGTGCCGCGCAGCGGCGATGGCATCGCGCGAAAGTGCATCAGGCCGATGGCCTCGCCGTCTTCGGTGCGGGCCAGCAGGCTCTGCAGCGGGGCGTCCGTGGACTGTATCCATCCCCATACGGTATCAAGGATCGTGTCGTCCATGGGCAAGCCGTAGTACTCGGCATAGCCGCGATAAAGACGCTCCCAGTCGGCGCGATCGGCGCCCTGCGGCACGGTGAGTGTAATGGTCATGGAGTTGTCCTCTTTTGTAGCATCACGATCGCCACGGCGGCCAGCGTCAGCAGCAGGGCGAGGAACACCTTGGCGCTCAACGGCTCACCCAGCAGCAGGATGGCACTGGATACGCCAACGGTCGGGATGATCAGGGTGCTGATGGTGGCCTGGGCGATGGTCAGCCGGTTGACGTTCATGAACCACAGCATCTGGGCCAGGGTGATCGAGAACAGCAGGTGATAGCCCAGGGCCAGCCAGGTGCTTGCCTGCCAGGACGCCGGAGGGGACGGTGACTCCCACGCTACCATCATCACGATCATCGGCACCGCGCAGATCACGAACTGCCAGCCGGTGATCACCACCGCGTGGCTCTGCCAGACGCCGCGCTTCTTGATCAGCACCGTCCCCGCTGCCCAGGAAAGCGCCGCACCCAGCATGATCAAGGGCCCCGTCAGCCCCTGGGGGCCGCCGGCCAGCGCGGCGGGGCCCAGGAGCACCAGCAGGCCCGCCTGGCCGCACGCCAGGCCCAGCCATTGGCGGTGGGTGATGCGCTGGCCCAGCAGCCACCAGCCCAGCAGCAGGGCCCAGCAGGGCATGGTGAAGGCGATGATGGCGGCCTGGGAGGTGGGCATCCTGAGCTGAGCGAAGGCCGTGGCCAGGTTGAAGCCGAGGATGGTGAAGAGCCCAGTGGCGATGAGCCAGGGCCACTCGTCGGCCGGCACGCGCAGTGGCAGGCGCCGCCAGCGGGCCCAGCTCAGCAGCAGCAGCGCCCCCGTCGAGAAGCCGATCGCCCGCAGGGTGAAGGGCGGTACGTCCATCAGGATGAAGCGCACCGCCGGCCAGTTGCCACCCCAGAACAGCCCGATGGTGGCAATCAGCAGCAGCGCCGACAGTCGTCGGCTTTGTCGCAGTCGGACAAGGTGGTCGCGGGCAAGGGTCAGGTTCATGGACTGGCGTCCGGCAGGACCTTGTGACGGTTCAGCAGTCCCTTCGGATCCAGCGCCTCCTCCAGCGCCCGGGAGAACTGGGCCGCGTGGGCCTCCGGGTCGGTACCCAGGGACTCCAGGATCACGTAAAAGGGGGCGTCGGTCTTAAGCGGCGGCGAGTGTCGGCCGCTCTGTTCGGTGAGCAGGCGGTAGTGGCTCTGCCACATGGCCTTGAAGGCCGCCAGGCTGCCGCCCAGTGCACGGCCCATGTGGCCCAACAGCCCGGTCAGCGCCGAGAAGCTCGGGCAGGCGACCAGCGCCATTTGCACATCCGGGGTGGGAGGCTGAAGGCGCAGCAACGCGCGGGTGACGATGTCCAGGGTGCCTTCGCTGCCGATGAAGAGCTGCTTGAGGTCGAAGCCGGCGTTGTTATTGAGCATAGGGTTCATGGAACTCACCACGGTGCCGTCGGCGAGCACGGCCTCGAGCCCCAGCACCTGCTGGCGCATCATGCCGTAGCGAATCACGCGGATTCCACCGGCGTTAGTGGCGATGTTGCCGCCGATGGTGCAGCTGCCCCGTGCGCCCAGGTCGAGGGGAAACTGGAGCCCGGCTTCCTCGGCGGCCTCCTGGACGCGCTGCAGCGGGGCGCCGGCCTGGGCGGTCAGGGTAACGCCCACCGGGTCGACCGCCTCGATGGCGGTCATCCGCTCCAGTGAGATCACCAGCTCCTCCGGGGCGGCCACTGCGCCGTGCACCAGCCCGGTCAGGCCGCCATGGGTTACCACCGGCTGGTTGGACGCATGGCAGGCGCGCATCACCGCGGCCAGCTCCTCGGTGGAGCCGGGGCGCAGGATGGCGCTGGCGCGACAGGGCGTCCCGGTGAGCCAGTCGACCCGGCGTGCCGCCACGTCATCACCGACCAGCACATTGGCCAGGCCGATTCGCTCGGCGATCTCCTTCAGCAGGGCGTCCATTCGTTCCCTCGTCTTTTTGTCGGGCCTCTTGTCGAGCCCCCTGTCAGGCATCGGCGAGCTCGTGCTCGCGACCGGGGATGGCGTCGAGCAGCTGGCGGGTATAGGCCTCTTGCGGGGCCAGGAAGACATCCCGTGCCGGTCCCTGCTCGACGATGCGGCCATGCTGCATGACGATGATGCGGTCGCAGATCTGGGCGGCGACCCGCAGGTCATGGGTGATGAAGAGAAGCGACAGCGACAGCTTCTGCTTGAGGTCCTCGAGCAGCTCGAGGATCTCATCGAGGCCATGGCGGCGTTTCAGCCCGAAGCCCTGGTGATCTCGCTGGGCCTGGACGCCCATCGCCAAGATCCGCTCGCCGGACTGGCGCTGGAAACCGAGGACTTCGAACTGTTAGGGCGGCGTCTGTCGAAGCTTGCCCTACCGACGGTTATCGTTCAGGAAGGTGGCTACCCGACTGACTATCTCGGCAATAACCTGGCAGCCTTCCTATCCGGGTATGGTGTTGGGTGAGAGCGGCTCACTCATCGTCGTCGCGAAGCACCGTGAAGGGCGACCACTGTTGGCACAGCGGGGCGACCTCGAGCCGGGTGATGTTGACGTGGGGCGGTAGCTCGGCGATGTGCAGGGCCTGCTCGGCCACGTCGCGGGGCTGCAGCGCTCGGGTGCCGCGGTAGTAGTCGCCGACCACCGAGGCATCGCCCTTCATGCGCACCAGGGTGAACTCGCTCTCGGTCATGCCCGGGGCCAGGTCGGTGACGCGCACCCCTTCGGCGCTGACGTCGCAGCGCAGGTTGTAGCTGAACTGCTCGACGAAGGCCTTGGTGGCGCCATAGACGTGGCCGCCGGGGTAGGGGGTGTGGCCGGCGATGGAGCCGATGTTGATCACCGTGGCCCCGGGGCCGGCCTCGATCAGGCGCGGCAGCAGCAGGCGGGTCACGTTGATCAGCCCGGTGATGTTGGTATCGATCATGCGGTGCCAGTCGGCGAGGTCGGCCGCCTGGGCCGGCCCCTTGCCCAGGGCCAGGCCGGCGCTGTTGATCAGCACCTTCACGGCGGCGAAGGGGGCCGGCAGGGCGTCGATGGTGCGGGCCACGGCGTCATGGTCGGTGACATCGAGCGCGGCGACATGCACCGGCACCCGCTGGCCGAGGGTCTGCCGAAGGGCATCGAGCCGCTCATGGCGGCGGCCGGTCAGGACCAGCGACCAGCCTGCCTCGGCGAAGCAATGGGCACAGGCCTCGCCGATGCCCGAGGTGGCGCCGGTGATGAAGGCGACGGAACTGGCTTCGTGCATGGTGAAATCTCCAGGCGTTAGACGGGTGACGGTGGGGGTGATTCGAATGAGAGACCCGCACCGGTGAAGGGGCATATCCTCCTTTGGTCGCATCCCTTAAGGCCCTGGCCGACACGCCGCGTCACATCACGCTATCGTTTGACATCGTCACTGACGAAGCCTGCCTTCTCCAACCTCGATTTGAGCAATCTCGGGGCTTGCCCCAGGATCAGGCTTGCGGAGCCGCCGGTCGCGCGGTAGCAACCCATAACGATAATTACTCCGGGAGAACGTCATATGCGCAAGATGCTACTTGCCACTTTCGCCAGCCTGGGTCTGGCCGCGGCCGCCCCCTTTGCGTTGGCCAGCACCATCGAGATCCAGGTCAATAACACCATGAGCGAGGGTGGCTCCGAGAGTGCCGCCGTGGAGCGCTTCGCCGAGTACCTCGAGGAGCAGGCTCCCGGGCGCTTCAACGTCCGGCCCTTCCTGGCCGGCTCTCTGGGCGGGGAGAACGCAGTGCTCGAGCTGCTCAATCTGGGCCAGACCCAGCTCTCTATCACCGGCGGCAACTGGCGCCAGCAGTACGCGCCGGAGTATGACGCCATCACCGTGCCCTTCGTCTTCTCAACCTGGGATGAAGTGGATGCCTACATGGAGAGCCCCTCCGGCCAGAGGCTGGTCGAGATCGCGGAGGAGAAGGGGGGGATCAAGTACTTCGGTACCCAGCACCGTGGCCCCCGCCACATGACCGCCAACAAGGCCATCCATTCGCCCGAGGACCTGCAGGGCTTCCGCCTGCGCCTGCCGTCTCTGCCCGTGTGGCTCCAGGTGTGGGAGGAGATCGGCGCCACGGTGGTGAACGTGCCGGCGCCGGAGATCTACCTGGCCATGCAGACCCGGCAGGTGGACGGCCACGAGAACTCCCTCTCGTCTCCCTACACCCGGCGCCTATGGGAGGTGCAGGACCACATCATCCTTACCAGCCACGTGCAGTTCCCCTGGAACTGGGTGGCCAGCAAGCGCTGGTGGGAAGGTCTCGAGGCCGAGGACCAGGCGCTGATTGCCGAGGCGATCGAGGTGGCTCGCCAGCATGGCACCGAGCGCGAGCGCGAACTCGACGAGTTCTACCTCGAGGAGTTGCAGAAGGAGGGCATGACCATCATCGAGCCTGATGTTGCGGCCTTCCGCGAAGCAGCCATGCCGGCCATCGAACGCATCATGTCCGAGATGGCCGACGGCGTGATGGATGATGCGTTGGGCACCGACGACTGAGTGCATTCGCACAGGTGATATGACGATACCGGCGGCGCCCCCTGGGGCGCCGCCGTGCTGTCCCCGGGAATTGTCGAGGAGTCATTCGTGCTAGAAGAAACCGGGATACCGCAGGGCCTTGTGGACCGCCTGGCCTACTGGCTGCTGCGCGGGCTGACTCTGGTCTGTGATGCGGTGGGCGTGCTGCTGCTGGCCGGCATCCTGCTGCTCATCGTGGCGGCCGTGATCGCCCGTGACTTCATCGGACTCGGGATGCCCTGGACCGAAGAGGTGGCCTCCCTGCTGGCCATCTACGCTGTTGGCATCGGATCGCTCTCGGCCTTGGTGCGCGGCGAGCATTTGCTGGTGGATCTGTTCAGTCATCGCATGTCACGGCTGGCACTGGACATTCAGTATCGCCTCAATGCGCTGCTTTCCTGCGGGTTCTTCGCGCTGGCGGCCTGGGGTGCCTGGGTCATGTCCGAGATGAGCGCCAACAACCGCACAGTGTCGCTGGGCATCAGCTTCAGCTATCTCTACTACGGCATCTTCATCGGCTTTGCCGGGATGACCTTGATCGCCGCCTGGCAGACCTTGCGTGGTCGTGTGGCCTGGGTGCCGGGCGGCAGCCGCGACGATGAGGAGTCTCGCTGATGGTGGAACTGGCAATCTTCGTGGGTGGCCTGCTGGCGCTGATGATCATCGGGCTCCCGGTGGTAGTAGCGATCGGTATCACCTCCTTCATCGCCCTGGCCGTGACCGGCAGCGGCGGCCTGCCGGTGGAGCTGATGTCGCTGCGCATGGTGCAGACCCTCAACAACTTCACCTTGCTGGCGATCCCGCTCTTCATCTTGGCCGCCAACATCATGAACACCGGCTCCACCACCACGCGGATCTTCGACTTCGCGACGGCCCTGGTGGGCTTCACCCGGGGGGGGCTTGGGCATGCCAACGTGGTGGCGAGCTCCATTTTCGCCACCATGTCGGGCACGGCGGTGGCCGATGCGGCCGGGCTCGGTAGCCTCGAGATCAAGGCGATGAAGGAGCGTGGCTATGATCTGGGCTATTCCACTGGGGTAACCGCGGCATCGAGCGTGATCGGCCCGATCCTGCCGCCCTCCATCGCCCTGGTGGTCTATGGCTGGCTGGCCAACGTCAGCATCGGGGCGCTGTTCATGGCCGGGGTCTTGCCGGGTCTGCTGATGGCGCTGTTGCTGATGGGCATGACAGTGTTCCTCGGCGCTAGTCGTCGCGTGGTGATGCCCGAGCCGACGCCCTTCGATGTCGGTGAGGTGCTGCGCACCGGGCGGCGCGCCATCCTGCCGCTGATGATGCCGCTGATCATCGTCGGCGGCATCTGGGGCGGCTTCTTTACGCCCACCGAGGCCGGCGCCGTGGCCTCCTTCTATGCGGTGATCCTGGGTGCGGTGGTCTACCGCGACCTGACCCTGAAGGCGCTCTACTTCTCCTTTCGCCGCACCCTGATGTTCAGCGTGGCGATCCTGCTGATCATCGCGGTGTCGAGCTTCTACGGCTGGATCCTGGTACGCATCGGTATCCCCCAGGCCCTGGCGGGTCAGGTGGCCAGTATCGACATGCCCACCGTCTTTCTGCTGCTGGCCTTCGCGCTCTTCTTCCTGCTGATCGGCTGCTTCATGTCGGTGGTGGAGAGCATCCTGATCTTCACGCCCATCGTGGTGCCGGCGGCCATGGCCGCCGGCCTGGATCCGATCCACTTCGGTATCGTCATGGTGATCACCCTGTCGGTGGGTGTCATCACGCCACCCTTCGGCAACGTGCTGTTCCTGATGGTGGGCATCACCCGGCTGCGCTACGGGCAGGTGGTGGCGGCGGTGCTGCCGTTCCTAATCCCCATCATCCTCTCCATCCTGATCCTGATCGCCGTGCCGCCGGTGGCGACCTGGCTCCCGGACCTGCTGGGTTACTGACGCCTGGGCGTCTTGTCTTGGACGGAGGATGGACCCATGGTAGAACCTCATGGTCACCGTCACGACACTCCGCCCATGCCCCATCTCGACCTGCGAGCCACCACCCTCGACCACGAACACGTGGACCATGCCCACGATTTCGACCAGCTGATCCTGGCCACCTGCGGGGTCACCGAGCTGGCCGTGGAGGGAGCGGGCGAGCGGATCACCGCCAGCCGGGGCTGCCTCATCCCCACCTCCAACCGCCATGAATACCTGGGCGATGGTCGCAACCGGACCCTGGTCCTCGATATTCCCCGCGGAAGCCTGGTCGCGCTGCGCGATGCCGAGCGCATCGAGCGCCTCTTCGAACGGCCGCGGTTCTTCAGCGTACCCCCGCCGCTCCATCAGCTGGCGGGCAGCCTGATGCAGCAGCTCGAGCAGTGCCCGGCCCTGCACAGCGAGATCGCCGCGCTGCTTCTGCGCGCCATCCATCTTCATCTGGTGAGCGAGCCGCTGGCCGGGGATGGGGGCTTTCCCCTGGCCCGGCGACCCTGCGAGCGTCTCGACCTGGCACGTCTGGAGGCCTGGGTGGATCGCCACCTGGCCGACGAGATCCGCGTCGAACAGCTGGCTGCCCTCTGTGCGCTGAGCGTGGGGCACTTCCACAGCCGCTTCCGCGAGATGACCGGTGCCACTCCCCAGGCCTACGTACAGCAGCGCCGGCTGCGCCACGCCCGGACCCTGGTCTGCCACAGCGATCTGAGCCTGGGCCATGTGGCTTCCCTGGTGGGCTTTCGCGACCAGGGAAGCTTCTCGCGGGCTTATCGGTGCCATTTCGGCACCACGCCCTCGGCCGATCGCCGCTCCTGCTGAACCTGTGCCGTAGTCTGGGCCAAAGGCTCCGCAGCCGCGGGCAAGCAGCCTCGCCTCGTTCGTCCTAGGCTTAGCGTCAGGGCGGTGCTTTTGGCATCGCTACTTCGCGAGCCATGCAACGAACAAATCAAAAGAGGCAGGCATCATGCGCAAGAGATCCCTTACCGGGCTGTTCGCCCTGGCGTCACTCCCCCTGGCCATGGCGGCTGCCCAGGCCCAGGCCAACGAGATGGCCATCGCCACCATCCTTCCCGAGAACATGAGCAACAACGAGGTCTATCCGGCGCTGGTGCACTTCAAGAACCTGGTGGAGACGCGCACCGACGGCGAGGTGACGGTATCGATCTTCGGCAACAGTCAGCTGGGCTCCGAGGTGGAGACGGCGCGAGAAGTTCAGGGTGGCCGCACCCTGCAATCCACCATCATCACCACCGGCGCCATGTCCTCCTACTACCCCGACTACCAGATGATGACGGCCCCCTTCATCTTCGATAACTGGCGCCAGGCCTGGGCCTTCTTCGACGGCGAGTGGTTCGCCGATTTCATGTCCGGCACCATCGAACAGACCGACATGCGCTACCTGGGCACCTTCGACGATGGCGGCGGTTTCGTGGCCTTCACCAACAACGAGCGGCTGATCCAGACCGTGGAGGACCTCGAGGGGCTCAATATCCGCACGGAGGAGAACCCGGGCCACGTCTCCATCATGCGCGCGCTGGGCGCTTCCGCCACGCCGCTGCCCTGGGGCGAGGTGATCACCGCCCTG
The DNA here is from genome assembly GCF_051216275.1 of Halomonas salsilacus. Lineage (NCBI taxonomy): Bacteria > Pseudomonadati > Pseudomonadota > Gammaproteobacteria > Oceanospirillales > Halomonadaceae > Halomonas > Halomonas salsilacus. Next base: position 143,689 of record NZ_JBPKAQ010000006.1, read on the forward strand.
GAGACCGGCCTGGCCGACGGCCAGTTCAACGCGCCGGTGCTCAACACTACTTTCAACTTCCACGAGGTGACCGACTACACCACCCTCACCGGCCACGTGTACAACAGCGCCGCCTGGCTGGTCAGCGAGGAGTGGTTTCAGAGCCTGACCGAGTCGCAGCAGGAGACGGTCGTCACCTCGGCCCGTGAGGCCATCGCCATCGGCCATGGCATGTCCGGTGCGCTGGCTACCGCCAGCTGGGAGGAGTCCTGCGCGACCTTCCAGGAGTGCTACATCATGCCCGCCGAGGAGCGCGCGCGGATGTCCGAGATTGCCACGCCCGCCTGGCGTGACTGGATCGTCAACGACTTCGGCCTCGACGGCGACCGCGTGGATGCCTTCCTCGAGGAGGTCGAGCGCGTTCGCGTCGAGGTGGCCGACTCCGACGTCGCCACCTACGGGCGTTGAACCGGAGGCTTTCATCGTCCTGCGCCCGGCCGGATTCCTGCCGGGCGCTTGCCTGAGGTGACGCCATGACCTTCCTTCACCCCCTGCGCCGCCTGAGCGATATCGTCAATCAGGTGGCGATTATCGTTTGCGTGGCCTGCGTGCTGACCATGCTGGGGATCTCGTTCACGGCCTTCGTCTACAAGCTGGCCACCGGCAGCACGCTGAGTTGGACCTACTCCCTGGCGCGGCTCTTCCTGCCCTGGATCGGCTTCCTGTCGATGACCATCTCCCTGCGCTACGGCGAGCACGTGGCCATGACGCTGCTGGTGCGCAGCCTGCCTCGCGTGCTGACCGTCATTGCCGCCACCCTCTGCATGATGGTCATCGGCCTGTTCGGGGCGCTGCTGCTCTGGTATGGCTGGGACTACTTCCAGGGTACCCGGCAGGTCTACATGGTCTCCGACCAGATTCGGATTCACGGCAAGTTCACTGCCATCGTGGTGCCGATCAGCGGCGCCATCATCCTGCTCCACCTGGTGCAGGGCTTCGACCTGCTGGAACATTTCATCGACGAGCGCGAGATGATCGACGAACTCATCGAGTCCACCGACGGGGAGAACCGCCCATGACGCCCGCGATTGTCGCCTTTATCGTCCTGCTGTTGATCGGTGCCCCGGTGGCAGTGGTGATGGCCCTCTCCGGCCTGGCTGGCGGCTATGCCATGGGCGGTGAGCGCATGCTCGGCATCATCGCCGATCGCATGTTTTCCGGCGTCTCCGGTTTTCTGCTCATCGCCGTGCCCTATTTCATCTTCACCGCCGAGCTGATGAATCAGGGCGGATTGACCCAGAAGCTGATCGCCTTCAACAATGCTCTGTTCGGCCGGATGCGCGGGGCGCTCTCCCACGTCAATATCTCCGTGTCGGTGTTCTTCGCCGGCCTGACCGGGGCGGCGATCACCGATACCGTGGCGATCGGCAAGATCATGATCCCGGAGATGAAGCGCCAGGGCTACGACGCCGAGTATGCCGCGGCCATCACCGCTTGCTCGTCGATCATCGGCCCGATCATCCCCCCCAGCGTGGTGATGGTGGTCTACGCGACCCTTCTGCGCGACATCTCGGTGATCGACCTGTTTGCCGGCGGCATCATCCCCGGCCTGCTGATGGCCCTGGCGCTGCTCGGGGTGAGCTTCTTCCTGGCCTGGAAACGGGGCTACCCCAAGCAGGCGCCCACCCCGCTGAAGATGGCGGCGCTCTCTTTCCTGATGGCGTTGCCGGCGATGATCGTGCCGCTGATCATCCTCGGTGGCATCCTCTCGGGGCTGACCACCATTACCGAGGCGTCGGGCTTCGCCGCCATCTACACGATCTTCATCGGCGTGGTCTTCTACCGCAACCTGACCTGGCGGAAGATCTGGAATGCTCTGGTGATCACGGTGCGCTTCTCAGGGGTGGTGTTCTTCCTGCTGGCCACCTCGGCGGTACTGGGCTGGTTCGTGACCCGTTCCGGCATCGCCCGCGACGCCGCCGGCCTGATCACCACCTTCAGCGACTCGACCTTCCTGCAACTGCTGCTGGTCTGCGTCCTGCTGATCGTGATCGGCACGGTGATGGACGTGCTGCCGGCCCTGGTAGTGGTGGCCCCGGTGCTGGTGCCGGCGATGATCCAACTGGGCGTTGACCCGCTGCACTTCGCCATCCTGATGATCGTGGTGCTCAACATCTCCAACGTCACGCCACCGGTGGGCATGACCTTGATGACGGCGGCGCGCATCGCCAACGTGCCCTTCGAACGGGCGATCATCGCATCGCTGCCGTTCTATGTGGCCTTCATCGTGGTCATCCTGCTGCTGGTCACCTTCCCGTCGCTCTCCACCTGGATTCCCTCGCTGCTGAAATGAAGGCCTGTTGTTATGAGGACTCATTATAAGGACTAGGACACGCTGATGAAGCTCTTCTATCACCCCGACCAGGAGCGCCATGCACCGGCCACCTTCCTGTTGCGAGGGCGGCTGGTGGACTCCCCCGAGGGGCCGGTGCGCGCCGAGCTGCTTTCCCGGGGACTGGCCGACATCGGACTGTCGCTGACGGCCCCCACCGAGCCCGACAGCCCGCGGCTGCGCGAGCGCCTGGCGCGGATCCATTCGCCCCGCTACCTGGCTTTCCTCGAGACCATCCACGCGCGCTGGCAGGCACTGCCCGATGCCGCCGAGGTGGTGGCGCCCAACGTGCATCCCTGCGGCGGTGGCCACCACTATCCACGCCATCCCGTGGGGCAGGTAGGCTGGCACATGCATGACATGGCCTGTCCAATGACCGCCGACAGCTTCGCCGGCATCCTGGCCAGCGCGGCCACCGCGGAGGCGGCGGCCGAGGCGTTGCTGGCGGGCGAGCGCCAGGCCTATGCGCTTTGTCGCCCTCCGGGCCACCATGCCGGGCCGGAGCGTGCGGGGGGCTTCTGCTTCCTCAACAACTCGGGCCTGGCCGCCACGGTGCTGCGCGAACAGCATGCCCGGGTGGCGATCCTCGACGTGGACCTGCACCACGGCAACGGTACCCAGGACCTCTTCTACGACCGCGGCGATGTCTGGACGGGGTCGCTGCACGTCGACCCGTCGGACTTCTATCCCTTCTTCTGGGGCGGCGCCGACGAGCGGGGCGAGGGCGAGGGGCTCGGTGCCAACGTCAACCTGCCGCTGCCGCTGGGCAGTGACGGGGTGGCCTTTCTCGAGACCCTGGAGCGCCTCATCGGGCGGCTGGAGGCCTTCCGGCCCGCTGCCCTGGTGGTGGCTCTGGGCCTGGATGCCCACCGCGACGACCCGCTGGCCGGCATGGCCCTGGAGACCGGTGACTTCACCGAGATCGGGCGGCGTCTGGCGGCCATCGACCTGCCCACGGTGCTGGTCCAGGAGGGGGGCTACCCCACCGAACACCTGAGCCACAACCTGGCCGCCTTCATGGGCGGCTATACCGCTGCCTGAGGGCAGTCCTTCATCGGTGCCATGCCGGCACCCCGCAAGCGAGAGAGACGCCATGACCGTCAGCTATCACGACAGCAATGCCCGCATGAGCCAGATCACCATCCACAACGGTACCGTTTACCTTGCGGGCCAGGTGCCTGGCGACGCCAGCGACATGCGTGGCCAGACCGAGCAGGTATTGGCGCGCATCGACGAACTGCTGGCCAAGGCGGGCACCTCCAAGGAGCACCTGATCGCCGCCCAGATCTGGGTCACCAGCATGGCCGAGTTCGACCAGATGAACGCCGCCTGGGACGCCTGGGTAACACCGGGTCGGCCGCCGGTGCGCGCTGCCATCGAGGCGAAGCTGGCCAAGCCGGAATGGAAGGTCGAGATCATGGTCACCGCGGCGCTTCCGGAGGCCTGACATGCGCATCATCAACGCGGAGCAAGTGGCGGCTTCGCTGCCCTGGAAGGCGCTGGTCGAGCGCCTCGCGGTTACCTTCCGCGAGGGGGTCGAGTCGCCGCCGCGCCACCACCATGCCATGCACCGACCCGACGGCGAGGCCACCATGCTGCTGATGCCGGCCTGGGAGCGAGAGGGCTACATCGGCGTGAAGATGGTCAATGTCTTCCCGCAGAACGCCGTGCATGGCCTGCCCGCCATTGCCGGCGTCTATCTGCTGAGCGAGGGCGCCCACGGGCGCCCCCTGGCCTGCATTGACGGCAGCGAGCTGACCCGCCGACGCACCGCGGCGGCCTCGGCCCTGGCGGCTCGCGAGCTGGCCCGGGAGGATGCCGAGAGCCTGCTGGTGGTGGGTACCGGCAAGCTGGCGCCCATGGTGATCGAGGCCCATGCGGCGGTGCGCCCCATCCGCCGGGTGCGCATCTGGGGGCGCAGCCGCGAGAAGGCCGAGGCACTTGCCGCTGAGTATGCCGACCGCTTCGACACTGCAGCGGTCACCGATCTGGAGGCCGCCAGCCGCGAGGCGGACCTGATCAGCTGCGTGACCCTCTCCACCGCGCCGCTGATTCGCGGTGCCTGGCTCAGCCCCGGCACCCACCTCGATCTGATCGGGGCCTTTCGTCCCTCCATGCGCGAGACTGATGCCGAGTGCCTGGTGCGCAGCGAGGTCTACGTGGACACCCATACCGGGGCCAGGGGCGAGGCGGGGGACCTGCTGCAGGCCGAGGACGAGGGGGTGTTCGCCTTCGACGAGGTCCGCGGTGAGCTCGCCGAATTGCTCAATGGCGAGGTGCCCGGGCGCTCGTCGGATGTGGCGATCACCCTGTTCAAGTCGGTGGGGGCGTCGCTGGAGGACCTGGCGGCCGCCATCGAGGTATGGGAGCAGCAGGAGCCGCATGGATGAGCGAGGCATGTCACGGCGCGGAGGGCAGCGGCTCGTCGGTGACCGGCTTCTTTTGGCATGAGCGCTGCTTCTGGCACGATCCAGGGGCCATCGGTGTCTTCTCGAGGCCGGGCGAGTTCCTGCAGCCGCAGCCGGCCTCGGAGAGCCCCGAGAGCAAGCGCCGGCTGAAGAACCTGCTGGAAGTCTCCGGGCTGATCGACGCGCTGGCGGTGCGCAAGCCCCCGCCGGCGGCCCATGAGGATCTCGAGCGCTTCCACACGGCGCGCTACCTGGCGGCCCTGGAGGCGGGCGACCGCGCCCGCGGCGGTGACGGCGGCGACTGCGCTCCCTATACGCCGGGCAGCCTGGCCGCAGCGCGCCAGTCCACCGGGCTGGCCATCGCCGCCGTGGAGGCGGTGGCCAGCGGCGAGCTGTCCCGCGCCTATGCACTGTGCCGCCCGCCGGGCCACCACGCCGAGGCCGGCCGGGGCCGCGGCTTCTGTCTGCTGGGCAATATCCCGGTGGCGGTGTTGCGAGCCCGAGCGCTCGGGCAGGTGCGGCGCGTGGCGATCCTCGACTGGGACGTGCACCACGGCAACGGCCAACAGTCGGCCTTCTATGCGGACCCGGAGGTGTTCACGGTGTCGCTCCACCAGGCGGGCAACTTTCCGCTGGAGACCGGGGACTTCCAGGAGCAGGGGGAGGGCGAGGGTCTCGGCGCCAACCTCAACCTGCCGCTGCCGCCCGGCTGCGGTCTCGGCGCCTACGACCACGCCATGACCGAGCTGGTGCTGCCGGCCCTGGAGGCCTTCGGCCCCGAGCTGATCGTGGTGGCCTGTGGCTATGACGCCTGCGCCAAGGACCCCCTGGGCAAGATGCTGCTCAACAGCAGCGCCTTCGCCCGCATGACGGCGCAGGTCATGGCGCTGGCCGAACGCATCTGCGGGGGGCGCCTGGTGATGGTTCATGAGGGCGGCTACTCGGAGGGCTATGTGCCGCTGTGCGGGCACGCGGTGATCCAGACCCTCGCCGGCAGCGAAATCCGGGTGCCTGACCCCCAGAACGATGAGATCGCCGCCTGGGCCTACCAGGCCCTGCAGCCCCACCAGCGTGAGCTGATCGACGGCTGGCGCGAGATCTGGGCCGCCGCCGGCCGGCTCTCTCCGACAGGAAACTCCCCTACAAGGAACCCCCGAGCATGACACCTCTCGATGATCGCGACGGCTGGATCTGGATGGACGGCGAGTGGCTGCCGTGGCGCGAGGCCCGGGTCCACGTGCTGACCCACACCCTGCACTATGGCATGGGCTGTTTCGAGGGGGTGCGCGCCTACGCGGGGCCCCACGGTAGCCACCTCTTCCGGGTGGCCGAGCACACCCGGCGGCTGGCCGACAGCGCCTACGCCCTGGACATGCCGCTGCCCTTCGACGAGACGGCACTGATCGACGCTCAGGGCGAGTGCCTGGCCAGGAACGCCCTGACCAATGCCTACCTAAAGCCCACGGTATTCTTCGGCTCGGAGGGGCTGGGGTTACGGGCCAGGGGGCTCTCCGTGCACGTGATGATTGCCGCCTGGGACCTGGGCGACTATATCTCGGCGGAGGCGGCGTCGATCGGCCTGCGCGCGCTGACCGCCTCCTGGGCGCGCCACCATGTGAACATCAGCCTGTGCCGGGCCAAGACCAACGGCCACTACGTCAACGCCATGCTGGCGCTCAACGCGGCGGTGAAGGCGGGCTTTGACGAGACGATCATGCTCGACCCGGAGGGCTATGTGGCCGAGGCCTCGGCGGCCAATGTCTTCCTGCTGCGCGACGGCGTGCTGCATACCCCCGAGGTGACCTCCTGCCTGCAGGGCATCACCCGCGACAGCGTGATCCGTCTGGCCCGCGAGGTGCTCGGCGTAGAGGTGCGCGAGCGGCGCATCACCCGCGACGAGCTCTACACCGCCGACGAGGCCTTCGTGACCGGCACCGCGGCGGAGATCCTGCCGCTGCGCGAGCTGGACGGTCGGCACATCGGTGGCCGGGCCGGCGCACCGCCGCCCGGATGGCCCATCGAAGCGGATTCTCTCACCGCCCGGCTGCAGCGACTCTATCGCCGAGTGGCTCGCGGCGAGCTCGACGGGGAGCTCGAGGCGTTTCGCGGCTGGTTGACGCCCGCCGGGGATTGATGCTGCGTTGAAGGCCTGTCTCACTGGCCGTGCTAGCCTGCGGCGATTCGGCCGGGAAGGGACGCCATGATCGATTCGCTGCTCGCGGGCACGCTGCTGACGTCGCTCCTGCTGGGCACTCTTTGGGGCGGGTTGGCCCTCGGCCACCAGTTGCCGGTCGCACGCGGCGTGCGATGGCTGGCCGTTCTGGTCTGGTTGGGGTCGGGGGGGCTCTGGTGCTTGCTGGTCTGGCAGGGCGCGCGGCTGGCGCCCCTGGCCGGCATGACGATACAGATGGTAACGCTGCTGGCCTGGTGGCGGCAGCTGCAACCCGCCATGGACCTCGACTGGGCCGATGACGTGGCGCACCTGGCCACCGGCGAGGTGGCGGGCCACCGCCTGATCCTCCACCATGTGCGGGACTTCGACTGGCAGACCCCGGACCGGGCGCGGATCGCCTGGGAGCAACGGGATTATGATCTGCGCGCCCTCGACAGCGTGGATCTGTTCGTTTCCGGCTGGGGGCGCCCCGGCATCGCCCATGTGCTGATCTCCTTCGGCTTCCTCGATCCCGGTACCGGTCGGCTTGACTTCTTGGCCTTCTCGGTGGAGGTCCGGCGCGAGCGCAACGAGGCGTTCTCGGAGATCGGCGGCTTCTTCAAGCAGTACGAACTGGCAATCATCGCCGCCGACGAGCGCGATGCCGTACGCCTGCGCAGCAACGTGCGTGGTGAGAGGGTGACCCTCTACCGGGTGTTGCTCAATGCGGCCGACCGGCGCGACCTGCTGCTGGCGCTGGTGGAGGAGGCCAATCGCCTAGAGTCGGCCCCGCGCTTCTATCACACCATCACTGCCAACTGCACCACCCTGGTGTTCGCCATGATGCGCCGGATCATCGAGAGACTACCGATGGACCATCGCCTGCTGCTCACCGGGTTGCTGCCGGGCTACGTGCATGACCACGGTGGCCTGGTCGAAGGTGTCTCACTGAGCGAGCTGAAGCGGCACGGGGACATCACCGAGCGGGCCCGCGTGGCCCACGATGCCGCTGATTTCTCGCGGTGCATTCGCCAGGGCGTGCCGGGCTGGGAGTGACGGCGGTGTGTGACAGGCTGGGAGAGAAAGAGCGCCAGCCACCCACAAGAACGCCACGACAGTTGCCGTGGCGTTCTTCCATGCCTCCGTGGGCACCGTCCCGGTGCCTGACCGGCCCAAAGGCCGGCCCTCCTGCGGTGCCTCCTGCACTCGCGCGTCCCTGGCGGGGCTGGGCAGTATCCCTTGCCGTGGCCGAATCGATCTGGCCACACGCCATCCTCACCGCACTTGATGACGGCATGATCACCGTTGCATGACATCGGCGTGCCGGATCGGGCCGCGGCGGGGTATCAGGCCTCTGGCGGCTGACGTTCCAGCGCGGCGAGCAGGCCGCGCAGCAGCGACAGCTCCTTGCGGCTCGGCTGGGCACGGGCGAACAGCATCTGCAGTTGCGTTTCGGTGTGGGCATGGGGTTGAGTGAGAAAACCACTGGCGGCCATGACCCGCCCCAGGTGGTCATGGAAGTGGCCGAGGTGCTCGCGGGTGGGTTGGCGCTGCTCGGTGGGCAGCGCCCGCCGGTAGCCGCTGTCGGGGCGCCGGCGCCACGCCTTGAATACCTCGTAGGCCAGCACCTGCACCGCCTGGGAGAGGTTGAGGATGCCGTAAGCCGGGTTGGCGGGGATGCTCACCTGGTGGCTGCACAGGCGGATCTCGTCGTTGGTCAGCCCGAAACGCTCGCGACCGAACACCAGGGCCACCGGATCCGTGGCGGCCTGTTCAATCAGCTCGCGGGCCATGGTGTCGGGCTCGTCGAAGTGGGGCAGCGGCAGGCTTCTCAGCCGGGCGCTGGCGCCGATCACCTGCACACAGTCGGCCACTGCCTCGGCCAGCGAGCCCACCACCCGGGCGCTTTCCACCAGGTCCTCGGCCCCGGCGGCCAGTCGCGTGGCTTCGGGGTCGGGGAAGCGACGCGGGTTGACCAGCACCAGGTCGCTGAGCCCCATGGTCTTCATGGCCCGCGCCGAGGCGCCGATATTGCCGGGGTGGTAGGTCTGTACGAGGACGATGCGGATGTTCGAGAGCATGATCAGGTGGTCGGCGGAAGGGGGGAGAACGAGTATCTTACCGAACCCGGCGCCCGTCGCCGAGCCGGTAACAAAAAACCCCGCCGGCTTCCCGGCGGGGTCTGTCTCAGGCAAGGCCTGGGGTAGGGGGGGCTGATTACATCATGCCGCCCATTCCCCCCATGCCACCCATGCCACCCATGTCGCCGCCACCGGCTTCCTTTTCTTCCGGATCGTCGGCGATCATGCACTCGGTGGTGATCATCAAGCCTGCCACGGAGCCGGCAGACTGCAGCGCGCTGCGGGTCACCTTGGCCGGGTCCAGCACGCCCATCTCGAACAGGTCACCGAACTCGCCGGTCTGAGCGTTGTAGCCGTAGTTGCCTTCGCTAGCCTTCACCTGGTTCAGGATGACGGAGGCTTCCTGGCCGGCGTTGGTGACGATCTGGCGCAGCGGGGACTCCATGGCGCGCAGGGCGATGGCGATGCCGTGAGTCTGGTCCTCGTTGTCGCCCTTGAGGTCCTTGATCTTGGTCAGCACGCGCACCAGGGCGGTACCGCCGCCGGGCACGACGCCTTCCTCGACCGCGGCACGGGTGGAGTGCAGTGCGTCCTCGACGCGGGCCTTCTTCTCCTTCATTTCCATCTCGGTAGCTGCACCGACACGGATGACGGCCACGCCGCCCGCCAGCTTGGCGACCCGCTCCTGGAGTTTTTCGCGATCGTAGTCGGAGGAAGTGTCCTCGATCTGGGCGCGGATCTGGCCGACGCGTGCCTCGATGTCGCCCTCGTTACCGGCGCCGTCGATGATGGTGGTGTTCTCCTTGGACATGGTCACGCGCTTGGCGGTGCCCAGGTGGTCCAGGGTGGCTTGCTCGAGGGTCAGACCCACTTCCTCGGAGATCACGGTGCCGTTGGTGAGGATGGCGATATCCTGCAGCATGGACTTGCGACGGTCACCGAAGCCCGGTGCCTTGGCGGCCGCGACCTTGACGATACCGCGCATGGTGTTGACTACCAGGGTGGCCAGCGCCTCGCCCTCGATGTCCTCGGCGATGATCGCCAGCGGCTTGCCCGCCTTGGCGACGGCTTCCAGCACCGGCAGCAGCTCGCGTATGTTGGAGATCTTCTTGTCGACCAGCAGGATGTACGGGTCTTCCAGCTCGACCTGCATGGTGTCCTGGTTGGTCACGAAGTAGGGAGAGAGGTACCCGCGATCGAACTGCATGCCTTCCACGACTTCCAGCTCGTCCTCGAAGCCGCGGCCTTCGTCGACAGTGATGACGCCTTCCTTGCCGACCTTCTCCATCGCCTCGGCGATGATCTCACCAATGCGCTTGTCGCCGTTGGCGGAGATAGTGCCGACCTGGGCGATGGCCTTGGTGTCGGTGCAGGGCACGGACAGGGCCTCGATCTCCTTGACCGCGGCGATCACGGCCTGGTCGATGCCGCGCTTGAGGTCCATCGGGTTCATGCCCGCGATGACGCCCTTGAGCCCCTCGTTGACGATGGACTGGGCCAGCACGGTAGCGGTGGTGGTGCCGTCACCGGCGACGTCGGAGGTCTTGGATGCGACTTCCTTGACCATCTGGGCGCCCATGTTCTCGAAGCGGTCCTTCAGCTCGATCTCCTTGGCCACGGAGACGCCGTCCTTGGTGACGGTCGGGGCGCCGAATGACTTCTCGATCACCACGTTGCGGCCCTTGGGGCCCAGAGTGGCCTTCACGGCGTTGGCCAGGACGTCGACGCCACGGGCCATGCGCTTGCGGGCATCATCGGAGAACTTGACTTGTTTCGCTGCCATTTTCGAAATCTTCCTGTTGTTGCTGGAACGTCAGATGCTTGAACGTCAGACGTGATCGTCAGATGTTGCGCTGGTCGCTTGGGCCTCAGCCCTCGACCACGGCCAGGATGTCGGACTCGCTCATGATCAGGACCTCTTCACCGTCGATTTTCTGCTTCTCGACGCCGAAACCATCCTTGAAAATCACGGTATCGCCGACCTTCACGTCCAGGGGACGGACCTCGCCGTTCTCGAGAATCCGGCCGTTACCGACGGCAAGGACTTCACCGCGAGTCGGTTTTTCCTGGGCGCTGCCCGGAAGCACGATGCCGCCAGCGGTTTTCTGTTCTTCTTCAACGCGACGGATGATGACGCGATCGTGCAAGGGACGGATGTTCATTGCTCACGTTCTCCTGAGGGTTCAGATGGCCGGGAAGCCCGGCAGTTTAGGTCATCGCCTCGCAGACGGTGCCGGCGAGGTGGAGGCGCTGGACGCCTTCCGTGTCAATGGCGCGGCAACCGCGCCGAAGCCTGCTGCTGTCCGTTAAGTGGGGCTCAGCAGAGGGCTTTCAAGGCCCGCGCAGAAATTTTTTTGATTCAGCCCCGCCTGTCATCGCGGGAGATGAAATCGCCCTCGAGCGCACCGTCCCGATCGTCGCCGTGGGACGCCGAGGCGTCCCGGGCGTTACCCGTCCCACGACCCTGCGAGGCCTGCTGCCAGTCGGCGTCGGGCCCGGGTCGGGGGCCACCGCCGGGGCGCCCGCCCACGTGGATACCCTGGGCGCGGACGCCAAGCCGGGCGAGCAGCCTCCCCAGCAGGCGGCGGGCATCGGGAATCAGGCACATGAAGCCCAGGGCATCGGAGACGAAGCCGGGTGCCATCAGCAGGGCGCCGCCGAAGATCAGTGCGGCACCGGTGAGCAGCTCGCCCGAGGGGACCTCGCCCCGCTCCAGACGCTCTCGGGCGCGCGCGAAAGTGGCGGCCCCCTCGCGTCGGATCAGGTGCAGGCCGATGAAGCCGGTGGCCAGCACCATCAGCAGGGTGGTAAGCAGGCCGATCTGGCTGCCAACCGAGAAGAGGATGACGAAGTCGAGCAGGGCGAAGAGGGTAAAGGCAAGCAGAAAGGGCATGGGGACTCCGCGGGTATCGGTTCCTTAGGACGTGGGGGCGGCCACGCCGAAATCAACCGTTGACTGTCAGCGCTAGGCGCGATGGCGTGAGGCACAGGAAATTATCATATGAATAGCATTATGGTGCACTGCACAAACTCTGCTACCATATATGTACTTTGAAATCGCGATGTCCAGGATTGAGCCGAATCGCCGGCCCTGGGTCGCTCCATTTCCCAGGAGGTTTGACGATGAAACTTGATAAGTCCGTGATTGCGATCACCGGTGGCGCCCGTGGTTTGGGTCTGGCTATGGCTCAGCTGCTCGGTAGCCGAGGCGCCCGCCTGGCGTTGCTCGATACCGATGGCGCCACCCTGGACGATGCCGTTACTCGGTTGCATCAGGCGGGTATCGAGGCCCGAGGCTTCGTGGCCAACGTGGCCGACGAGGCGTCGGTCAAGCAGGCCTTCGGTGATATCGCCGCCTCATTGGGCCCGGTGAACGGTCTGGTCAACAACGCCGGCATCCTGCGTGATGCTCTGCTGGTGAAGGCGAAGGAGGGCAAGGTCGAGAAGGTGATGTCCCTGGAGAACTGGCAGGCGGTGGTCGATGTCAATCTGACCGGCGTCTTTCTGTGTGGCCGTGAGGCGGCCAGCCAGATGATCGAGGCGGGCAATGAGGGGGTAATCGTCAATATCTCCAGCATCTCCCGGGCCGGCAACATGGGCCAGAGCAACTATGCGGCCTGCAAGGCCGGGGTCGTGGCGCTGACCACCACCTGGGCGAAGGAGCTGGCGCGCTACGGCATTCGCACCGGCTGCGTGGCTCCGGGCTTCATCGAGACGGACATGACCGCCTCCATGCGTCAGGACATGCTCGACAAGCTGACCTCAGGCGTGCCACTGCGTCGTCTGGGCCAGCCGGAGGACATCGCCCAGAGCGTGGCCTTCATCATGGAGAACGCCTACTTCACCGGGCGAGTCATCGAGTGCGACGGCGGCCTGCGGCTCTAAGCCTTCAAGCGAGTCACCACTCGATGAAACAGGGCGGCCGTCGGGGGAACTCCCCGGCGGCCGCCCTGCGTTCGGTCCGGCTCAGAAGCTGACCTGGTCTTCCAGGTTGGCCACAGTGCCGTCACCGATGCCGCTGACCCGCGTCAGATCCTCGGTGCTCTCGAAGGGGCCGTTGGCCTCGCGATCCTCGACGATGGCTGCCGCCTTGGTCGGTCCGATGCCCGGCAGCTCGGCGAGCAGCTCCGTATCAGCGGTATTGACGTTGATCGGCGCCACTTCCTGTGCCACGGCGCCCAGCGGCGCCAGCCCTAGCAGTAGGGCGAGTAGCGCGCCGGCTAGTGCGTTACGTGTCATTCCCTGCATGATCGTCTCCTCTTGTTGTTGCGCTTGTCGTGAAAGCGTGTCCCGGGGGACACCCTTCAAGTTAGCGGTTGTCGGTGAGCCACAGTGTGGGCCGGGGACGCCAGTCGCCGTAGGTGAGGACAGACAGGCGAGCGTGTCAAAACGCCTAGCCTGCTGTCTCACGAGCAGCGCGTGCCGGGGGTATCTCCTACGCGAGTTGGCGGCTCGGGCTGATATAATGTTGCCCATCCGTCCCTTGCCTGGAGCCCGGCCCGTGTCTACCGATTCGCCTCTGATCATTGCCCTCGACTACGCCTCCCTGGATGCCGCCCTGTGCATGGCCGATAGCCTGGATCCCGCGCGCTGCCGCCTGAAGGTGGGCAAGGAGCTGTTCACCCGCAGCGGCCCGGACGTGGTGGAGGCGCTGCACGGCCGCGGCTTCGAGGTGTTCCTGGACCTCAAGTTTCACGACATTCCCAACACCGTGGCCGGCGCCGTGCAGGCGGCGGCGGAGCAGGGCGTGTGGATGGTCAACGTCCACGCCGGCGGCGGACGCCGCATGATGGAGGCGGCGAAAGAGCGGCTGCAGCGCCACGGCCTGTCGACACACCTGATTGCGGTGACGGTGCTGACCAGCATGGAGGCAGAGGATCTGGCGGAGGTGGGCGTCAGCGTCTCGCCGGCGAAGCAGGTCGAGCGCCTGGCCCTGCTGGCCAGGCAGAGCGGGATGGATGGGGTGGTCTGCTCCGCACAGGAGACGGCGCGGCTGCGTGAGCTGTGCGGGGTGGACTTCTTGAAGGTGACCCCGGGCATTCGGCCGAGCTTCGCTCAGGCCGGCGACCAGCGTCGGGTGATGACTCCGCACGATGCCATGGCGGCGGGCAGCACCCATCTGGTGGTGGGGCGCCCGGTGACCCAGGCCGAGGACCCCATGGCGGCGCTGGCCGCCATCGAGGCGGAGCTGGCGGGGTCCTGAGCGGCTATTCCCCTTCGATGCCGGTGATCGGCTTGGTGGTGCCCCAGCTGCGGCAGCGCGGGCACTGCCAATGGAGTTGTTCGCCGGCGAAGCCGCAGCGCCTGCAGCGGTGCCGCGGGAGGGCCTTCAGCAGGGTGCCGGTGTGGCGCTGTAGCAGCTGGAGTTGCGCCAGGGGTTCGCCGACGCTGTGCTGACGGTAAAGGTCGATCAGATAGTCCAGCGCCCCCAGGCTGGATTCGCGGTTGAGCTGTTCGCTGACCAGGTCGATGGCGGCCTGTAGGCCGTCGCGATGGCGAACCGTCTCGGCCAGCAGGATGATCACGCTGGTGTAGGGCGTGCGCGCCACCAACTGCTGCAGGTGGCGGATCAGCCCGTCTTCGTCATCGAGCAGGCGGTAGGCGGTGGCCAGGGGGGCCAGCAGGGTGGAGGTGAAGGCAGCGTCCTGTTCGGGAAGGCGATCGAGCAGGCGGATCTCCTGGCGATAGTGGCCGGTGTCGTGCTCCAGGGCGGCCAGCAGCAGGTTGGCGCGAACGCAGCGAGGGTCGATGGCCAGCGCCTGTCGCAGGTGCTTGCGGGCGAGTCCCGGGCTTGCCTCGAAGCGTTCCTGCTCGGCCAACTGGCAAAGCCAGTGGGCCGCGGCGCGGCGGACCTCGTCGTTCTGGCGAATCAGTTGAGGCTGGGCTACTTCTAGGGCGGCCTGCCACTCGCCTTCGCGCTCCAGCAGATCTACCAGCAGGCGCTTGGCGGCCAGGCGCCTTTCGTCGTCCTGAGAGTCGCGTACCAGGGCCTGCAGCAGACGTTCGGCACGGTCGAGCAGCCCCAGGGCCAGGAAGTCCCGGGCCAGTTCCAGCTGCACGCGTTCTCCCTGGCCGGCGGAGAGCGTGGGGCGGGCCAGCAGGTTCTGGTGGATCTTCACTGCGCGATCCGCCTCGCCACGGCCCCGGAACAGGTTGCCCAGGGTGATATGGGTGTCGATGGTGTCGCTGTTGACCTCCAGGGCCGCCACGAAGGTCTCGATGGCTCGATCCTGCTGGTCGTTGAGCAGGTAGTCGAGCCCCACGAAATAATCCCGCGGCAGCCCAGATGACGGCGCGTGATCGGAGGGTTTGCTGCGTTCGCGGCGGCCGAGCCACCAGCCGATGGCGACCGCTGCCAACAACAGCGTCAGCAGCAGGACATCGGGCATTCTAGGGAAGTTCCTTCAGCTCCTGGACGCGCAGGCGATCGAGTTCCTTGCGCTGCTGCTGATTGTGGCGCTGGGCGCGGGTCAGCAGGGTACGCAGGCGAAGGTAGACGCCGCTCATGGCCAGCATGCCGAGCAGCACGCCGACGGTCAGGGAGGCCAGCAGCCAGACGGATAGCGAGGCTGCGGGCAGCTCGATCCAGACAAGGTTGAGAGGAAGGGCCTGCTGGTTGTTGACGGCGAAGAGAATGCCGACCAGCAGGACGACCAGCAGGATGATGGCCAGGATCAGGCCTTTTAGCCAACGCATGGGCTTGTGTCCCCTGTAATGGAAGTGCCGGTAGTCAAAGTGTCAGTGGCCGAAGCCGGTCAATAGCCAAGGGCGCGGCTGGCGTCCACCTGTTCGCGCAGCTCCTTGCCGGGCTTGAAGTGTGGCACGAATTTGCCGTCCAGCGCGACAGGTTCACCGGTCTTCGGGTTGCGTCCGACGCGGGGCTCGCGATAGTGAAGCGAGAAGCTGCCGAAGCCACGGATTTCGACGCGCCCCCCCTCTGCCAGGGTGTCGGTGATGTCATCGAGGATCAGGCGAACGGCGGCCTCGACTTCCTTGATCGACAGCTCGGGCTGTCGTGCGGCGATCTGCTCGATCAATTCGGACTTGGTCATCGACGGTCTCCCTAAGCGGTGGGCGCAGGCATTGGCCCGCCCGGCGCTGTTGTTTTTCCAAAGCATACTCGGCAAATTCTGATAAAACAACGCACTACGACCTTTGTAAGATAGCAGTGCCGGCGGCTGCCGTTGCCGGGGGGCTCGGGTATACTGTGGACACTCATCCCACTTGACAGGCGAGGTCGACGTTGAACGAGCAATCCCCCCAGGATGTGGTACTGCGCAAGCGGCTCCACTGGCACTCCCGTCGCGGCATGTGGGAGCTGGACCTGCTGCTTGTCCCCTTCCTCGAGCAGCGCTATGACCACCTCGATGAGGCGGATCAGGCGGCCTTCCGCAAGTTGATCGACGAGGAGGATCAGGATCTCTTCATGTGGCTGATGCGCCGCGAGTTACCGGAGGACCCGCACCGACGCCGCATCGTGCAGCTGATCATCGAACATGCCGAAAGTGCCGACAGCATTGGGCATCGTCCCGTCTAGGCTCTCCCTCCTCCTGCATGCCTTGCTGGCCGCCGCGGTGGTCGGCGTGGCGTTGCTGCATGGCCCGGCCTGGCTGGGCGCTCTGGTCGCTGCCGTCATGTTGGGCGCCTTTCTCTACTCTGCCCGTCGGCGCCCCCGCGGTGACCTGCGCAGCATGACCCTGGCCGATGGCAACCTCCGCTGGGAGTGGCGCGACAGCGTCGAGGTATCCTGGTGCCCGGTCTCCCTTCACTGCGACTATCTCGGCCCCTGGCTGATCGGCCTGCGCGTCAACGGGCGTCGGCTATGGCTCTGGCCGGACAGCAGCGATGCCGCCTCGCTCTGGCGGCTGCGACGCCTGCTGCTGCAGCATCGGTAGGCGGGACTGTCGCATCGCTCTCGTGAAGGTCTCGTGTAGGTCTCACGACGTTCTTGTCAGTCGAGGTCGGCGAGATGAATCCGCGAGGGCCGCGGCACGCCCTGAGCGTGGCCTGGGCAGTCCGGGTTGAAGTGCAGGCCGCGTGACTCGCGGCGGGCGAGGGCACTGGCCACGGTGAGCCGGGCCAGGCGAAGCGCCTGCCACAGGCCGGCCAGCTCCGCGCTGACGGTGCAGGCTGTCAGCAGGGGGGCCAGCTCGCGCTGCAGCGCGTCCAGTTCCTCGGTGGCCTCGGCCAGGCCTGCGTCGCGTCGTACGATGGCCACCCGGGCGCTCATCACGCGGCGCATCCCCTCGCGGATGCCGGCCAGAGCCTGTGGGTCGGCCAGCCGGCTGCCGACGGCTTGGGAAGAGATCAACGGCGCCTGCGCGGCCGCGTCCTCTGGACCGTCCTGACGGTTCAGTGCCGTGGCACAGCTGCGCGCGAACACCAGGCACTCCAGCAGCGAGTTGCTGGCCATGCGGTTGGCGCCGTGCAGGCCGGTGCAGGCCACCTCGCCGATGGCGTAGAGGTGCGGCACCGTGGTCGCGCCGGCCAGGTCGGTGGCCAGGCCCCCGCAGCTGTAGTGGGCGGCGGGCACCACCGGGATCGGCTCCCGGGTGATGTCCAGGCCGCGGCCTGCGCAGTGGGCCTGGATGGTGGGAAAGTGGTGGTGGATCGCCGCCTCGCCCAGGTGGCGGATATCGAGCAGCACATGGTCGCTGCCGGTACGCTGCATCTCGGCGTCGATGGCGCGGGCGACGATATCCCGAGGAGCCAGCTCGGCGCGCGGGTCCAGGGCGGGCATGAAGCGCTCACCATGGACGTTGAGCAGCCGGCCGCCCTCGCCGCGCACCGCCTCGCTGATCAGGAAGGGGCTGCCCTGGGGGTCATAGAGGCAGGTGGGGTGGAACTGCTGGAACTCCAGATTCCTGAGCTCCGCTCCCAGCTCTGCGCCCATCAGCATGCCCTCGCCGCTGGCCGGGTGGGGGCTGGTGGTGTGGCGGTAGAGCCCGCTGGCGCCGCCAGTGGCCAGTGCCGTGTCGCGGGCCAGCAGTTCGTGCAGCTGGCCCCGGCCGTCCAGGCAGCGGGCACCGCGGCAGTCGCCGGCGGTGTCGCCGATCAAGCCGATGGCGGTAAGGTCGTCCAGCACCTGGATGGCCGAATGAGCGGCCACGTGGGCTTGAAGGGTCTCCATCACCGCAAGGCCAGTGGCATCGGCGGCATGGATGATGCGCCGAGCGCCGTGGCCGCCCTCACGGGTCAGGTGGTAGGGGTAGCCGGCATCGGGGCTGGGGTCCGGGGTGAAGGGAACCCCGAGGGAGAGCAGCCACTCGATGGCGGACGGCCCATGTTCGACGGTAAAGCGCACCGCCGCCTCGTCACACAGGCCGTCGCCGGCCACCAGGGTGTCAGCGATGTGGGCGTCGAAGTCATCGCCGGGGGAGAGCACTGCGGCGATGCCGCCCTGGGCCCAGCGGCTAGCGCCCTGGTCGTCGCTGGCCGGACTCAGCAGGGTGACCCGACGCCAGTCGGCGAGCTCCAGCGCCAGCACCAGGCCGGCTACGCCGCCGCCGATGATCAGCACATCATGATTGCCGTGGCTCATCTCGCGCTCCTTTGTCGATCGTGGCGGTGTCGCGTCGTGCCCACTTGCGCCCGGAGGCGCGATGCAGCCGGCGGCTGGGCAGTCGGGTCAGGCCGCCGAGGCGATCGACCAGGTCGCCGGTCAGCCGTGCCAGTTCGCGATTAAGCCAGAGGTAACCGCTGGGGCTGAACAGTGCGCGCCCCTCGTCACTGCGTGCGCTGGTGGCCAGGATGGCATGGCGCTCCAGGTCGAACTGGCTCACCGTGACCGAGATGGGCTGGCCGGTACGCACCTGGAAGGCGAGGGTGCCGAGCTCCCGGGCGAGGCGGTGTTGCTCCTCGCGCAGGCCCGCCATGGCCTCGATGCGGTCATGGCCCGCCCGGGTGGTCCAGTGGGTCTCCAGCAGCAGCTCGATGGTGGAGAGCATGCGCCGCTGCAGGGAGATGATGTCATCGAGTTCGTCGCGATCCAGCCGTCGCTCGCGATGGATGGCGTCGACCAAGCCGCGCTGCTTGACCAGTGCAGAGCTGGTGGCCTTGAGCAGGGCGCGGCTGTCAACGTCCAGGGCGGCCGCGGCGGTGGTGTGAGCGTGGAACAGGCGCGCCATGCGGTCGAGGTTTTCGGCCAGCATGAAGCGCATCATGTCGGTGGCCTTCTGGGGCAGCACCAGCATGGTCACGGTGATGCCCACCAGGGTGCCCAGCAGCACATCGAAGGCGCGCCAAAGGCCGATGTCCAGGGCATGGCTGCCGTCGCCGATGACCAGCAGCAGGCTGATGGCGAACATCAGGCCGCTGTAGCCGTGGCGGTTGCCGAAGGTGAACCAGGTGGCGATGCCGATGGCGGCGAGGCTGCCGGCGGGGATCAGCAGGTGCAGGGCGGGTGGAAACAGGATCAGACCCAGGCCGGTGGCGGCGCCGAGCACGGTGCCGAGTAGCCGCTGTCGACCCTTGTCGAGCACGCCGCCGATATGCGGCAGGTTGCCCATTACCATGACGGTGCTGACGAGCGCCCAGCTGGAGTGGGGAATCTCGAACACGCGAATGATGCCGAAGGTCATCAGCAGGGCGAGCAGCACGCGCAGTACATGCAGGCGGCGGCGATAGCGATAGGTGAAGAAGGGGTCGCGCAAGGGCGGCAGATTCATGAGGCAGGGCCCCGCAGGTGTGCCGCTTTGGTGTCGGCCCAGGCGACGGACGGGGTGACTGGTGCCCGGAGCCGGGGTCGAACCGGCACGGTGTCGCCACCGAGGGATTTTAAGTCCCTTGCGTCTACCAATTTCGCCATCCGGGCGGCACGGTGTCGAGCAGAATAACCAGGGGAAATGGAGGCTGGAGTCGGAATCGAACCGGCGTACACGGAGTTGCAGTCCGCTGCATAACCACTCTGCCATCCAGCCTCATCGAGTCGTGTAGACATCCCCCGAGGGGAGATGGAGCGGGAAACGAGATTCGAACTCGCGACCCCAACCTTGGCAAGGTTGTGCTCTACCACTGAGCTATTCCCGCCTGACTCGAGAGCGAATTATACGGATAAGTCGGTGACTGTCAAACGCTTTTGCAGCCGCCCCTACGTCGAGTTCCGAGCGCTGCCTCACATGGAGTCGCTGAGGTGCGGCCAGGCGGCGCGCAGGTAAAGAATCATCGACCAGAGCGTCAGCACGGCGGCTACGTAGAGGGTGATCACGGCCAGCAGGGCGAGGGGGGAGCCGGGGTCGAAGGCCAGCAGCATGAAGATAGCGACCATCTGTAGGGTGGTCTTGACCTTGCCGACCCAGGAGACCGCCACCTTGCCGCGCTTGCCCATCTCCGCCATCCATTCGCGCAGCGCGGAGATGACGATCTCGCGGCCGATGATCACCAGCGCCGGCAGCGTCAGCCACACCGCCTCGTAGCGTTCGATCATCAGCGCCAGGGCCACGACCACCATCAGCTTGTCTGCCACCGGGTCGAGGAAGGCGCCGAAGGGCGTCGCCTGGTTCCAGCGCCTAGCCAGGTAGCCGTCCAGCCAGTCGGTGATCGAGGCCAGGGCGAACAGGCCGGCGGCCAGCGGCATGCTCCACGAGAAGGGCAGGTAGAAGAGCACCACTAGCAGGGGGATGAAGCCGATGCGGGCCAGGGTGAGGATATTCGGGATGTTCATTGGGTGACGCTGTCCTTGCCGGTGGGGTGGTGCCGAGCGCCCGGCCATTCTATCCCCCTTGGCGGCCTTCATCCATGCAGGGCGCGATGAATCGCCTCGGCCAGGGTGGCACTGATGCCGGGTGCCCGCGAGAGCTCCTCGCGGCTGGCTTGCTTGACCCCCTGCAGCCCGCCGAAGAAGCGCAGCAGTTCGCGCCTGCGCTTGGGTCCCACACCGGGGATGCCCTCCAGGGTGGAGGTCCGGCGCGCCTTGTCGCGGCGATTGCGGTGGCCGGTGATGGCGAAGCGGTGGGCCTCGTCGCGCACGTGCTGGATCAAGTGCAGGGCGGGGGAGGCGGGGTCGAGGTCCAGGGCGCGGTCAACGGTCTCGAGGAACAGGGTCTCCAGACCCGCCTTGCGGGTAGTGCCCTTGGCGACGCCCACCAGTGCGACTCCGTCCACGCCGAACTCGGCGAATACTTCCCGGGCGAGATTGAGCTGCCCCTTGCCGCCGTCCACCAGCAGCACATCAGGGCGCTCCCCTTCGCCGTCGGCCAGGCGGCGGAAGCGGCGCGATAGAGCCTGGCGCATGGCGGCATAGTCGTCGCCGGCGGCCACTCCCTCGATGTTGAAGCGGCGATAGTCGGACTTGCGCGGGCCGTTCTCGTCGAACACCACGCAGGAGGCCACCGTGGCCTCGCCGTGGCTGTGGCTGATGTCGAAGCACTCGAGACGCCTGGGCGTTTCGGCCAGGCCGAGCGCCTCTCGCAGCGCCGTGAAGCGGCGCGTGAGCTGGGCCTGGCTGGCCAGCTGGCCAGCCAGCTGCTGCTCGGCGTTGGTGACGGCCAGCGATTGCCATTGGGCGCGGTGGCCGCGGACCCGGTCGGCCAGGCGCACCCGCTTGCCGGCGCGTTCGCCGAGTGCCGCCTCGATCAGCTCGCGATCCGCCAGGGCGTGGCTGGCAATCACCTCTCGCGGGATCTCCCGATCCTGCCCCAGGTAGTACTGGCTGACGAACTCTCCAAGCAGCTCGTCCGCCGGCAGGTCGAGCCCGTTGACGGGCGCGTGGTGGCGGGCACCCAGCAGTCGGCCGTGGCGTACGCTGAGCACCGAGATGCACAGCGCCCCGGGGCGGGTGGCCAGGGCAAAGATATCGGCATCGCCGTCGCCGGTGTCGACGAACTGGCGCTGCTGGAGCTGGCGCAGCTGCTGGACCTGGTCGCGCAGCCGGGCGGCCTCCTCGAAGGCGAGTTCGCGGCTGGCCGCCTCCATGGCCGATGTCAGTTCCTGGGTCACCTGCTCACTCTTGCCCTCCAGGCACTGCACGGCATGCTCCAGGTCGCGCCGATAGTCCGCCTCGCTGATGTAGCCGACGCAGGGGGCGCTGCAGCGCTCGATCTGGAA
Organism: Halomonas salsilacus; assembly: GCF_051216275.1. Classification (NCBI taxonomy): domain Bacteria; kingdom Pseudomonadati; phylum Pseudomonadota; class Gammaproteobacteria; order Oceanospirillales; family Halomonadaceae; genus Halomonas; species Halomonas salsilacus. Next base: position 165,745 of record NZ_JBPKAQ010000006.1, read on the forward strand.
CTGCAGGCAGGGCCGGGTGCGGTGGGCGAAGACAGTGTCCTCGCAGTTGCGGATGCGAAAGATCTTCTGCATCAGCGACAGGCTCTCGCGAACCGCCAGGCTGCTGGGGTAGGGGCCGAAGTAGCGGCCGTCATCGCGGCGTGCCCGGGCGCGCTTGTACTCCAGCCCCGGGAAGGGATGGCGGTCGGTGACGAAGACGAACGGGTAGGACTTGTCGTCGCGCAGCAGGATGTTATAGGGCGGGCGCAGCTCCTTGATCAGGGTCTGCTCCAGCAACAGCGCCTCGGTCTCGCTGTTGGTTACCGTGATATGGATATCGGCGATGCGCCCCACGAGCGCCTGGGTCTTGGCATTCAGCGCCCCACGAAAATAGCTCGCCAGGCGCGCCTTGAGGCGCCGTGCCTTGCCCACATAGAGGGTCTCGCCCTGGGCGTCGAGCATGCGGTAGATGCCCGGGGATTCGCTGACGGTGACGAGGAAGTGGCGATGATCGAAGCTCATGGAGGCGGTGCGGTCGCGGATGGGAGTGCCATCCTAGCAGATCATACCGGGCGGCAGGCCCGGCGGGCGTTCACTCCACGCTGGCGTAGCCCTCCACCAGGCCGTGGCGCAGCCCCAGGTGCGTCAGTTCCACGTCGGTCTGCACGCCCAGCTTGTCGAAGATACGGTAGCGGTAGGTGTTCACCGTCTTGGGGCTGAGGAAGAGCCGGTCGGAGATGTCGGCCACCTTCTGGCAGTTGACGATCATCATCGCCACCTGCATCTCGCGCTGAGAGAGCTGGTCGAAGGGATTCTCCGACGCATCGATACGCGATAGCACGAGCCGCTGGGCGACCTCGGGGCTGACATAGCGATGGCCGTGGAAGGCGCCGCGAATGGCCGAGACCATCTCGTCGTGCTGGCAGTCTTTGCTGAGGAAGCCGAAGGCCCCGGCGTCGAGCAGGCGCAGGGCGAAGGACTCCTCGAACCAGGCGGTCAACACCAGTACACGGGTGTCGGGCTGGGTGCGGTGGATCTTGCGAGTGGCTTCCAGGCCGCCGATCCCCGGCATGCGAATATCCATCAGCACCACATCGGGGGAGAGGCGGCGGGTCTCGGCGATGGCGGTCTCGCCGTCGGAGGCCTCGCCGACCACGCTGAGATCCTCTTCGGCGTTCAGCAGGTGAGCGATACTGGTCCTCACCAGGTGATGGTCGTCGGCAATCAGTACCCGGATCAAGGCAGCGACTCCTGAGCGTCATGGCTGATAGGGGGTAGGCATCGGGAGGTGAGAGCTCCCATGGCGAAGAGTGGCACAATTTCGGTGAAGGTGGAAAGTATCCTTGGGATTTACCTTTGGGGGGTTGACGCTCTCTGCGGGGCTGCGTAGTATCTGCGTCGTTCTCGCGAGGCGAGACGGCGTGGGGCCTTAGCTCAGCTGGGAGAGCGCAACACTGGCAGTGTTGAGGTCAGCGGTTCGATCCCGCTAGGCTCCACCAACAAGATTAGACAAATCAGCCGCTTGGCGCACCGCGCCAGGCGGCTTTTTCGTCTGCTGCTGACGTTGCAGATGCCAATCCGTCCCGGAATGGGCTTGGACCGAGTACAGCCCCGCCGCGGTCGAATATAGCCCCACAGCGGTAATGCCGGGGAGGCTGAGATCTCTCCCCGTCGCGTCTATTTCTTGTCGCTTCTATGCCTTGGGCGTATTCCGCGACATCAGAGCCGCGTCGCTTTCAGGCGCAGTCGGCGGCGCCTTCACCGAACATGTCGAACAGCAGTTCACGGCCCAACGAGGTGAGGACCAGCCGGTTGTGTTCGTTCCATGAGGCCGCCTCGCTGTTGATCAGGACCCTTTCGCAGGTCTGCCATTCACTGGAGGCGCTTGAGAGCTTCGCCACATCATGGCGTTCGAGGCCCCGATGGGGGATGGAGACGGTCTCCAGCACGTAACCATGGTGATAGAGCAGGGCCGCCATTTTGGAGAGGCACTGGCGTAGGCTGCGCTGCATGCTGGCGAGAGGGGAAGCGTCGATCATCATATGCCGCATTTCCTTTCACGCTGAGGGTGTGCTGCGGCGCAGTATACTACCAAGGTCGGTATTATACAAAGGTCGAATGCCAAGAGCCCCATGTGAAGGTCTGGTGTGAACGGCCTGGCGTGAACGGCCTGACATTGAAGGCCGGACGAGTCCCTGTGCTGGAGCCGCACAGGGACTCGTGGCGATCAGTCCTCGTCGCGACCCAGCAGAAGGAACTCGATCAGTGCCTTCTGGGCGTGAAGGCGGTTGCCCGCTTCCTGCCACACCACGGCCCGTGGGTCGTCGAGCAGGGTCTCGCTGATCTCCTCGCCGCGGTGGGCGGGCAGGCAGTGCAGGAAGAGCGCGTCGAGCTTGGCCCGGTCGAGTAGCGCCTCGGTCACCTGGAAGCCGGCAAAGTCTGCCTCGCGCCTGGCCTGCTCCTCCTCCTGACCCATGGAGGCCCACACATCGGTGGTGATCAGGTCGACATCGACTACCGCCTCGGCGGGGTTATGCAGGAGGGTGACACGGTCACCGGCGGCGGCGAGGATATCCTGGCGGGGCTCGTAGCCCTCGGGACAGCATACGCGCAGCTGGAAGTCGAACTGGCGGGCGGCATTGATCCAGGAGTGGCACATGTTGTTGCCGTCGCCGATCCACACCGCGGTGCGCCCGACGACGCTGCCGCGAAGCTCGGTCCAGGTCATCACGTCGGCCAGCAGCTGGCAGGGGTGGTAGTCGTCGGTCAGCGCATTGATCACCGGCACCGAGCTTGAGGCGGCATATTCCTCCAGACCGGGATGAGAGAAGGTGCGGATCATCACCGCGTCGACCATTTCCGAGAGCACCCGGGCGGTGTCGCCGATGGGTTCGCCGCGGCCGAGCTGGGTGTCGCGGGGCGACAGAAATAGCGCATGGCCCCCGAAGTGTGCCATGGCAGTCTCGAAGGAGACCCGGGTGCGGGTCGAGGACTTCTCGAAGATCATCGCCAGGGTGCGGTTGCGCAAGGGCGTATAGACCGGGCCCTTAGCCTTCAGCTCGTTCTTGATGGTGATGGCGCGCTGAATGAGATAGCGCAACTCGTCCTGGCTCAGGTCCAGCAGGGTCAGGAAGTGGCGGGTGGCCATTGGGCGTGCTCCACGGGAAAAAACGTCCATCCTAGCCAGGCGCCGGGGGATGCGCAACGCGCGCGGGATCAGTAGAATGGACGACCAAGACCTAGCGGCGGGCTCAGGTATTGGCCCGCACCGGCATTCGCGACGAGAACAGGGAGACGCCATGAGCACCACCCTCGAGAACATCCAGCGCCAGATCGGCGAGAACCCCATCCTGATCTACATGAAGGGCACTCCGCAGCTGCCCCAGTGTGGCTTCTCCGCCCAGACCGTCCAGGCGCTGATGGCCTGCGGCGAGCGCTTCGCCTTCGTCAATATCCTGGACAATCCGGACATCCGCACCGAGCTGCCCAAGTTCGCCAATTGGCCCACCTTTCCCCAGCTGTGGGTCGAGGGTGAGCTGGTCGGCGGCTGCGACATCGTGGTGGAGATGCACCAGAGCGGCGAACTCGAGAAGCTGATCAAGGAAACGGCCGCCAAGCATCAGGAGGATCAGCCCGAGGGCTGACCGGGCTTTGCCCCTGGCGGCGAGTCAAGGTTTTCAAGCGGCAAGAAGGGAAACCGCCAAGAAGACAAGCCACTAACAGAAACGCCCATCCGATCTACTGGATGGGCGTTTCTGCGTTTGTCGTCTTCCAGCAGGATCCTGGCCTAGGGCAGTTCGTCCATCCCTTGCTCGCGCTGGGCCTGGGACCAGCCGCCGAGGTCCTTGTAGCGGTTGATCATGGCACAGAACAGCTCGGCGGTGCGTTCGGTATCGTAGCGAGCCGAGTGGGCTTCGCCGTTGTCGAAGGGAATGCCGGCGGCGCCGCAGGCCCTGGCCAGCACCGTCTGGCCGTACATCAGGCCCGCCAGTGACGCGGTATCGAAGCTGGAAAAGGGGTGGAAGGGGTTGCGCTTGATGCCGCAGCGGCTGACGGCGGCGTTCAGGAAACCGTGGTCGAAGGCGGCGTTGTGGCCGACCAGCACGGCGCGGGTGCAGCCATGGGCCTTGATCGCCTTGCGCACCGGCCGGAAGATCTCGCCGAGCGCCTGGGCCTCGGAGAGCGCGACCTGCTGGCGCAGCGGGTCGTCGAGCTTGATGCCGGTGAAGTCCAGCGCCGACTGTTCGACCTCGGCGCCCTCGAAGGGCTTCACATGGAAGGCATAAGTGGATTCGGGCAGCAGGTTGCCCTGGGCATCCATGGTCAGGGTTACCGCGGCAATCTCCAGGATCGCGTTGCGTTCGGCGTTGAAGCCGCCGGTTTCCACGTCTACCACGACCGGCAGGAAGCTGCGGAATCGCTGTGCCAGCAGGTCGCGGGCGATCGCCTCGCTCATTCACCCTCTCCTTGCGTCTTTCGGTCTCGGTCTCCCCGTCCCGAAGGCCCCGGGGCGAATCCGCGCAAGTCTATCAGGTTGGCCTGCGGGCGTCCCGGGGCCGGTATTCGCCGTGCCCGTGGCGCGTTATAATGCATCCCCTGATGCCTACCCCCTAGCTTTCTTCGAGGAGCCCCGAATGTCCGATGTCAAGAAGGTCGTGCTCGCCTACTCCGGTGGCCTGGACACCTCCGTTATCGTCAAGTGGTTGCAGGAGACCTACAACTGCGAGGTGGTGACCTTCACCGCCGACATCGGCCAGGGCGAGGAAGTCGAGCCGGCGCGCGCCAAGGCCGAGGCCCTGGGCGTCAAGGAGATCCACATCGAGGATCTGCGCGAGGAGTTCGTGCGCGACTACGTCTACCCGATGTTCCGTGCCAACACCATTTATGAGGGCGAGTACCTGCTCGGTACTTCCATCGCGCGCCCGCTGATCGCCCGACGCCTGATCGAGATTGCCAACCAGACCGGCGCCGATGCCATCTCCCACGGCGCCACCGGCAAGGGCAACGACCAGGTGCGCTTCGAGATGGGCGCCTATGCCCTCAAGCCCGGCGTCAAGGTGATCGCTCCCTGGCGCGAGTGGGACCTGACCTCCCGCGAGAAGCTGATGGCCTACTGCGACGAGCACAGCATCCCGGTGGACTTCTCTTCCAAGAAGAAGAAGTCGCCCTATTCCATGGACGCCAACCTGCTGCACATTTCCTACGAGGGCGGCATCCTCGAGGATCCCTGGGCCGAGGCCGAGGAGGACATGTGGCGTTGGAGCGTCTCCCCGGAGACCGCCCCGGACCTGCCCACCTACGTGGAACTGACCTATGAGAAGGGCGATATCGTCGCCCTCGACGGCACGCCGATGCGCCCCCACGAGGTGCTCGAGACCCTCAACACACTGGGCGGCGACAACGGTATCGGGCGCCTGGATATCGTCGAAAACCGCTACGTGGGTATGAAGTCTCGCGGCTGCTACGAGACCCCTGGCGGCACCATCATGCTCAAGGCACACCGCGCCATCGAGTCTATCACCTTGGATCGCGAGGAGGCTCATCTCAAGGATGAGCTGATGCCCAGATACGCCAAGGTGATCTACAACGGCTACTGGTGGAGCCCGGAGCGCCGCATGCTGCAGGCCGCCATCGACGAGACCCAGCATAACGTCTCCGGCGTGGTGCGCATGAAGCTCTACAAGGGCAACGCCATCGTGGTGGGACGCAAGTCCGAGCAGTCGCTGTTCGACGAGTCCATCGCCACCTTCGAGGATGACGCCGGCGCCTACGATCAGAAGGATGCCGAGGGCTTCATTAAGCTCAACGCCCTGCGCCTGCGCATCGCCGCCGGCAAGGGCCGCAAGCAGGACTGAGTCCCGCCTGCGTGACCTGCATGTGACGCCGGCGGATGCCGGCGTTGCTGGTTTCGGTCAAGGGGTTTCTCGCCAAGGAGAAGAGACGATGTTGAAGAAACTGCTTTCGGGCCTGCTGGGCGGCGGCGACAGGCCCGCCGCCAATGCGCCGGCCGCCGATTCGGTGGAGTACCGGGGGTATCAGATCATCTCCGAACCCGCCGACCAGGGCGGCCAGTATCGTGTCAGCGGCTGGATTCGCAAGCCGGGTGCGGTCGGCGAGTACCAGGAGCACCGCTTCGAGCGCTCCGACAGGGTGCCCGCACGCGAGGCCTGCGACCAGTTGATGGTGAGCAAGGCGCAACGCTTTATCGACGAGGTGGGCGAGGAGATGTTCAGTCCCCGCTGAGCGGGTCGTGAAACCTGCGTCACCAGGGTGGCTGCCATGCCCCTTTCGCCCAAGTGTGTCCGGGTGGGCGCGCGGCTACACTGGGGCGGTTTCCGTTGTCCGGAGCTGCCATGCGCCTGCTTCACCGTGCCTCCTCGTGGCGTTCGCTGTTCGCCGATGGCGAGCTTTTCGACCCTGGGCGGCTGCCGCCACTGCTTGCCCCGCTTCGCGACGCCCTGGCCGACCTGGGGCCGGCGCCAACCCTCCCCGATGCCCATGCCTGGCAGCCTCGCCTGGTGGAGGCGCTCACACGCCTCGACCTCCCCGCCTGGCGGATCAGCCAGCTGATCAGTGACCACAATGACTGGCTCTATCGCCGCGCCATCCAGCTGGCCCAGAGCGAGATGCAGGGCCAGGGCTGGGGGTCGCCCCCGGTCGCCTTCTGCGTGCTGATCATGGGGTCGGGGGCCCGTCAGGAGAGCCTGCTGGCGCCCGATCAGGACAACGGCATGATCATCGCCGACTACCCGGACAGTCGGCACACCGAGATCGATGGCTACTTCCAAGCGCTGGGCGAGCGCTTCACCGACCGGCTTGACCAGGCCGGCATCCCGCTGTGCAGCGGCCACGTGATGGCACGCTGGCCCATGTGGCGCAAGCGGCTCTCCGAGTGGGGCGAGCAGCTGACGATCTGGACCGCCGAGCGCCGCACCAAGCGCGTGCAGCAGGCCAACATCCTCCTCGATTTCCGGCCGATTTATGGTGAAGGGGCCCTGGCCGAGGCCCTGGCCGACCGCGTGGCCCGCTTGATGCCCCGAGCCGCGCTGTTTCTGGACGAGATGGGGGTGCTGCTCGACGAGCTGCCGATGGCCCTGGACCGCTTCGGGAGGCTGTCGGGCTCGCTAGAGGGGGCGCCCCACGAGCATGCGATCGACCTCAAGCGACAGGGACTGCTGCCGCTGGTGGCCGCCGCCCGGCTGCTCTCACTGCGACATGGGGTGCGCGAGATCGACACTCGGGAGCGGCTGGCGGCCCTGGTGGTGAAGGAAGTGCTGCCTGCCGAGCGCTGCCGCGCCCTGACCGCCGCCCTGGAGCGGCTCCAGGGGCTGCAGCTGGAAGAGCAGTGCCGCGGGCTCAGGACGGGGCGTGGCGCCGACGGCTGGGTGGATGTCTCGCGTCTAGGCGAGGATCAGCGCTTGCTGCTGCGCCATGACCTGCTGCAGATCCGACGGCTCAAGCGGCGAGCGAAGCGGGGGTAGACAGGGTCAGGCCCGATCACCGCCGCCTGGCGAGGCGTCAGCTCTCATCGCCCTGTGCCGGCGCATTGGGCAGCTCCATGGTCAGGCAGGCCCCGCCCAGCACGGGGCCGTCCTCCACCCAGAGTCGCCCACCCAGGTGAGCGACGATGCCGCGGCTGATGGGCAGCCCCAGTCCGCTGCCCCGAGGGCGTCCGCGACTCTTTTCCGGGGTTTCCCCGGGGCGCTGGATCTGGTGGAACTTCTCGAACACCCGCTCGCGCTCCTCCTCGATGATGCCTGGGCCGTTGTCTTCCACCGACAGGCGGTAATGGTTCTTGTAGCGGCCCAGCCGCAGCAGCACCTTCGGGTTGACCTCGTCGGCGAACTTGCCGGCGTTGTCGAGCAGGTTGATGATCACCTGCTCCAGACGGTCCGGGTCGCCCACCACCGGGGCCTGATCGACCTCGATCTGCACCTCCAGCGCCACGCCGCGATTCTCCTGCATGTGGTGGACGGCATCGACGCTGTGGCGGGTCAGCTCCACCAGGTCCAGGCGCTGGGGATTGAGGGTGAGTCGACCGCTCTCCAGGCGGGCCAGGTCGAGGATCTCCTCGATCAGCCGGGAGAGCCGCTGGCTCTCCTTGACCACCACGTTGAGAAAGTGCACCCGCTTCTCCTCGGGAAGATCGCCGCTGTCACGCAGGATCTCGGCGAAGGCGCGGATCGAGGTGAGCGGCGTTCTCAACTCGTGGCTGACCATGGCCACGAACTCGTCCTTGAGGCGGTCGAGCTCGCGCAGGCGCTCGTTGGCGGCGCGAAGGTCCTCGCTGGCCCGGGCCAGTTCCTCGGACTTCTGCTCCAGGCGGCGGTTGACCTCCAGAGTCTCCGAGGTGGTGTCGAGGATACTGAGGATCGACTCCAGGTCCAGCGCCTCGCCGCGCACCACGGAGTTGATCAGCACCCTCGCCGAGGCACTCCCCAGCGCCCCGGAGAGCGCCTGCTCGGCGCGGGCGATCAGCTCCGGCGGGGCGGGCTGGTCATTGCCGGGCCCGTTGTCCGGCTGGCCGATGGCCTGTCCGGCGAAGACGCGGGCGGTGGCCCCCGTGCCCAGATAGCGGTCGAGCAGGGTGCGCAGTTCACCCCGGGTGGTCTGGCCGTGCCACAGGGAGGTCTCCATCAGCCCGGGGTGCATGGCCTCGGTGAACAGCGCCGCCTGGGTCTGCTCGAGCGGGCTCTGGCGGGTGAACAGCGAGACGCCCACCAACAGGCCGACATTGGCGGTCAGGCTCCACAGCAGCGAGTGGGAATAGATGTCCCACTCCTCCAGGCCGAACAAGGCATAGGGTCTGAGCCACTCCAGGCCGAAGGGACCTAGCGTCAGGAAGGTGTCATCCACCCAGCCGGACTGGGCGAAGCCCGGGATCAGCAGGGTCCAGGCCCAGATCAGGGTGCCGGCGATGAGCCCGAGCGCAGCGCCGCGGCGGGTCGCGCCACGCCAGTACATGCCGATCAGCAGGGCGGGGGCAAACTGGCTGGCGGCGGCGAAGGAGACCAGGCCGATGGTCACCAGACTGTAGGAGTCGCCGATCAGCGCGTGGTAGAGGTAGCCCAGCAGCAGGATGAGCACGATGGCCACGCGGCGAATGCCCAGCAGCCAGCCGGCGAGCTCACCGCGGCTGCCCAGGTGCAGGCGCCGGGAGCGCAGCAGCAGCGGCATGATCAGCTGGTTGCTGACCATGGTCGAAAGCGCGATGGTCTCGACGATCACCATGCTGGTGGCCGCCGAGAGCCCGCCGATGAACACCAGCAGCGGCAGCCCCTCGAGCCCCGCCGAGAGCGGCAAGGTCAGCACGAAGCTGTCGGGATCACCGGCCGAGAGCAGCATGCCTGCCATGGCGATGGGGATCACGAACAGGTTGATGGCCAGCAGGTAGAGCGGGAAGAGCCAACTGGCCCGCTTGAGATGGCGCTCGTCGACGTTCTCCACCACCAGCACCTGGAACTGGCGGGGCAGGGTAATGAAGGCCAGGAAGGCCAACACCAGCATGCCGATCCAGCCGCTGGCGCCACCCGGGACGGCGTCCAGCCCCATGGCGCCCACCAGCTCGGGGCTGGCCGCCACCTGGGCGAAGAGATCCCGGGGGCCGTGAAACAGCACGAAGACCACGAAGATCCCCACCGAGAGGAAGGCCACCAGCTTGACCAGCGATTCGAAGGCGATGGCAGCCACCATGCCCTCGTGGCGCTCGCTGGCGTCCAGGTGGCGGGTACCGAAGAGGATGATGAACACTGCCAGCACCAGCGCCACCCAGAACGACTTGTCGACCCAGAAAGCCTCCTCGACCAGGCTCAGCTCCGGGGCCTGGGGGTAGTTGACCAGCACCGCATGGCTCACCGTGATCGCCTTGAGCTGCAGGGTGATGTAGGGGGTGATGCCGATCAGGGCGATCAGCGCCACCAGGGCGCCGAGACTCGAGCTCTTGCCGTAGCGGGCGCTGATGAAGTCGGCGATGGAGGTGATGCGCTGGGCGCTGGCGATACGCACCATCTTGCGGATCAGGAAGGGCGACAGCAGCATGGCCAGGGTCGGCCCCAGGTAGATCAGCAGGAAGCTGGGGCCGTGCTCGGCGGCGCGCCCCACGCTGCCGTAGAAGGTCCAAGCGGTGCAGTAGACGGCGATGGAGAGGGCATAGACGGTGGGCGAGCCGATCAGCGACCGCCCCTGTTCGGCGCGACGATCCCCCCAGGCCGCGATCACGAAAAGCAGCGCCAGGTAGCCGAAGGCGACGCTCAGGACGACCGCATCGGTTCTCATCGCTTCGCGAGCTCCATGGTCACTCCCCCGAGCGCTGCTCGAGCAGCCAGGCGGCGAGGGCGATCACCACTCCCCACACGCCGAACAGGTAGAGTGGCAGCCAGGAAGGGCCGCCGGCCGGGCGGTCGAAGACCAGGACCAGAGGCGGGGTGAACAGCAGCGTGGCCAGCAGCACCAAGGCCACCAGCCGCTCGCCGAGGCGCGGGGTGTTCATGCCGCCTCCCGCCGGAACCTGAGGTGTGGGTTCATGAGGCGCAGGCGTCCTCCTTGTCCAGGGCGCTGGTCTGCAGGGCCAGCGCCTTCTCCAGGGTGTCGATGCCACGGGCCTCCAGGCGCGGCAGCAGGGCCAGCCACAGCTCGGCAGTGACCCGGGCATCGCCCAGGGCGGTATGCCGCGTGCCCGGCGGGAAGTTGAGGCCGTAGCGCTCGGCCAGGCTGTCCAGGTCGTGGCCGTCCAGACTGGCATCCAGGGCCCGTGATATCAGCAGGGTGTCGAGCACCGGCATGTCCAGGGTCACCCCGGCGCCGGGCGGCTGCAGGGCCAGCAGGTCGAAGGCGGCATTGTGGGCGAGGATCACCGCCTCGCCCACGTAATCGCGAAAGCGCGGCAGCACCACCGGCAGCGGCGGGGCGCCTTTGACGTCGGCGTCGGTGATGCCATGAATGGCGGTACTGGCCGGGGGGATCGGCTTGCCGGGATCGACGCGCACGTCGAACACTTCGCTGGCCAGTAGACGGGCATTGACCACTCGGCAGGCGCCGATGCTGATCACGGTGTCGCCGCGGCGCAGTTCGAGGCCGGTGGTCTCGGTATCGAAGGCCACCACTTCCAAGGCGCGCAGCGAACGGGCGGCCAGTGCGGCGTCGGGTGGGGGCAGGTCGGCGATGCCGAAGTCGTGGAACTCGGGGCGCGGCGGAGTGGCCGGCCGCGGTGCGCCGACCCGTTCGGTGGCGGGCAGCGGCAGGCGCAGGCGGGCGTGTACGTCGTCGTCATCGGCCAGGCTCCAGGCGTCGCTGGCGTGCTGGCGCAGCACGTCGGCCACCCGCGGCGAGAGCGGCAGGGCGTCCAGGCGCTGCTGCTGCCACTCGGTGAGCTGGCCTTCGTTGAGCGGCGCACCGCGCCAGATCAGGTCCAGGTAGACCCGCTTGTTGCCGAGGCAGACCTCCCCCTCGAGCTCTTCCGGGGCCCGATGCTCCTGAAGCCCCTCGATCAGCGAGCCGAGCAGCACCAGCAGCGCCGTGGCGTCGCCCTTGAACCACGCGGGCATGCCGACCGGCACCACCCTGACCTGACTGCCCCGGCGCTCGTTGAGGGCCTCCCACAGGTCGTTGGACCACAGCGGCACCAGTCGCTCTCCCTCGTGCTGCATCTGTTCCACCAGGGCGGCGAGCTGCTCTATGTCCTGGCCCAGGGACTGACTCTCCTCGTCGATCACTCGTTCGAGGCGCTGGCGCATCTCTCCCGAGGCGCTGCCCAGGGAAGTCAGGGCATCGGCCGCACTGGTCAGGCTGGCGCTGTGGCGGCGCAGGCGCGGCAGGCTGTCGAGCAGATCGGCTCGGGCGCCCATTTCGCTGGTCCAGGCGGCGGTGGTGTCGCTCAGGGTGAGCAGGGTCTCCCCGTGGCTGCCCGGCACCCGGCGCATCACGGCCCGCAGCCAGCGCTCGTCACAGGGCACCAGCACCTCCCGCGGGGAGCCATCACGAGGCAGCTGGCCCAGGGCGTCCTGCAGGCTGACGGCGGGCAGCAGGCTCTCGAGCCGCTTGCCCAGCCCCAGTCCATGATGGTCCTCGAAGAGGCGTTCGGCCGCCTGGTTGAAGAGCAGCACCCGGCGGTGCTGGTCGCAGAGCAGCAGCGGGGTGTCGAGCACCTGGAGCAGGGTCTCGAGCTCCTGGCGAATGCGGGCGGCGCTGCGCGCGCCCTCTGCGTGGGCGGTGGCCAGGCGACCCCGGTCGGTGCGCCAGGCATCGCGCACCCGCACCAGGTCAGGGCCGAGTGCCCGCAGCCAGCCCTCGGGGGGATAGTCCTCGCGGGCATCGGGATTGGCCACCAGGCGGGCAAGCTGCACCTGCAGGTGGCGCAGCGGGGTGAACAGCTGTCGTTCCAGCAGCAGGCCCACCAGGAAGATGGTGCCGCCCCCGGAGAAGCAGCCCAGCCACAGGACCAGGCGTGCCACTCCCGTTGGCTGGAAGAGGGTGTCGAGCCACAGGGCGAAGGTGGCGCCGCCGAAGATGCTGACGCCGCTGAGCAGCAGCCAGAGACCGATCAGACGCTGACGGCGGGGCAATCCGGAGAGACGTCGCGCCATCAGGAGACCTCGGCGAGCAGCGCCTTGACCTTGTCGACCAGCGCCTGGGTGGAAAAGGGTTTGGTGATGTAATCGTCGGCACCCAGTGCCAGCCCCTTCTCCCGCTCCACTTCACGGCCGTGGGCGGTGAGCATGATGATCGGCAGGCGGGCATGGTCGGGATCGGCACGAAGGCGTTCGAGCACATCGAAGCCGCTGATGCCCGGTAGGCTGATGTCGAGCAGCACCAGATTCGGGGTGCCTTCGGCGACCCGCGCCAGGGCACTCTCGCCATCCTCGGCGGTGACCACCTCGAAACCGGCCTGCTGCATCAGGAACTCCAGCGACAGGACGATGTTGGGTTCATCGTCCACCACCAGGACCTTGGCCATGGCGTTCTCCATCTCGGTTGGGTTGTCGTCATTGTTGTCTTGATGACTCGTTGAAGGTCAGTCTAGTGCCGGACCGGGACCCAGCAAAGGCGACCTTGGCAGGACACCGGGGGTAATCGGCGTTAGGGTGCGTCAAGGATTCGACGCGAGGAAACACCATGATCGAGGTGCATCACTTGGAGAACTCCCGCTCCCAGCGGGTGGTCTGGCTGCTGGAGGAACTGGGGCTCGAGTACGAGTTGGTCACCCACCGGCGTGATCTGGCGACCCTACAGGCACCGGACTCGCTGCGCGCGGTGCACCCGTTGGGCAAGGCGCCGGTGATTCGCGACCTGGCCGACAATGGGCGGGTGGTCGCCGAGTCGGGGGCCATCATCGACTACCTGATCGAGCAACATGACGCCGAGGGGCGACTGGCCCCGCCGAGGGGCAGCGATGCTCGGGAACGCTACCGCTTCTGGCTGCACCATGCCGAGGGCTCGGGGATGGGGCCGCTGGTGATGCGCCTGGTGTTCTCGCGGCTCGGCCAGCCGCCGGTACCCGCACTGGCGCGTCCGCTGGGGCGGCTGTTCGCCCGCGGGGTGGAGCAGCAGTACCTGGGGCCGGAGATTCGGCGGTTGCGGGATTTCTGGGAGAGCGAACTGGCCGCCGGGCCCTGGTTTGCCGGCGAGACGTTCAGCGCCGCCGACATCCAGATGAGCTTCCCGGTGCTGGCGTTGGCCGGGGGCGGAGGCCTTGCGGGCTGTCCGCGCCTACAGGGATTTCTCGCTGCCTGCCGCGAGCGTGAGGCCCATGTGCGCACGGTTGCCCACATCGGCGAGTTTCGCCTGGCGGCTGGATGAGCCTCAGCGGTTAGGGTCGTCCTGCCTGGCGCCCCGGGCGGCCGGGCCGAAGGGGCCGAGCCACAACCACACCTGCAGGACGACCAGCAGCGGCAGCAGCCACAGCGGTGCGCCGGTGGTGACCACCAGCACCCGGTAGATCACGAAACCGAGCGTGCCAGCGATCAGACCAACCAGCGGGAAGAGCAGCGGGCGCTGGTAGCCGGGGCGGCGGGAGAGGCGGTAGAGGGTGCCGACGATGGCGCCGAAGGCACCGGTCATGGCCAGGGGAAGCAGCAGGTCCTGCATGGCGGTCTCGCTTTGCGTCGTGGTCGTTGAGGCGTGAAACATTGAGGCGTGAATCGTTGAGGCGTGAGAGGGTCATACCATCTCCAGTGATCAATCACCAATGCCCCCTTCGACGAGTTGTCGTCGCCTGGCAGAGCTGCGGCGACGACCGGTAGCCGGCCCGTAACGAGCCACCCCGCGGCCAGGGGCCGCGGGGTGGGTGTTCACGACGTCGAGGGCGGCCTGGCCTCGCTCCCCTCGCCTGCTGCTGCTGCTGAGGCTTATTCCAGTCCCAGTTCGTGGGTCGCTTCCTCACGCATCTTGAACTTCTGGATCTTGCCGGTGACGGTCATCGGGAACTCGTCGACGAACTTCACGTAGCGGGGCACCTTGTAGTGGGCGATCTTGCCCTTGCAGAAGGCCTTGAGCTCGTCGGCGGTCAGCGCTTGGCCCTCGGCGAGCTTGACCCAGGCCATCACCTCCTCGCCGTACTTCTCGTCGGGCACGCCGATCACCTGCACGTCGGAGATGGCAGGATGGGTGTAGAGGAAATCCTCGATCTCGCGCGGATAGATGTTCTCGCCGCCGCGGATGATCATGTCCTTGATGCGCCCGACGATCGCCACATAGCCCTCGTCGTCCATGGTGGCCAGGTCGCCGGTGTGCATCCAGCCGGCGCTGTCGATGGCCTTGGTGGTGGCCTCGTCGTTTTTCCAGTAGCCCAGCATCACGCTGTAGCCGCGGGTGCACAGCTCGCCGGTCTCGCCGCGCGCCACCACGGCGCCGGTCTCGGGGCTCACCAGCTTCACCTCCAGGTGGGGGTGGATGGTGCCGACGGTGGTGACGCGCTTCTCCAGCGGGGCATCGGTCTGGGTCTGGAAGCTGACCGGGCTGGTTTCGGTCATGCCGTAGCAGATGGTGACGTCCTTCATGTTCATGCGCTCGATCACCTTGCGCATCACCTCGATGGGGCAGATGGAGCCCGCCATGATGCCGGTGCGCAGGGAGGAGAGGTCGAAGCGCTCGAACTCCGGGTGCTCCAGCTCAGCGATGAACATGGTGGGCACGCCGTAGAGGGTGGTGGCCTTCTCCTCGGAGACGGCGCGCAGGGTCGCCTCCGGGTCGAAGCCGTCGCCCGGGTAGATCATGGTGGCGCCATGGGTCACGCAGCCGAGGTTGCCCATCACCATGCCGAAGCAGTGGTAGAGCGGCACAGGAATCACCATGCGGTCCTCCTCGGTGAGCGCCATGGTGCGTGCCACGAAGAAGCCGTTGTTGAGGATATTGTGATGCGACAGGGTCGCGCCCTTGGGAGCCCCGGTGGTGCCCGAGGTGTACTGGATATTGATCGGGTCGTCGAACTGCAGCGTGGCCTGTACCTCGGCCAGGTGCTCGGGGGAGACTTCATCTGCATGGGCCAGCATCGACGGCCAGCTTAACATGCCGGTCAGCGCGCGGTCGGCGTCCAGGCAGATCACGCGCTCGAGTTCCGGCAGCTTGGTGCTCTTGAAGGTGCCGGGACCACCCTCGCGCAGTTCCGGTGCCAGCTCGGCCAGGGTCGCCACGTAGTCCGAGCCCTTGAACTTGCCCTGCAGGACCAGCGTGGAGGCGGCGGACTGTTTCAGCGCGTATTCCAGCTCGTGGGTGCGGTAGCTGGGATTGATATTGACCAGAATGGCACCGATCTTGGCCGTGGCGAACTGGGTGATGGTCCACTCGGCGCAGTTGGGCGACCAGATGCCGACGCGGTCACTCTTCCTGACGCCCAGGGCGAGCAGGGCGCGGGCGGCCTGGTCGACGGCGGCCTGGAGTTCCTGCCAGGTGTAGCGCAGGTCCTGGTGGAGGCTGATCAGGGCATCGCGATCCGGGAAGCGGGCCACGGTCTCATCGAAGCAGTCGCCGATGGTCTGCCCCTTGAGGGGGGTGTCGCTGATACCGCTGACGTAGCTGATTGGAGTATGTTGGCGTGTCATCGTCTACCGTCTCTTTGTTGTTGCTGGGTGTGCAGTGGGCAACACGGTCATGACCCTGGTCGTGGGGGCTCAGTGCTTCGGGGGTTCGGCGCCCAGACCCGAAAGCACCTCACGAGCGCGGCTCTCCACGTCGTCGAGCTCCTTGTGCATCAGCCGGATATCCTCCAGCTGGCGCTCCAGGTTGGCGCGCTTGTCGGCCAGGATCTCCAGAAGACGCTGCAGCTGGCGGGCGTTACCGTCGGGCATGGCGTCATACATCATCACCACCTCGCGAATCTCTGCCAGCGAGAAGCCGAGGCGCTTGCCGCGCAGGGTCAGCTTGAGGCGCACCCGGTCCTTCTCGCGATAGACGCGCGTCTGGCCGCGTCGCTCGGGGGCCAGCAGCCCCTCCTGCTCGTAGAAGCGGATGGTGCGAGGCGTCACCTCGAACATCTTGGCCAGCTCCCCGATGCTGAAGGTGCGTCGTTGGCGGGGCAGGCCGCCGGGCGGTGCCGCGTCGCTCGCTGTGCGCTGGGTCATGAGCGTCTTCCTTTATTGTGTGGCGGGGCGCACGCCGCCCGCCTGACGGCAACACTAGCCGAGGTTTACGTTAACGTAAAGTGCTTGTTCGACCATGGGTTGATGTGGGATAAACCTAGCAAGTGCTAGGTTGGTGCCATGGCCGTGCGCCAGATGAGCGTCGAGAGAACTCGGCACGCGCCAACTTCTGAATCCAGGCAATGCAGCCAACAACAACGCAACCGATACGCGAGACGAGGATACCACCATGGACTTCTCCCTGAGCGACGACCAGAAGGCGCTGGTCCAGGCCGCCGCCGACTTCTCGAAGGCCGAGCTGGCCGACCACGCCGCCGAGTGGGACGCCACCTCCCACTTTCCGCTGGACGTCATCCGCCGCGCCGGGGAGACCGGCTTTCTTGGCATCTACACCCCGGAGGAGCACGGAGGGCTCGGACTCTCGCGCCTCGACGCCTCGCTGATCTTCGAACAGCTCGCCCAGGGTTGCGTGGCCACCACCGCCTACCTCACCATCCACAACATGGTGACCTGGATGATCGCCAGTTGGGGCGATGACGCCCTGCGCGAGACCTGGGTGCCCGCCATGGTGGCCGGCGAGGCGCTGGGCTCCTACTGCCTCACCGAACCCGGTTCCGGCTCCGACGCCGCCAACCTGCGCACCAAGGCGGTCAGGGAAGGCGATGAGTACGTCATCTCGGGTTCCAAGATGTTCATCTCCGGCGCTGGCGCCACCGAGGTACTGGTGGTGATGGCGCGCACGGGTGAGCCCGATAGCGGCGCAGGTGGGGTCTCGGCCATCGTCATACCGGCCGATGCCGCCGGCGTCGAGTACGGCAAGAACGAGGAGAAGATGGGCTGGAAGAGCCAGCCGACCCGGCTGGTCAGCTTCGACTCCGTGCGCGTGCCGGTCGGCAATCGACTGGGCGCGGAGGGCGAGGGCTTCAGGTTCGCCATGAAGGGCCTCGACGGAGGCCGCCTCAATATCGCCAGCTGCTCCCTGGGGGCCGCTCAGCATGCCCTGACCCTGTCTCGGGACTACATGGCCGAGCGCAAGCAGTTCGGGCGTGAGCTCAACCAGTTCCAGGCGCTGCAGTTCAAGATCGCCGACATGGCCACCGAGCTCACCGCCGCCCGATTGATGGTGCGCCAGGCCGCCTGGCGCCTGGATCAGAACGACCCCGAGGCCACCGCGCATTGCGCCATGGCCAAGCGCTTCGCCACCGATGTGGGTTTCTCCGTCTGCAACGAGGCCCTGCAGCTTCACGGCGGCTATGGTTACATCCGCGAATACCCCCTGGAGCGGCTGGTGCGCGATACCCGGGTCCA
This sequence comes from Halomonas salsilacus, assembly GCF_051216275.1. NCBI lineage: Bacteria > Pseudomonadati > Pseudomonadota > Gammaproteobacteria > Oceanospirillales > Halomonadaceae > Halomonas > Halomonas salsilacus. The sequence goes on from NZ_JBPKAQ010000006.1 coordinate 183,603, forward strand.
TCAGATCCTCGAGGGGACCAACGAGATCATGCGGTTGATCGTGGCCCGCCGGCTGATGGCGGATGGCGTGATCGAGTCGATGCAATAAGGAGAGCACAATAGATGTCGGATCTTCCCGTACGCTTCGACGAGCTGCCCACCGGTGACGGTGGGCGGATTGGCGTGGCGACCCTCAATGCCCCGAAATCTCTCAACGCCCTCTCCCTGGAGATGGTGCACCAGATCGAGGCCAAGCTCGATGCCTGGGCGGTGGATCGCAGCGTCGTCGCCGTGTGGCTCGAGGGCAGCGGCGACAAGGCCTTCTGTGCCGGCGGTGACGTGGTGGCCCTCTACCGCTCCCTCACCGAGGAGGGCGAGAATCGCGGCGCCGGCCGTGACAGCCTGCTGGCCGAGACCTACTTCACCGCCGAATACCACCTCGACCATCGCATTCACACCTACCCCAAGCCGCTGATGGTGTGGGGCGACGGCATCGTCATGGGGGGCGGCCTGGGGCTGATGGCCGGCGGCTTCCAGCGCATCGTCACCGAGACCACCCGCATCGCCATGCCGGAGATCACCATCGGCCTCTACCCGGACATCGGCGCCAGCTGGTTCCTCAACCGCATGCCGCCCGGGGTAGGCGCCTATCTGGGCCTGACCGGCGCCCACCTCAACGCCCGCGATGCCCTGGACCTGGGCATGGCGGACCGCTTCATTCCCCGCGAGCGCCGCGCCCGGGTGCTATCCGCGCTGACCGAGGCGGACTACGGCGATCGCAGCGGCCCCGCCCTGCGCGGTGCCGTGCAGCAGGCGCTGGACCTCCACGAGGCCCGCGAGGGCGCACCGGCCGGCCAGGTATGGCCGAACCTCGATCATCTCCAGGCTCTGGTGGGCGCCGTGGATGCCGCGACCGCGGTGAAGCGAATCCTGTCTGATACCCGCGACGACGCCTGGCTGGCCACCAACCGAGCGCGGCTCGCCGACGGCTGCCCGCTGAGCGCCCAGCTGGTCTGGCGAATGCTGGCCCGCCACGCCCACACCAGCCTGGCCGATGCCTTTCGCGACGAGCTGGTGCTGTCGGTGCAGTGTTGCCGCCAGGGCGACTTCGTCGAGGGTGTGCGGGCACTGCTGATCGACAAGGACAAGCGCCCGCGCTGGAGCCACCCGGATGCGGACAGCGTGCCGGAAGAGACGATCCAGGCGCTGTTCGTCTCGCCCTGGGACAGCGAGGACCACCCCCTGCGCGACCTCGGCCTCGGCCACCGCGTCGGCTGACGGCATCAATGCCCCAACAACAACGTCAAAATCTCAAGGAGCCAATCATGAATATCGCTTTTATCGGCCTCGGCAACATGGGTGCGCCCATGGCCAGCAATCTGATCAAGGCCGGCCACAGCGTTACCGTATTCGACCTGGTGGAGAGTGCCATCCAGGCCCTCGAGAGCGAGGGGGCCAAGCGCGGTGAGAGCGCCGAGGCGGCGGCCCGCGGTGCCGAGGTCATCATCTCCATGCTCCCCGCCGGTGCCCACGTCAAGGGGCTCTACCTGGGCCGCAACGGCGAGCCAGGCCTGCTTGATGCGCTGGATGGCAAGCCGCTGGTGATCGATGCTTCCACCATCTCCCCGGACGACGCCCGCGCCGTGGCCGCCGCCGCCGCCGAGCGCGGCATCACCTGGCTGGATGCCCCGGTCTCCGGCGGCGTGGGCGGCGCCAAGGCCGGCACCCTGACGTTTATCGTCGGCGGTGATTCGGCCGCCTTCGACACGGCCAGGCCGGTGCTCGAGGCCATGGGCAAGAACATCTTCCATGCCGGTGAAAACGGCGCGGGGCAGGTGGCCAAGATCTGCAACAACATGCTGCTCGGCATCCTGATGAGCGGCACCGCCGAGGCCCTGGCGCTGGGGGTCAAGAACGGCATGGACCCAACGGTGCTCTCCGAGATCATGAAGCAGAGCAGCGGCGGCAACTGGGCGCTGAACGTCTACAACCCCTGGCCCGGCGTGATGGAGGGCTCCGCCGCCTCCCGCGACTACCAGGGTGGCTTCCTTACCGACCTGATGGCCAAGGATCTGGGCCTCGCCTGGGAGCTGGCGCTGGGCTCGAAGTCCTCGGTGCCCATGGGCTCCCAGGCCCGCAACCTGTTCGCCCTGCACAGCGCCCAGGGCAACGGCGCCCTCGACTTCTCCAGCATCCAGAACCTCTACCGCGCCGGCGAATAACGCCTCGGTGCTGCCCGGGGGGAGCTCCTGCAGGGGGGCTCCCCCTGCTGCGTCTGCTCCCTGGCTCCGACAGGCCCAGCTCCACGCTCCTTGCTGTCGGTGTGGCACAATGTCCGCCCGGTATCGCAACGAAGGGTTCGCCCGATGGCATATGTTCTGGTAATGGGCGGTCTGGCGCTGTCGGTGAGCTTCACCCTGGGGTGGGTGCTGTGGCGCTCAGGACGCTGGGTCTGGGGGCTGGTGGCCGGGCCTCCTGCGCGGCGTCGGGTACAACCCAAACCACGCACTCGCAAGGCTCCGGCACCGGGCAAGGCGGCCGCCAAACCTGCTCGCCAACCCGCCGCGCAACCGACCCCGCGACAGCCCTGGGCCCTGACCCGCTGGCTGTCGCGTCGGCACTCCGCTCTGCCCCTGGCGAGTCTCGCCCTCATTCTCTACGGCCTCACCCGGGTGGTGGAGTTCGGCATGACCCAGCGTCCACTGTCTCCTCCCCCCGGCTATCACAGCCTGGTGGATGTCCTGGGCTGGGCAGCGGCTGCACTGCTGACCCTGGCGCTGCTGAACCTCCTGGCGCGCTGGCGCTGCCGGGAGGGTTGAGGCAAGGACAATAACGAACGAACGCCAGGCCGTGTCACGGGTCATACCCCGAAACAGACACGAGGAGAGTTGCCGTGCTCACAGGCATTCAGCGTTTCTTCCAGCAGGTACTGGCCGACCCCGAGGCGCAGGACGATGAGGGGCCGACCCTGGAACTCGCCGCGGCGGCGCTCTTGTGCGAGGTGATGCGCGCCGATTATCAGGAGGATCCTGCCCAACTGGTGGCGCTGCGTGAGATGCTGCGTGAAAGCCTCGAGCTGGAGGACGAGGCGGTGGATGAGCTAGTGGCCCTGGCACGGGAGGAGGTGGAGAGCTCGGTGGACCATTACCAGTTCGTCAGCCTCATCAAGCAGCACTATGACACCCGCAGGCGCTGTGCGCTGGTGCGCATGATGTGGGACCTGGCGCTGGCCGACGGCGAGCATCACCATCTGGAGGAACACCGCATCCGCCAGCTCGCCGACCTGCTGCACGTGGGGCACGGCGACTTCATTCGCGCCAAGCTGGCGGCCCAGGCGGCGCGCGCTTGAAGGCTTCGTCTCTCGGTGGGGATGAAATTGGAAAGATATCCTGGCTTTGAATATCCAGTCAGAGAAAATATCTTAATTTATCGCGGATTGCCGATGTATTGCAGATGCCTGCTAGACTTCATCCCATGAATGCCCTGCCGAGAGGCGGGGCTTTTTCCTTGGCGGATCAGGGAGACTTCCATGTCCCGCAACATCATCGTTCTCGGCGCAGGAATTGTCGGCGTCTCGGTTGCCTGGCACCTGGCGCGTCGTGGCCACGCCGTCACGTTGGTGGATCGCCGCGAGCCGGGCCGCGAGACCTCCTTCGGCAACGCTGGCATCATCCAGCGTGAGGCGGTGCGCCCCTACGCCTTCCCGCGCGACCTCGGTACCCTGCTGCGCGTGTTGCCCAACCGTGAGGTGGACATTCGCTACCGTCCGACCGGCATGGTCGGCGCGGCGGGGCCCCTGCTGCAGTACTGGATCAACTCGGGCGGTGCGCGCTACGAGCGCATCGTCAACGAGTGGGCCTCGCTGATCGTGCGCTGCCAGGACGCCCACGCAACGATGATCGAGGCCGCAGGCGCCGAGGCGCTGATTCGCCAGGGCGGCTGGCTGGAGCTCTACCGGACCCGCAAGGCTCTGGACGAGCGCCTGGCCCAGGCCCGCGAGAATCACGAGCGTTTCGGGGTGGAGCATGAGCTGCTCGACGCCGAGGCGCTTTATGCCAAGGAGCCGCACCTGGCCAAGGGGCTGGTGGGGGCAATTCACTGGACCCAGCCGTGGATGGTGGCGGACCCCGGCGCCCTGGTGCAGGCCTATGCGAAGAGCTTCGAGGCACTGGGTGGCCACCTGGTGCAGGCCAGCGTCGAGGACGTCAGTCAGGTGGGCACCGGGTGGCGCGTGATGACCAGCGAAGGGGCCCTCGAGGCAGAGCAGGTGGTGGTAGCCATGGGCCCCTGGACCGGAGAATTGCTGTCCCGCCTGGGCCTGGAGGCCCCGTTGTTCGTGAAGCGTGGCTATCACATGCATTACTCGGCAGAACAGGGCGCGAAGCTCAATCACTGGGTGATGGACGCCGAGAGGGGCTTCCTGCTCGAGCCGATGCGGGCTGGTATTCGCCTGACTACCGGGGCCGAGCTGGCCGACCTGGACGCGCCGCCCCAGTACAGGCAATTGGCGGCCGCCGAGAAGGCGGCGCGCAGGCTCTTCCCGCTGGGCAAGCGACGCGATGCCCAGCCGTGGAAGGGCGCACGACCCTGCATGCCGGACATGAAGCCGGTGATCGGTCCCGCGCCCGGCAAGCCTGGGCTGTGGTTGGCCTTCGGTCACGGCCACCAGGGCTTCACCCTGGGGCCGGCCACCGGTGAGCTGCTGGCGCAGATGATGGACGGGGAGACCCCGGCAGTCGACATGACCCCGTTCCGTCTCGATCGCTTCTGATCCAGCTGCCTGCACGCGATGCCAGAACGAGAACGGGCGCCTGGTAACCAGGCGCCCGTTCTCGTTTTCGGGGCTCGTTTCCGGAGCTCTTTATCGGGGCTCGTCAGGAGCCCGCACCGCTCTTGCTGCCGTGGCTCCGGTGGCGCCGCGTCAGGTGCATGGCGAGCTTGATCAACACCGTGACCACGAAGACCAGCCAGCCGGCGGTGGCGAAGACGTTGAACAGCAGCATCTTCTGCTCCCCATTGAGCGGCGCCAGCAGGTTCTCGATGACGATGCCAAAAAGGAAAGCCAGCATCAGCGGTAGCGCCAGGATATGCATCCACATCTCGGTACGCCGCTTGCGCACGTGGTAGCGGCGCAGCAGGACGCGGGTGGGGCGATGCACGAAGCTGACCAGTATCAGGGTCCCCAGCATCAGCAGCGCGGCGAGGGTGGGTTCGATGCTGCCCATCTGCGCCGTGAGGCTGACCGACCAGAACACCACCAGCCACGACAGCCCTGACAGGACGGTGACCAGGTCGGCATAGTGGCGCACCTTCGGCATGTTCACTTCCCTTGTTGGATCTGCGGGCATGATACGGGAATTCAGCGCCGGGTGAAGAGTCGGCGTACCCAGTACCAGCGATTGATCAGCAGCGCGGCGAAGATCAGCGCGCAGCCGGCCAGCTGCAGTGGCGTCATGGTCTCACGGTACCAGGCGGCGGCCAGCAGCGCGGTCCAGACCGCCTCGAGCATCAGGATCACCGCGGCATGGCTGGGCGTGGTGAGCCCCTGGGCGTGCACCTGCAGAAAGAAACGCAGGGTGCTGGCGAGCAGCACGCTGGCGGCCAGCCAGCCGAGGGTTGCTCCACCGATACGCGTCGGCCAGGGTTCCGTGGCCAGGGAGGCGAGCCCCAGCACGATGCCCACCGTGATCAGCTGCAGCACCGTCAGGGGGAGGGCCGGCAGCCGGTGCACCACCCGTGAATTGGTGTTGATCAGCAGCGAGAAGAGCACGGCGGAGCAGGCCATCAGCCACTGCCCCGGCTCGATCCGAAAGCCGGCGTTGAGCGACAGCAGGCCGAAGCCGGCCAGTGCCACGGGGAGGGCGATCCAGGTGGTGCGGGGCGGACGGTCGCCAAACAGCAGGCGGGCCATCACCGGTACCAGCAGGATGCCCAGGCTGTTGATGAAGGCGCTCTCGCCCAGGTGGCGGGAGTGGTACAGGCCCATGATCCACAGCGTGAGCGCTGCGCTGAACAGCACGCCGACGCCGGCCCCGGTCAGGATGTCGTTCCGTGAGAGCCGCCGCAGGGCAGGGCCAGCGAAGGCGGCGAGAATCACCCCGGCCAGCAGGAAGCGGGTGCCGATGAAGAGCAGCGGCGGCAGGCCGTTCAGCGCTTCTTTGGAGAAGATCCATCCCGAGGCGGCCAGCAGCGTCACCAGCAGCAGGAGCAGGTCGGCGCGCAGCGGGGCGCGGACGATGGAATCGGGCATGGGGCACCGGTTGAAGGGGCGTGAAGGGAGGATGTTAGCAGGCAAAGAGCCGGTCGTCTGCGTCGTCCGTCAGCCCCCACGGCAGTCTTACGATAGTCTCGATGGGCAGTCCTTACGATAGCCTCGGCGGGCAGTCTAGATCTGGGGCTTCCGGTATACTGGGCCACTTCTGTGAACGTTCCAGCCGAGACAGGACCCGCCGTGACCTCACTGACCCTGACCCGACCCGATGACTGGCACCTGCACCTGCGCGACGACGAAGCCCTGGCCGCCGTGGTCGGCGCCTCGGCCCGCCAGATGGGGCGCGCCATCATCATGCCCAACCTGCGGCCGCCGCTGACCACCACCGACCAGGCGTTGGCCTACCGCGAGCGCATCCTGGCCGTGCTGCCCGAGGGCAGCCACTTCGAGCCGCTGATGACCCTCTACCTCACGGACAACACGCCGGCCGAGGAGATCGAGCGCGCCCATGCCAGTGGAAGGGTGCACGCGGTGAAGCTCTATCCGGCCGGGGCCACCACCAACTCTGATTCCGGGGTGACCGATCCGGCGCATTGCGATGTGGCGATCGGCGCCATGGCGCGCCTGGGTATCCCGTTGCTGGTGCATGGTGAGGTGACCAGTGCCGACATCGATATCTTCGATCGCGAGGCGGTGTTCATCGAGCGTGTCATGAAGCCGCTGCTCGAGCGTCACCCGGATCTCAGGGTGGTGTTCGAGCACATCACCACGGCCGATGCCGCCGAGTTCGTGGCCGCGGCGCCCGCCAACGTGGCCGCGACCATCACCGTCCACCACCTGCTGTTCAATCGCAACCACATGCTGGTCGGTGGCATTCGCCCTCATTACTACTGCCTGCCAATCCTCAAGCGCGAGCGTCACCGTCAGGCCCTGTTGGCGGCGGCCACCTCCGGCAGCCCGACGTTCTTTCTGGGTACCGACAGCGCGCCCCACGCCCAGGGGGACAAGGAGAGCGCCTGCGGTTGCGCCGGGGCTTATACCGCCCCGGCCGCCATCGAGCTCTACGCCACGGCGTTCGAACAGGCCGGCGCCCTGGACCGCCTGGAAGGTTTCGCCAGTCACTTCGGCCCCGACTTCTATGGCCTGCCTCGCAATGTCGATACCGTCACCCTGGTGCGCGAACCCTGGCAGTTGCCCGAGTCGCTGCCCTATGCCTCCGGCCAACGCATCGTGCCCCTGTGCGCCGGTGAGACGCTGGCCTGGAGGCTTAAGAACTAGCGTCGCGCTAACGCCAAGCGCTACAGGCCGTTCACCTGCCGGTCCAGGAAGTCGAGACCAGCGTCGATGGCGCGGCCGCGGGTCAGGAAACTGAGGAAGTGGCCGCGGCCGTGCTGCAGGAAGAGCTCGTTTTCCACTCCTCTGGCATCGAGCTCGTCGCGAAGGTCGGTGGCATGGTCGAGGGGGACCAGGCGGTCCCAGGTGCCGTGGAACAGGAAGAAGGGCGGGGCATCCGGCCGGACCTGGCGAGCCGGTGATGCGAGCGCGTACTGCTCGGGCACCTCGGCGCGGGTACCGCCGAGGAATTCCACTACCAGACGACCGTCGGGAAACTTGAACAGGTCGCTGGGGATGCCGCCGGCCAGGACTGCGGCGAGCCTGGCGTGCTCGCCACCATGGGGCTCGGCCAGTGATCCTTCCGCGCCGGCCAGGGCCAGCAGGCTCACCAGATGGGCACCCGACGAGAAGCCCACCCCGACGATGCGATCGGTGTCCACCCGCCACACCTCGGCGTTGGCGTGGATCCAGGCCATGGCCTGCTGGAGGTCGTGAAGCTGCGCGGGGAAGCGATGCTCCGGAGCGAAGCGGTGCGCGATGTTGACGGTGACATAGCCGCGGGCGGCCAGCTGCTCGGCGATGCCGGTCATGTCCTCCGGGCCGCGGTTCTGCCAGCCGCCGCCGTGGACCAGCAGGGCGGCGGGTCTCAGTGCGTCGTTCGGTGACTGGGGCAGCAGTACCTCGGCGCTGAGTGACTCTGGCCAGTCGGGAGGCGAGTAAGTGAGGTCGGGGAGCACGTCGAAGGCCAGCGCCGGGGCGTCGGGGGCGGCCGTCACCCCCGGGGCAAGCCGGTCGCTGAGGTGCGTGGTACCGCACCCTGCCAGAAGCGTGCCGACCAGCAGCAGCGCCGGCACCCACCGGCGCGGCGGCCGATGAGTCAGGCGCGGCTCAGGCCTGCTCGGCCAGCGCATCGCTGGTCTGCTCCGCGGGCAGGCTGGCCAGGCGCTTCACCATCGCCTCCACCATGCGGGCGGAATGGGTCGCGGCCTTCACCAGGAACGCCTCGAAGGAGAGGTGGTTGTCGCCGCCGCCGGCGATATCGGAGAGGGCGCGGATGACCACGAAAGGGCAGTCATAGAGCAGACAGGTCTGAGCGATGGCGGCGGCCTCCATCTCGGCGGCGAGCATGGTGGGAAAGCGCCGTCGGGTCTGCTCCACCAGGTTGGGACAGGCCATGAAGACGTCGCCGGTGGCGATCAGGCCCTCCACCACATTGACCTCGCCCAAGGACTCCACGCACTCCCGGGCGATGGCCACCAGGCGCGGGTCGGGCAGGTAGGCGGCCGGCATCTGCGGCACCTGGCCGTGCTCGTAGCCGAACACCACGGCGTCCACGTCGTGATGGCGCACCTCGCTGGAGATCACCACGTCACCGATCGCGAGGCCCTTGCCGAAGCCACCGGCGGAGCCGGTGTTGATCACCGCGTCGGGCCGGTAGATATCCAGCAGCAGGGTAGTGCCCACCGCGGCGTTCACCTTGCCGATGCCGGACTGCAGGATCACCACCTCGACCCCATGCAGCAGGCCGCTGTGGAAGGTGGAGCCTACATGGGTTCGGGATTTTCGCCCCTCAAGCAGCGAAGCCAGGTGCGCCACCTCCTGGGCCATGGCGCCGATGATGCCGATGCGATTCATGCGAATACCTGAGTCCACTCGTTGCGCTTGGCCAGGAATCCCTTGGCGATCTCCTTGGCGCCTTCCAGGCTGTGGCTGGCCGCCCAGCCGCACTGCATCTCGTTGCAGGCCGGCACTTCCTCGGCCACCATTACGTCTTCTAGGGTCTTTTCGAGCAGCGTCAACACGCCATCAAAATCGCCGTGGTTGATCATCGCCACGTAGAATCCGGTCTGGCAGCCCATGGGGCTGATGTCGACCACCTTGTCGGAGTGGTTGCGCGACAGCTCCGCCATCAGGTGCTCCAGGGAGTGCAGCGCCGGCATCTCCATGTGCGCCTGGTTGGGCTGGCAGATGCGCATGTCATACTTGTGGATGGTGTCGCCGTTCTCGCCGGTCTTGATGTCGGCGAGGCGAACATAGGGAGCCTTCACCTTGGTGTGGTCAAGGTTGAAGCTCTCGACGTTCATCTTCTTGTCGCTCATGGCAGAGTCCTTCTGTCAGTTCTTCGTTTCAGTTTTGAAGCCGGCGTCGTGCATGTCGGCGGCCTGCAGGGTGTTCTCCAGCAGGGTGGCGACGGTCATGGGGCCCACGCCCCCCGGTACCGGGGTGATCCAGCTGGCACGCTCGGCGGCGGCAGCGAAATCGACATCGCCCACCAGGCGGCCGTCTTCCAGGCGATTGATCCCGACGTCGATGACGATGGCGCCCTCCTTGACCCACTCACCCTTGACCAGCCCCGGCTTGCCGACGGCCACCACCAGCAGGTCGGCGCGGCGCACGTGCGCTTCAAGGTTGCGGGTGAAGCGGTGGCAGACGGTGGTGGTGCAGCCGGCCAGCATCAGCTCCAGCGCCATGGGACGACCGACGATGTTGGAGGCGCCGACCACGGTGGCGTCCAGGCCCCGCACCCTGATGTCGCACTGCTCAAGCAGGGTCATTACGCCCTTGGGCGTGCAGGGGCGCAGCGTGGGCATGCGCTGGGCCAGGCGACCGAGGTTGTAGGGGTGAAAGCCGTCCACGTCCTTGTCGGGGCGGATGCGCTCGAGAATCGGCCGGGCATCGAGGTGGGCGGGCAGCGGCAGCTGGACGAGGATCCCATCCACGGCCGGATCGGCATTGAGGACATCCACCAGGGTTTCGAGCTCAAGCTGGGTGGTCTCGGCGGGCAGCGTATGACTGAAGGATTCGATGCCGGCCTCGACGCAGGCATGGTGCTTGTTGCGCACGTAGACCGCTGAGGCGGCGTCCTCGGCCACCAGCACCACGGCGAGCCCGGGCACTCGGGCCCCAGCGTCGCGGCGTGCCTGAACCTGGCGTGCGACCTGCTGGCGGACTCGGGCGGCTATGGACTTGCCATCGATCAGTTGAGCGGACATCGCGCTTCCTCGGGTGGCTGGATGGAGAGGGCGGGCTCATGGCCGGCCCGCAGCGAAGGAGGCGTGATTTTCGCATGCCGCGCCGGTGAAACAAAGCACGGTCCCCCAATGAGGATGTTCCAGGTGCTTGACCGCAGGGGAAAGTCACGTAGAATACGCAGCGCTCGACGATGCCCCTGCGGTGGCGTCAGGTGAGTTTGATCGCGGCGGAGTGTAGCGCAGTCTGGTAGCGCGCCTGCTTTGGGAGCAGGATGTCGGGGGTTCGAATCCCTCCACTCCGACCACAACCTCTTGAATGATCTGCAAAAACTTGGATCTGCGGGTTGCGGTTGATCAGCCTGAAGAGTAGAATGCGCCCATAGCTCAACCGGATAGAGCAACGGCCTTCTAAGCCGTAGGTTGCAGGTTCGAGTCCTGCTGGGCGCGCCAGCTTCGGCGCGGTGGCGGGATACAGTTAGAACAGTTGTCGATATGGTGGATGTAGCTCAGTGGTAGAGCCCCGGATTGTGGCTCCGGTGGTCGTGGGTTCGATCCCCATCATCCACCCCATTTCGACAGACGTTGCTTTCGACAGTCGACAGTTGTTTCAAGGCAGTGGTGGATGTAGCTCAGTGGTAGAGCCCCGGATTGTGGCTCCGGTGGTCGTGGGTTCGATCCCCATCATCCACCCCACTCCTTGACGCCTCCCCGATCAATCTTGCTCAGTTTATTGCAATCGACTCTGACGCGGGCTCCCCGAGCCGGCGATTTTGTCGTTTCCGTTCCATGGCGCCCGGTGTTGGATGCCCTGGCCGAATGGCTCTTGCAAAAGCGCGTGACGTCCCCATCTATTGGGCATGGCGCTTGCCAGTGCCGGGCGGGATTCATAAAATCCCTCTTTGATCTTTTCACTCTTCAATACAACGCCCCCAGTCGGTAGAGGACATTTCATGCAAGTTTCCGTCGATACGACCTCCCAGATCGAACGCCGCATCACCCTTCAGGTGCCGGCCGCCGAGATCGACGAGGCCGTCAATGCCCGTCTCAAGGATGCCGCCAAGACTGTTCGCATCGACGGCTTCCGCAAGGGCAAGGTGCCGATGTCGGTGATCCGGCAGCGCTACGGCCACGACGTGCGCAACGAGGTGGTGGGCGAGGTGATGCGGGAGCGCTATGTGCGCGCCCTCACCGAGAACGAACTGAACCCGGCGGGCTTCCCGCAGATCGAGCCCACCGTCAATGAGGCGGGCAAGGACCTCGAGTTCGTGGCGACCCTGGAGGTCTATCCGGAGTTTGAACTGGCTTCCATCGAGGGCACCGAGGTCGAGCGCCCGGTGGTCGAGGTGGTCGAGTCCGACGTCGACGAGATGATCGAGACCCTTCGCAAGCAGAACGCCGGCTGGGAAGAGGTCGAGCGCGCCGCCGAAGAGGGCGACCAGGTGACCCTCGACTTCCAGGGCTTCCTGGGCGACGAGCCCTTCGAGGGCGGCAGCGCCGAGGGTCACAGCCTGGTGCTGGGCTCCGGCAGCTTCATTCCGGGCTTCGAGGAGCAACTGGTGGGTGCCGCGGCCGGCGAGGAGAAGGAGATCAAGGCCACCTTCCCCGAGGACTACCAGGCCGAGCATCTGGCCGGTCAGGAGGCCACCTTCAAGGTCAAGGTCCACGCCGTGAAGGGCCAGGCCCTGCCCGAGGTGGATGCCGAGTTCGTCAAGAACTTCGGTGTCGATGACGGTGATCTCGACAAGTTCCGCGCTGAGGTCAAGAAGAACATGACCCGCGAGGCAGAGCAGGCCGTCGACAACCGCGTCAAGCAGCAGGTGCTGACCGCGCTGCAGAAGGCCAACGAGATCCCGGTGCCGCAGTCGCTGATTCAGCAGGAGACCGATGGCCTCAAGCGTCAGGCGGCACAGCAGTTCGGCCTGGGCGAGGACTTCGACGTCTCCCAGCTGCCCAACGAGCTGTTCGCCGAGCAGGCCAGGAGCCGCGTGCAGGTCGGCCTGCTGCTGGCCGAGGTGATCAAGTCCGGTGAGCTCGATGCCACCGACGACGAGATCCGTGCCAAGGTCGAGGAGCTCGCCGAGCAGTACCAGGAGCCGTCCCAGGTGGTCGAGTACTACATGGGCAACGACCAGATGAAGACTCAGGTCAAGTCTGCCATCCTCGAAGAGAAGGCCGTCGACAAGCTGCTCGAGCAGGCCAGCGTCAAGGATGTCACCATGACCTACCAGGAGGTCCTGGCCGCTGCCCAGCAGCAGGCCGAGGCCGACGCGGAGGAGGATAGCGATGAAGAGGGTCAGGAAGAGAGCAAGGCCTGATCTCCCTCACCTCCGTTTCGGCGGGCGAGCCGGCGATCGGCACGCCCGCCCAGCCGCTTCCATTCTCCGGATGCAAGGACATCACACTGATGAGCAACGAGTTCGAGATCCACAACGCCGGTGGCCTGGTGCCGATGGTGGTCGAGCAGAGCGCACGCGGCGAGCGCGCCTATGACATCTATTCACGCCTGCTCAAGGAGCGTGTGATTTTCCTGGTGGGTCCGGTGGAAGACTACATGGCCAACCTGATCGTCGCCCAGCTGCTGTTCCTGGAATCCGAGAATCCGGACAAGGACATCCACCTCTACATCAACTCGCCTGGAGGGGGTGTCACGGCAGGCATGTCGATCTACGACACCATGCAGTTCATCAAGCCCGACGTCTCCACGGTGTGTATCGGTCAGGCGGCGAGCATGGGGGCCTTCCTGCTGGCAGGCGGCGCCGCGGGCAAGCGCTTTTGCCTGCCCAACTCGCGGATGATGATCCATCAGCCGTTGGGGGGCTACCAGGGCCAGGCCTCGGATATCGAGATCCACACCCGTGAGATCCTCGGCATCCGCGACAAGCTCAACCACATCCTGGCCCACCACACCGGCCAGGACATCGACACCATCGCTCGGGACACCGACCGCGACAACTTCATGAATGGCGTGCAGGCGGCCGAGTATGGCCTGATCGATGCGGTGCTGGATAAGCGGCCCACATCCTGATAGCGTGATTTTCATCACGCCCTGACACCGTTCTCCGGCAGCCTGTGCTGCCGATGTGAGCCCGGCCGGGCGCCACGGGCGCAGGGCCAACTGAGAAGAGGTAAGCGAATGGCCGACGGCAAAGGCAAGGACGAAGGCGGCAAGCTGCTCTACTGCTCGTTCTGCGGCAAGAATCAGAACGAGGTGCGCAAGCTGATTGCCGGCCCGTCCGTCTATATCTGCGATGAGTGTGTCGACCTCTGCAATGACATCATTCGCGAGGAGGTGCTCGATGCCGATGCCGAGACCGACGAGGAGCGTCTGCCGACTCCCCGCGAGATACGTCACACCCTCGACGACTATGTGATCGGCCAGGACCGCGCCAAGATGGTGCTGTCGGTGGCGGTCTACAACCACTACAAGCGCCTGCGCTCCGAGGTCAAGAAGGATGATGTGGAACTCGGCAAGTCCAACATCCTGCTGATCGGCCCCACCGGCAGCGGCAAGACCCTGCTGGCCGAGACCCTGGCGCGGCTGCTCAATGTACCCTTCACCATCGCTGACGCGACCACCCTCACTGAGGCGGGCTACGTGGGTGAGGATGTCGAGAACATCATCCAGAAGCTGCTGCAGAAGTGCGACTACGACGTCGAGAAGGCCGAGCGCGGCATCGTCTACATCGACGAGATCGACAAGATTTCGCGCAAGTCGGATAACCCCTCCATCACACGGGACGTGTCGGGGGAGGGCGTGCAGCAGGCGCTGCTCAAGCTGATCGAGGGCACCACTGCCTCGGTGCCGCCACAGGGGGGCCGCAAGCACCCGCAGCAGGAGTTCCTGCAGGTCAATACCGGCAACATCCTGTTCATCGTCGGCGGCGCCTTCGCCGGCCTGGACCGGGTGATCCGCGACCGCGCCGAGAAGGGGGGCATCGGCTTCAGCGCCGAGGTCAAGAGCAAGGACGAAGCGCGCGGTGTGGGTGAGCTGCTCGCCGACGTCGAGCCCGAGGACCTGGTCAAGTTCGGCCTGATCCCCGAGTTCGTGGGGCGCCTGCCGGTGATCGCGACGCTGACCGAGCTTACCGAGGATGCACTGATCCAGATCCTCACCGAGCCCAAGAACTCTCTGATCAAGCAGTACGCCAAACTGTTCGAGATGGAAGGTGTGGAGCTCGAGTTCCGCGAGGACGCCCTGAGCGCGGTGGCGACCAAGGCCATGGCACGCAAGACCGGCGCCCGCGGCCTGCGCTCCATTCTCGAGTCGGTTCTGCTCGACACCATGTACGAGATCCCCTCCCTGGAAGGGGTCAGCAAGGTGGTGATCGATGCCTCGGTGATTGCCGGTGAAAGCGAGCCGCTGTTGATCTACTCCCAGCAGCAGGAAGTGGCCGCCGACGGTACTGACGGCTAAGTCGTCCGGGCCCGCACCACCTCCCCGGGCCCCGACGCGGGAGCGAGCCTCGCCACTGCCGGTGACTGCCGGTTCGGCGATGTCGCTCCCGCGTCTTTTTGTGGGCGCCGCTCCTTGTGTCGGCCATCGTCGCGCCACCCATCGTCAGGCCTTCCCTTGCAAAGAGGCCGGCATGCCCCCACTCCTGTGACATTCACCCGCTTTGTTCGAGGTACGTCTGCGATGCAGCAGAACGCTGATCAGATCTTGAGTCTGCCCCTATTGCCGCTGCGGGACGTGGTTGTCTACCCGCAGATGGTCATTCCCCTGTTCGTCGGTCGCGAGAAGTCGATCCAGGCCCTCGAGGCGGCCATGGACGCCGACAAGCGGGTACTGCTGGTGGCCCAGCGCGAGGCCAGCAAGGATGATCCGGATCGCGATGACCTGTTTGCCATCGGCACCGTGGCCGAGATCATGCAGCTGCTCAAGCTCCCTGATGGTACCGTCAAGGTGCTGATCGAGGGCGTCTCCCGGGCCGACGTGGGCGAACTCCACGCCGCCGAGGCCTATACCTCCGCCGAGGCGGTGCTGCGCGAGAGCGAGCCGCTCACCGAGCGCGAGCAGGAGGCCCTGGTGCGCGTGCTGCTCAACCAGTTCGAGCAGTACGTGAAGATGTCGAAGAAGGTGCCCAACGAGGTGCTCAATTCGCTCTCCGGCATCGAGGATCCGAGCCGCCTGGTCGACACCATCTGCGCCCACCTGTCGCTGAAGATCGACGACAAGCAACGGCTGCTGGAGATGGACCGGGTTCGCGATCGCATCGAGCACCTGATGGCCCTCATCGAGTCCGAGATCGACCTGCTGCAGGTCGAAAAGCGCATCCGCTCGCGGGTCAAGGACCAGATGGAGAAGTCCCAGCGCGAGTATTACCTCAACGAGCAGATGAAGGCTATCCAGAAGGAGATGGGCGAGCTCGAGAACGTGCCCAACGAGGCCGAGAAGTACGAGCAGGCCATCGAGGAATCCGGGATGCCCAGGGAGGCCCGCGACAAGGCCACCCAGGAACTCGGCAAGCTGAAGATGATGTCGCCCAACTCTGCCGAGGCCACGGTGGTGCGCTCCTACCTCGACTGGCTGGTCTCGGTGCCCTGGAAGAAGCGCACCCGGGTCAAGCACGACCTGGTCCATGCCCAGCAGGTGCTGGACGAGGACCACTACGGTCTCGACGAGGTCAAGGCGCGCATCCTTGAGTACCTGGCCGTGCACAAGCGGGTCAAGAAGCTCAAGGGGCCCGTGCTCTGTCTGGTGGGCCCGCCCGGGGTCGGCAAGACCTCGCTCGGCAAGTCGATCGCCCGGGCCACCAACCGCAAGTACGTGCGACTGGCGCTGGGCGGCGTGCGGGACGAGTCCGAGGTCCGCGGCCACCGTCGCACCTACATCGGCTCGCTGCCCGGCAAGATCATCCAGCGCATGTCCCGGGCCGGGGTCAAGAACCCGCTGTTCCTGCTCGACGAGGTCGACAAGCTCGGTATGGACCACCGTGGTGACCCCGCCTCGGCGCTGCTCGAGGTGCTGGACCCTGAGCAGAACGACACCTTCAGCGATCACTACCTGGAGCTGGATTACGACCTCTCCGAGACGCTGTTTATCTGCACCGCCAACTCCATGAACATTCCCGGGCCGCTGCTCGACCGCATGGAGGTGATCCGCCTGCCGGGTTACACCGAGGACGAGAAGCTGGCCATCGCCAAGCGCTACCTGGCCCCCAAGCAGCTCATCGCCAACGGCTTCAAGGCGGGCGAGTTGGCCTTCTCCGACGAGGCGGTCCTGGAGCTGATCCGCTACTACAGCCGCGAGGCGGGCGTGCGTGAACTTGAACGCCAGATCGCCAAGGTGTGCCGCAAGGTGCTGCGCGAGCGGCTCGAGCAGGAGGCCAAGGAGGGGGCGCTGGCCCCCGTGATGCTGGCCGCCGCGGATATCGAGGCCTATGCCGGTGTGCGCCGCTACAGCTACGGTCTGGCCGACCAGGACGACCAGGTGGGCCGCGTGACCGGCCTGGCCTGGACCTCGGTGGGCGGCGAACTGCTCTACATCGAGTCGGTGGTGACCCCGGGCAAGGGACGCATCAACAAGACCGGCTCGCTGGGCGACGTCATGAAGGAGTCAGTGAGTGCGGCCCAGACCGTGGTGCGTGCGCGAGCCCTGAGCCTGGGCATCGACCCAGAGCGTTTCGAGAAGGAGGACCTGCACATCCACGTGCCCGAGGGTGCCACGCCCAAGGATGGTCCCAGCGCCGGCGTCGCTATGGTCACGGCCATGGTCTCCGCCTATACCGGACGCCCGGTGCGCTGTGATGTGGCGATGACCGGCGAGGTCAACCTGCGCGGCGAGGTGATGCCCATCGGCGGCCTGAAGGAGAAATTGCTGGCCGCCCGGCGCGGTGGTATAAAGACCGTGCTGGTGCCCGAGGAGAATCGCCGTGACCTCAAGGAGGTTCCGGATAATATCAAGGAAGCTCTCGACATCAGGCCGGTTCGCTGGATCGACGAGGTGCTTGAGGTGGCGTTGGCCAAAAGGCCCGAGGCTTCCGCAGAAGATTCTCGATCCGAGGATGCCGCCACATCCCCGTCGATGATCAGCACGCATTGACAATATTTTCTCCATCATATCCTGGCTAAAAGCCTGATATGGTGGGGCCCGTCGCGGTAGTATGCTTGACAGCCCTTTCATCGCATTGCTATAAAATGCGCCATGCTGTGATCGTGACTTCCGGTTGAGTTGCTGCGCCGTTTAGAGCCAAATTCCGAAAAATCAAGGGGTGAAGTGTGAACAAGTCCGAGCTGATCGAAGCCATCGCCGCGTCTGCCGACATTCCCAAGGCAGCCGCTGCCCGGGCCCTGGACGCCATGGTCGATACCGTGACCGAAAGTCTCAAGAAGGGCGACAGCGTCTCCCTGGTGGGCTTCGGTACCTTCCAGGTCAAGGAGCGTGCCGCGCGCACCGGTCGCAACCCCCAGACCGGACAGCCGATCGAGATCAGCGCCGCGAAGGTGCCGAGCTTCAAGGCCGGCAAGGCGCTCAAGGATTCCGTCAACTGAGGCGTGAGCTTTGCCGCGCTGCTGATGGTTGACTCTCCTACAGGCGCATCGCCCACGGCGGTGCGCCTGTCTTGGTTTAAAGACCGTACTTTCCACACAATACGTTGCCGAGGCCTGCATGCTGCAAAGTATTCGTGACCGCTCCCGAAGCTGGGGCGCCAAGATCATTGTCGGGGCCGTGGTCGTGACCATGGCGCTGTTCGGCGTCGAGTCCCTGGTGGGCCTGTTCGGCGGCGGGGGCGATGAGATCGCCAAGGTCAACGGTGAACCGATCACCCGCCAGCAGCTGGAGCTCGAGGTTCAACGGGCGATTCGCAGTGGGCAGGTGCCACCGGAGCAGGAACGCGCCCTGCGCGCCCAAATGCTCGACCAGCTGATCACCGACCGCCTGCTGACCCAGTACGCCGCCGAGGGTGGCCTGCACCTCTCCGAGGAGCAGCTCGACCAGATCATCGTGGCGCTGCCGGAGTTCCAGGACCAGGAGGGTCGCTTCGACAGCGAGCTGTTCCGCAATCGCCTGGCCAGCGCCGGTTACACCCCGGTGGCCTTCCGCGATGAGCTGCGCGTTGACATGAAGCGCCAGCAGCTGCAGCAGGGGCTGGCCTTCAGCGACTTCACCCTGCCCAGCGAACAGGAACGTCTGGCGACCCTGCAGCGCCAGACCCGCAGCCTCCGCTATGCCTCGCTGTCCGCCGAGCAGGTGGAAGACGAGGTGGAGGTGACCCAGGCGGCCCTGGAGGCGTATTACGCCGAGAACGCGGACAACTACCGCCGGCCCGAGCAGGTCCGCCTGGAGTATGTGCTCATCGATCGCCAGGAGTTGGCCGAGGCGGTGGAGGTCGATGAGGCCGAGCTTCGCGACGCCTGGCAGGAGCGCACCGCCGATGCCGATCGCCGCATTTCACATATCATGCTGACCGTCGGCGCCGAGCGCAGCCGCGCCGAGGCCGAGGCGGAACTCGAGACGGTGCGAAAGCGCCTGGCACGGGGAGAGTCCTTTGCCGATCTGGCCGCCGAGATGTCGGACGACACCGTGTCTGCGGAGCAGGGCGGCGATCTGGGCGTGATCAGTCGGGGCTTCTTTGGTGACAGCTTCGATGAGGCGGCCTTCAGTATGGAGGAGGGCGAGGTCTCCGGCATCGTCGAGACCGACAACGGCCTGCACCTGCTCACCGTCACCGGACTTCAACGCGAGCCCTTCGAGGCGGTGCGCGACGAGCTGCGCCGTGAGCTGGCGCTGTCCGACGTCTCCGGTGAGTTCAACCAGCGGGTCCAGCGCCTGATCGACGAGAGCTTCGCCGCCGACGACCTGCAGAGCGTGGCCGACGATATCGGCCTGGAGCTGCAGACCAGCGACTGGGTCTCCCGTGATGGCGCCCAGGGCGTGCTCTCAGAGCCCGGCGTGATGAGCGAGGCGTTCAGCACCGACGTGCTGGAAGAGCGCTTCAACAGCGAGGTTATCGAGCTCGACAATGATCGCCGTCTGGTGCTGCGCGTCGCCGAGCATCGCGAGGCCACCACCCTGCCGCTCGAGGAGGTTCGCGACCAGGTCGAGGCCAGCGTGGCCGCCAATCTTCGCCGTGAGGAGCTGATGGAGTTGGGTCAGCAGCGCCTTCAGGCGCTGCGCGCCGGAGATGAGCAGGGCCTCGACTGGCAGCGGGTCGAGGGTGTGGGTCGCCAGGAGAGCCAGGGCCTCTCCCGCTCGGTGGTCGATGCGGTGTTCCGCCTGCCGGCCCCCGAGGGCGATGCCCCCGTCTATGGCCGCGCCGCCGACGGCGACCGGGTGGTGCTGATCGCCCTAGAGCGGGTCGAGGAGGGTGAGCTCGACGCCCAGGTCGAGCGGTTTGTGGCCAGCATGGCCGAACGCCTGCGTGCCCAGGCCGCCATCCAGGGCCTGTTGGACGACCTGCGCGACAAGGCGGACATTCGGCGGTGATTGGGCTGATGCCCGAGCCCCTGGCCAATGTCCCCGTTCACCTGATCACCGGCTTCCTGGGTAGCGGCAAGAGCACCCTGATCCATCGGCTGATCGACCAGAAACCCGCGGGTGAGCGCTGGGCGGTGCTGGTTAACGAGTTCGGCCAGGTGGGCATCGATCAGGCGATGTTCGAGGCGCGGGACGACGTGATCGTCAAGGGGCTGTCGGGGTGGCGTTGACCATGGTCGACCTGGCAAGCCGCGAGCAGTTGGCGGTGGCGAAGACGTGGCTCGCCGAGCTTTGGCCCGCCAAGCGCTGGATCCTGGAGGCCCCCCATGGTGAGCTGCCGCTGTCGCGTCTGATGGGACAGGGCGAGACGGCGTCGGTGGGCGTGGTGGGCGACAGCGACGCCCATCGGCGGCTGCGTGAGGCAGCCAGCGGCGCCCTCGAGGTGATCGGCGAGGCGGGTAGCCTGCCCGACGCCGAGGCGCTGGAAGAAAGCCTCGACGCCTGCCGGCTGTTGTCGCCTTCAACCGACTATTCATCGCCTTCAATTGACTAGAGGAAACTTCCGCAGCTGTGGCTCGCCATCCCCCCCAATGACGATCTCCCACCCTCGGTCCGGCTGCCAGTCGCCCAGTACGAACCGCTTCGCAGGCTCGCCGCCCACCGCGATCTCGTGCACGGCGGGGCGGTGGGTATGGCCGTGGATCAGGGTGGTCACGCCGTGCTCGGCCATCGCTTTGACCACCTCGTCCGGCGTGACGTCCATGATGTCCTCGGCCTTGTTGGAGTTGGCATCAAAGGACTGGGCGCGCAACTGGGCGGCCAGGGCGATGCGTTCGTCGATCGGCATCGAGAGTACCTGAGCCTGCCACTGCGGATGGCGAGCCTGGGTGCGGAAGGCCTGGTAGGCCGTGTCCAGCGTGCAGAGGCTGTCGCCGTGCATCAGCAACACCCGCCTGCCACCGAGCTCGACCAGGCTGGGGTCGGGGAGCAGGGTGATGCCGGCCTCATCGGCGAAGCGTTCACCGAGCAGGAAGTCACGGTTGCCATGAATCAGGTAGAGCTTGGTGCCGTTGTCGGCCAGGCGCTTGAGCGCTACGGCGATGTCTGCCGCTAGATCGGCGTTGCCTGTAGGATCCACCCCTGCCAGGTCGAGCAGGTCGTCGCCGATCCACGCCTCGAAGATGTCACCCAGCAGATAGAGCGCATCAGAGCCCCGTGCGCGTTCCTCCAGCCAGTGCAGGAACCCTTTGGTGATCTCGGGGGCGCCGGGGTGCAGGTGCAGATCGGAAATCAGCCGAATCGTCATCACTCCCCCTTGACGAAGGCCTTCTGGATCAACACATCCTCGGCGGGCACGTCGGCATGCATGCCGCGACGGGTGGTGGCCACGTTCTTGATCTTCTCGACCACGTCCATGCCGTCGACCACGCGGCCGAACACGCAGTAGCCCCAGCCCTGGATGGACTTGCCGCTGTGGTTCAGGAAGGCGTTGTCGGCGACGTTAATGAAGAACTGGGCGGTGGCAGAGTGCGGGTCCTGGGTGCGTGCCATGGCGAGGGTGCCGGCCTCGTTCAGCATGCCGTTGTCGGCCTCGTTCTCGATGGGGTCGCGGGTGGGCTTCTGGTTGAAGTCGGTGTCGAAGCCGCCGCCCTGGACCATGAAGCCGTCGATCACGCGGTGGAACAGGGTGCCGTCGTAGAAGCCGTCGCGTACATACTGCTCGAAGTTGGCCGCGGTCTTGGGGGCCTTCTCATGGTCCAGCTCGACGCTGATGTCGCCATAGTTGGTCTGCAGAACGATCATCGATAAGTTCCTGTACGGTAAAGGGGCCACGCCTTGGCGTTGCCCGTGGGCGTGGCGCTATAATAGCGGTTTTGCTTCGATGGGCGAAGAGACCCCCGCCCGCACCTTCAAACAGAGGTTGTTTCTCCAACCATGACCACCGATACCTCCAGCGCGCCGAATTTCATCCGCAACCAGATCCGCGACGAGATCGAGGCCGGCCGCACCGGCAAGATCGTGACCCGCTTCCCGCCGGAGCCCAACGGCTACCTGCATATCGGGCACGCCAAGTCGATCTGCCTCAACTTCGGCCTGGCCGAGCAGTTCGGTGGTGACTGTCACCTGCGCTTCGACGATACCAACCCGGCCAAGGAGGAGCAGGCCTATATCGATGCCATCCAGGAAGACGTCAGCTGGCTGGGCTTCGAATGGGCCGGCCAGGTTCGCTTCGCCTCCGACTACTTCGACCAGCTCTATGCCTGGGCCCAGCACCTGATTCGCGAAGGCAAGGCCTACGTCGACGACCTCTCGCCCGACGAGATCCGCGAGTATCGCGGCACCCTCACCGAGCCCGGTCGGCCGAGCCCCTATCGCGAGCGCGCAGCCGACGAGAACCTCGACCTGCTGGAGCGCATGCGCACCGGCGAGTTCGCCGAGGGCGAGAAGGTGCTGCGGGCGACGATCGACATGGCGTCGCCCAACATCAACCTGCGCGACCCGATCCTCTACCGCATCCGCCACGCCCGCCACCATCAGACCGGCGACAAGTGGAAGATCTATCCCTCCTATGACTTCACCCACGGCCAGTCCGATGCCATCGAAGGGGTCTCACACTCCATCTGCACCCTGGAGTTCGAGGACCATCGGCCGCTCTACGAGTGGTTCCTGGACAACCTGCCGGTGCCGGCCAGACCGCGCCAGATCGAGTTCTCTCGACTCAATCTCAACTACACCCTGACGTCCAAGCGTAAGTTGAAGCTGCTGGTGGACGAGAATATCGTCGATGGCTGGGACGATCCGCGCCTGCCGACCATCTCCGGCCTGCGCCGTCGCGGCTACACGCCGGGGTCGATTCGCAAGTTCAGCGACATGATCGGCGTGACCCGTGCCGATGGTGGCCTGGTGGACATCGCCATGCTCTATCACGCCATCCGCGCCGACCTCGAGGACAACGCGCCGCGGGCCATGGCCGTGCTGAAGCCGTTGAAGGTGGTGCTGACCAACGTCCCGGAAGACCATGAAGAGGTTTACGAAGTCCCGGGCCACCCCGCCCGCGAGGACATGGCGGTGCGCAAGGTGCCCTTTGCGCGCGAAATTTTCATCGATCACGACGACTTCATGGAGGAGCCGCCCAAGAAGTTCTTCCGCCTGGCGCCGGGCAAGGAGGTGCGCCTTCGCAACAGCTATGTGATTCGCTGCGATGAGGTGGTCAAGGACGCCGCCGGCGAGATCGAGGCGCTTCACTGCTCCGTGGACTTCGACACCCTGGGCAAGAACCCGGAGGGTCGCAAGGTCAAGGGCGTGATCCACTGGGTCAGCGCCGCCCACGGCGTGCCCATGGAGGTGCGGCTCTACGATAACCTCTTCCTCGAGGAGCAGCCCGATCGCGACAAGGACGCCGACTTCCTCGACCACCTCAACCCCGAGTCGTTGGTGGTGTGCCAGGCGATCGGCGAGCCGAGCCTCGCGGATGCCGTCCCCGAGAGCCGCTTCCAGTTCGAGCGGGTGGGCTACTTCTGCGCCGACCGTCACGCCTGCCGCGATGGCAGGCTGGTGTTCAATCGCACCGTGGGCCTCAAGGACAGCTGGGCCAAGGTCCAGAAGCAGGACGCCCAGCAGAAAGACGAACAGAAGAAGGGGTGACCGTGAGCAACGCGCTGCAGATCTACAACACGCTGACCCGTCGCAAGGAAATCTTCACCCCCATCGTGCCGGGCCGCGTGCGCATGTACGTGTGCGGAATGACCGTCTACGACTACTGCCACCTGGGCCATGCCCGGGTGATGGTGGCCTTCGACGTCATCACTCGTTACCTGCGCTATCGGGGCTATGACGTCACCTATGTGCGCAACGTCACCGATATCGATGACAAGATCCTCCGACGCGCCGAGGAGAACGGCGAGAGCATCGCCTCGCTCACCGAGCGCATGATCGAGGCGATGCATGAGGACGAGGCGCGCCTCTCCGTGCTGCCCCCGGACCGCGAGCCCCGCGCGACTCGCCATATCGACGATATCCTCTCGATGATCGAGACGCTGATCGCCAAGGGCTATGCCTACGCGGCGGACAACGGCGACGTCTACTACCGGGTGCGCCGGTTCGAGGGCTATGGCAAGCTCAACAACCGGGATCTCGACGAGATGCGCTCCGGCGCCCGTGTCGAGGTGGACGAGCACAAGGAGGACCCGCTGGACTTCGTGCTCTGGAAGGCGGCCAAGCCCGGCGAGGCCAGCTGGCCTTCGCCCTGGGGCGAGGGGCGTCCCGGCTGGCATATCGAGTGCTCGGCCATGTCGAAGTGCTGCCTCGGCGATACCTTCGATATCCACGGCGGCGGGCCGGACCTGACCTTCCCCCACCATGAGAACGAGATCGCCCAATCCGAGGCGGCCAACGGCAAGCCCTTCGTCAACGCCTGGATGCACGCCGGGGCGGTGCGGGTGAACCACGAGAAGATGTCCAAGTCCCTGGGCAACTTCTTCACCATCCGCGAGGTGCTCGAGCACCACGACCCCGAGGTGGTGCGCTACCTGCTGCTGGCCAGCCACTACCGCAGCGCGATCAACTATGCGCCGGAGTCGCTGCTCGAGGCGCGCAAATCGCTGGAGCGGTTTTACAATTCTCTGGAGAGGCTGGCTCTAGAAGAAGGGACGATAGACGACCGCTTCGAGTCGCGCTTCGTCGCCGCCATGGACGACGACTTCAATACCCCCGAGGCGCTGTCGGTGCTCTTCGACCTGGCCCGGGAGTTGAACCGCGCCAGGAAGGAATCCCCCGAGCAGGCGCCGGCCCTGGCCGCCGAACTCCGGCGCTTGGGTGGTATTCTCGGGCTGCTGCAGCAGGACCCGGCCAGCTTCCTCAAGGCCGGCGCCAGTGAGCTGCCACTCTCTGAAGAGGAGATCCAGGCGAAGATCGACGCGCGCGCCGCCGCCAAGAAGGCCAGGGACTTCGCCGCCGCCGATGGCCTCCGCGACGAACTGGCCGCCCTGGGCATCATCCTCAAGGACGCCCGCGAGGGCACCACCTGGGTGTTCGAGAAGCCCGAGGGGTAGAACCCCCGCCGGCAAGCCGTCAGTTGACTGACGCCCGGCCCGCCGCAAGGTGAGCCGGGCGTCTTGCCGTCAGGGCGCCACGTAGTTTGAGTGCTATTCTGCTCACTAATTCTGACTTTTTGATTTTCTGTGCGCTAAACTGCTCATACGCTATGTCATGTTGGCATTTTTGAGCAATATACTGCGCAGTGGGTGCCATGGAACTGACGCTGCAGATCCACTTCGACCAGGCTGGGCACGATGCGGTCTTGCTGATGCTGCCGAATCCCGATCATGGGGTGCGGGGGAATCACGGCTACGCTATGCGACCGCTCCCCCTCTCTCTGGCTGCCACGCTTTGACATGCAGTATCTCGACGGAACCTCTGGGTGCGATACGGGCTGGAATCGGTCTATTCGCTGATCGGGGCGGCGCCGGGAAGCTTCCTGTGCCACGGCGATACACTAAGGCGGCTGGTGGCCCTGCTTGAAGCGCAGTACCGAGTAAGGCTGCAGACGCTGGGTCTCAATCTGGAGGGGCTGGACGAAAGGCTGGCCGCGCGCAACGTGCCTTCGCGTATTCTCGAGATGCCAGCCGTAGGGCTCCGTTCGCTAAACGACCGGCTAGGCCGCTGGGGGCTCCTGTGAAGCCACGCAATACGTCCGACCGTGAAGCGGCGCTGCTGGCTCTGCTTCAGCAGCTCTATGTCGACGAGATGACCGAGGGGCAACTGCTGCGGGCGCTGCGGCGCGACGTGCTCGGCCTCTCCCAGACGCGCTATTCTGATCTGGTTGGCATCAGTCGCCGCACACTTTCCGATCTCGAGGGCGACAAGGGTAACGTCACGCTGGAGGTAATGAACC
Source organism: Halomonas salsilacus (assembly GCF_051216275.1). NCBI lineage: Bacteria > Pseudomonadati > Pseudomonadota > Gammaproteobacteria > Oceanospirillales > Halomonadaceae > Halomonas > Halomonas salsilacus. Next base: position 209,411 of record NZ_JBPKAQ010000006.1, read on the forward strand.
GTGTATTCAAGCCGCTTGGCCTCCAGGTGGGGCTGCTGCCACGCAAGAGACGCCTGCTCGAGCAGGCGCTTAAGAGGTCGGAATAAGCAAAAAATCGCCGGCGCTGCGGCATGTCAGCCCCATGGTGGTGGAAGCGGAATCTGTCGCGGCCAGTCGTCGGCGACCACGAACACCCGCCGCCAGCCCGTGTCGGCCTGCCACAGGGTGATCTGCAGAGGTGAGGCGGGTACATGGAAGTGCTGGGCCAGCTGTGCCTCGAGATCGCGCAGGGGCAACAGGTTTTCTCGGCGGGGCAGGGCGAGCCAGTGGGGCTTGTACAGCCGGGCGCCGTGCGTGCCAGTTGGCAGGCCATCCCGGTAGTCGCGCCACTGCCGCCAGTGAAGCCAGGTTCCGTGCAGGTGCGCCGGGTTCGCTTCCCGGGGTGGCGGCAATGGCTGCTGCCAGTGATAGCGCTGCCAGGGGTAGAAGAGTACCCCCGGCATGGCCAGGCGGCGTTGGATCTCCAGAGGGCGGTCGGCCCCCACGGCATCGCTGGCAAGCGCTTCGCGCAGGGCTTGCCGGGTTTCGGGCAGTTCGGTGAGGCGAATCTGGTGCCGATGGAGGTGCTCGCGCTTGCTGGCCAGGCTGTCGGCGCCGCCAGGGCCGATCCAGCGCGCCTGGTCATGTGGCTCCCCCGGGCCCTCAATCAGGCCCAGGTAGTACTTGATGGCGACCTCGAGATGGACCAGACCCGTCTCGCCGCGTCGGCGATAGAGCAGGTCGAGCTCGCCCAGGGTCTGCTTGCCGCGGAGGATGCGCAGGTTGTGGGCCACCAGCTCGGTGCCGGGGGCCGACGCCAGCAGGAACTGCCAGAGCCGCTCGTGGTACAGCCCCATGCGGCCGGTGAGCGTTCCGCCGATACAGCGCTCAAGCGCTTCCGGCCAGGCATCGAGATCCTCCAGCCAGCCGACGAGACGCGCGTCGTCCCCGAGCCCCAACGCCTCGCGGTCGGGCCGGCCCGGCCAGGGCGTGTGGATCAGGTCCGGTGCCAGCAGCAGCCACGCCAGGTCGCGGACCAGCGGATGATGGCAGCGGTCGAGCAGTGGTGGGGGAGCGGGCGGCATGCGCGGCGTCCTGTGCGTTGGCGGCGGGGTCTGCAACGACTCCTTAGACTCCTTATACTCAGGGTACATTCATGACCCCTCGGGGGGTAATCCGCCATGCGCATCCCGTTCTCTCGTCTGACCCTGCTCACCGCCGCCTGTGCGCTGAGCCTCTCCGCGGCTCAGGCCGATGACCCGGTGGTGGTCTCCTCGAAGATCGACACCGAGGGCTCGGTGCTGGGCCAGCTGATCCTTCAGCGCCTCGAGGCCGGCGGCATCGCGGTCCAGGACCGGCTGCAGCTGGGCGGCACCAGCATCGTGCGCGAGGCTCTGCTGACCGGCGAGATCGACCTCTATCCGGAGTACACCGGCAATGGCGCCTTCTTCTTCGACATGACCGACAGCGACGTCTGGCACGATGCCGAGGGGGCCTATGAGACGGTCCGCGACCGGGACGCCGAGAACGGCCTGGCGTGGTTGGCGCCGGCGTCGGCCAACAACACCTGGGCGATGAGCGTGCGCGGCGATCTGGCCCGAGAACATGGCCTCTCCACCCTGGAGGACCTGGCGGCTTACCTGGAGCAGGGCGGTGAGTTCAAGTTTGCCGCCAGCGCCGAATTCGTGGAGTCCGAGCAGGCGCTGCCGGCCTTCCAGGACGCCTATGGCTTCGAACTCGGCGAGGAGCAGCTGCTGGTGCTCTCCGGCGGCAATACCGCCTCCACCATGCGCGCCGCCGCCCAGCAGACCAGCGGGGTCAATGCGGCCATGACCTACGGCACCGACGGGGGACTCACTGCCCTGGACCTGGTGGTGTTGGAGGACACCCAGGGCGTGCAGCCGGTCTATCAGCCGGCGCCGGTGGTGCGGGCCGAGGTGCTCGAGGCCTATCCGGAGATCGAGTCCCTGCTGGGCCCGCTGTTCCAGGCGCTGGATCTCGAAACCCTGCAGCGGCTGAACGGCGACGTGGCGGTCAACGGCCTGGATCCGCGCCGGGTCGCCGCGGATTTCCTCGATGGCCTGGACGACTGAGGGCGGCGTGCCCAGTGAGGTGTCGACCCCCAATCGTGTGCTGCTGGCGCTGACGCTGGCCGCCGTGGTGGCCTGGCTGGTGCTGCCACTGGCCAGCATTGCCCCCAACCGCATCGTGCCCGGGTCACCGCTGCAAGCCCACGAGGCCTTCGGCTGGGCGGGAGTCCTGGGCGCCGTACTGGCCCTGCTCGGGCCGGCGGCGCTGACCTGTCGCCCCTCGCCGCGCCGGCTGTGGCTGGCACTGGCCCTAGTCATGCTGCTGCTCATGGCGCTGCCGGTGTGCCTGGCCGTGGCGGCGGCCCTGGCGATCGATCCCAGCCAGCCCCAGGCGCGCCTGGGACTGGGGGCGGCCTTCTGGCTGCTGCTCTTCTGTCTCTCGCTGATGGTGATCGAGCTGCGCACCCGCCTCGCCCTGGGAACCGTGGCGGGCTGGCTGTTGGTGGCGGCGGTGCTGGCCGCCTGGTGGCTGGCGGCCCCCTGGCTGGAGCCACTGGCGCTCTCGCGGGAGTATCAGGGCCGCAGCGATCAGTTTGCCGGGGCGGTGGTCGACCACCTGATGCTGGTCGGCGGTGCGGTTGGCGCCAGCCTGTTGCTGGGCACCGGCATCGCCCTGGCCATGCGCCGACACACCGGCGTGGAGAGGGTCGGCTTCGGGGTGCTCAACTTCCTGCAGACCATTCCCAGCCTGGCACTGTTCGGCCTGCTGCTGGCGCCGCTGGCGTGGCTCGCGGCTAACGTGGGCTGGGTGCATGCGCTGGGCGTGCGCGGCATCGGCTGGGCGCCCGCCTTCCTGGCCCTGCTTGGCTACAGCCTGCTGCCCATGGTGCGCAACACCTTCGTGGCCCTCTCCGGGGTGGATGCCGGTGTGCTGGAGTCGGCGCGGGGCATGGGCATGAGCCGTGGCCAGGTGTTCCTGCAGGTACGCCTGCCTCTGGCCCTGCCGGTGGTGCTCGAGGGCGTGCGCATCACCACGGTGCAGGCGATCGGCTTGACCGCAGTAGCCGCGCTGATCGGGGCCGGTGGCCTGGGAACCTTCATCTTCCAGGGGCTGGGTCAGGCCGCCATGGACCTGGTGCTGCTCGGTGCGCTGCCGATCCTGGCCATGGCGCTGGCGGTTGATTCCCTGCTGGGCGCCCTGACGCGCCGCCTGGACCCCCGACGCCCGGACGGAGCCAGCCCATGATCGAACTGATCGGCGTCACCAAGCGTTTCGGCAGCGAGACCGCCGTGGACGCCATTTCCCTGCGCGTCGAGCGCGGCGAGCTGTGCGCCCTGGTAGGTACCTCCGGCTGCGGCAAGTCTACGACCCTGCGCATGATCAACCGGCTGATCGAGCACAGCGAGGGCGAGATCCACCTGGAAGGGCGCCAGGTGCGGGAGTTCGACGAGCAGGTCCTGCGACGGCGCATCGGCTACGTGATCCAGAGCACCGGGCTCTTTCCCCACTGGACGGTGGCGCGCAACATCGGCCTGGTGCCACGCCTGCTCAAGTGGCCCAGGGCCAAGGTCGAAGCGCGGGTCGAGGAGCTGATGGCCCTGCTGGGCTTGCCGCCTGAGCAGTTCGCCGGCAAGTATCCCCACCAGCTCTCCGGCGGCCAGGCCCAGCGGGTCGGCGTGGCCCGGGCGCTGGCAGCGGACCCCGACATCCTGCTGATGGACGAACCCTTCGGCGCCCTGGACCCCATCACTCGCGAGTCGCTGCAGATAGAGCTGCGAGAGCTGCAGTCGCGCCTGCACAAGACCATCGTCTTCGTGACCCACGACATGGACGAGGCGCTGGCCCTGGCCGATCGGCTGGTGGTGATGCGCGCCGGGCGCATCGTGCAGCAGGGTACGCCGCTCGAGCTGCTGCGCGAACCCGCCGACGATTTCGTGGCCTCGCTGCTGGGCGGCAACGACCGTGGCCTCAAGGAGACCACCCTTCTTCGCGTCGCAGAGCGGATGCAGCCCCTGTCGCCGCGGCTGCTGCCCCGGGCCCGCGTCCATCGCGACGCTACCCTGCGCCAGGCGCTGGCGGTGATGTTCCGTGAACACGCCGACCGGCTCGCCGTGGTGGACGACGACGACATGGCGGTGGGGGAGCTCTCCCTGCGCCGCCTTGTCGGGGCCCGGCGCGATGATTGAGCCGAGATCGCAGCGGGCGTCGATCTCGGCCGCCTGGCGCACCTGGCGGGGGCCGCTGATCTGGTGCGTCCTGCTGCTGGCCCTCACGCTCGGCATGGCCTGGCTCGAACCGCTGTTCCGCCGGATCGAACCCGGCACCCGCCAGGTGATCTACCCCCACGCCGATTTCCTGCTGCTGCTGGGTCGCCACCTGCTGGTGGTGGCCGTGGCCTCACTGCTGGCCATCCTGCTGGGGGTGGCCGCGGCAGTGGCGGTGACGCGGGAGGCGGGGCGGGACTTCCTGCCGCTGGTGGCCCAGTTTGCCTCCATGGGGCAGACCTTCCCGCCGGTGGCGGTGCTGGCCCTGGCGGTGCCGGTGCTGGGGTTCGGCACCTGGCCGATCATCGTGGCGCTGCTGCTCTACGGCCTGCTGCCCATTGTGCGCAACACCCTGGCGGGGCTCTCCGGGATCGCGCCCGGCGTCATGGAGTCTGCCCGCGGCATGGGCATGAGCGACTCCCAGCGGCTATGGCAGGTGGAGCTGCCGCTGGCCATGCCGGTGATCCTGGCCGGCATCCGCACCTCGGTCACCGTCAACATCGCCACTGCGGCGTTGGGGGCCACGGTCGGGGCCAGCAACCTCGGCGCGCCGATCATTTCCGGCATCGTCAACGGCAATACCGCCTATCTGCTGCAGGGCGCACTGTTGATCGGCCTGCTGGCGCTGGCCGTGGACAGCGCCTTCGAACGCCTCCAGCGCCGCTGGATACCGGCCGCTTCCGGGTAATGGCAGAAAGAACTACTGGCTCGGTGGATTCTGGCAGCAAGATGCGTGCACCGTTTCGCATTTTACGTTAACGTCAGCTTGGGTTGCGTTGACCCGCCAGGGGCAATCCTTCTGGCGTAGGTCGAGGCGAGCAACAACACTGCCCTCAAAAGGGGTGGAGGACACCGAGATGACAACGACAACAGATAGCCATACGCCCGATTTCCTTCGCGGCGACGAGTTTTCGATTCCCACCTTTCGCCTGCTCCGGCAGGACGGCACCCTCCATGAGGGGGGCGAGGCACCCGAGCTCGAGCGCGAGCAGGCGCTCAGGATCTATCGCACCATGGTGGCGACCCGGGTGCTGGATGAGCGCATGATGGCGGCCCAGCGCCAGGGGCGGCTCTCCTTCTACATGCAGTGCACCGGCGAGGAGGCCGCGGTGATCGGCGCGGCGGCGGCGCTCGACGACGCTGACATGATCATGTCCCAGTACCGCGAGCAGGGGGCGCTGGTCTATCGCGGCTTCAGCTATGACGAGTTCATGAACCAGCTGTTCGGCAACGAGCTCGACTACGGCAAGGGCCGCCAGATGCCGATCCACTATGGCTCGCGCAAGCTGCACTACATGACCATCTCCTCGCCCCTGGCGACCCAGATCCCCCAGGCCGCCGGCTATGCCTATGGCCAGAAACTGGCGGGAGAGGGACACTGCACCCTGGTCTTCTTCGGCGAGGGAGCGGCCTCCGAGGGCGACTTCCACGCCGCTCTCAACATGGCGGCGGTGCACGAGGTGCCGGTGATCTTCTTCTGCCGCAACAACGGCTATGCGATCTCCACCCCCTCCATCGAGCAGTTCGCCGCCGATGGCGTGGCACCGCGGGCCTTCGGCTACCGCATGCACGTGATCAGGGTGGACGGCAATGACATCCTCGCGGTTCTGGCGGCCACCCGCAGGGCGCGCCGCATTGCCGTGGAGGAGAACCAGCCGGTGCTGATCGAGGCGATGACCTACCGCCTGGCGGCCCACTCCTCCTCGGATGATCCCTCCGGCTACCGCTCCAAGAAGGAGGAGGAGGCCTGGCGCGACAAGGACCCCCTCCTGCGCATGCAGAACTGGCTGCTGGCCCGTGAGTGGTGGAGCGACGATGAGGAGAAGGCCCTTCAGGAGTCGCTGCGCCGCGAGGTGCTGGAGACCATGAAGCGCGCCGAGAAGCGCCCCCCGCCCCCGCTCGACAGCCTGGTTACTGACGTCTATGCAGATGTGACCCCGGCGCTGCAGCGCCAGCTCGATGGCCTCAAGACCCATATCCGCAAGTACCCGGACGCCTATCCGAAGGGGGCTCGCTCCCTGGACCCGGACGTGAGTGCCAGCCTCGATGCCAAGGGAGGGGCGTGACATGCCGACCATGAACATGCTGCAGGCCATCAACAACGCCCTCGACATCGCCATGGCCGAGGACGAGAAGGTTATCTGCTTCGGTGAGGACGTGGGCTTCTTCGGTGGGGTCTTCCGCGCCACCAGCCACCTCCAGGAGAAGTACGGCCGCGCCCGCTGCTTCAACACGCCGCTGGTGGAGCAGGGCATCATCGGCTTCGCCAATGGCCTGGCGGCCCAGGGCTCGGTGCCGGTGGCGGAGATCCAGTTCGCCGATTACATCTTTCCGGCGTTCGACCAGATCGTCAACGAGACGGCCAAGTACCGCTACCGTTCCGGCGACCTGTTCAACGTCGGCGGCCTGACCATCCGCGCCCCCTACGGCGGTGGCATCGCCGGCGGCCACTATCACTCCCAGTCGCCGGAAGCCTACTTCGCCCATACGCCGGGCCTCAAGGTCGTAGTGCCGCGAAATCCCTACCAGGCCAAGGGCTTGCTGCTGGCGGCGATCCGCGACCCGGACCCGGTGCTGTTTTTCGAGCCCAAGCGCCTCTATCGCGCCTCCACCGGCGAGGTGCCCGAGGCGGACTACCAACTGCCCATCGGCGAGGCCGAGGTGACCCGCGAGGGCAGCGACATCACCGTGCTCGGCTGGGGCGCCCAGATGGAGGTGATCGAGCGCGCCGTGGAGCTGGCCGAGAAGGAGGGGATCTCCTGTGAGGTGATCGACCTGCGCTCCATCCTGCCCTGGGACGAGGACAGCGTGGTGGAGTCGGTGCTCAAGACCGGGCGCCTGCTGATCACCCACGAGGCGCCACTCACCGGCGGCTTCGCCGGAGAGATCGCCGCCACCCTCCAGGAGCGCTGCTTCCTGTATCTGGAATCGCCCATCGCCCGGGTGACCGGCCTGGATACCCCCTTCCCGCTGACCCTGGAGAAGGAGTATCTGCCGGATCACCTGAAGATCTTCGAAGCGATCAAGGCCTCCGTGGCCTTCTGATTCCCGATAGTCGGCTCGAGCGAGCCTGGACTGGAGCGAGACAATGAGCGATTTCATGCTGCCCGATATCGGCGAAGGTATCGTGGAGTGCGAGGTGGTGGAGTGGCATGTGGCCGAGGGCGACGTGATCGAGGAGGACCAGCCGGTGGTCGAGGTGATGACCGACAAGGCGCTGGTGGAGATCACCGCCCCGGAGGCGGGACGAGTGACCCGGCTCTACGTGAAGAAGGGCGAGATCGCCAAGGTTCATGCGCCGCTGTTCGGCTATGTGGCCGAAGGCGAGGCCGAGTCGGTGGATGCGCTGGCCTCGACGCCTGACGAGCCGGCAACGTCCGATGAGAGGGGCGCGCCCCGGCCCTCCGAGGGTGACGCCCCCCAGGCCGCGGCCCATAGGGGCGCGGCGCCCGAGAACATGGAAAGCGCGGGAGACGAGCCGGGGCGCGGCCCCTATGGACGGATCCCGGCCGCCCCGGCGGTGCGTCGCCTGCTGCGCGAGCACGACCTCCCCCTTGAGGCGGTGCCGGGTTCCGGTCGCCAGGGGCGGGTGCTCAAGGAGGACGTGCTGGGCTATCTCGAGTCGGAAGACTCCCGGCAGGAAAGAGATGAGGATCGCGGTGCCGGCGAGGCGGTCGCCGCCGGCCGGCCGCCCGCCGAACCCGCCAGCGGCGAGGTGCGCATCGAGCCCCTGCGCGGCGTGCGCGCCGTCATGGCGAAGCGCATGGTCGAGGCAGCGAGCACCGTCCCGCACTTCCAGTACGGCGAGGAGATCGACGTGACCGAGCTGCTGGCGCTGCGCGAGCGGTTGAAGCCGCTGGCGGCGGCCGAGGAGACCCGGCTCACGCTGATGCCCTTCTTCATGAAGGCGATGGCGCTGGCGGTACGCGAGGCGCCGGTGGTCAATGCCCGGCTCAATGACGATGCCAGCGAGATCCACTATCTGCCGTCGGTGAATGTGGGCATGGCGGTGGACAGCCGCGCCGGCCTGCTGGTGCCCAACGTCAAGGGCGTCGAGCGGCGCAGCCTGCTGTCAGTGGCTGCCGAGGTGGCGCGCCTCACCGAGGCGGCCCGAGCCGGCAGGGTGAGCCAGGAAGATCTCAAGGGCGGCACCATCAGCATCTCTAACATCGGGGCGCTGGGTGGAACCTACGCGGCGCCGATCATCAACGTCCCGGAGGTGGCGATCGTGGCCATCGGCAAGACCCAGTGGCTGCCGCGGTTCGACGCCCAGGAGTGCGTGGTGAAGCGGGCGATCATGACGGTCACCTGGGCCGGCGATCACCGCATCATCGATGGCGGCACCATCGCGCGCTTCTGCAACGCCTGGAAGGGCTACCTGGAGGCGCCCGAGACGATGCTACTTCACCTGAGCTGATGGCCCTCATCGGGACAGTGCAATGACCCAGGCGCCCCTGCAGCAGTTCTATATCCCGGAAGAGCAGTCGATCTACCTGCTCAGCCACGACGACGCCCGCAAGCTCAAGGCGTGGGTGGCGCTGTGCCAGGCCCAGCTCGAGCAGCTGGGCTACCGGGGGATTGCGCTGATTGGCAAGGGCGCCTACGGGTTCGTCTTCGCGGGCGTAACCGCCTTGGGTGACCAGTACGTCTTCAAGTTCACCCGGATCAACTTGCCCCAGCACCTGCAGGACCGCCTCGAGGAGGAGGCCTTCATGCTGGAGCAGGTGGATCACCCTCGGGTGCCCAGGCTGATCGCCTACCAGCGGGTGCGCAACCAGTCGATCCTGGTGATGCAGCGTGCCCCCGGCCTCAACCTCGAGGAGGTGTCGCTGCGCGAGGGGCGCCTGTCGCCGCGCCTGGTGGTGCATATCGCTGGCCAACTGGCCGATATCCTGGGCGCGTTGCGCCGGGAATCCGGTCCGGCGGGACGGCCCATCGTCCACGGCGACATCAAGCCCTCCAACCTGGTGTTCGACGGTGAGACCGAGGCCATCGCCCTGATCGACTGGGGTTCCTCGGTCTTCGCCCAGCTCGACGCCAACCAGCAGTTTGTGGCGGCCAACGTCATGGAGCTGATGTCCGACAACCTCCAGCAGACCAACGCTCGCCTGGGCGACGTTTATTTTATCGGCGAGGAGCAGCTCAATGGCGCGCTCTCCTCGCCGCGCTTCGACGAGCAGGGGGCCGCCGGAACCCTCTATGCGCTGGCCTCGGCGCAGTCCTGTCGTTTCGGCCACCGGGCGATTCCCGCCATTTCCCTGGGTCTGCCGGTGGAGTTCGCGCGCATGCTCGACGGCATGCTGGACCCCGACCCGCGCCTGCGCATGAAAGCCGGCGACCACTTCCTCCGCGAAATGCCGCGCCTCGCCCGGCTGGTGATGCTCGACCTGCCCGAGCCGTCGCCCCAGGCGCTGGTGCCGGTGTGGGTGCGTCCGGCCGAGCGCGAGATCGATACCGTGGTCTACAGTTCGCGCAAGGCCTTCCTGCGCGAGGAGGGGGCGCCCGAGACCCTCAGCGACGTCAATGACGTCCAACTCGATCGCTACTACAAGAACTTCATGCAGGGCATGGGCGAGACCGAGAAGGCCTTCCTGGCGGCGGTAAGCCGACTGGGGCGCTATCCGGTGGTGGGCGGCCTGGCGGTGCGCTGGGAGGCCGACGGCGTCTATATCGATACCTCGCTCAACCTGCACGACGCCGAGCGACGCCCGGCCTTCATCGCCGCGGTTAACAACATGGTCCACCTGGCCCGGGCGATCTACCGCCAGGGCATCTTCAAGAGCTGCCTGTTCAACGCCCGCGACACCCTGCACCTGGATCGCGAGGAGCCGGAGCAGTCCTTCCAGGTCGACCCCGGCATGCGCCTGGCCTACGAGGTCAGCGCGATGCCGGAGCTGGAAGACCGCAGCCGGCTGCACAGCTACTTCGAGGATGGCCCCGACCCGGAGGAGTTCCTGGTGCTGCCGGAGGCGATCATCACCTCGCTGGAGGCGCTCAACGAGATCCACCACACGGGGATGATCATCTTCGAGGCGCTCCCCCAGCACCTCAAGATCCACAGCTACTATCGCCTGCTGGACCCCTCCCGGGAGGGGGACTTCCGCTGCCGCCTGGAGGAGATCCTCGACGCCGTCGGCCAGATCGAGGGGCTCGGCGTCTCCGGGTTCATGAAGATGCCCTACAAGGACACCCGCTTCTTCCCCCACGTGGAGCGTCAGCCGGAGCGGTTCTACCCCCGCGACCCGCGTGCTGTCCTGCATGCATCTGGGCGAGAGTCTGGAAGAGAGTCCGAGGGGGAATCGGGGCATGGGGCGGCCAGCAAATGACACCCACGCGAATGCCCCCGTTTCAGCGATTCATGGCCTCGGGCAGGTAGAGGGCGATCTCCGGGAACAGGTGCATCAGGGCGATGGCCAGCAGCATCAGCAGGAAGAAGGGCAGGGTGGCCCGGGTGATGGTCAGGATGTCCTTGCCCGTCAGTCCCTGGATCACGAACAGGTTGAAGCCCACCGGCGGGGTGATCTGGGACATCTCCACCACGATCACCAGGTAGATACCGAACCAGATCAGGTCGAAGCCGGCGGCGCTGATCACCGGCATGATGATCGCCGTAACCAGCAGGATCAAGGAGATCCCGTCCAGGAAGCAGCCCATGATCAGCAGCAGCAGGGTCAGCGCCACCAGCAGCAGGGTGGGTGAGAGCCCCATCTCGCCGATGGCCCGGGCGAGCTGCATGGGCACCTGGGTGAAGCCCATCGCGGAGGTGAGGAATGATGCGCCGGCAATGATGAAGGCGATCATGCAGGCGGTGCGGATGGCGGCGAACAGCGAGTCCAGGAAGATGGCCTTCCCGAAGTGCCCGTTCATGCGAGCGATCAGCATCGACAGCACCACGCCCACGGCCGCCGCCTCGGTGGGTGAAGCCAATCCGCCATAGATGCTGAAGATGATCCCACCGATCAGCGCAAGGATGGGCAGCAGCGACCAGGTCTGACGCAGCTTCTGGGCCAGCGGCAACGAGGATTCGTCCTCACCGGTCAGCCCCTGGCGGTTGCCCTTGAGTAGTGCCCAGAGGATCAGGTAGCTCATGAAGAGCCCGAGGATCATCAGCCCAGGGCCGACGCCGGCCATGAACAGCCGGGAGATGGACTGCTCGGTGACCACCCCGTAGACGATCAGCACGATCGAGGGGGGGATCAGGAGCCCCAGGGTGGAGGCGCTGGCCAGGGTGCCGATGGCCATCTGCGGGTCGTAGCCGCGTCGCTCCAGCTCCGGCAGCGTCATCTTGCCGACCGTGGCGCAGGTCGCCGCCGACGAGCCGCAGACGGCGGCGAACATGCCGCTGCCGATGATGTTGGTGTGCAGCAGCCGGCCGGGCAGGCGGTTCAGCCAGGGCGACAGGCCGCGGAACATGTTGTCGGCCAGCCCCGAGCGGAACAGAATCTCGCCCATCCAGATGAACATCGGCAGGGCGGTCAGATCCCAACCGTAGCTGGCCCCCCAGAAGTCCGAGGCCAGGATGGGGCCGGGGGCGAAGGGGGTGAAGAAGGCCAGGGCGACCCAGGCGGTGCCGATCAGGGCGAAGGCGATCCAGACGCCGCTGCCGAGGAGAATCGCCAGGGTGACAATGCTGGCCAGGCTGAGGATCAGCACGGTGGTGACTCCGGTTGGGCTGGGTTCACGGCAGGTCGCTGTCGTCGCCGGCGGTGAACTCGCGGAAGCTGTCGGGGTCCCGGGCCGCGATGCGCAGCGTGATCACCAAGGCCTCGGCCAATGCCAGGCAGAGCAGCCCGACACCGGTTGCCAGCACGGTCTGGGGAATCCACAGTGGAATCGACAGGAACCCCGAGGAGACGTCCCCGTACTGCAGGCTCTCGCGGGCCAGTTCGATGAGGCCGTATCCCAGCAGCAGGCTGATGGCCAGTGCCACGATCAGGCAGGCTACCTCGAACCAGACCCGGATCCGGGAGGGTAGTCGAGAGATGAGCAGGGTCACCCGGATATGGGCGTGATGGACGAAGGTGTAGGCGAGCCCCAGGAAGGTCGCCCCCACCAGCAGGTAGGCGGCGATTTCCGAGACGCCGGTGATACCGAGGCCGAGCCGGCGCGATCCGACCAGGATCAGCAGGGCATCCAGCAACCGGAAGGTCACCTGCAGGGCCACCAGGGTGCAGATCGTCACCATGCAGGCGGCAGCCCCCCAGGCGCCCAGGCGATAGAGCAGCGCAAACTTGAAGGTCATGGCAGGCTCCTGTCGGGCCGCCGCGGCGAAGCGTCGCCGAGACGGCCGGGGCTCACGTCGCTCTTGCTCGTGACGGCTTCATCGCGGGCGCATTGCTCACTCCTCCAACTCGGCGCGGTAGACCTCGAGCAGTTCCAGCGCCTCCTCGCTGGCGCGTTCCTGCCAGTCGGTGAAGAGCCGGTCGCCGGCCGCCTGCAGGGCCTCGGCGACCGCTTCGTTGGGTGCCACTACCGAGACGCCGTTGTCCTGCAGGGCCGCAAGGCTGGTCTCGTTGTTGTCACGGCTCATCTGCCAGCCTCTCTCCTCAGCGCGTCCCGCCGCCTCCAGCAGGGCCTCCTGTGTGGCCTCACCCAGGCGGTCGAAGGCGCGCTGGTTGATGAAGACGATGTTCTTGGGCAGCCACAGATTGGCGTCGGTGTAGAAGGAGAGGTAGTCCCAGGCGGTCATGGCGTTGCCGGTGGCGCTGGAGGTAATCATGGCGTCCACCCGGCCGGTGCTGAAGGCGGTGGGGATGTCCGACTCCTCGGTCTCAGTGGGGCTGCCACCCAGATTCTGCACGAAGCGCTGGGTGTTGATGTTGGGCGCCCGCACGCGTAGGCCCTCGAACTGCTCGGGGTCGGCGATCTCCGTGCGGGTGTACAGGCCTTGGGCCGGCCAGGCCACCGCATAGAGGGGCATCAGGCCCTCCGCCGCGAACAGCTCGCCGATCATCGGCCGCGTGGTCTCCCACAGCGCCATGGCCTCCTCGTAGCTGCCGGCCACGCCGGGCAGGGTATCGATCTCGAAGATCGGATCTTCGTTGGATAGGATCGACAGGAAGATCTCGCCCCCCTCGATGGTGCCGCGGCGCACCGACGGTTTGATCTCGCCGTGGGCCACCAGCGAGCCCCCGCTGTGGACGTTGATACGCAGTTCTCCGTCGGTGGCCTCGGCTACGTCCTCGGCAAACTGCTTGACGTTCTGGGTGTGGAAGCTGGCGTCCCCGTAGGGCGTGGCCATATTCCATTCGGCGGCCTGGGCGGTAGCAGCAATGGCCAGCACGGAGAGGGGGATCAGCAGCGGCTTGAAGCGACATGGACTCATCACGAGGACCTCTTGTGGAATGCCTGTGGCGGGTGTCGGAACACTCCGAAGCCTAGCAGCTGCCCGGCCGGCCGGCCGGCCGGCGTTTCGACAATCTCTAAACGGTGCCCGTCGTTCGGCACCGGATGTGATACGTTTCTCCTATCAATGCGACGGTATCCGTGATCGATATGCCCTGCCGGTGAAGCTCGCCGTCACCGTGATTTCGCGGGTCGAGGAGGAGTCCGATGAACATCAGGACGCTGGAAACCTTCGTGTGGATCGCCCGGCTGGGCAGCTTCCGGGCCACCGCCAAGCGGCTCTATGCCTCCCAGCCCACCATCTCCGCCAGGATTTGCAGCCTGGAAGATGAGCTGCGCACCGAACTGTTCGATCGCACGGGCAGGAAGGCGGTCCTGACGGCCAAGGGCCGCCAGCTGCTGGTCTATGCGGAGAAGATCCTCCAGTTGCACTCCGAGCTCCTGGAAACTGTCGCGAGGCCCGATGCCATCCACGGCACCATCCGCCTGGGCGTCTCGGAGACCATCGCCTACACCTGGCTGCCGCGACTGATCGAGAAGATCAGCGAGGCATACCCGGCCATCAACCTCGAGCTGGATGTGGACATCTCCGTCAACCTGGCCGATAAGCTTACCAGCCGGGAGATCGATATCGCCTTCCTGATCGGTGAGGTCAACCAGCCCGATTTCGTCAGCCGTCCCTTCTGCCGGTACTCCCTGGTCTGGGTGACCAGCCCGATGATCGCCCTGCCGGCGGAGCCGATCAGCCTGGCGAACCTGTCCAGGATCCCGATCATCACCTATCCGCGGCGCAGCGAGCCCTATGCCAATATCCGCTCCCTCGTGACCCCCACGAACCACCCCACGCAGATCCACTCGAGCTCGTCGCTCTCGACCATCATCAGGATGACGGTGGATGGCCTCGGCATCAGTGCCCTGCCGCGCGAGATACTCACCCGGGAGCTCGCCACCGGGGTGCTTCGGGAGTTCCAGGTCGAGGCCGCTCTCCCGGACCTGGTGTTCAGCACGGCCTACAGCGCCTCACCCGGCGCCGGCGTGGTCCGCGCAGTGGCCGAGCTGGCGCTTGCCACGGTGGCGGAAGGGGACGGGACCCACGGTTGGCAGCAGGCTGATCAGCTTTGTTGATCAAAAGTGATCTTAATTATCGATTTGATGTGATCAATTGTTCTGCCCTATCTTGTCATGACCGCATGGAGAGGCATAACAATGACCCCAACAACACTCCCCCATGGCGATGACGGTCCGCGAGCCGTCCGTCTCGCCGCCCGCCACGGCACCCTCGTCGGGCCGACCGCCGGGCTCGCCAAGGGATACGTCCAGGTCAATCTGGTGATCCTTCCCGAGCCCCAGGCCAACGGGTTCCTTCGCTTCTGCCAGTCCAATCCCAAGCCTTGCCCCTTGCTGGCCGTCAGCGAACCAGGCGAGCGCGGCTGTCACGTCCTGGGGGAGGATCTGGATATCGCCCGTGACGTTCCCGCCTACTGTATCTATCGCGACGGTCGCCTCGACGAAACGGTGCATGACGTCTCGGACATCTGGCGTGATGATCTGGTGACCTTTGCGCTGGGCTGTTCCTTCACCTTCGAGCATGCGCTGGCGCTGGATGGTCTTCCGGTGCGTCACATCGATGAGGGACGCAATGTTCCGATGTACAACACCTCCGTGCCGCTGACGTCGGCAGGGGGCTTCGGCGGTCGGCTGGTGGTCTCCATGCGCCCCTACCGGGCGGCCGATGCCATCCGGTCCATCCAGATCACCACCCGCTATCCCCAGGCGCACGGTGCGCCGGTGCACCTGGGCGATCCTGCACTGATCGGGATCAAGGACCTCCGCATACCCGACTACGGCGAGGCGGTGACGGTTGGCGAGGACGAGATTCCGGTGTTCTGGGCCTGCGGGGTGACGCCCCAGCAGGTCCTGATCGAGTCCGGCATCACGTTCGCCATCACCCACAGTCCGGGTCATATGCTGATCACGGATATTCCCGACAGCCGCCTGGCACTGCTGTAACCCCTGGAAAACCAACAACTCCAACAGAGGTACCTCCCATGATGACAACCAAACGCCTTGTGACTGCTGTGGCTGCCGGCATGCTGGTGGCCGCTTCCCAGGCCCCGGCACAGGAGCTGGACGAGACCAGTATCGCCTACGTTGGCAGCTGGAGTAGCCTGTCGCTCTACCAAAACTTCGAGCGTCCCTTCTGGGAGCGTCACCTGCCCGAGGCCTCGGGGGGGCGGATCACGACCAGTGTTACCACCTTCGATCAGATGGGCTTGGGGGGCGGTGAGGTATACCGCCTGATGAGTCGCGATGTGATCGAGGTGGCCTCTACGGTTATCAACTATGCCGTGCAGGATGCGCCGGAGCTGGAGGGCCTGGACATGCCGATGATCGCGCCGGACGTCGAGACGGCGCGAGAGGTAGCCGATGCCTACCGTCCGGTACTGGCCGATGCCTTCGCCAAGCGCTATCGCGATGCGCACCTGCTTGCCGTGGTTCCCTATCCGTCGCAGATGGTCTTCTGCAACGTCGCCATCGATGGACTCGGCGACCTGGCCGGCAAGAAGGTGCGCGCCAGCGGCAGGACCACCGCCGAGTTCCTCGAGGCGCTGGGCGCCGAGGGGATCACGCTGAACTTCAGCGAGGTGCCCGGTGCGCTTCAGCGTGGGGTCATCGACTGCGCCGTAACGGGGTCGCTTTCAGGTTACAGCTCCGGCTGGTATGAGGTATCCACCCATCTCTATCCGCTGCCCGTGGGCGGCTGGGACCATGTGGTCACGGCCATGAACGGCAACAAGTGGGACTCCCTGTCCGCCGAGACCCAGGAGTGGCTGACCGCCGAGATTCGCGACAACTACGAGAATCCGGTGTGGGAATCCGCCGTGGAGGAGACCCGCGAGGGCATCGCCTGCCTGACCGGTGAAGGGGAGTGCACCCGAGGCGACCCCGGCAGCATGGTGCTGGTCGAGGCAACGGATGAGGACTACACCGAGGCGACGCGTCATCTCGAGGAAACCCTGCTGCCCAACTGGGCCAACCGCGTAGACCAGGAGTGGGTGGATCGCTGGAACGAGACCATCGGTGCCGTAACGGGCCTGACCGCGAACAAGTAAGCAGCCACGGACACGCCCTGCTCGACCGGACCGTGTTCGCCCAACCATTGGCGACCGGGCTGCCTGGCGGCCCGGCCTCGCCCTGGAGAGTGACATGTTGCAAACCATCAATACCACTCTCGACCGGGTGCTCGACGGCGTACAGGTGGGCTCGTTATGGATGGCGCGGGCAGGGGGCGTGTTGATCCTCATGACCGTGGTGCTGGTCACCATCGAGGTGTTCTCGCGCCAGCTGGTGGGACGCTCTGCGGTCCATGCCACCGAACTGACCGGCTATGTCATGGCGATCAGTACCAGCTGGGCATTTGCCTACACCCTGATGCGCAAGGCACACATCCGGATCGATGCGCTCTATCTCAACCTCCCCATTCGTGTCCGCGGCGTGCTGGACCTGCTCGCCCTGCTGGCCATGGCGTGGTTCTGCATTCTCGTGGCGGGGGCCGCCTTCGAGGTCGCCAAGGATTCCTACCTCGCGGGTGCCACCGCCAACACGCCGCTGGGGACGCCGATATGGATCCCGCAGTTCCTGTGGGTGATCGGCCTTGGCTGGTTCAGCCTGGCCGTTGGCCTGATGGTGCTGCGTGTCCTGCTGGGGCTCGTGGCGGGGGATGTGGAAGGCGTTCAGCAGCTTGCCGGCAGTCCGACGCTCGATGAGCAGATCAGCGATGAAAACCACGAGGCTACCTCATGATCCTTACGACCTTGCTGATCCTGCTCGTGCTGCTGGTGTTGAGCATTCCGGTGGCGGCCACCCTGATCGTGCTTGGCCTGTTCCTCGATGAAGTCTACTCGCCCTTTCCCCTTTCCCGCGCCATGGGGGATGTCATCTGGTCGGCGTCAGACAGCTTCCTGCTGATCGCCATTCCCCTGTTCATCCTGCTGGGTGAAATCCTGGTGCGCACCGGGATCGCCAAGGGCACCTATCGAGCGCTGGAAAGCTGGCTCTCCTGGCTGCCGGGTGGTCTGCTGCATGCCAATATCGGCACGGCGACGCTGTTCTCGGCGACGTCCGGTTCCAGCGTTGCCACCGCGGCGACCATCGGCACCGTGGCGCTCCCTCAGGGCAAGGCGATGAACTACGATCCCAAGCTGTTCACCGGATCGATCGCGGCCGGGGGCACCCTGGGCATCATGATTCCTCCCTCCATCAACCTGATCGTCTACGGTTTCCTGACCGAGACTTCGATCCCCAAGCTCTTCGCCGCCGGGCTGGTGCCGGGTCTGCTGCTGGCCCTGCTGTTCATGGTGGGCACCGCGTTGCTCTGCATGTGGCGTCCGAGCCTCGGTGGCCCCAGCAGTTCGCACACCTGGTCGGAACGTATTTCAGGCCTCAGGCATCTCGTACCGGTGCTGATCCTGTTCGGCGTGGTGGTCGGGTCGATCTACGCCGGGCTGGCGACCCCGACCGAGGCGGCCTCCCTCGGAGTGATCGGGGCGCTGCTGATTGCGGCGTTCATGCGCAAGCTGTCGCTGTCGATCATCGTCCAGGCGCTCGATGGCACAATGCGCACCACGGGCATGATCATGCTGATCATCATCGCCTCCTACTTCCTCAACTTCGTGCTCGCCTCCACCGGGGTGACCCGTGAGCTGACCGGATTCCTGGAGGCGGCGGGCCTCGGGCCCTATGCCACGCTGATGCTGGTGATCGCGCTCTACATCGTGCTCGGCTTCTTCATCGAGACGTTGTCGCTGATGGTGATCACCATCCCGATCGTTGCCCCTATCATCATCGGCATGGGGTTCGATCCGGTGTGGTTCGGCATCCTGCTGATTCTGCTGATCGAGATGGCGCTGATCACCCCGCCGGTGGGGCTCAACCTCTATGTGGTGCAGGGGGTGAGACAGGGCGGTTCCTTCAACGATGTGATGCTCGGCGCCATGCCCTATGTTGGCTTCATGTTCGTGATGGCCATCTTGCTGATTCTCTTCCCGGCGCTGGCCATGTACCTGCCGAACCTGCTGGGGTGATCGGGACGCGAGGAGCGTTGCACTCTTCCGGGCTGTCTCGACAGGAGACCCTCCGACAGGCGGCTCGGCACATCACAACACACCGAGAGACAGGAGCCACCCCATGACGACATTTCAACTGGCGGACAGCGGCGAGACCCTGGAGGTCGAGACCCGAGAGCTGATCATCGCCGGCTGGGCCGGCCGCGAGCAGGCCGCCATCGACGAGCATATCGAGGAGCTTCGGGAGATCGGGGTCACCCCGCCCTCCAGCACGCCGCTCTTCTACCGCGTCTCCGCCGACCAGCTGACCACCGCCGACACCATCCAAGTGCTGGGCGATGCGAGCAGCGGTGAGGTGGAAGTGGTGCTGATCGGCTCACCCCAGGGCACTCTGGTGGGCATCGGCTCCGACCATACCGACCGGGAGGCGGAGGCCTGGTCGGTGGCGCACTCCAAGCAGGTCTGCGCCAAGCCGGTGGGTCGGCAGGTGTGGCCCCTCGAGGAGGTGATCGACCACTGGGACGAGCTGACGATGTCCTCCTGGGCCACCATCGATGGGCAGGAGGTGCTCTATCAGCAGGGCAGGGTGACCGGGCTGCTGCCGCCAGCCGAGCTGCTGCGGCGATTCGGGCTCGAGCAGACGCGACTGGACCCCGGCCAGGTCATGCTCTGTGGCACCCTGCCGGTGATCGGGGGCGTGCGCGCCGCCGAGGCCTTCTGCATGGTACTCGAGGATCCTCTCCGTGGCCGCACCCTGGCCCATGGTTACCGGGTACAGACGCTGCCGGTGATCGCGTGATAGTCCGGTGCTGATCGTCCTGTTCGCCAAGCTGGTCGCGACGGCGGCCGTGGTGATCGGGGTCTCCCTGGCGGTCGGCAGGCTGGGGCCGCGGCTGGGCGGCATCATCGCCGGGACCCCCATCATCCTGGGGCCCGGCTACTTCTTCATGCTTCAGGAGCATTCGACGGCATTCATCCAGACCGCGGCCCTCTCGACCCTGCACGCCCTGGTCGCCACCCTGCTGTTCAGCATCAGCTTCGTGGTGACGGCCGGGCGCCTGAGTGCCCTGGCCAGCCTGGGCATCGCCACGCTCTTCTGGGTACCCGCGGCGCTGCTGTTCTCGCGGGTGCCAGGGGGCGTCGGGGTCGCGGTGCTGATGTATCTGGGCATGCTGCTGGTGGCCGAGGGGGTCAGGCGGGCGCTGCGGCTGCGTCAGCCGGTCATCGTGGCCCGCTCCGGCTGGTTCGACCTGGTGCTGAGGGGGCTGCTGGCCGGCGTGCTGGTGAGCGTGGCGACCACCCTGGCGGTCAAGTCGGGGCCGCTGCTCTCCGGCATGCTGGTAGGGTTCCCGGTGGGGCTCTTCACCATCGGCTGGACCCTGCATGGGCGCTACGGGCCCGATGTGGCCCGTGCCACCGTTAGCATTGCCCAGAAAGGCATGCTGAGCCTGGTCGCCTTCGGCGTGGTGACCGCCACCCTGGTTGGCCACCTGCCCCCGATGGCGGTCTTCCTGCTTTCGCTGCTGGCCTCCATGAGCGTCAGCGCGACGCTCTTCATGATCAGCCAGCGGCGATTCCGGCGTGCCTATGCCAGCCGTTACGGCGCGGTCGATCGCTGACACGGAATCCGACAACAAGGAGTCATGCCAATGACCGATCACGCCTCGACCCCGACAGAGCCCGGCGCCGTCATCGACTCGCGCTCCGGCGGGGAAGACGAGCGTCGGATACTGCGCCGCGACCCCGACCCCCATCTCTTCCGCCCCGTGCAGTTCCGCTCGGTCAAGGCGCGCAACCGGATCATGCTCTCCCCCATGTGCCAGTACTCGGGAGATGATGGGTTCTCCAACGACTGGCACTTCATGCACCTCGGCGCCAGGGCGGCCGGCGGCGCCGGTTGGGTATTCACCGAGGCGGTGCATATCGAGCCCAGGGGGAGAATCACCCCGCACTGCCTAGGGCTCTGGAACGATGAGCAGCGCGATCGCCTGGCACGCATCGCCACCTTCGTAGAGGCCCAGGGCGCCGTGCCGGGAATTCAGCTGGGCCACGCCGGGCGCAAGGCGTCGGTGGGGCGCCCCTGGGAGGGGGCTCGCCCCCTGACGCCCGCCGAGGGGGGATGGGCAGATCTGGTGTCGGCCTCGCCACTCCCCTATGCCCGGGGATGGGCGACACCCGAGGCGATGTCGCTGGACCGGATCGGCGAGTCTCTCGCTGATCTCGGGGCCAGCGTGCGCCGCGCCCGGGAGGCCGGCTTTAAGGCCCTGGAACTGCACGGTGCCCATGGCTATCTGATCCACCAGTTCCTGTCGCCGCTGAGCAATCGGCGCGATGATGCCTATGGCGGCAGCTTCGAGGGGCGCATCCGCTTCCTGCTCGAATCGATCGAGGCGACCCGGGCGGAGTGGCCGGAGGAGCTGCCGCTGTTCCTGCGTATCTCCTGTACCGACTGGGTCGAGGGGGGCTGGGATCTGGTGCAGACGGTTAGACTGGCCTCGCTGCTCAAGGAGCGTGGCCAGGTCGATCTGATCGACTGCTCCTCGGGCGGTAACGACCCCCGCCAGGCCATCCCCATCCACCCCGGCTACCAGGTGCCCTTGGCCCAGGCGGTGCGCGCCAGATCCGGGATCGCCACCGGCGCCGTGTGCCTGATCCATAGCCCCGACCTCGCCGAATCGGTGCTGGCCAATGGCCAGGCCGATCTGGTGATCCTCGGGCGCGCCCTGCTGGCCGATCCGGTCTGGCCCCTGCGGGCCGCCGAGGCGCTGA
Organism: Halomonas salsilacus; assembly: GCF_051216275.1. Lineage (NCBI taxonomy): Bacteria > Pseudomonadati > Pseudomonadota > Gammaproteobacteria > Oceanospirillales > Halomonadaceae > Halomonas > Halomonas salsilacus. Next base: position 230,904 of record NZ_JBPKAQ010000006.1, read on the forward strand.
AGGCCCGCAACGTGGCGTGGCCGAGGCAGTACGAGCGGTCGAACATCTTCTAGGCTGTCGGGTAGCGATTCGACCGGCCCCGTTTCCCAATCCTGTTCTGCAAGGAGGTCATTCATGACAGCTATTCTGCTCAACGCCGACATGGGGGAGAGCTTCGGCCCCTGGGTGATGGGAATGGATCACGAGGTGATGCCCCACGTCCATCTCGCCAATGTCGCCTGCGGCTTTCACGCCTCCGACCCCGACGTCATCCGCATGACGGTGCGCCTGGCGCGCAAGCACGGGGTGCGGGTGGGCGCCCACCCCGCCTACCCCGACCTGGTCGGCTTCGGGCGTCGCTACCTGGCCTGCACCGCGGAGGAGATCGAGAACCTGGTGCTCTACCAGCTGGGCGCCCTGGCCGGCATCTGTCGGGCGGAGGGGGTCGAGGTCAGCTATGTGAAGCCCCATGGCGCGCTCTACAACGACATGGCCCGCGACCCGGAGATCATGATGGCGGTGATGCGGGCCATCCTGGCCTTCGACCCGTCGCTGCCGCTGATGACCATGGCCACCCGGGATACCGCGGTGGTGAGCCGGCTTGCGGCCGAGCAGGGCGTCACCCTGTGGTTCGAGGCCTTCGCCGACCGCGCCTATGACGGCGAGGGTCGACTGGTCTCACGCCGCGAGGTGGGCGCCGTCCATCACGACCCGGAGGTGATCGTCGACCAGGCGACGCGCATCGCCCGGGGGATTCCCCTGACCGCCAGCGACGGCAGCGAGCTCGTGCTGGCCGCCGACACCCTCTGCGTCCACGGCGACAACCCCGAGTCCATCGCTGCGGTGAGGGCGATTCGAGAGGCCCTGGACGCGCTCGGGGCGGCGACATGAGCGGGGAGGGCGCGCGCCTGCCAAGGCTCGAGTCGGCCGGGCTGGATGGCTGGATGGTGCGTCTGTTCGAACGCATCGAAGAGACCAACCTGGCCTGGATCACCCCCCTGACTCGGCGCTGCGAGGCGGCCTTCGGCGAGGCCCTGGTGGATCTGGTGCCCTCCTATACCACCCTGCTGGTGGTCTTCGATCCGCTCAAGCTCTCCCCCGGGGAGGCGCGCCGCCGGCTGCTTGAACTGCTGGGCGATCTCGCTCCCGATAAGCAGACCGATGACGGCGAGGTGCGTGAGCTGGCCACCTGGTACGACCAGAGCGTAGGGCCCGACCTGGCGCGGGTCGCCGAGCACACGGGGCTCTCGGTGGGGGCGGTGATCGACTGCCATGCGGGCACGCTCTACCGCGTCTTCGCCCTGGGCTTCGCCCCCGGCTTCGCCTTCATGGGGCTGCTGGACGAGCGCCTGGAGGTGCCGCGTCTCGCGACACCGCGACAGCGGGTGCCGGTGAACAGCGTGGCCATCGCCGGGCGGCAGACGGCGGCCTATCCGGCGGTGACGCCGGGCGGCTGGAACCTGCTGGGGCGCACCTCGGCGAGGCTGTTCGATCGCGACCGCGAGGGCTTCAGCCTGCTTTCCGTGGGCGACCGGGTGCGCTTCGTGCCGGTGGATAGGCAGATCTTCGAGGCCCAGGGAGGCGACACCACGCCCATGGAGGCGGGGCGATGAAATGGGCGATTAGGAAAAGAGAGACCGCTATCGGGGTTCGCGTCGAACGCGCCGGCCCCCTGGCGCTGCTGCAAGATGCCGGGCGCTTCGGCGTGAGGCGTCTGGGCGTGACCCAGGGCGGACCGGCCGATCTCCACGGCTGGGCCTGGGCCAACCGCCTGGCGGGCAACCCCTGGGGAACCGCCGCGCTGGAGGTCACCTTCGGTGGGCTGACCCTGGTCGCCGAGCGGGACCTGACGCTTGCCGTGGCCGGCGCCGACCTGGGCGCCACCCTCGAGGGCAAGGCGCTGCCGCTCTGGGAACGCGTCCAATGCCGAGAAGGCCAGCGGCTGGTCTTTGCCGCCCCCGCCAATGGCCTGCGCGCCTACCTGGCGGTGGCCGGCGGCTTCGTCGCCGAGCCGGTGCTAGGCAGCGTGGCCTGCGTGGTGCGTGAGGGGCTGGGCGGCTTCGATGGGCGCGGCAGCAAGTTGGCCGAGGGGGACCGCCTGGGGGTAGGGAAACCGTCGACCGCTGGCGCCTCACCCATTGCCCCTCCCGACGAGGCGCGCCTCGACTACCGAGCCACGGCCAGGCTCTCCCTGCTGCCCGGCGCCCAGGTCGGCGACTTTACCGGCCAGAGCCTGTTCCAGGCCTTCAACGCGGCCTGGCAGGTGGACGACCGCGCCGATCGCATGGGCATACGGCTCATCGGGCCGCGGCTGCAGTGCCGGATCGGCTCGCTGGTCTCGGAGGGGATCGGGCTGGGGGCGGTGCAGGTGCCGCCGGACGGCCAGCCCATCGCGCTGCTCAATGACCGCCAGACCATTGGCGGCTACCCCCGCCTGGGCGCGCTGACGCCGCTGGCCGCCGCGCGACTGGCCCAGTGCCTGCCGGGCCAGGAGGTGCACCTGGTGGCCGTTTCCGGCGAGCGGGCGCTGATGGAGCATCGGCGCTTCTGCGCGTCCTTCGCTAGCTGAGAGGGTAGCTTGACGGCGGGCCGGGCCTGTGGGGTCAAGCGATCGGGTAACGCTATCGAGTCACGCGATCGGCTCAGGCGCCCAGGCCGCTTTCCCGAAGCACCTGGTCGATGCTGCGCTCGGCCAGCGGGGCGCCGCCGCGCTCGACCAGCAGTTGGTGCTCGAGGGCTTGTACACCGACCTCCACACAGCGGGTGATCAGCTCCGTCTTGCCAAGGCCCGTGGCCTCGGCGAGGACATCGAAGCGGGCTTCCAGGTCGCGGGAAAATCTCAGCAGGTGGGGCATCTCGTCTTCTCCAGCATGCCCATCCTCGGGCGGGTGTCTGTCAAGGGTAAATCGATTGTTACATTCTGTCACCTGCCAGTCTGTCAGCGGTTGGTGACGCCCGCGTGACAGCCTGGGCTGGCTTGAAAAGCCCGCCCGAGGTGCTAGCATGCGCGGCTCGAGTTTCGTGGCCGGGACGACCCGGTGCGCGCCTGGCGTTGCGGGGACGGCCCCGACCCGTTTGGAATCTTTGATATGGCGTGGGTGCTGGTGTTGGTGGCCGGTCTTCTCGAGGTGGCCTGGGCATTGGGACTGAAGGCCTCGGCGGGCTTCACCCGTCCCGTGCCGAGCGTATTGACCGTGCTGGCGATGGTGGCCAGCTTCTTCCTGCTGGCTCAGGCGATGAAGGTGCTGCCGGTGGGCACGGCCTATGCCGTTTGGGTGGGCATCGGCGCGGTGGGCACGGTGCTGCTCGGTATCCTGATCTACGGCGACAGCGCCTCGCCGCTGCGCCTGCTCAGCCTGGTGCTGATCCTTGCCGGCCTGGTGGGTCTCAAGCTGGCCGGATGATGCTCATTCCATGAGTTCAGGCCAGCCCCTGGCGCTGCATGGCCTCGATGATGATCGGCACCGGGGTCATCAGGTGCTCGCGCATCATCTCGGCGGCGCGCTCGACGTCGCGGGCCAGGATCACTTCCACCAGGGCGGTATGCTCCTCACGCTTGCGCGCCAGGGCCCGCTCCGAGAACACCGTCGCGCGCAGCCACAGGTGCCGATAGCGTTCCACCTGATCGAACAGGCCCTCGCGCACCTGCAGCAGGTGAGGTGAGCGACAGCCACTGGCGATGGCGGTATGGAAGGCCTTGTGGCGAGCGTCCCAGACGTCGAGCAGCTCGTCGGGGCTGTTCACCTCCATCACCTTGGCGAGAGTGTGGGCCCGGGCCAGGACGCCGGCCTCCCAGGCGTCGTCGCCGCGCTCGATGGCCAGCCTCAGCACCAGCCCCTCGAGCTCGGCGCGGGCGTCATATAGGTCGGCCAGTTCGGCCAGCGACATGGGCGCGACCCGATAGCCGCGCTGGCTGATCGCCACCACCAGGCGTTCGGCCACCAGCTGCGAGAGCGCCTCGCGCAGCGGGCCTACGCCCAGGTCGTAGCGCTCCTTGAGCCGGCTCATCAGCAACTTCTCGCCGGGCTGGAAGGCCCCGCGGATGATGTCCTGCTTGAGCCAGCGGTAGGCGCTGATGCCGAGGTTCTGCCGAGGGGAAGTCGTATCCATGCCGCCTGCGTTCCTTGTCATGTGCCGACATCATAGCCGAACATCGTTGATCTGAATAATCGACGGCATCACGCCGGAATGACGCCATTTGGCCGCCCGGCGTCAGCGCCCCTGAAGCACCTCCTCGCTCCACTCGGCGATCGCTCGGGTCAGGTCGTCGGCGGCGCGGCCGAAGGCCTCCACCACCTGCGTCACTTCGGTTCCCTCGCTGGGTTCGCGCATCTCGAAGCGTCGCTCGGCAAGCAGTCGGCGATCGCTCTCGTCCACCAGGCTGGCGTCCAGGCGAATCACCGCCACCGGCAAGCCCTGTCCCTGCCCCTGTGGATAGACGCTGTGGAAGGCGCGCAGGTCGCTGACCAGGGCGACATCGGCCCCCAGCGGGCTGTTGTCGTCCTGGGCGCTTAGGCGTGCCCGGTCGCGCAGCCCCTCCACCAGGCGGTCACGCAGGAGCAGTGGGGTGCGATCGCTCCAGCGGGCGCCGGTATAGGCCTGCAGGCGGTTGGGCTCCGGCATCACCAGGATCCGCGCCCCGGAGAGCAGCGCCGAGGCCTGGGGCGTCTCGACCCGCAAGCGAACCTCCAGGGGTGGCCCTTCTGAGCGCGCCAGCGAGGCTGCGGGCAGCAGGTGAAGGCTGGCAGGCTCGCTCTCCGGCAGCAGGGTGCAGGCGGCGAGCGTGCCCGCCAGGAGCAGCAGGGCCAGGCGTCTCATGGTGAAAACTCCTCGATCGGTTCGCGACCCAGCAGGAAGTCGGCCGGGTTCTCCTCCAGGCGGCGGGTGATTCGCCCCAGGGCGTCCAGGGTGTTGCGCAGCTCTCGGACGATCGGCCCCAGGTCGCCCAGCCCCTGCATGCCGCGGCCCAGGGCCTCCTCGTTGTTGCCGAGTAGCGTCTCCAGGCGGCGGGTCATGCCCTGCAGGCTGCCCATGGCCTGGCCGGCGCTGTCCAGGGCCTGGCGCCCTTCGGCGTCGACCAGAGTCTCGGCGCTCTGGCTGAGGCTGGCCAGCGCCCGGAGCAGGTCGCTGGCTTCCTCGCCCAGGCGGTCGGCGATGTCGACCACGGCACCGAGTTCGCTGCTGCGGGCGGCCAGCTCGTCGCTGAGCTGCTCGAGGTTGGCCAGTATCCGCTCGACCCGGTCGGTGTTGTCCTCGGCGAGCAGGCGGTTGGCGTTGATCAGCAGCTGGTTGAGGCCGGTGACCAGGGTCTCGCCGTCGGACAGCAGCGAGCTCAGCGGCGAGGGCTCGGCCAGGATCAGCGGCGGGTCCTCGAAGCTGCCCCGCAGGCGGGGTCGCTCCGGGCTGCCACCCTGGAGCTGGATGTTCATGCTGCCGGTGATATTGGCCAGCGCCAGGCCGGCGCTGGTGTCCTCGCGGATGGGGATGTCGGCGTCGATGCGGATCAGCGCGCGGACCAGGCGCGGGTCGTCCGGGTGGAGGCGCAGGTCGGCCACGTCGCCGACGCGGATGCCGCTGAACAGCACGGCGTTTCCGACATCCAGTCCGCCCACTGGGCGGTCGAAACTGACCTCGTAGTAGGTCATTTCACGATCCGTCGCGGCCTTGCCGAGCCACAGGGCGAACCCCAGCGCGGCGACGACGGCGATGACGGTGAACAGGCCGATCACCAGGTGGTGGGCGCGGGTTTCCATCAGGTGTTCTCCCGGGGAGTGGTCGGCGCGGGGTGCGCGGTGGCCTCTGCGGCGCCGGCGGCCGCGCGGCCGCGCGGGCCGTGGAAGTATTCGCGGATCCAGGCGTCATCGCTGGCCTCGACCACGGCCAGGCGGTCGGCGATCAGCACGCGGCGCTGTGAGAGCACGGCGACCCGGTCGCAGGCGGTGTAGAGGGTGTCCAGGTCGTGGGTGACCAGGAAGACGCTGAGCCCCAGGGCGTCACGCAGGGTCATGATCAGCTGGTCGAAGTCCGCTGCACCGATGGGGTCGAGGCCGGCGGTGGGCTCATCCAGGAACAGCACCTCCGGGTCCAGCGCGAGGGCCCGGGCCAGCGCGGCTCGCTTGATCATGCCGCCGGAGAGCTCCGAGGGCATCATCAGCGCCGCGTTGGGCGGCAGCCCGGTCAGGGCCAGCTTCATGCGCGCCAGGTCCTGGGCGTCACGCCGGGTGAGGCCCGCGTGCTCCATCAGCGGCAGGGCGACGTTCTCCTGCAGGTCCAGAGACGAGAACAGCGCGCCGCGCTGAAAGAGCACGCCGAAGCGACGCTCCAGTTCGGAGCGCCGCCGGGCCGTCAGGGCGGTGAGGTCCTCGCCGAACATCTCGACGCTGCCGGCGTCGGGGCGTTTCAGTCCCACGATGCTCCTCAGCAACACCGACTTGCCGGTGCCGGACCCCCCCACCACGCCGAGGATCTCGCCGCGAAGGATGTCCAGGTCCAGGTCCTTGTGGACCACGACGCTGCCGAAGCGGTTGGACAGCCCGCGCACCCTGATGACGACCTCTGCGTCTTTGGCCACCTCGGTTCCTGTCGTGACGCCTGCGTCTGCCATCACCACCCCATCTCCATGAAGAACAGCGCAGCCACGGCGTCGAGCAGGATCACCATGAAGATCGACTGCACCACGCTGGAGGTGGTGTGCTCGCCCACCGACTGGGCGCTGCCGCTGACCTTGAAGCCCTCCAGGCAGCCGATCACAGCGATCAGGAAGGCAAATATCGGCGCCTTTCCCAGACCGACCAGGAAGTGGTTGAGGGGGATGTCGCGCTGCAGGATGCTGAGGAACTGGGTGGCCGAGATATCCAGCATGAAGATGCACACCATGGCGCCGCCGAGGATCCCGCACAGCATGCCGATGAAGGTCAGGATCGGCAGGATCACCATCATTGCCAGCAGCCTCGGCAGCACCAGCAGCTCCATGGGGTCGAGGCCGATGGCGCGGATGGCGTCGATCTCCTCGTTGGCCTTCATGGCGCCGATCTGAGCGGTGAAGGCGCTGGCGGTGCGGCCGGCCAGCAGGATGGCGGCCAGCAGCACCCCGAACTCGCGCAGGAAGGCGAAGGCCACCAGGTTGACGGTAAAGATGGTGGCGCCGAAGTCGCGCAGCACCGTGGCGCCCAGAAAGGCCACCACGGCGCCCACCAGGAAGGTGAGCAGGGCGACGATAGGCACCGCGTTGAGGCCGGTCTGGTGCACATGAGCCACCAGCGCGGTGACCCGCCACCGCCACGGACGCAGCACGGTGGTAAGCAGGGCGGTGAGGGTCAGGCCGATGAAACCCAGCAGCAGTCGCTGCTGGTGCCACAGGCCGCCGACCCGCTCGCCGACATCGACCAGCCAGTCGGTCAGCGGTGCCCGGCGAGGCGGCTCCGGTTCCAGCGGTTCGCGCAGCACCCGGGCCACGGTCTCGAGCAGCGCCTGGCGCGCCTTGGGCAGCTCCGGCGCCCAGCGGGCCACGTCCTCCATTCGCTCGGCGCCGAGCAGCGCCACCAGCAGGCGGGCGCCGGCGGTGTCCAGGCCGGTCAGGCCGGAGAGATCCACCGCCTGGTCGTCCGAGGACTCGCCAGCGCCGCAGCGTTGGGCGGCGACCTGCTCCTTGAGCACGCCATGGTGGGCGAGCACCCAGTCACCGCTGATGTGCAGTCGACCGGCCTTTACGTGGAATCGGCCGGGCGAGGCGTCGGTCGAAGCCATGGTGCGACGTGTCCTTCTCGAAGGAGGGGGCCTTGCGTTTATCTGTATTGGGGTGGTTCCAGCACGCTGATGATATCGCGGGCTATGGCCTTGAGCCTCGGCCCCAGGCTCTCCACTAGCTTGTCATGGGTCAATCTCAGGCTGGAGCCGCCGCAGTTGAGTGCCATGACTTCAGCGCCGCCTTCCAGTACGAGGGGCAGAGCCACGGCGCTGACCTCCGGTTGCCATTCTCCCTCGGAGAGGCAGAACCCATAGTCACGGTATTCGGTCAGGCTCTCTTCAATACCGGCTTCGATCCTGGCCCAGTCACCCTGGTGGATCTCCTTGAGTTGCTCCATGACCTGCTGACGTCGCTCGACGGTAAGGCCACAGAGCCAGGCCCGACCGATCGCCGATGTTGCCATGGGCAGCCGCGATCCCACCTCGAGTCGCATGATCAGGGGGCCGTTGCCATGGCAGGTCTCCAGGTACATCATCGAGGTGCGGTCGGCGGTGCCCAGGCTGACGCTGCAGTCGGTCGCATCGGCGAGGCGTTGCAGATGCGGGCGGGCAATGTCGCGTATGCCCATATTGGCCAGGTAGCGATAGCCCAGGGCGAGCACCCCGGCACCGAGGCGATACTTTTCGATGTCGGAATTGCGCTGCAGATAGCCGAGCTGGGTCAGGGTATAGGTGAGCCGCGAAACTGTCGGGCGCGGAATGCCGGTGCGACTGGAGAGGTCTGCGTTACCGAGGTATTCCTCACCGGCACCGAAGGCGCGCAGTAGCTCCAGACCACGAGCTAGAGCCGTCACGAAGTTGCGATCCTTGCCGGCCTGTTCCGGCTCGTCTTCCTGAAGAATCGTCTGTGTCATTGGCAGCTATCCTGGGCAGGGCCGTGCATTTTGAAATCTATTGTCGCATAACAAACATCGTCTGCCTGCACGATATGCCCTTCGAGCAGGGTAACAACGGTCAGTAACCGAGGAGTACGCAGGTGCACGAGCGACGAGGCGGGCAGGACCCGCCTCGAGGTTCAGCCCTCCATTCGCTCGATCACGCAGGCGATGCCCTGACCCACGCCAATGCACATGGTGACCAGGGCGTAGCGGCCGCCTGTCGCTTCCAGCTGGCGCAGCGCAGTGATCGCGAGTCGTGCGCCGGAGGCGCCCAGGGGGTGGCCGATGGCGATGGCGCCGCCATTGGCGTTGAGCCGCGAGTCGTCGGCGGAGAGTCCGAGGCCCTCCAGACAGCCCAGCACCTGGACGGCAAACGCCTCATTGATCTCGATCACGTCCATCTGTTCCAGGCTCAGCCTGGCCCGCGCGAGGGCCTTTTGAGAGGCGGGCACCGGTCCCAGGCCCATGACACGGGGAGCGACGCCGGCCACGGCTCCGGCCAGGATGCGCGCGCGGGGGCGCGCGCCGGCCCGCTCGCCGGCGGTTCGGCCGCCGACGATCAGGGCGGCGGCACCGTCGTTGAGGCCCGAGGCGTTGCCGGCGGTCACCACCCCCTCCTCGAACAGCGGCTTGAGGCGGCCCAAGGCCTCGACGTCGCTCTGCGGGCGCGGGTGCTCATCGAGACTGACCGGTCGCGGGGGCTGCTTGCGGCCTTGGGGCACCTCGATGGGCAGCAGCTCCTCCGCGTAGAAGCCGCGGGCCAGGGCGGCGGCGTAGCGCGCCTGGGAAGCGGCCGCGAAGTTGTCACACGCCTCGCGATCGATGCCCAGGTCGTGGGCGATGTTATCGGCCGTCTCCGGCATGCTGTGACTGCCGAATTCGCGGGCAATACGCGGATTGGGGAAGCGCGAGCCGATCACGGTGTCGAACATCGGCTGATTGCGGGCGAAGGGTGTCTCGGCCTTGCCCAGCACATAGGGGGCGCGTGACATGGATTCCACGCCACCGGCCAGGAACAGCTCGCCTTCACCGCTGCGGACCGCGCGGGCTGCGTCCATCACCGCGGCCAGGCCGCTGCCGCACAGGCGATTGACCGTCTGGCCGGCTACTTCGATGGGCAGGCCGGCCAGCAGCGCGGCGTGGCGGGCCACGTTGCGCGAATCTTCTCCGGCTTGGTTGGTGCAGCCCGCCAGCACTTCCTCGTAATCCTCTGCGGAAAAGTCATTGCGATTGACCAGAGTGGCCAGTACCTGGCCCAGCAGGTCATCGGGGCGGACCGCCGCCAGGTCACCGCCATGGCGGCCGAAAGGGGTGCGAATGCCATCGTAGAGATAGACGTCTTGCATGGGGATTTCCTCTCAGAAGGGGTCGGGGGTCGTCAGCGGCAGACCCAGGCGGGCGCGACGGCGCAGCCAGGGGCTGGGGCGGTAGCGGGGGTCCCCGGTTGCGGCCAGCAGCGTTTCAAGAATGGTCAGGATGCGCCGGCTGCCATAATGGTCGCCCATCGCCAGGGGGCCTCGGGGATAGCCGAGGCCCAGTTCCACGGCTCGGTCGATGGTGGCCGGGTCGGCCACACGCTGCTGGGCGATCTCGGCGCCCACGTTGACGATGCAGGCGATCACGCGCTGCAGCACGAAGCCGTGGCTGTCGTTGAGTACGCTCACTTCGGTGCCGTCCTGACTCAGCAGGGCCCAGGCCGCGTTGCGGAACTCCTCGACGGTGGCCGGGTTCGCCATCAGGCAACGATGCTTGTCGAGGCCGCTCAGGGTTTCCACCGCCACGCAGCGGGTGGGGTCCAGGCCCTGGCGCAGGGCACAGTCGGTGGTGTCCTCGCCGAGGGGCGTCAGTAGGCAGAGCGATTCCTGGGTGGGGCGATCGCCCTGGTCAAGGGGCCAGCCAGCAGCGCTGACCAGTGCCGCCAGGGCTGCCCTGGTCTCGCCATTTTCAGGACTGATCCACACCGGCAAGGGAGCGCTGGTGGGCGGCGTCTGCAAGGCGGGGCGCTGCGCCTGGCCCTCGACATAGGCGTAGAAGCCACGGCCGCTCTTGCGACCCAGCAGGCCGGCCGTGAGGCGCTGGCCGGTGATCGGCGACGGCCGAAAGCGCGGTTCCTGATAGTACTGGTGGTAAATCGACTCCATCACCGCGTGGGAGACATCGAGCCCGGTGAGGTCGAGCAGGGCGAAGGGCCCCATGCGAAAGCCGCCCAGGTCTTCCAGGATGCGATCGATGGTGGCGATATCGGCGATGCCTTCGCCGAGCAGGCGCAACGCCTCGGTGCCGAAGGCCCGGCCGGCATGATTGACCAGGAAGCCCGGGGTATCGGTTGCCCTGGCAGTGAAGTGCCCCATGGACTGGCCCAAGGCCTCGACCGCCTCGACAACCTCGGGGGCAGTGCGGACGCCGGGAATCACCTCGGCGATCTTCATCAGCGGGACGGGGTTGAAGAAGTGGAAGCCGATCACCCGTTCGGGGTTCCGGCACGTGGACGCGATGGCGGTCACCGACAGGGAGGAGGTGTTGGTAGCAAGCACTGCTTTTTCGTCCAGCCGCTCTTCCAGTTCGGAGAACAGGGTCTGCTTGGCCTCCAGCTTCTCGACAATGGCCTCTACCACGATATCGCAGTCGGCCAGTGCATCGAGGGTGGCTGCCTCATGAAGGCGCCCGCGATACTTGGTGTGCTGGTCGGCGTCTATCCGGCCCTTGGCGACGTTGCGTGTCCAGAGGTTATCGATGAAGGCCTGGGCCTTGGCGACTGCCCCGGAGCTAGCATCGTATAGACGGACCTCGAGACCTGCCTGGGCGGCCAGCTGAGCAATGCCGCGGCCCATGGCACCGGTGCCGACGATGCCCAGTGTGCGGAAGGGATGAGAGGGGGCAGTTGACATGGGATGCATACCTTTCTTGTTTTGCTTGGCGAAATTTGATTCCAAATATTGACTACCATCCTAGGCTATGCAAAAGTGCCTGACAAGCTAGTTTGCGAACATGAATGTTAATTGGCGGAACAGGGTGCCGGTCTGGGCATGCTGCCGTCGCTGCTGCGAGGACTTTTGCATGATTCGTGACCCGGAACTCCTGGATCAGCTGATCGATACTCTCTCTCGTTTCGTTCGGGAACGCCTGATTCCCAATGAAGCACGTCTGGCCGAAGAGGATGCCGTGCCCGCCGAGATTCTCCAGGAGATGAAGGAAATGGGCCTGTTTGGCCTGTCGATCCCGGAGGAATATGGCGGCCTTGGTCTGACCATGGAGGAAGAGGCGCTGGTGGCCATGGAGATCGGCAAGACGTCTCCGGCTTTCCGCTCGGTCTTCGGCACCAACAACGGCATCGGCGCCCAGGGCATTCTCATCGACGGCACGCCGGAGCAGAAAACACGATACGTTCCGCGGCTGGCGACCGGGGAGCTCCTCAGCTCGTTCTGCCTGACCGAGCCCGACGTCGGTTCCGATGCCGCCAGTCTGCGCACCACGGCGGTGCGCGACGGTGATCACTACATCCTCAACGGCACCAAGCGCTACATTACCAATGGTCCCGAAGCGGATCTGTTTACCGTGATGGCACGAACGGATCCCGAGAAGAAAGGGGCCGGTGGCATTTCGGCCTTCATCGTCGAGGGCGACACCCCCGGACTCGAGCGCGGGCCGGCTGACAACAAGATGGGTCAGAAGGGCGCCCATACCTGCGACATCATCTTTACCGACTGCCGGGTACCGGCCGAGAACATCATCGGGGGCCGCGAAGGGCAGGGCTTCAAGACAGCGATGAAGGTACTCGATCGCGGCCGCCTGCATATCTCCGCCGTCTGTGTCGGTGTCGCCGATCGGCTGGTCGAGGAGTCGCTCAGCTACGCCATGGAACGTCAACAGTTCGGGGTGCCGCTCTCCAATCATCAGCTGATCCAGGCGATGCTCGCCGACAGCAAGACCGAAGCCTATGCCGGGCGCACCATGGTCCTCGACGCCGCACGCCGAAAGGACACCGGCGAAGATGTCTCGACCCTGGCCTCCTGCGCCAAGCTGTTCTGTGCCGAGATGGTCGGCCGTGTCGCCGATCGTGCGGTTCAGATCCATGGTGGAGCGGGCTACATGTCGGAGTACGCCGTCGAGCGCTTCTACCGCGACGTGCGGCTGTTCCGCATCTACGAGGGCACCACCCAGATCCAGCAACTGGTGATTGCCCGCAACATGGTGCGGGAGGCGTCCTGATGGCCCTTTCCGTGACGCACCGGGCACCGGACGAGCGCATCTTCGGCCGCCTGGCCAGTGAGCTGGTGGCGGAGCTGCCCGATCGACTGAGTACCCGGGTACTCGACAATGCCCGGCGCATTCCCGACCAGCCGGCTCTGGTCGATGGCGAGGTCCGCTGGAGCTATGCCGACCTGGGCCGCGAGATTCACGAGGCTCGACAATGGCTGGCCTCGCTGGGGATTCGCCCTGGCGACCGCCTGATGACCGTCGGCGAGAACAGCCGTGCCCTGGTGGTGCTGCTGCTGGCGGCCAGCGAACTCGATGCCTGGGTGTCCATCGTCAACTCGCGCCTGTCCCCCAAGGAAGTCGACCTGATCCGCGACAATTGTCTGCCCCGGTGCGTCTTCTATACCAGTGAGGCATCACCCGATGCGGATGCGCACGGTCGTCGGCACGGCGCCGAGCTCCTGGTACATCCCAGTCTGGGCGCGCTCAGGGTCGGGTCTCAGGCCGACAGCGATCTGGAACCGGTAGCGGCCAGTGGCGCCGATCAGGTCGCGGCGATGATCTACACCTCCGGAACTACCGGCACGCCCAAGGGGGTCATGCTCACTCACCGTGCCATCCTCTATATCGCCTCGATCTCCGGTGGCATGCGTCATCTCGGTGAGGGGCAGCGCGTCTATGGGGTATTGCCCATGTCCCATGTCTTCGGGCTCTCTTCCGTTTGCATGGGATCGCTCTATAACGGTGCCTGTCTTTACACGGTGCCGCGCTTCGATGCGGCGATGATGCTCGATGCGCTGAAGCAGGAACGCATCACCGTCCTCCAGGGGGTGCCGGCCATGTACGCGAGAACCCTGGAATTTCTTCGCCAGCGAGGCCAGGCCCTGGAGGCGCCAACGCTGATCTATATTTCCGCGGGTGGCTCGCCCCTGGATGCCGACATCAAGGGGAGGGTCGAGGCGGTATTCGGCCAGACATTGCACAACGGCTATGGGCTGACCGAGGCCAGCCCGACCATCAGCCAGACCCGTATCGATGATCGCCACGTCAGCAATACCGTGGGGCGCGTCCTGCCGCTGCTGGAGTATCGCCTCGAGCCATTGGACGCGAGCGGCGATGTCTCCGACGACGTTGACGAGGTAGGCGAGCTGTGGGTGCGCGGTCCCAACGTGATGAAGGGCTACTTCCGCCAGCCCGAGGCGACGCGTGCCTGCCTCACCGACGATGGCTGGCTTAATACCGGCGACATCGCACGCTTCGATGCGGATGACCAGCTCTATATCGTCGGGCGCAGCAAGGAGCTGATTATTCGCTCCGGGTTCAACATCTACCCACCCGATGTGGAGGCGGTGATCAACGAACATCCCGATGTGACGCTGTCGGCGGTGGTGGGGCGTCAGGTCTTGGGCAACGAGGAGGTGGTGGCCTTCGTTCAGTGTGAGCCTGGCGCGGCCCTGGATGAGACGGCACTGCGGGCGTTCATTGCCGAGCGGCTGGCGCCCTACAAGCGGCCCACGCAAATCGTCCTGATGGAATCGCTACCGGCGACGGCCAGCGGCAAGATCCTCAAGGGAAAGCTCCGCGACCTGGCACAAGGGAAGGAACCGTCATGAGTGATGCGTTGCCGTTGTCATGGCGGATGGTGGGATTTCAGGACTTCCTGGGAGTTCGCGTCGTCCACTGGGAGCCGGATCGGGTGACGCTCGAGCTGGGGGTCGAGCCTCATCATCTCAATCGCAGCGGGATCGTGCATGGTGGCGTGCTCTGCACCTTGTTGGATGTGGCCATGAGTTTTTCGGGCCTGCACTGCGCGGCCCCGGATGGGCTACGCAAGGCGATGACGCTGTCGCTCACCACCACCTTCGTTGCCCCTGCCAAGGGAGAGGCGTTATGCGCTATCGGGCGGTTGGAAGGAGGAGGGCGCAGTACCTTCATGGCCAGCGGCAAGGTACTCGACAGCGAAGGCAACCTCGTGGCGATGGGGGAAGGGGTTTTTCGTCGGCGTCGTGGAAGCGAGGCCGAGGAGGGAGAGGGCCAGTGAGTCGGGATCGCCTGAGGGCTTCCCTGCTGCTGGTCGTGATTCTGGCGACCCTGGCAGATCTAGTGTTCATCAGTCCAGTAGCTCAGTGGTTGGCGATTGTCGCCCTGGGGGGGTATCTGCTCACCCTGCGTGGGTTGTCGACCATGGCCCGCATCCTGTTGGGTGCTGCAGTCATGCTTAGTCTTGCAGTGCTTTGGAAACACACCGCTCCACTGGAATTACTGCGCGAGGCCGCGGGACGCTTCGCCTTCTTCGCCACCTTTCTGATGGTGTTGGGGTTGCTTCGGCTCCCTGCCTACCGCTCTAGGCTGGTGAAGCGCTGTGGCAACGCCATGCTGCTTCAGCCTCCCAGCCGGCGTTACCCGATCCTGTCACTGGGCTCGGCGCTGTTCGGCATCATCCTCAATATCGGCGTGCTCAACCTCTTTGCCGCCATGATAGAGAAGAGCAATACCCTGGCGGCAGCCCAGGGGCGTCTGTGGGTCCAGCAGACGCGACAGCGTCGCATGATGTTGGCGCTGCTGCGTGGCTTTGCACTGGCGCCACTGGTGTCGCCCATGGGTATCGGCATGGCGGTGGTGCTCTCCAGCATGGAGGGACTGCGCTGGATCGAGCTGGCTCCCTACGCCCTGGGTGCGGCGCTGGTGCTGTTCCTGGTCGGCTGGGGAGTCGACCGGGTGACCGGCCCGCAACTGCAGCAGATCAGGCAAGATGATGTTCCCTCGCTGCGGCCTCTGGCTCGTTTCTCGCTGGTGTTGCTCTCGCTCGTGGCATTGATCTTCTTGCTCGCCTGGGGGCTCGACCTGCACTTGCCCACCGCAGTTCTGCTGGGGGCACCCCTGGGGGCTTTTCTGTGGCTCTGCTGGCAGTTTCGTCGCCATGGTATGGCGGGCATTCCGACGGCCGCCGTTGCCCTGCATCGCGGGTTGCCGAGGCTGGTTTCGCCGGCGTCCAACGAGATTGTGGTGCTGGGGGCGGCAGGCTATATAGGGCATCTCTGCGTGGGATTGGTAGATGGGACAGCTTTAGCTGATAGCGTCGGTTTTCTGTCATCGCTTGGGGCGGGCACCGCGGTGGTCGCCATGCTGCTGGTGGCACTGTTGGCTCAGGTTGGCATCAACCCCATCGTCAGCGTCACCCTGCTCGCCGGCATTTTGCCCACCCTGGGCATCGAAGGCCTGACACCGCCCGTGCTGGCGGTTTCCCTGCTGGTGGGCTGGACGCTGGCGCTCATGTCATCACCCATGACCGTCTCGATGCTGATTCTGTCCAGGTTCACTGGCGTTTCGTCGCTGCGTATCGGGTATCGCTGGAACGGCCTTTTTCTCTGTCTTGCCACGCCGCTATTGGCGGCGTGGTTTTTGGTAGCACGCTTTTAAGCAGGGCAACTGCCGCTTGACTGTGTCGCAGGCGTTCAGCATCATGAAATAAATGAAACAAGATTCTGCATGGCAAAATAAAAAGGGCTTGTCATGACAGGCCAACACGTCAAGTACAGGAGATTTCGACATGTCCCATCACCCCGCTTTCCACTGGCAAGACCCGCTGCTGCTCGACCAGCAGCTCACCGACGAAGAGCGCATGGTGCAGCAGAGCGCCGCCCAGTTCGCCGCCGACAAGCTCGCCCCTCGCGTGCTGGAGGCCTTCCGCCATGAGCAGACCGACCCGACCATCTTCCGCGAGATGGGCGACACCGGCCTGCTCGGCGCCACCATCCCCGAGCAGTATGGCGGCAGCGGCCTCAACTACGTCTGCTACGGCCTGATCGCCCGGGAGGTCGAGCGCGTCGACTCTGGCTACCGCTCGATGATGAGCGTGCAGTCCTCCCTGGTGATGGTGCCGATCAATGAATTCGGCAGCGAGGCGACCAAGCAGAAGTACCTGCCCAAGCTCGCCAGTGGCGAGTGGATCGGCTGCTTCGGCCTGACCGAGCCCAACCACGGCTCCGACCCCGGCGGCATGGTGACCCGCGCCCGCAAGGTCGAGGGTGGCTACCGGCTCACCGGCAGCAAGATGTGGATCACCAACAGCCCCATCGCCGACGTCTTCGTGGTGTGGGCCAAGGACGACGAGGGCGACATCCGCGGCTTCGTGCTCGAGAAGGGCTGGGAGGGCCTCTCCGCCCCGACGATCCACGGCAAGGTGGGGCTGCGCGCCTCGATCACCGGCGAGATCGTCATGGACAGCGTCTTCGTACCCGAGGAGAACCTGTTCCCCGAGGTGCGCGGCCTCAAGGGTCCCTTCACCTGCCTCAACTCGGCCCGCTATGGCATCAGCTGGGGGGCGCTGGGCGCCGCCGAGGACTGCTGGCACACCGCCCGCCAGTACACCCTGGACCGCCAGCAGTTCGGCCGGCCGCTGGCCGCCAACCAGCTGATCCAGAAGAAGCTGGCCGACATGCAGAC
Organism: Halomonas salsilacus; assembly: GCF_051216275.1. Classification (NCBI taxonomy): domain Bacteria; kingdom Pseudomonadati; phylum Pseudomonadota; class Gammaproteobacteria; order Oceanospirillales; family Halomonadaceae; genus Halomonas; species Halomonas salsilacus. Next base: position 248,150 of record NZ_JBPKAQ010000006.1, read on the forward strand.
CGATATCTGCCTGGCCCTGCAGGGCTGCCTGCGCCTGGGCCGCATGAAGGACGAGGGCACCGCCGCGGTGGAGATTACCTCGATCATGAAGCGCAACAGCTGCGGCAAGGCGCTGGATATCGCCCGCCTGGCCCGCGACATGCTGGGCGGCAACGGCATCAGCGACGAGTTCGGGGTGGCCCGCCACCTGGTCAACCTCGAGGTGGTGAACACCTACGAGGGCACCCATGACGTCCACGCCCTGATCCTTGGCCGCGCCCAGACCGGCATCCAGGCCTTCTGTTAATAGGAGATACGCCATGAAAGTCCTCGTCGCGGTGAAGCGCGTCACCGACTACAACGTCAAGATCCGGGTCAAGCCGGATCACTCCGACGTTGACCTCACCAACGTCAAGATGGCCATGAACCCCTTCTGCGAGATCGCCGTGGA